>JAEEHS010000050.1 GCA_016281015.1 Bacteroidales bacterium
ATCCTCGAGAACGTGATGAAGGGCCATCCGGTCCTCCTGAACCGTGCTCCGACCCTCCACCGTCTCGGTATCCAGGCGTTCCAGCCGCGCATGATCGAAGGAAAGGCCATCCAGCTCCATCCGCTCGCCTGTACGGCCTTCAACGCCGACTTCGACGGTGACCAGATGGCTGTCCATCTGCCGCTGGGCAACGCCGCCATCATGGAGGCCCAACTCCTGATGCTCGGCAGCCACAACATCCTCAATCCGGCCAACGGTTCCCCGATCACGGTCCCGTCCCAGGATATGGTCCTCGGTCTGTACTACATCACCAAGGAACGTCCGGGCGCCAAGGGATCCGGCATGCGGTTCTACGGTCCGGAAGAGGTGATTATCGCCTATGATGAGAAAGTGGTCGAGATGCACGCCCCGATCCTGGTCCGCCTGCCCAAGGACAAGCAGGACCCGTCGAAGGGCACCGAGATGGTCAAGACCACGCCCGGCCGTATCATTGTCAACCAGTACGTTCCGGACGAGGTCCCGTATGTGAACGAGCTGCTGGGCAAGAAAGCCCTCCGCACGGTCATTACGACGGTCATCAAGTCCACGGGTGTGACCCGTACCGCCCAGTTCCTCGATGACATCAAGAACCTGGGCTACTACCAGGCCTTCCGGGCCGGTATCTCCTTCAACCTGGGCGATGTGCTGATCCCTGAGGAGAAGTACACGCTCATCGAGAAGGGCTATAAGGAGGTGGAGTCCATCAAGATGAACTATGCGATGGGCTTTATCACCAACAACGAGCGCTACAACAAGGTCATTGACCTCTGGACCTCGGTCAACAACCAGCTGAAGGCCATCGTCAAGCAGGAGATTTCCGCTGACCAGCAGGGCTTCAATCCGGTGTTCATGATGCTGGATTCCGGTGCCCGTGGTTCCGTGGAACAGATCACCCAGCTTTGCGGTATGCGAGGCCTGATGGCAAAGCCGCAGAAGAGCGGCGGCGCCGGTGCCGAGATTATCGAAAACCCGATCGTGTCGAACCTGAAGGAAGGCATGACCGTGTTGGAGTACTTCATCTCGACCCACGGTGCCCGTAAGGGTCTGGCCGATACCGCCCTGAAGACGGCGGATGCCGGTTACCTGACCCGCCGTCTGGTGGACGTCTCCCACGATGTCATCATCACGGAAGAGGACTGCGGTACGCTCCGCGGTCTGGTGGCGACCGCCATCAAGAACAAGGATGAGGTTGTCGAATCGCTCGGCGAGCGCATCCTGGGACGTACTTCCGTCCATGACATCTACAACCCGCTGACCGGTGAGCTGATTATCGCGGCCGGCGAGGAAATCCGCGAAGACACGGCTGCGCTGATCGACAGCCTGCCGATCGAGCAGGTCGAGATCCGCAGCGTGCTGACCTGCGAGTCCCGTCACGGTGTCTGCGCCAAGTGCTATGGCCGCAACCTGGCCACTTCCCGCATGGTCGAGAAGGGCGAGGTGGTCGGTGTCATTGCCGCGCAGTCCATCGGTGAGCCGGGTACCCAGCTGACCCTCCGTACCTTCCACGTCGGTGGTACCGCTTCCGGTGCCGTGGCCGACAACTCCATCGAATCCAAGTACAACGGCCGCCTCCAGTTCGAGGAGCTGCGTACGATCGAGCGGGTGGAGGAAGATGGTACGAAGCGCGATGTGGTCGTCAGCCGGATGACCGAACTGAGGATCGTGGACGAGGTGACCGGCATGACCTATTCCCAGTATGACATCCCTTACGGCTCGGTGCTGTACTTCAAGGACGGAGCATCCGTCAAGAAGGGGGACCTCATCTGCGAATGGGATGCCTACAACGCCACGACGATCGTCGAGAGCGCCGGTACCCTGCGCTTCGAGCACATGATCGAGGGCGTGACCTACCGCGAGGAGAGTGCCGACGAGTACTCTTCCAACAAGGACAAGGTCATCATCGAAGGCCGCGACAAGACCAAGAACCCGTCCATCGTCATCCTCGACGACGCGGGCAACACGCTCCGTCAGTACAACCTGCCGGTCGGTGCCCATGTCATGGTCGGTGACGGTGACAAGGTGAAGGTCGGTGACGTGATCATCAAGATTCCGCGCGCCATCGGCAAGGCCGGCGATATCACCGGCGGTCTGCCGCGGGTGACCGAACTCTTCGAGGCCCGTACACCGTCGAACCCGGCGATCATTTCCGAGATCAACGGTGAGGTCATCATGGGCAAGGTCAAGCGTGGCAAACGTGAGATCATCATCAAGAACCGCAGCGGTGTCGAGAAACGTTACGATGTTCCGATGACCAAGCAGATCCTCGTCCAGGAGAACGACTATGTCAAGGCCGGTACCCGTCTGTCCGACGGTGGTACCTCGCCGACTGACATCCTCAATGTCCTTGGCCCGGTGAAGGCGCAGGAGTACATCGTCAACGAGATACAGGCTGTGTACCGCCTCCAGGGTGTGACCATCAACGACAAACACTTCGAAATCATCGTCCGTCAGATGATGCGGAAAGTCCAGATCGGCGATCCGGGCGACACCGAATTCCTGCCGGAGGAACTGGTGGACAAGTGGGAGTTCATGGACCGCAACGACGATATCTACGGCAAGTTCTACATCGAGGATGCCGGAGACAGCGTCAAGTATGAACAGGGCCAGATCATCGGTGCCCGTGACCTTCGCGGGGAGAACGCCTCCCTCGAGCGTCAGGGCCTGAAGATGATGGTGACGCGTCCGGCGAAGCCGGCGACCGCCTCCCAGGTGCTGCAGGGTATCACCCGCGCCGCCCTGAAGACCGGTTCCTTCATCAGCGCCGCTTCCTTCCAGGAGACGACGAAGGTCCTCAGCGAGGCTGCGATCCGTGCCCGCGTGGACCATCTCGAGGGTCTGAAGGAGAACGTCATCTGCGGTCACCTCATCCCCGCCGGTACCGGTCTGAGCGAGTACGCCTCCATCGAGGTGGCCTCCAAGGCCGACTACGCCGAGCAGATGAACGACCTCTAGTCGTTCTCTCTGATTCATGCCGCCCCCCGCACCTGCTGCGAGGGGCGGTTTTTTGCTTTCGGCCCTCCAGAATCGCCCTTGTGACCTGCCGAAGAACGATTTTCCGCGTTTTCGTTCTTCCGCAGGTTGCTGCGGCTGGCTGTTGCCCGAGGGCCGTGCTTTCCGCCGCGCCGGTCAGGGGCCGGAAGGGCGCGTTCTCGCACGTCGGGCGGGGGCTCCGCCGTCGGGGAGCGCCTCGACGGCTAACTCAGTCCTTTTACGAGCGCTTCACTTCCGGCATCGAGCGGAGCTCGAGCCGTCCGTTCCGCACTCGTAACGTCCTTCAGACACACGCCGTCGTCCCTCCGTCCTCGCCGTTCTCCGCCGGGGCGTTGCCCGGCTCCGCCCGCCTCGTCCTTCGGGCACGCCGCTTCCCTCGGCTCCGCTTCTTCTCCGCCCTCCTATCGCTCGCCCGCATCCCTTCCGCCCTTAATGCCAGGGGCTCTGCCCCTTAATCCCGCGCGGCTTTCCGCCTGTTGGTTGTCGCCTGCGGACAGGGGGAACGAATCTTTCCGGGGAAGGTGTCAGGGGCGTTCGGGAAAGGTCCCGGGTGTGAATGGGGAAGGTGGTGGACTTATTTGGGGAAGGTCGAATTTGAGTGTGGGGACCTTCCCCGGCGATTCTGCATCAGAGGTCACTGTGGTGGCATTTCGGTGGGGACGGTCCTGTCCGTGAAAGTCGACCTTCCCCAAACGTTGCCAGGACCTTCCCCGCCCATGGCATCGTCCGGGCAGGAAAACGCTCCAAAACCTGCCCCGGCGAGTCAAAATCACGCCGTCGGGCAGGAAATCGCCGGAAAACGTGCCCGTAAAGCTGGACCGACAGTAAATCGGACAGTCTCTTGTAAATTAGCAGATAATGATTTACATTTGCAGAGACACATCCGGAAATTATTAGTTTAACCAGGCTCTTATAATGAAGTGATTATGAAAAAGGAACTCTCACTGTTATTGCTTTTGCTGCTTCCGCTGGGAGCGATGGCACAGGTAAAGGAAACGTTGCCCCGGACTATGCCGGAGGCATACAGTTTTTATGCTTCGGATCCGGATGCGGTGGTCAGGGGGATGAGATACAAGAAGTTGAAATCACTATACAACGAGGATGACTTTGATAGTTTGATTGATCCTCGTTATCGCACTGGCCTGGCTTGGCTGAATCTCCTTTTGCCGGGCGTGGGACAATATGTCATGGGCGAACCTGGAAGGGGAACGTTTTTTCTTTTGACGGGATTGACCGGATATTTTGCGTATGGTATTGGCGCAGTATCGTCCAGTTCGGGGGCTTATTACGAATCTCAAGATTTGTACACAAATGGCCAGGTCCTTTTTTGGAGTGGTTTGTTGATAACCTTGGGTGCGGAGATTGCCTCAATCATAGACGGATACCATGTCGCCCATGTAAAGAGTCTCTACTCGGAGGACTTGTACCATAAGCGTATGACGGGCATGTCTTTGTCCATGGCCCCGCTTGTTCAGGCGGTTCCATCGCCGACAGGTATCCGCCCCGTCGCGGGTATGGGCCTGACCTTGCAGTTCTGAGGGCGATATTGGTTTTGGCCGGTTTTTTGTATTATCTTTGCAGAACCAATCTCTGAAAGACTATGAGAACTTGCAGGATAATGTTGGCGAGTATGCTCGCCCTCATGGCCCTTGTGGGCTGCACGAAATTCGATCCCTGGGAGGATACCGGCCGCGGTAGCCATTACAGCGGCGGAAACAACGGCGGAAATGGGGGGAACGGCGGCAACAACGGCGGCGGAACGACGCCGTCCGGGACCGTAACCCTGACCGAACGCTCGGACTGGAAGGTGGTGTACAAAGGCCGCGGTATCTATACGGCCGACGGCAGCAACGACACGGTCGAGAATTTCAACTTCACCTATACCGGAACGAATTACTTCATCGTCCGATGGACTGCCCGTGAGGAAGAACCCTCCGACCTGAAGACCTTCTTCAAGGAGCAGGTGGATGCCCTGACGGATCATTTCTATGAGGATACGGGCAATGTCTTTGACAAGAGCCAGAGCGTTGCTTTCGATCTGATGATCCATGGTGACTATACGATGTACATGATCGAGGTGACGAAAGCGCGCAAACTGACCGGCAATTATGCAGGCGCCCGGATAACGATCGTGGAAGACGATGCCTCCCAGGCATATCTGGACTGGATCGGGAACTACCGCTTTTCGGACGGCGAAATCGGCTATGACATCGAGATCGGCCATGCGGAGAACAACCTGCTTTACTATGTCTGGGGCTGGGAATCCGGCCGTGCCGCGATGAACCAGGACATGGGCGAAGACTGGCTCTTTGCCCGCTATGACCCGGTCAGGAAGGTCCCGGTCTTCTATGTCCAGACCATTGGCGAGGACAATGAGGCGGACGGCAGCCGTTTTGACAAGGTGTTCGTCGGAACCTGGGCGGAATCGGACGGTGAGAAGGTGGACGACAAGGAAGGGGCTGCGCTCTCCTATCTGGAAGACGACGGGGCGGACGGCTGGTACCTCCATCCGGAGTCGGTCAAGTTCGACAACGGTGCCCTCCTGACCTACAAGACCATGCGCTTTTCAAGCTGGAGTTACAAAGACAACCTCTGGTACCACTACAACGCATCCGTTCCCTGGCTGTATGATTATGACACGCACAACCAGATGGTCTTCCCGCTGAAGGTGACGCCGGTAACGAAGGCGGCGGGGTCCTTCCACGGAACGCCGACCCTGTCGGGACGCCGCGCTCAGCCGCGGGTCCATGGAACGGCCAAGAGACGTCCGGTAAAAGAAGATTAATTGCTGACACGCTGGAGGAAACACTCCAGCGTGTTTTCCATTAGGCAGGCGATGGTCATGGGGCCGACGCCGCCGGGGACCGGCGTGATGGCGGAGGCTTTCGGGGCGCAGCTGTCAAAGTCTACGTCGCCGCAGAGTTTGCCGGTATCGGGGTCCCGGTCCATGCCCACATCGATAATGACGACACCTTCCGAGACCATGTCGCCGGTGATCATCCGGGGCCGTCCGGCGGCGACGACCAGGATCTCGGCTTCGCGGGTAACGGAGGAAAGGTCCACGGTCCGGGTATGGCACAGGGTGACGGTGGCGTTGGCGTCCAGCAGCATCTTCGCGACAGGCAAGCCCACGATGTTGGACCGGCCGATGACGACGGCCCGTTTTCCCTTGGGGTCCACGCCCGCGGCCGAGAGCAGTTTCAGGATGCCTTTCGGCGTGCAGGGAGCCATGTGCGGGGTCTTTTGCCAGAGCCCGGCGACATTCAGCGGATGGAATCCGTCCACGTCTTTCGCCCGGTCGATGGCGGCGATGACCTTCGCCTCGCTGATCTGCCGGGGGAGGGGCAGTTGAACGAGGATGCCGTCGACACCGGGGTCGACGTTCAACGCGGCAATCTTTTGAAGCAGAACTTCTTCCGGTGTATTCTCGTCCATCACAAGGGTTGTGTTCCGGATGCCGCAGGCCTCACAGGCCTTGGCTTTGTTCCGGACATAGACGACGCTTGCCGGGTCTTCCCCTACGCGGATAACGACGAGATGCGGCACCCGTCCATATTGCGCGGCCGCTTCGGCGACCCGCTGCGCTACCTCCGCCTTCAACTCGGCTGAGATCTGTTTTCCATCGATAATCATGGCGCGAAGTTACTTAAAATTTGCGATACAGACGAAAAAATACGATATTTGTATAATTAAGATGACGATGATGAAGATGAAAAACAGATTTAGAATGGTGCTGCTCTCCGTGCTGTGTATCGGTCCTGTGAAAGTCGCTCCCCAGCACAAGAGAGCGCCGGAAGTAAAACTGATCAGTAAACGCCGCAAGAAATGAGACCCCTCTATCTGACCAATACCCGGACCCGGACGAAGGAACTGTTCAAGCCCCTGCATGAAGGCCATGTGGGCATGTATGTCTGCGGCCCGACCGTCTATGGGGACGCCCATCTGGGGCATGCCCGTCCGGGTGTGACCTATGACGTGCTGTTCCGCCTGCTGAAGGCCCTCGGATACAAGGTCCGCTATGTCCGCAACATCACCGACGTGGGGCATCTGGAGCACGACGCGGACGAAGGAGAAGACAAAATTGCCAAGAAGGCCCGGCTGGAAGAACTGGAGCCCATGGAGGTGGTCCAGACCTATACGGAACGCTACCATGAGGCCATGCGGGCGCTGAATGTCCAGTCTCCTTCCATCGAACCCCGTGCCTCGGGCCACATCATCGAGCAGATCCAGACCGTCAAGAAAATCCTCGAGGCGGGCTATGCCTACGAATCCAACGGGTCGGTCTATTTCGATGTAGAGAAATACAACCGGGACCACAAGTACGGCATCCTTTCGGGCCGGAACCTGGACGAGACCCTGGAAGGGACGCGTGCGCTGGACGGCCAGGGGGACAAGAAGGCTCCCTATGATTTCGCCATCTGGAAAAAGGCGGAGCCGGAGCATATCATGCGCTGGCCCTCACCCTGGGGAGATGGTTTCCCGGGCTGGCATCTGGAGTGCTCCGTCATGGGCGAGAAATACCTCGGCGGCGAGTTTGACATCCACGGCGGCGGCATGGACCTGATGTTTCCGCACCATGAGTGCGAGATTGCCCAGAATGTGGCTTCGCGCGGAACGGAAGGCGTCCATTACTGGGTCCATAACAACATGATCACGATCAACGGCCAGAAGATGGGGAAATCCCTCGGGAATTTCATCACGCTGCCGGAACTCTTTTCCGGGAATCATCCGAAACTGGAGCGTGCCTACAGCCCGATGACGGTGCGTTTCTTCATCCTTCAGGCCCATTACCGTTCCACCCTGGATTTCTCCAACGAGGCACTCCAGGCGGCCGAGAAAGGTTACAAGCGGCTGATGGCCGCGGCCCGTGCTCTTGGAACGGTTGAGGCCGGGGGAGAGGCTTCTGCCGCTGTAACCGCGCTCTCGGAAGCGGTCTGGGATGCCCTATGCGACGACATGAATACCCCGGTTGCCATCGCCCATCTCTTTGAGGCGGTGAAGATGGTAAATGCCGGAGGACTCTCCGATACAGACCGCGCCGGCTTGAAGCAGCTCTTTGACGAGGTGGTCTTCGGCGTCCTGGGTCTTCGCGACGAGGAGGTGGAGGGCAGCTCCGGCAAGGCGGAGAAGGCGCTGGAAGGGGTTATGGATATCGTCCTGGAGGACCGGCGGAAAGCCCGTGCCGAGAAGAACTGGGCCGAGAGCGACCGGATCCGGGATCTGCTCGCATCCTTTGGCATCACCGTCAAGGATACCAAGGAGGGCGCTACATGGACATTGGAATAAATCATCTTTGACAATGAAAAAGCTGTTTACTGTCATCGCCGTGTCGCTGCTCGCTTTTGCCTGTGGCAAGGAAGAAAAGGGGAATGATTCTACGGACAACGGCGGCCATTCGCCGCTTGAGAATGTGGAAATCAATGAAATATCCCTGCCGGTCCCCAAACTGATCCTGTCTACGGACCATACGGACGGGAAGATCCTTCTGGTGAGCCTCGATCCGGCAGATGCGTCAACCCAGCTGCTGAAAGTCACGCTCAAGGACGACAGTGTCGTGTCCTGGAGTACCGTGGCGGAGGGGATCCTGTTCAAGCCGAAGAAAATCGGCTCGACCCAGGTGACCATCGGAGCCAAATCCGGTCCGGCCGCTTCCGTCAAGGCGACGGTTCAGGTGGTTTCTCCCGAGGATTACGCCGATGTGGAGATCCAGACCATTGCGTTGACGGGCGTGGAAAGCGGCAACGAACTGTCCCTGAATCTGGCGGATGAGGCGGGAAAGACCATTGGCGTGACGCTGGATCCGAAAGAAGCCAGTCTGGACATGCTGAAAATCAGTGCGGCGCCCACTGGCATCGCCGAGTGGCAACTGGTGACGGGCGGTATCCGCTTCAAGCCTGTGAAAAAAGGAGAAACGGTGGTGACGATTGCAGCGAAATCAGGCCCTGCCGCAAGCAAGAAGGTGAACGTCCGGGTGCTGGAACAGGCGGAGTATTCTGATTACGATATTTCAAGTATCAAAGTCTCTCCGGCCAAGGTGGAACTGGATGACCAGGGCTCCCTCGCCAGCGGTGAACTGACGCTGACACTGGATCCTTCGGCTGCCAATTCCGAAGACCTCCGGGTAAGTTCCAGCAATAACAATGTCGTCACGGTGGAACAGGTCAGGGGTACGAAGAAATTGAAACTGACGGCTGTCAGTGCCGGTTCGGCGACCATTTCCCTCCGACCGATCAAGGGATCGGGATCGACCGTGACGGTTCCGGTAACGGTATATGGACATATTACAGGCCTGAATGTTTCGACAACAGCTGTCGTGGAAGGTGTGACCGGAGATAGTGAGGCCCTTGGCTTTTCCTATAAGACGACTGGAACCCTCCGCACGACTCCCGCGATGCAGTATGATTACGACAAGACTTATTTCTCGCTAAACTCCGACAATTTGTCCGTAACGTTTTTAAAAGGCGCCGGTGCCGCTATGATAAAAGTCGTCACGGCGAAATATGGGGAGTATTCAGCGAAACGCTCTTTCCTCATCTATGATCAGCCGACGGGCGTTTCCTATACCATCTCCGGCAGTGCGGTCGACAATTCCCTCTCGACTCCGGATATCAAGCTTGACTCGAAGGCGGTCATTACTTGGTCTGTGCTTCCAACGACGGCCAAGCAGGGCGTTGACCACGTTTCAGTCGATGCCCAGAACGGAAGGACGGATTATGTATCGGCAAGTTCCTCCCTCAGCGGAGGAAAGATTCTGACGACCATCTCTGCCGACCACGTCTACCATATGCCGATGAGTGTTAAGCTCTACCCGCTCAATTACTTGAAGAAGCCGACCAGTGTCCAGACCGTGTCCTTCTCTGTCGTGGAGTATCTGGCCACAGAAGTCAAGCCCGGAGATTTTGTTTACTATAATAGTTCGGACAAGCGTTTTTACTGGTCGGACGGCGGGGTGAGGATCCGTAAGCAGACCAGTAGCCTAAGCACGTATTTCCATAATTCGCTGATACGGCCCGTCCAAAAGAACACAAGCCTTGGAACCTATATCGGGCAGGTGTACGACGCGACGGCTCCTACCGGGGACGCGGAGTATAACAAATTGACAAAACCGGGCTTTGCCAATAAGAATGGTGCCCATGCCCGGGTGGTTTCCGCCAAGTTGGCATACGAGAGCGGAGAAAGTGCGGAAACCTGGAAATGGACGAGCGATCCAGGAGATGTGGGCGGAAGCTCCAACTGGACAATCAATGGTGCGACAGCGCCGAGCCAGAGTAATACCAGTGAGAAAGAGAAGGATTATTCGTACAAACTCGCCCTGTTCTGGTACAATATACAAAGAGGTTCCAGTTATGATATCCGTCCCGCTTATGTGGTGAATTATTTCGACAACGTGACCTTTGGCGTGACGGCTTTTTCCTGGAGCGGCACACCGAGCTGGTCGACCCTCTCTTCCGCTTATTCCTCCCTGGGCCACAGCGGCTGGATGCTGCCGTCCTATCAGGCGGCCAGTGATATCGTCTATCTCGGAATAAAGGTCCTTTTCAGTCTGGAGGATTCTCAGAAATCTTTCTGGACCTGTATCCAGGATGGCAAGAGCAATGCCTATAAGGTGAGTAGTATCGACGGCTCGCTTACTTCCGTTTCCAAGACTTCCACAGATGTCTATATCCGTCCCATCCTTTGGCTATAGCGTATGAAATTCATCTCCTGGAACGTAAATGGCCTCAGGGCCGTGGCGGGGAAGGGCTTCGCCGATATCTTTGTGAGCCTGGACGCAGATTTCGTCTGCCTGCAGGAAACCAAACTGCAGGCGGGGCAGATCGATCTGGAATTTCCCGGCTACCAGTCCTATTGGAACTATGCCGAGAAGCCGGGCTATTCCGGAACGGCTGTCTATACCCGCCATACGCCCGTGTCAGTCCGTTATGGACTCGGCGTCCCGGAACATGACCAGGAAGGGCGGGTCATCACGCTCGAATATGAGGACTTCTTCCTTGTCTGCGCTTATGTCCCGAACAGCCAGGACGGCCTCAGGCGCCTGGAATACAGGATGCAGTGGGAGGATGCGATGCGCTCCTATCTTTGCTCGCTTCCCAAACCTGTCGTCTTCTGCGGCGACCTGAATGTGGCCCACGAGGAGATAGATCTGAAAAATCCCTCTACGAACCATCTCAACGCCGGTTTTACCGACGAAGAGAGGGGAAAGCTCAGCGAACTTCTCGCAGCGGGTTTCACCGACAGCTGGCGCTATCAGCATCCCGGGGAGGTAAAGTATTCCTGGTGGTCCTACCGGATGAATGCCCGCGCAAGAAATGCCGGATGGCGCATCGACTACTTTATCGTCTCAGACGCCATCCGGCAGCGGATCGTTTCCACGGACATCCTCACCGACATCTACGGCTCGGACCACTGTCCGGTGGAACTGGTTCTTACATAGCTTTTACCTTCTCCAGGAAGTTTTTGACCCGGCGGGTGTACTCCTCGGGGTGTTTGGCGTAGGAATTGGCGTGGACGGCACCTGGGGCAACCCACATTTCCTTGTATCCCTTGACTTTCGCATCGTAGTTCATCTGCAGGTGGCTGAACGGCACGAAATCGTCGGCGTCGCCGTGGATAAAGAGCATCGGACGCTCACACTTGGCAAGCTGGGCCATGCTGGACGCCTCCTTAAAGGACCAGCCATAGCGATTCTTGCAGACGATGTTGGCGGAGGTCAGGATCGGGAAAGGAGGGAGGTGGAAGGTCTGTTTGAGGTTCGCCTTGAACTGGTCCCAGACAGAGGCGTAGCCGCAGTCCTCAACGAAGGCACGGATATAGGCCGGCAACTCGTCACCGGACATCATCATCGTCGTCGCTGCGCCCATGGATACGCCATGGACTACCATGAAATCATCCTTGAAGATATTGTGGGCCACTTCTGCCCATTTCTCCACATCCAGCCGGTCATACCAGCCCATCTGGGCATGGTCGCCTTCCGAGAGGCCATGGTACTGGAGATCCGGGAAGAGGACGTTGTAGTTGAACTGGTCCCGGTACATGCGGACGAGATACAGGAAGACGAAGTGGTTGTCGGTGTAGCCGTGAACAACGATGGCCGTTCCCTGGGCTTTGGCGGGGTTGGCGGCCGGTACATAGCAGGCATGGACCTTGAAGCCACGGTATCCGGTGATGGTCGTGTCTTTCAGCACGCCCGCGGCCTTGAGGTCGTCGTACCATTTGGTGCTGCCGGGCAGCAGGGAGTCGGCCTTGTGGCGGGTACGCTCGATGTCATCCACACCATGCGGATTGGGTAAGAGCGCATAGTTGCACATGTACTTGCCGGCGAGGCAGCCGGTGAGGCAGTTGAGGCCGATGACGGCCGCTGCGGCAAACAGTAAAAATCGTTTCAGTGTCATTATTGATAAAATTTAGTCAGTTCAGGATATGGATGGCTCCGAAGACCCCGAGCGAGGCCAGGAGCATGATGGCTCCGGCCAGCAGCAGGCCGCCGAGGACGTAGAGGACGCTTTTTTTGAAGTCCATGTCCAGCAGGCTGGCGGCCAGGGTTCCGGTCCAGGCGCCGGTCCCGGGCAGGGGAATGCCGACAAACAGCAGCAGGGCGATGTACAGGCCGGCGCCAGCTTTCGCCTGGAGTTTCTCCCCGCCCTTGTGCCCCTTTTCCAGGCACCAGCGGCAGAAGCCGCCGATGACTTTCTTATCCTTTCCCCAGTCCAGGATCCGGCGTGCGAAAAGGAAGATGAAGGGGACCGGGATCATATTCCCGATGACGGAAATGATGAGGGAGGGCACAATCGGCAGGCCGAATCCGACAGCATAGGGGATGGCCCCGCGCAGTTCAATCAGCGGGACCATGGAAATCAGAAAGACGATGAGATAGTGCCGGAAGGTCGTCATTGGATTTTTTCGAAAAGTTTACACATTTCCCGGAAGATGCCGAACTCCGAAATCGGCGCATCCTCGGGATCGGAGACGACAACGTCAAAGATGTTGCCGGGCAGCTGGACACGGCCCACCTTGAAATGCGCCTTGGACGCAGCCGCCATGAAATGGATCGGGAAATCGCTTTTTCTCAGCAGGGAAATGAACATGTCGGGTTCTCCCTCGAGCATCAGGTCCACTTTTTCCCGGGTCGGGCGGCCGTACCAGTTGAGGTCCTTGCGGAGGACGGTGGTCGTAATCGAAGTGATCAGCCGTTCTCCCTCGGTCAGCTTCCGGAAATCGAAGAAAAAGATGTCTCCCTTGATGTCCCTTTCCCGGAAAAAGTTCATGAGGGCTACTTTACATTCGTTGAAGGAAGTGTCCTCGACATCAATGAATGCCACGGCGGAGCGGATCTTCCCGATCGGAGTGATGCGGGTCGGCTCCGTGGACGCGTATTTCGCGAGGGCGCGCGAGCGGAAAAAACCTTTGACTCCTTCCAGCATGCTTACTTGGTATTGGCGGCGATCAGTTCCCGGATTTCCTGCTTGGCATCCCGCCAGCGCGGAATGTCAATCTTGGTCCCGATGACTTCCACGACCTTGGCGGCGATGATGGATCCGACCTCTCCGCAGACTTTCAGCGGCATGCCCAGCGAATGGGCATAGAGGAAACCGGCGGCGTAGGTGTCCCCGGCTCCGGTCGCGTCCACCGGAACGGCCGGCCAGGGCTCGATGAAATGGTACTCGTCCCCGCTCTTGACCATGGAGCCTTCTTTGCCGACCTTGACGACGGCAATCTGGCAGTGGCGGGCGAGTTCGTCGATGGCGCTGCGCGGTTCCATCTTCGTGAAGGCTTTCGCCTCGCTTTCGTTGGCGAAGACGATGTCTACATAGTTTTCCACCAGGTTGTGGAAGAAAGCGTCGTTGGATTCGACGACGTTGTAGGAGGCCATGTCGATGGAGATGATGCAGCCGGCGGCCTTGGCGAGACGCGCGGCCTTCGAGATCAGTTCCTGGTTTTGGACCAGGTAGCCTTCGATATGGAAATAGTCGTATCCTTCGAACTGCTCGGGAGACAGGTCATCCGGGGACAGTTCGAGGGTCGCGCCCATGTAGTCGGCAAAAGTGCGCTCGGCATTGGCACCGGTGATGAAGACCATGCAGCGGCCGGAGGATTTCCGGCTGTAGAGCATCTGGGCCTTGACCCCGTACTGCTCCATCGTGCTTTTGAACAGGTTTCCCAGGTCGTCGTTCCCGATTTTTCCGAGGAAGGCGGATTCCATGCCGAAGATGGCGGTGCAGGTAATCGTGTTCGCCGCGCTGCCGCCCGGAACATACTTGACGCCATACTCCTTCAGGGCTTCCCAGATGCGGTCGCCGGTCTCCATATCCACGTGCTGCATGCTTCCCAGGGGAAGATGCCACTGCTTGAGGAGGCTGTCGTCGGGAAGGACGGCGAGGATGTCGGTAAGGGCGTTTCCGATGCCAAGGATGGATTTCATATGCGGTGTCATTTTGCTAGTAGCTTACAAATTTATGCATTATTCGGGAATTTTCCATTACCTTTGTGTCTGTTATGGACAAGAAAGTCGTCAATATCCTGAAATACATCCTTTGGGGAGGGGTCGCCATCGTCCTTCTGTACTTCTCTTTCCGGAGCGTACAGTGGTCGGATTTCGCGGCCGCACTCGCCGCCTGCCGTTGGGGGTGGGTGATCGTATCCATGCTGCTGGGTGCCCTGGTGCTCTACGTCCGGGGCCTGCGCTGGCGGATGCAACTGCTGCCCATCGACCCGTCCACGCGGGCGCTGACCTGCTGGAATGCCTACAATATCTGCATGATGGTCAACCTGGTCCTGCCCCGTGCCGGCGAGGTGGTCCGCTGCGGCTATGTGACCTCGCATTCGGCGCGTGGCGAGCGGGGGAACCGGCTCGCTACCCTGGACAAGGTGTTCGGTACGGTGGTGATGGACCGGATCTGGGACGCGCTGTCGCTCCTCATCGTACTGGCGCTGCTGCTTTCGCTGATGTGGAGCCGCTTCGGCGCTTTCTTTGAGGAGAATATTTTTTCGGGGCTCTCCGGCAAGGCCGGACTGGCCTGGATCGTGGCCGGAGGGGCGCTGCTGGCCGCGCTCGGGGTTTATCTGAGCTGGCGTTTCCGGAACAGGGGACGGCTTTGGGGACGGATCTGGAGCCTGATCAAAGGGGTCGGAGACGGACTTTCGTCCTGCCTCCGCATGAAACAGGGTTGGCTCTTCATTGCCTATACGGTTGTCATCTGGGGGCTGTACTGGCTGATGTGTGCGACGGTGATGTGGTCCCTGCAGGGAATCAGCCCGGAGGGTCTGAGCCCGGAAATGGCCGCGTCGTTGGAAAAAATCAATGCCCTGGGCATGTCCGACGCCCTTTTCCTGATGTTTGCCGGTGCGCTCAGTTCCATCGTCCCCGTTCCGGGCGGCTTCGGCGCTTTCCATACCGTCGTGGCGGGGGCGCTCCTGTCCATCTATGGGATTCCTTTCCCGGTCGGACTGATTTTTGCCACCCTTTCGCATGAGTCCCAGGTTGTGACGGACGCCCTCTGCGGGGCGGTCTCCTACGCCTACGAAACGCTTCACAAATAGCTATGGGACACTTTGCCCTTATCGGCCATCCAGTGGCCCAGTCCGGCAGTCCGCGGCTTTTCGCCGCGGCCTATGGCGGCCGTCACAGTTATGAACTGCTGGACGGAGCGTCGTTCGGACCGCTCTGGCAGACTTTCCTGGACCGTCTGGACGGAATCAATATCACGGCTCCATACAAACTGGACGCTTTCCGTAGCGTGGACCACCCCTCGGAGCGCTCGCGCCTGACCGGAGCGGTGAATCTCGCCGTGAAGACAGCGTCGGGCATCGCCGGATACAATACGGATGTGGAAGGCGTAATCCGTTCCCTCCGGGAAGCCGATCGGGCACTGTCCCGGGCCCTTGTCATCGGCTGCGGCGGTGCCGGGCGGGCGGCGGCCGCCGGCGCCCTGGAACTGGGCTGCGGGGTGCGTCTTTGGAATCGAACCGCGGAAAAAGCGTCTTCGCTTGCTTGTGCCCTCGGCGTCGAGACGGCCCCGTCGCTTCCGGAAGCCGTGGCTTGGGCGGATGTGGTCATTTACACGCTTCCGGGATCCGTGCCCATTCCTTCGGGGCTCCTCTCCCTGGAAGGGAAAGTGGTCCTGGAAGCGGAATACCGAAGCCCGCAACTCTCCCACGCTCCCTGCCTGAGATACCTCTCCGGCAGACGCTGGCTGCTTTATCAGGCGGTCGCCGGCTATTCGCTTTTCACCGGCGAAATACCGCAAGTGGAAGAAATGGAAAAAGTTTTGTAAAATTCCGTTTTTTTTGCGTATCTTGCACCGCTTTTTGCAAGTTGCAATTGCATAAAACACAAATCGTTATGGCTCTCAATAAAGTGATGCTGATCGGTAACGTTGGAGACGACCCGAAAGTCCGTTACCTGGAACCCAATCCCGCGAATCCCACTGCGGCCCCGAAGGTGGCTACCTTCCGTCTTGCTACCTCCGAACGTTTCCGTGACCGCAACGGAGAACTTCGTGAGAATACGGAGTGGCATAATATTGTCGCATGGCGCAATTCGGCCGACTTGTGCGAAAAGTATGTCCGCAAGGGCAGCCAGCTTTTCATCGAAGGAAAGCTTCGCAGCCGCCAGTGGACGGACCAGAACGGCGGTACCCGTTATGTGACGGAAGTCGTCGCGGACAATATCCAACTGCTCAGCCGCCGTCAGGACGGCGCCCAGCCCAGTGGAGAGCAGCCTTCTGCCCCGCAGGCGGCGGTACCGCAGGTGTCCTCTCCGCAGCCCCAGGTCACCCAGACTGCCCAGGTCGCCGCTGCGGTGACTTCCGCTCCGGATGATGACCTTCCCTTCTGATAAACCGTGGGGATTATCCCATTTTTTTCTTATCTTTGTCCTTTATCTGTAAATAAAGGACGATTATGGCATATTATCAGCTGAACGAACAGGAAATCGGCAGAAGGGAATCCCTTTCAAAATTGCGTGAATTGGGTATCAATCCGTACCCGGCACCGCTTTACCCCATCAATACGACCACGGCGGAAATCGCCGCCGGCTTCGACCCCGAGAAAGGAAATTTTTCGGACGTCTGCATCGCCGGCCGCATCATGAGCCGCCGCGTCATGGGCGCAGCCTCCTTCATGGAACTTCAGGATGCCGCCGGCCGTATCCAGGTCTATGTCAAACGTGACGAGATCTGTCCCGGCGAGGACAAGACGATGTACAACACCGTTTTCAAGAAGCTCCTGGACATCGGCGACATCATCGGCATCAAGGGCTTTGCTTTCTTTACCCAGACCGGCCAGCTCAGTGTCCATGCCAAGCAGCTGACCGTCCTGTCGAAGTCCCTCCGGGTGCTTCCCATCGTAAAAACCGATGCGGACGGAACGGTCCATGACAGTTTCGAAGATCCGGAGCTGCGCTACCGTCAGCGTTACGTGGACCTGGTGGTGAACCCTTCCGTCAAAGAAACCTTCGTCCAGCGGGCGCTCATCATCAACACGATGCGCCAGTGCTTCAACGAGGCGGGCTGCCTGGAGGTAGAAACGCCGATCCTCCAGCCCATTCCGGGCGGTGCAACGGCACGGCCGTTCATCACGCACCACAATGCCCTGGACGTGGACATGTACCTGCGTATCGCCAATGAACTCTATCTCAAGCGCCTGATTGTCGGCGGCTTCGCAGGGGTGTATGAATTTGCGAAGAACTTCCGTAACGAGGGCATGGACAAGACCCACAATCCGGAGTTCACCTGCGTGGAGATGTACATCGCCTACAAGGACTATCTCTGGATGATGGAATTCACCGAAAAGATGCTTCAGCGGGTGGCCGAGGCGACCGGCTCTCTGGTGAAGACCATCGGTAGCAACGAGATTTCCTTCCAGGGACCTTTCCGTCGTCTCAGGATTCTCGACGCCATCCAGGAGTACGCCGGTGTGGATGTGAAGGGAATGGACGAGGCGGCGCTCCGCGAAGTCTGCAAGAAACTCAATGTGGAGGTGTCTCCGGAGATGGGTGTCGGCAAGCTGATCGATGCCATTTTCGGGGAATACTGCGAGAAGAACCTGATTCAGCCGACGTTCATCATCGACTATCCGGTCGAGATGTCGCCGCTGACGAAACGCTGCCGTTACGATGACACCCTGACCGAGCGCTTCGAGCTCTTTGTAGGTGGGAAGGAACTGGCCAATGCCTACAGCGAGCTGAACGACCCTGTGGACCAGCTGGAGCGTTTCGAGGAGCAGGCCGCCCTCAAGTCCAAGGGGGACGACGAGGCGATGTATGTCGATTATGACTTCGTGCGGGCGCTGGAATACGGCATGCCGCCGACTTCCGGCATCGGCATCGGCATCGACCGTCTGACCATGTTCATGACGGGCGCGGAAACCATCCAGGATGTCCTCTTCTTCCCGACCATGCGTCCGGAGAAATTCTAAAACGCATGGAGGTATTTGTTCTCAAACCTGTGGCCACCCTCGGCCGCATAAGAGGGAGGGGCCCACGAAGTGGGAGGGGTCGCGAAGCGACGGTTTGAGAACAAATACCTTCATGCATAAATAACAGCTATCATGAAACGACTGGTATTAGACAAGCAGAACAAGAAGATTGCCGGAGTCTGCGCCGGCATCGCCAACTACCTTGAAGTCGATGTGACCGTGGTCCGCATCCTCTTCCTCATCGCCCTGCTCTGCGGCTCGTTCGGCTTCTGGGCTTACATCATCGTTTGGGCCATCGCTCCGGACCAATAATGGAGCGCATCACCTCGGCGCAGAATCCCAAGATCAAGAATCTCGTCCTGCTGCAGGAAAAATCCAAGGCGCGTCGGGAGCAAGGTCTTTTTGTCGTCGAGGGGCGTCGGGAGCTGGAACACTGCCTGGAAGCGGGTTACACGGTCCATACCCTTTTCCTATGTCCTGAGTATTTCGGTCAGGACAGCTATCCCGGTCTGAAGGCCGTCGAGGTGTCACCCGCTCTCTACGAGAAAATCGCGGTCCGGGGCAGTACGGAAGGAGTCATCGCCGAAGTGGAAGCGAAGGAGCGGCGGCTGGAAGACCTTGATCTTCCGGAGAATCCTCTCATCGTCGTCCTGGAATCGGTGGAGAAGCCGGGGAACCTCGGTGCCATCCTCCGCAGCGCCGATGCGGCCCGCGCCGATGCCGTCATCATCTGCGACCCGCTGACCGACCTCTACAATCCCAATCTCATCCGCGCCTCCATCGGAGCGGTCTTCACCGTCCCTACTGTCGCAGCCTCCACCGAGGAGGTCATACCCTGGCTGCAGGCGCGCCATATCCAAATCCTGACAGCCCAGTTGCAGGATTCCTCCCTGTATTACGACTGTGACATGCGGCGGGGGACCGCCCTTGTCATGGGAACCGAATCCACCGGGCTGACCGACCGGTGGCGACAGGCGGCTTCGGCGCACATCCGCATTCCGATGCTCGGCCGCCTGGACAGTCTCAACGTCTCCGTCTCCGCCGCCATCCTCCTTTTCGAGGCCGTCCGTCAGCGCTCATAAGAAGCTGTTTTGGAATGGTTCCCGAAGTTTATTATGGTGGTTTGTCGTGGCAGTTTTGACATCCGAAGAAGGAGCGTAGCTTATAGCTACGTGACTGATGAGGAGGGCAAAAATGACCGGCAAGACGCCGTAAGAAACGAGAGGAATTATTTCAAAACAGCTTCTAAATGAATTGCCGGCGCTCCTCCCCAAGAGCGCCGGCCGGTATATAAAACGAACTTAACAAATAGACACGAAGTAACTTCGTTGTCCGGGAACAAAGATATAAATTAAAACCGGATAATCCAAATTTCTTACGATTATTTATCTAAATAAAATTTTTTACTTTTAGATTATAATCCTAATCGGCTAGCTATCACCCCTTCCTGTACTCCGACGGCGTCAGGCCTGTATGGGCCTTGAAAAACTTGTAGAAGACAGACTGGTTGGCGAAGTGGAGCTTATAGACGATTTCCTTGATGGCCATGTCCGAATACTTGAGCATGTTCTTCGCTTCCAGGATGACGAAGGCGTCGATCCATTCCGGTGCGCTGCGGCCGGAGGCCTGCTTGATCAGTTTTGAAAGGTATTTCGGCGTCAGGCAGAGCTCGTCGGCGTAGAAGGCCATGTTGCGCTGGGAATTGTGGTGCTCGCTGACCAGGGAGATGAAGCGGTCGAAGATTTGTTTCGTGCGGGCGGAGGACCCGCCGGCGTGCTGTTTGGCCTGGTCCAGCTGCTCCTCCCAGACGTCCGCGGAAACGTAAGTCAGCGATGTCAGCAGGCTGCCGATGATCTCCCGCTTGTTCCGTTGGGGGGAGCGGAGGATTTTCCGGGCCAAGTTGAAGTAGTCTTCCGCGATGGACAGGTGTTCGGGGGACAGGGTGATGCAGGGATTGTCCAGCAGGCGGATGGATTCCTGGAAGACCTTGGCGAAATCGAAGCGGATGCCGCTCATGAATTCTTTCGAAACCAGGACGAACACCATCTCCACATCGCCGATATGGGACTCGTCGTAGTCGGACAGCCGGATGATGTTCCCCGGTACGTTGATCAGCAGGGAATTCTCGCGTACCTCATAGGAATTGAGGTTGAGGTCCACTTTGAGGTGGCCCTTCTTCAGAAAGAAAAGGATGTAGCCGTCGAAGCGGACGGGATATTTGAGCATGTTCAGGATGGTCTGGCTCGCTTCGATCCGCTTGCCGCTGACTTCCCCGAGAATGACGTCATCCCCGATGGAGGATTCATTTATGAAAGGACTCAGGGCAAGGATGCGCTGGATATCGATGGTCTGCAATTCTTCCATATTGTCGTTTTTTTTGCAAAGATAAGAATCTTCGTCGAAAATTATTCTTTATTTCGCATTATTCGACCAAAATAAAAATATTGCGGCCATTTGTATCTTCGTTATGGGTAATAATGGCAAATTATTTGTTGACATGTCTGCGCTTTTGTTACTTTGTCAATCTGTCAAAAGGTAGAAATATGAACAGAATCGTAATCATGATGGCTGTGCTGCTGGTATCCGGCGTGGCGCCCGTAAAGGCCCAAAGCCGGACACTGACCTTGGAGGATTGCCGGGAGATGGCCGTAGCCTCGTCCAAGACCTTGGACCAGGCCCGTACGCAGGTCGAGATGGCCTCTTATGACCGCAAAATCGCCCTGGCGAATTATTTCCCGGAAATTACGGCGACCGGCGCCTATCTCTATAACAACCGTGACATCGCGCTGATCAGCGAGGATGGCTCGGCGCGTCTGAGGGGCATGGGAACCCTCCTGCAGGATGCCATCTGGCAGACGGCGGAAGAGTCGGTCGGGGTCATTGGCCAGGCCTTCCTGGAAGAACTCCGCGCCAGCGGCCGCCTGCCGGAAATCGCCGGCCCGGTCAACGCCATCGGCGAGGAAATCGACGCCTCGCTCCATCCGGACATCCACAATCTCCTCGGCGGGACCATCACCGTCAAGCAGCCGGTCTTCGTGGGCGGTAAAATCATCTATTCCAACCAGATGGCCGCCTATGCCGCCGACCTGGCCGCATCGAAATACGACATGGCCTACGCCGATGTCATCGCGGATGTGGACCAGGCCTACTGGCAAATCGTGTCTATCGCAGGCAAAAAACGCCTGGCGGAGTCCTACGCGGACTTGGTTCATGCCCTGGAGGAAGATGTGAACGCCTCCGTGGCGGCGGGCGTGATGACGGCCTCGGACGCCCTTCAAATCAAGGTGAAGTCCAACGAGGCGCAGATGTCCCGCACCAAGGCGACCAACGGCCTTCAACTGGCGAAGATGCTGCTCTGCAAGCGGGTGGGCCTGCCCCTGGACACGGCCATCACCCTCGCGGACGAGAACCTGGATGTCATTCCGCAGCCGGCGGCGGCCTCCGGGAAATCCCTGGAAGACATTTTCGCCGACCGGCCGGAAACCCGTTCGCTGGAGCTGGCGGGAAAGATTTTCGACCGCAAGGCCAAGGTCGTCCGGGCGGACATGATGCCGACAGTCGCCCTGCTGGGCAACTTCGCCGTGACGAACCCGAACTCCTACAACGGTTTCCAGCATACCTGGCAAGGGGGGATGCTGAGTGCCGGCGTCATGGTGAAAGTGCCGATTTTCCATGGCTTCGAAGCCCTCAACAAATACAAGAAGGCCCAGGCGGAAGCCCGTCTGTACAGCGACCAGTATGAAGACGCCAAGCAGCTGATCAACCTCCAGGTGACCCAGCAGCGGCATCTGATGGACGAGGCGCTGCAGAAGGTAGAGGCGGCGCTTGCCAATCTGGACAGCGCCGAAGAGAACCTCCGGACGGCGACGGCCGGCTTCGAAGCGGGCGTCATTCCGACCCACACCGTCCTCGGCGCCCAGACGGCCTGGCTCTCCGCCCACAGCGACTACATCGACGCCGGAATCGAACTCCAGATGGCTTGGACGGCGCTCCAGAAGGCCGAGGGCAATTACAAAAGCGATTTAGACTCACAGTAACGATATGAAAAAGAATTACAATTTGTTGATCGGGGTTGCCGCCCTGGTCGCCATCCTTGTGACGGTATCCGTCGTAGGATACCTGGTTTCCCGGCCCCGGCCGGTCGTCATTCAGGGCGAGGCGGAAGCCACGGAGTACCGGGTCTCCGGCAAAGTTCCCGGCCGTATCGAGGAATTCCGGGCCATGGAAGGCCAGATGGTCCGCAAGGGCGATACGCTGGTCATCATCGACTCGCCGGAAATCCGTTCCAAGATTGCCGAGGCCAATGCGGCCCATGCCGCCGCCGAGGCCCAGAAGAACAAGGCCATGAACGGCGCCCAGAAGGAGCAGATCACCGGAGCCTATGAGCTTTGGCAGAAGGCCCGGGCGGGGGAGGCCGTCATGCGCAAATCCTACCAGCGGATGAAGGCCCTGCACGAGCAGAAGGTCGTCTCGGACCAGAAATTCGACGAGGTGGAGGCCCAGTACCGGGCCGCCCTCGCGACGACCCGGGCCGCCCGCTCCCAGTACGACATGGCGGTCAAAGGCGCCCGTCAGGAAGACAAGGATGCGGCCGTGGCCCTCGTTGAAAGGGCGGAAGCGGCGGTCCAGCTGGTCAATTCCTACCGGGACGAGATACGCCTGACAGCCCCTTCCGACGGGGTCGTGTCGGACATCTATCCCAAGGTCGGTGAACTGGTCGGCCAGGGGGCGCCGATCATGACCATCCAGGACCTGAGCGACATGTGGTTCACCTTCAACATCCGGGAGGACCGCCTGGACGGCATGCGCAGCGGCGACAAGATCACCCTGCGGGTCCCTGCGCTGCGGAACGCCCCTGTCACGGCGACGGTCTATTATCTCTCGGTCCGGGAATCCTATGCCACCTGGAAGGCGACCCGCGAAATCGGCGAGTTCGACACCCGTACCTTCGAAGTCCGGGCACGGCCGGACGGTCCCGTGGAGGGCCTGCGTCCGGGTATGAGCGTACTGATGGAGCAATGAGGGATATCTGGAATATCATCCGGCGGGAAATCCGTATCTGGCGGGAGCGGCCCCTGTACATCATCGCGTCGGTCGGCGTGCTGCTGTTCAATGCCGTGTTCTATCTGACGCTGATGCGGGACGGGCTGCCGAAGGACCTGCCCATCGGCGTGGTGGACCTGGACCAGTCCTCCACCTCGCGTTCCTTCTGCCAGCAGCTGGATGCCACGCAGCTCGGACAGGTCATCTACTATGACGACCTCCACCTGGCCCGCCGGGACATGGAGACCGGCCGTCTGACATCCTTCCTGGTCATTCCGGAGCATTTCAATGCCGACATCCAGGCGAGCCGTCAGCCGCATATCGGCTACTATGTCAATTCCCTGTATTTCGTCGGCGGCGCCCTGGCCTACAAGGACATCCTCACGATGGTGAACCTGACCAACGGTGCTGTCCAGCGGCAGTTCTACCGGGCCCGCGGCATGAATGAACGGGAGATCCGCGCACGCATCCAGCCCATCGTCCTGGACCAGCACCAGATCGGAAATCCCGCGACCAACTATGGGGTTTACCTCAACGGGGTCCTGCTGCCGGGCGTGCTGGAAATGATTGTCATCCTGATTACCATCTATTCCGTCGGGGCGGAGCTGAAATACGGCACCTCCCGTCACCTGCTCCGGACCGCAGGCGGCTCCATGGACAAGGCGATGCTGGGAAAGCTGCTGCCCTGTACCTTGCTGTTCACCCTGATGGGGATTTTCATGGAACTGCTTCTGTTCCATTGGCTTCAATATCCCATCCACGGCTCGCTCTGGTGGATGTTCCTGGATGTTCTGCTGCTGGTGGCCGCCTCCGAGGCGATGGGCCTGTTCATCATCGGGCTCTTCCCCGTGCTCCGGCTGGCCATCTCCGTCGGAGCCATCATCAGCGTCCTGGGCTTTTCGCTGGCGGGTTTCTCCCTGCCGGTGGAGGCGATGCCGCCATACGTCCAGGGCTTTTCGGCCATCTTCCCGCTCCGCCATTATTACCTGTTCCATGTCCAGGAGACCATCTTCGGCAGCGGCATGGCAGGCTGGTGGAAAGAAGTGGTGCACCTGCTCTTGTTCCTCTTCCTCCCTCCGCTGGTGACGGGACGTCTGGAACGGGCATATATCCGTCAAGATTATGAAAGGGACTAAAAATATCGGGGCCTGGATCAGGGATGCCTACAGGATTTTCTTCCATGAGATGCGCCTCATCTTTTCGGATGCCGGCGTCATGGTCATCTTCTTTGTCGGCGGCCTGCTGTATCCGGTCCTGTACAACCTGATTTACAGCCACGGGACCGTGGACGACATGCCCGTGGCGGTCGTGGACAACTCCGGCGGGGCCTACAGCCGCCGCTACCTGGAGAAGGTGGACGCCACCCGGGAATGCGAAATCCTCATCTACTGCGCCTCCATGTCCGAAGCGCAGCGCCTGATGCAGCAGCAGAAGGTCCATGGCATCATCTACATTCCGTCGGATTTCGACGCCTCGCTGGTGCGGGGAGAGCAAGGCCATGTCTCCACCTATGCCGACATGTCCAGTTTCCTGTATTACAAGTGTCTGACCATGGGAACGAGCCTCGTGATGCTGGATGAGATGCACGAGATCCAGGTGGAAAGATGTGCCGCCTCCGGGATGGATGCCCAACAGGCCTATCAGGCGGTCCAGCCGGTACTCTCCGATGAGAGCATGCCCTACAACCGCCCCTTCTCGTACACGATTTTCTTCATCTCGGCGGCGCTGCTGCTGGTCATCCAGCAGACGATGTTCTACGGCTCGTCCCTGCTGTCGGGAACCCTCCGGGAGCGCAACCGCAGTTTCGCCTCCTTGCCGGACCAGCTGCAGGGGCTGGGCATCGGACGTGTCCTGCTGGGCAGGGGAGCGGCTTACTTCTCCATCTATCTCGTCATCGGGACGCTGATCGCCCTCCTGATTCCCTGGCTCTTCCATTTCCCGCAGCGGAGCGAATGGTGGGAGGTGGAGGTCCTGCTGCTCTTCTACATCGTGGACTGTATCTTCTTCTGTTTTACCTGGTCCACGCTGATCACCCGCCGGGAAACGGTCTTCGTCCTGTTCCTGTCCGTTTCACCGATGTGCCTGTTCCTGACCGGTTTCTCCTGGCCGATGACGGCGATTCCTCCCTTCTGGCAGAAAGTCGCGCTCCTGTTTCCCTCCACCTTCGGCTGCCGGGCCTTCATCAACCTGAACACGGCGGGCGGGACACTCGAAACCATCGCCCCGGAAATCCGTGCGATGACCCTACAGACCGTGATTTATTACTTCCTTTCCTTCCTGGCCGTCTTTGCCGAGAACAAGGTAATCGAGCACCGGGACGCCCTCCGGCGGGTTCGCGACCGGCTGGACGAGCGCCGTGGCATCGACCGCGAAGAAGACCGCCGGATTATCGCCGGATAGGAGAGAATTACAGTTCCCAAGCGAGGGCGGAAGCGCCGAGAATGGCGGCATCCGATTCCTTGAGCTGGGAATAGACGAGTTTCACTTTGCCTCTCCACAGGGGCAGGACATTCGCGTCCATCGCCTGCTGGATCGGTTCGGTCAGGAACTCCTTGGCATGGGCCAGCCCGCCGAAGAGGACGATGGCTTCCGGAGCGGAGAACTCAATGAAGTCGGCAAACTTCTCGCCGAGGATCTTGCCGGTAAAGGCAAAGACGCGCTGGGCGAGGGCGTCGCCTTCCTTGGCGGCCTCGTAAACATCCTTGGAGGAGATTTCCTCCAGGGAACGAAGCAAGGACGGTTCATCCGTCATTTCCAGCCATTCGCGGGCCGTGCGGGCGACGCCGATGGCGGATGCGTAGGCCTCCAGGCAGCCGGACTTGCCGCAGCCGCAGGAACGGCCGTTGTAGCGGACCGCACAGGTGTGGCCGAGTTCACCGGCAAAGCCGTCATGGCCATAGACCACCTCCCCATTGATGACGATGCCGCTGCCGACACCGGTCCCGAGGGTGATCATGATGAAGTTCTTCATACCGCGCGCCGCACCATAGGTCATTTCACCGACCGCCGCTGCGTTGGCATCGTTGGTCAGGGACACGGGAATGCCGTCCATGGCTTCCGTCAATAACTGGGCGAACGGAATCACCTTGCTTCCATCCATGGTCCACTTCAGGTTCGGGGCGAACTCGATGTGACCGGTGTAGTAGTTGCCGTTCGGAGCGCCGACACCGATGCCGCGGATTCTTCCTTCCGCCTCGGCTTCGTCGATGATGCGCTTGAGCGCCTCGGCGAGATGGGCGATGAACTCTTTGGCATCCGTCGTATCGTCCGTGCGGATGACGGTCCGGGTAAGGACCGTACCACGGGCATCCACGATGCCGCATTTGGTGGTCTGTCCGCCTACATCAATTCCAATAACGAGATCTTTTTCCATATTCCTTATTTGTTAACAGGTTTGGAACCGCGGAGGGCGTACCAGAGCAGGTACACGAGGTAGAGGATGATGAGCCAGTAGCTGTTGAGGAAGCTGAGCTTGTCAGCCGCGAAGCCCTGGACAATCGGAAGGATACCGCCGCCGACGACCATCGTCATGAAGATACCGGAAGCGATGGACGTGTATTTGCCGAGGCCCTCGACAGCGAGGTTGAAGATGGAACCCCACATGATGGAGGTGCACAGGCCGCAGGCGACCATGAGGATGATGGCGAAGGGAACCGTATTGCCGGAAATGGTGATGACCCAGCTCTTCGGGAGGAACATGGCCAGCAGGAGGAAGACGATGCCGGCGCAGCTCGTCGCAATCATCATCGTGCGGCTGGAAACCTTTCCGCCGATGGCGCTGCCGGTCAGACGTCCGACCAGCATCATGAACCAGTAAGCGCCCACGAAAGTGCCGGCGATACCGGCTGCGATGCCCAGACCGCCTTCCGCAGCGCTGGAAGTCATGAACAGGTTGGCGATGTTCGGAATGCCGACCTCGACACCGATGTATAGGAAGATGGCCACGATACCGAGCACGAAATGACGGAACTTGACGGCTCCCTTGACCGACTCGATGACACCTTCTTCCTTCTGGGCAGGGGCCGCCTTGGCAGCCTCCAGCTCGGGTTCAGGAATGGCGGAGAACAGGATGACGAGGAAGGCGACGGCGAAGATGCCCATGGCCAGGAAAAGGGCGCCGTTGACATCCGCCACCTGGGTCTTTTCGGTCACTTCACCGATCATGTAACCGGCCAGGATCGGAACGAGGGTGGCACCGATGGAGTTGCAGCTGCCGCCCATCTGGATGAGCTGGTTGCCCCGGTTGCCGCCACCGCCGAGGGTGTTGAGCATCGGGTTGACCACCGTGTTCAGCATGCACATGGAGAAGCCGGAAATCAGGGCGCCGAGCAGGTACACCCAGTAGTTTCCGAACACGCCGGAGAGATAGCTCACCAGTACGCCGGTGAAGCCGATGGCCACGGCGGTCAGGGCCGTGAACTTGTACCCTTTCTTCTTCAGGACCAGACCCGCGGGAATGCCGAGGACCAGGTAGGCGAAGAAGTTCATGAAGTTACCCATCTGGGACATGGCGTTGGTCGCATTGAACTGCGCCTTCGCGATGACACCCATCGGATTCTGGAGACCGGTCACGAAGGAGATCATGAAAAAGAGGAAGAACATGATCCCGATCGCCAGGACATTACTGTTTTTTTTAGCCATTGTTTTGTGTTTTATTTGTTAGTAATAATCGTAGTCGCCTAAAATCTTTCAAATATAATTAATTTTTCTGAATCCTTTACCGGTTGAAGCCTTTGGCGGTGAGAAATTCCCAGATGCGGTCCATCCAGGTGTAACTGCCGGTGCCGGGGGAGGCTTTGCGCTGGAAGCAGTGGCCGCGGAGGGCCAGGGTGTGCAGTTCGCTCTGGATTCCCATGGAACGGTGTTTCTCCCATACTTTGACCGAGGTCATCGATGACCAGACGTCTGCGTCTCCATGGAGCAGGAGTAGCGGTGCGGTATTCAGGTCGAACGCGAATTCCGGGGCCAGGCGGACCGTGTCCTCCACGCCTGCAAAGCGGTTTTGGCTGTCCAGGTTGTCCGTCATCCCGTAGGCGGGATAGATGGCGATGCCCCACTGGACTTTCGGCGAGATGCGGTCCCGCTCATCGACGGGGAGGTAGGACTGATGGACGGAGGAAGTGGTTCCCATGAGGGTCAGGTGACCGCCGGCGGAGGATCCCATGATTCCGATACGGTCGGGGTCGAGTCCGTAGCCGGCCGCTTCGCTGCGGACCATCCGGACGGCGCGCTGCACGTCCTGCCAGGCCGTCGTGTGCTTGGAAAGGCCCTGGGGACGCGGCGAGCGGTATTTCAGCGTCACGACCGTCATTCCTTTTTCGTTGAGGAAACGGCGGATCGGGGCCACCTCGAAGCCGTCCGGGTTGTTCCCTTGGTATCCGCCACCGGAATAGACAATCTGGATGGCCGCGGTCTTCCGCTCCTTCGGGAAATGCCATTCCAGATACGGCTCACACTGCTGCTCCTGGGCATCCGGCATCTTTCCTTCGGGCCATAGGGCCTCCTTCCGGTACGTTCCCCGCGCCTCATCGGAGGGGAAGCGGTCCATCAGGGCGACCTCTTCCGGGACCTCTCCCAGGAAACCCATCTGCCGCATGAACTCGACGGCCCGCTCAAAGCCGAAGGCCCCGTGGCCCTTTTCGGGATACAGGTGGAGTTCGGCGGGAATCCCCATCGCATGGAGCCGGCGGTAGATCAGGGTGGAACCGTTCGGGGAATAGGGGTCACGTCCGCCGTGATGGAGTGACATCGGACAGGTCTTTCCGTCAAAATGGAAGATGCTGTCAATCTCGACGTCCGGCCCATAGCCTTCCCGACGGGCGCGGGTCCCGCCGGAAGCGTCGGTCGTGACATAGGCCGGGGCGTTCACGATGGCCCAGTTGATGTGGCAGGCCGTGGAGTCCAGTTTGTCCACAGGGGCATAGGCGCGGGTCTGGGAACTGGTCGCCAGGAGGAGGGCGAGATGTGATCCCGCCGACATGGAAATCGTTCCGATCCGCTCCGGATCAAAACCGCGCCGGGCCGCCTCGCTGCGCACGAGGCGCACCGCCCGCTGTCCGTCCTCCCAGGCCGTCTGCCAGACCGGCAGTCCGACCGGACGGGGGGTGCGGTACACGAAATTGACACACTGGAATCCCAGTGCCGTCAGCTCCCGGCTCCACATCTCGATCAGGCCCACGTCGCAGCAGTTGTTGTAGCCGCCGCCGGAGATCAGGATCATGCAGGCGCCATTCGGCACCGAAGGGGCATCGAACCATTCCAGGTAGGCAGTCCGGTGCTTCTTGGGGTTGAACTTGGGGTTAGCGGTTTCGCTCGTCATGGCCGCGATCTGATGCTCCTGCGCCGAGGGCATGACTTTCAGGGAGGGCCATACGCTTTCCCGCTCCAGCGCCAGGGCCGGGAGGGAGAAAAGCAGGCCGACTAGAAGAAAGAATCGTTTCATAGGGATAAAATAAGCCCGGCTCACAAGGGGCCGGGCATGGAAAACTTGAAATTACTTGCTCTGTTTGATTTCGGCCTGGGCTGCGGCGAGGCGGGCGATCGGGACACGGAAAGGAGAGCAGGATACGTAGTTGATGCCGATGGTGTTGAAGAACTCGATGGACTTCGGGTCACCGCCATGCTCACCGCAGATTCCGCAGGTGAGGTTTTCGCGGCGGCTGCGGCCCTTGTCCACGCCGAGTTTTACCAGCTGGCCGACGGCCTTGACATCAATCGTCTGGAACGGATCGCTGTCGAGAATCTTGTTCCCGAGGTAGTCACCCATGAAGGTGCCGATGTCGTCCCGGCTGAAGCCGAAGGTCATCTGGGTCAGGTCGTTGGTCCCGAAGCTGAACAATCCGGCGGCGCGCGACATGCGCTCGGCCGCCAGGGCAGCACGCGGAACCTCGATCATGGTACCGAACAGGTAGTCGATCAGCTGGCCGCTGTGCGCCTCCACCTGGGCCTTAACCCGGTCGCAGATGGCCTTCTGGAAGCTGAGTTCGCGGGCGGAGATGGTCACAGGAATCATGATCTCCGGCTTCGGGTTGAGCCCTTCCTTCTGGAGTTCGGCCGTGGCGGTGAAGATGGCGCGGTACTGGGTCTCGGCGATGAGCGGGAAGCTCACGTGGAGACGCACGCCGCGGTGACCCATCATCGGGTTGACCTCGTGGAGGCTCTCACCCCGCTTTTCGATTTCCTTGACAGAAACACCGAGTTCAGCGGCGAGTTCCTTCTTCTTGTCTTCGCCCTTCGGCACGAATTCGTGGAGCGGCGGGTCCAGGAGGCGGAACACGACGGGCTTGCCGTCCATCACGCGGAGGGTTTCCTTGACGGCGGCCTTCATGAACGGCTCGAGTTCGGCGAGCGCGCTCTGACGCTCGGCGTCGGTGTCGCAGAGAATCATCTTGCGGAGCTTGCCGAGAGGAATTTCCGAGTTGCGGCCATAGAACATGTGCTCGATACGGAAGAGGCCGATACCCTGGGCGCCGAACTTGAGGGCGCGGGCGGCATCCTCGGGGGTGGCGGCATTGGTGCGGACACCGAGTTTGCGGAACTTGTCGCACAGGGCCATGAACTTCGCGAAGAGCGGGTTCTCGGAAGCGTCCATCGTGTCAATGGCACCGGCATACACCAGACCCTTGGCACCGTTGAGGCTCAGCCATTCGCCTTCCTTGAAGGTCTTGTCGACACCGGCGAAACGGACGGTCTTGTCCTTGAAGTTGATCTTCAGGGCGTCGCAGCCGACGATGCAGCACTTGCCCCAGCCACGGGCCACGAGGGCGGCGTGGGAGGTCATGCCACCGCGTTCGGTCAGGATACCGACGGAAGCGTGCATGCCGTCGATGTCCTCCGGAGAGGTCTCTTCACGGACCAGGATGCACTTCTTCCCTTCCTTGGCATATTCGATGGCGTCTTCGGAGGTGAAGACAATCTGGCCGACGGCGCCGCCCGGAGAAGCCGGGAGACCCTGGGCCAGCACTTCGGCCTTCTTCTCGGACGCAGGATCGAGAATCGGATGGAGCACCTCGTCCAGCTGGGCGGGAGCGACCCTCATCACGGCTGTCTTTTCGTCAATCAGGCCTTCTTCGACCATGTCGACGGCCATCTGCAGGGCGGCCAGGCCGGTACGCTTGCCGATGCGGCACTGTAGCATCCAAAGCTTGCCTTCCTGGATGGTGAATTCGATGTCCTGCATATCCTGAAAGTGGTCTTCGAGGCGTTTGCGGATGTCGTCGAGTTCTTTGTAGACTTCCGGCATGGCGGTCTCGAGGGAAGCGAGATTCTTGTTCTTCTCGCTCTTGGTCGCTTCGTTGAGCGGGTTCGGGGTGCGGATACCCGCGACGACGTCCTCGCCCTGGGCGTTGATCAGCCATTCGCCGTAGAACTTGTTGTCACCGTTGGCCGGGTTGCGGGAGAAGGCCACGCCGGTGGCGGAGGTGTCGCCCATGTTTCCGAAGACCATTGACTGGACATTCACAGCCGTGCCCCAGTCATCCGGAATGTGCTCGATCTGGCGGTAGCGGATGGCCCGCTTGCCGTTCCAGGACTTGAACACGCCGCCGATGGAACCCCAGAGCTGGGCCTTCGCATCGTCCGGGAATTCAACACCCAGGACTTCCTTGATCCGGACCTTGAAGGCCTCGGCGAGGTCTTTCAGTTCGTCGGCAGTCAGTTCGGTGTCGCTCTTGTAACCGCGCGCATCCTTCACGTCTTGCATCATCCGGTCGAGCTGCTGGCGGATACCCTGTCCGTCGGCCGGCTCGATGCCTTCTGCCTTTTCCATCACGACGTCGGAATACATCATGATGAGGCGGCGGTATGCATCGTAGACAAAACGCGGATTGCCGGTTTTCTTGATGAGCCCAGGGATCGTCTTCGAGCACAGGCCGATATTGAGGATCGTGTCCATCATGCCCGGCATGGAGGAGCGGGCACCGGAACGGCAGCTCACGAGCAGCGGGTCGTTCTCATCCCCGAATTTCTTGCCCATGATCTTTTCGGTAGCCTCCAGGGCTTCGGCCACATCCTTTTTCAGCTGGGGCGTATAACCGCCGCCGAGACGGTAATACTCGGTGCAGCATTCGGTCGTAATGGTAAAGCCCGCCGGCACAGGCATGCCCAGCAGGTTCATTTCGGCCAGGTTCGCACCCTTGCCGCCGAGGAGTTCCCTCATCGTTCCGTCACCTTCGGCTTTCTTTGCGCCAAAGCGATAGACTCTTTTCTTGATTTCTTCCATATAAGTTGAGATTAGTAATTAAATTGCACTATAATCGTGCAAATTTAACACTTTTTTCCCATATATGAAAGAGCCGGACGGCGGTGTCGGAGAAAGAAAAACGGCTAGAGCAGCTTCGCGGCGACGTCGGAGAGGGCGGAGCGTTCGCCCTTGCTGAGGAATACGTGCTCGAACAGGGCTTGTCCGGCCATTTTCTCCCCCAGATGGGTCAAGCCGTTGGACCACTGGTCCAGGTAGGGCTGGTCAATCTGGAAGATGTCTCCGGTAAAGACCATCTTCGTGCCTTCTCCGGCACGGGTGATGATGGTTTTGACCTCATGCGGAGTCAGGTTCTGGGCCTCGTCGATGATGAAATAGACCTTTCCGAGGGAGCGGCCGCGGATGTAGGCGAGCGGAGAGATGAGGAGTTTCTCTTCCTTGAGCATGGCATCCAGGCGCTGGACCTGTTTGGAGCCCGGTTTGAAGCAGCGGCGGATGACGCCGAAATTGTCCATGAGCGGCTGGACATAGGGGCTCATCTTGGATTTCTGGTCGCCCGGCAGGAAGCCGATATCCTGGCCGCCGAGGACGACGGTGGGCCGGGACAGGATGATCTGGTCGTAGTCGGCGGCCTGCTCCAGGGCGGCAGCCAGGGCGATGAGCGTCTTGCCCGTTCCCGCCCCGCCGGTCAGCGATACCAGGGGAATGGCGGGGTTGAGGCAGGCGTCCAGCGCGAATTTCTGTCCATCGTTGCGGGGCCGGATGCCGCTGGCTTCCCGGGTCCGCACCAGGACGATCTCTCCCCGCTTGTCATCGTATCGCCCGCAGACGGTCGTGTCGCCGAAACCGAACTGGTAGAGCTGGTTGGGAAGGGGCTTCTTGTCCTGGACCGCTTCCCAGGGAATGGCGTTCTGCTGTCCATAGGCAAGCTGCTGGACGGCATCGGAGGCGATGGTCACCTCAATGACATGATGCTCGATATGCTCCATGGCCTCGTCATCCACCCGGTCCGTCAGATAGTCCTGGGCCGGCATGCCGACGGCCTTGGCCTTCAGCCGGAGGTTGATGTCCTTCGTCACAAGGGCGACGAAACGCTTGGGATGCTGCTTCCGGACCCAAAGGGCCGTCGCCAGGATCCGATGGTCCTGGATATCGTCCTTGAACAGGTCCTGCATCGCCGGCTCGAACGGATGGTTCGGCTCGATTCTCAGCCGGCCGAGTTTCTTGCCAAGCGGAATGCCTTCCGGGGTGAAATCGCACTTTTCGGTCAGGAGATTGATCTCCCGCATGAAGGCCCGCGCATTGTAGGACAGGGCGTCGTTGCCTTTTTTGAACTTGTCCAGTTCCTCGATGACAGCGATCGGAATGACGAGGTCGTTGTCCTGGAACTGGCGGATGGACCGGTAGTCGTGGAGGATGATGTTGGTGTCGAGGATGAAAATTTTAGACATGTCAGTCTTCTCCTTCAAGGGTGTTCAGCAGGGATTTGAGGATGCCGTGGATGCCGGAGTCTTCCGAAGAGAGGACGGTCACGGCGGTAGAGCCGGGCACGGGATGCCCGAGCGGGAAATAGGCGACGTCCTGGAGCAGGAGTTCCGCATCGATATAGTCGTAGTCCAGATCCGCGATCTGGAGGATGACCCCGGGGACTTCGCTGAACAGGACCCGGAGCGGCAATTCGCTGTAGGCGCGGCAGATATCTCCGACGGAGATGTCTGCGCCCGTGGACGAAGCCATGGTCCTCAGGGTCGTGAGCAGGCCGCCTTCTCCGACGGTCGCTCCGGCCTTGACAATCCCGTCTTCGACCAGTTCCCGCACCACTTCATAGCAGTCGATGAAGTAGTCGGCATCCCCGATTTCCGGGGCGGTGGGTGCCTGGGCTGCGGTGACGGTGGCTGCCGCACTGCCGCCGAGGCGGAAGTCGCAGGAGTCGAAGGGGATGTAAATCAGCCAGTCGGAGGTCTCCGGAAGGATGGATGCGGGGCAGCGGCGCCGGGCGGAAATGCGCGGATGGGCCGTCCGGAAAGGAAGTTCCCGGAACAGCGACTCTTCTTCCTCGGGGGATGCTTCTTCCCCGGGCGTCGTAACGGCTTTGAAATGGACGGAAGGGGTGCCTGTGGAAAACTGCAGTTCCTTGAAGCGCAGGCCCAGGGCATCCATGTATTCGCCGGCTTTCTCCACCGAAGCGTAGAAGGCGGCCATGTTGCCGATTTCCCGATCGTTCCATTTCCATTCTCCCTTGAGTTCCAGGTCGCCGAGGCGGAAATGGCCGCCCATCCAGATGGCGTCGACCAGGGCACGGGCCATGCGGGCGGCGGTATAGGATGCGGCATAGGGGAGGGGAAGCGGCCGGCGGGGGAGGGCGAGGACCGCGTCGGCGATGTCGTCCGGATCCATCTGGTAGAAACGGCCGCTGTCGGCCGTGACATCCAGCGTCTCGTCAGCAATCTGTCCGCCGTCTTCCCCGGGGGGAACGACTCCCGGAAGGGAACACTCCTGCAGGATGTCCGCCGGAGTCAGTTCCTGGGGGACGCCGTCAATCAGAAAGGTGCTATGCAGAATTCTTTCCATTGTCGGCTCAAATATAAGCATTTTTCTTTGTACATTTGCGGTATGGAAGCAAAGTTTTCCCCTCAGGCATATCAGGATGCCATCCAGCGGCTGTTTCTCCGCTTTCCCTCTGTCCAGCAGCAGGGCTTTTCCGATGCGTACAAGCCCGGACTGGAGCGGATGGAAGCCTTTGACGAGGCTCTGGGCCGCCCCTCCCGCGCCTTCCGCTCCATCCATATCGCGGGGACCAACGGGAAGGGTTCGACGGCCAGCCTGCTCGCTGCCGCCCTGTCGGAATGCGGCCTGAAGACAGGCCTGTATACTTCCCCGCACATCCTGGACTTCCGGGAAAGGATGCGCATCCGCTCCGGAGGAGTGCTGACGCTCGTCCCGCAGGAATACGTATTCGGTTTTCTCGCTGAATGGGAGACCTTTTTCAAAGAACACCAGCTGTCCTTCTTTGAGATTACGACGGGGCTCGCCTTCAAGTGGTTCGCCGACGAGGGCGTGGATGCCGCCGTCATCGAAACCGGCCTCGGCGGGAGGCTGGATGCGACCAATATCCTGACGCCGGTCTTGTCCATCATTACGACCATCGGACTGGACCATTGCCAGCTGCTGGGTGATACGCTGCCCCAGATTGCGAGGGAGAAGGCCGGCATCATCAAGCCGGGGGTTCCGGTGGTCGTCGGCAAGGCACAGCGGGAGACGATCCCGGTTTTCGAGGAGCTGTGCTGGATGAACGCGCCGCTCACTTACGCGGACCAGATCCGCCCCTCCCTGTGGTTCCGTCACCGGGAAATCCTCAAGGAAATGGACCTCAGGGCAGATATCCAGTCGGAAAATCTCAGGACGGTGCTTTCGGCCCTGGATGTGCTGCAGGGAATGCCGGGTTTCCAGGGTATTTCCAACAGCGACGCCGTCGTCCGGGGGCTTGTCCATACGGCCGCTTTCATGGGCTTCCACGGCCGCTGGGAACGTCTGTCCGAGAGTCCGTATGTCCTGTGCGACATCGGGCACAATGCCCAGGCGCTTTCCCACAATTTCGCCCAGCTGCGGCGCTACCTGGAGGAGGGGCGCTATAGCAGCCTGATTGTCGTGTACGGCGTCATGGCGGACAAGGACCTGGATGCCATTATCCCCCTCATGCCATCCGACGCGACCTATATTTTCGTGACGCCCGATACGCCCCGCGCCCTTCCGGCCGGGGAAATCCTCCGCCGGGCGGGAAAACCGCGCGCCTTTTTCGGAGGCAGTGTCCGGCAGGGGGTCCAGATGGCCCTTTCGCTGGCACAGAACTTGTCAGAACAAACCAGCCGCAGCGCGTCGGCGGAGGAACTGGTCCCGCCCCTGGTGTTTATTGGCGGATCGACCTTTGTCGTCGCGGAAGCGGTCCCGCTATTTCATCCGAAATTCTGAGTTATGAGACGACTTTTCACCTTAGCGACTTTTCTTATGAGTATTTCCCTCTTTGCCCATGCCGGAGAAGGCCATGCGCTGAAATCCTTATGGAAACAATATGACGAGGCCCATGCCGCCGACCGCCCCCAGAAGGAGGTGGAAATTCTGCAGCAAATCCGGGAGGAAGCGCAAAAAAAACGCCTTCATCTGGATTTCTTCGATGCCGGAGAGAAATATGTCGAGGCCGTGGAACGCCGCAACTGGAAAGAGCGCAGCAAGGCCCATGATACCTGGGCCGCCTGGGTCAAGGAATACGACGAGCCCATCGTGACCTATGCCTGGATGAAGGAGGAGAACCGGTATGGCCGGGAGGCATACGTGCTGGAGCGGCTCAGTGATTTCAAGGGCGTCCACCGCGCGTTCCATGACGGAACCGCGGCCCTGATGGGCGGTGCGCTGAACGACTTCATCCGGGACGACCGGGAATACGTCCTCTGGGATCTTCTCAGTGATAAGTATTCCTACAGTGACCTCACAGGGGAACCGGTGTACAAGGCCCTTTCAGCCGAACTCGGCGACCGCTACCCGAATGCCCCCTACCTGGAGTACTTCTCCCTGGTCCGCCGGCGCTACGGCGCTCCCCGTCCGCTGATGGAGGGCTTCGTGGAGAAATACAAGGGCCGCGCCATCGCTTTCTGGGGCCGGGACGTCCTTCTGGGCTGGGAATTCGATCAGCTGCAGCGGAATAAGGAAGCCACCAGTGCGGATTACGAAGCTTTCTATGCCAAGTGCAAGGCTTCGGAAAAGGAGCGCAAGGCGCTCCGGGGCAAGGAGGCAAAGATTGCCAAGGGCTGCGAGAAGGCGGCCGGCTATATCGAGACCCTGACCGGGAAAGATCTCTCCGTCAGCGTGGACGGGGGCCGGGTCGTTTGCCGCCTGCAGAACCTGGACAAGGTGACGGTTTTGATGTTCAAGGGGAAGAATGTCCTGCAGAAATGGACCCTTGACAATCCGAAGAAGCGTTTTTACCTGACGGATACGGTGTCCGTCGGTATTCCGGCGGTGCCGGACGGGGAGTATCTTTTCCGGGCCGTCAACGGAAAGCTGGAAGACATAGCGGACTACGAGCAGTACACCCTTTCCGTCGCTACACGGCAGGACAGCCGGGGACTGAGCGTCTATGTCGCCGACTACCGCAGCGGCGAGCCCCTGTCCCAGGCCCATATCGTCTTGAAACACTCCGGCAAGGAAGTGGCGGCGACGGATATGAAACTCTCGCCCAACTTCAACCTTTTGCCGGAGGCTTTCCAAAAGGCTTTCCAGAAGCATTCCTACTTTGACCTGTATATTTCCCAGGGGAACCGCCGGAGCAAGGAAGTGTCCCTGTACCGCGAGACCTGGAAGGACGACAATACCTACCGGGACGGTACCTACTGCCATCTCTACCGCGATCGCGGCGCCTACAATCCCGGCGATGTGATCTCTTACAAGGCTGTCCTTTACCAGGGCAACCTGGTGGACCGGATCGGTGTGGTCCCCGGGAAGGAACTGGAAGCCGTCCTCGTCAACAGCGAGAACAAGGAGATCGGACGGGAGAAACTGACGACCAATGAGTTCGGCTCCGTCAGCGGCCGTTTTACCCTGCCCCGCGACCAGCGGAACGGCCAGTTCACCCTCCGGATTCTTGCGGACGGACGTTCGCTCGCGGCCGATACCTTCCCCGTGGATGAATTCGTGCTGCCGACCTTCTCGCTTTCGTTTGAGAAAGTGGAGAAACTCTGTCTGGTCGGGGAGGAGGTCACTCTCCGCGGCCAACTTTCCAGTTACAGCGGCCATCCGCTGACGGAAGCCGTCCTGACGGGAGAAGTGCTCCGTTATGGCACGCCCGTATGGGGCGGAGAGGTCAAGCCGGAAAAAGACGGCCGGTTCGAAGTCCATTTCAAGGCGGAGAACGCCGGCTATCACCGGCTGACCGTCCGGGTCCAGGATGCCACCGGTGAGACCCAGGAGTTCAGTACCGGCATCTATGTGGCCAATTCCATCCGCGTCGCCCTGGAGGTCCAGAACGAGCAGGACGGTGAATTCATCTGCCGGGAGCGGGAACGGGAATGGGGCAGCCGCAATGTCCTGGTGACGGATTCCCGGGCACAGGTACTGATGACCGTCTATAACAGTGATTCCCAGAAGGTTCCGCTGCAGGTGTCCTGGTCCCTCGTGGACCGCTCCGGCGCGATGGTCTCGGAAGGCAAGGTGGATAGCGGAACGCGGGTGGACGTGGACCTGCCGTCGCCGGGACTCTATACCCTGAAGGCATGGGCCCAGGTGGACGGAACGACCATCGAGAACAAGCAGTCCCTGTCGCTGCTCCGCCTTTCCCTGGAGGACGCGGCGCTTCCCGGCACATTCTCCCGGGTCCAGTTCGCCCTCGAGAAGGAAGTGCCTGCGGGCGGAGAAATCCAGATGGGAGTCGGTGCCTCGGACGGTCCGCTCTGGGCGGTGGCGACCCTCTATGGAAAGGGCCGGGTGCCGCTGGCGGAGAAGATTGTCTCGCTGGATGGAAGTGCGCACAGCTTCGAGCGGATTTCCTTTACCTATGAAGACAGTTATCCGGATGCCGTCCGCCTCGAACTCTTCTACTTCCGCGACGGGGACGCCGTCTGTTTCGAGCGCGAGTTCTCGCGGATCCGGACACGGCTGAATCTGCCGCTTTCCGTCCATTCCTTCCAGGATGCCGCCTTCCCGGGGACGAAGTACAGCTTCAGCTGGAAGACCGAGGCGGAGGTGGAGGCCGTCGTGGCCATCTATGACAAGAGCATCGATGCCATCTGCCCGAATCCCTGGCCCATCGTCACCCTTCGCGACTTCTCCGTGCCCTATGTCGGGGTGAGCAGCGTGACAGGGCATGTGGGGCCGGTGTACCGGGAGCGGTTCTATGTGGAGAAAGCGGCCGGGGCCCGGATGAATGCAGCGGCGGCGCCCATGATGATGGAATCCAAAGCCTTTGTCATGACGGATGAGGCCGTGGCAAAACAAGCTGATTCGGCCGATAGCGAGGAGGCCGCCGAGGCGGTCCCCGTCCGTGAGAAATTCGAGACGGCGCTCGCCTTCGAGCCCCATCTGCGCTCCGACAAGAACGGCATTCTGTCGATGCAGTTCCGCACATCGGACAAGCTCTCTACCTATTATGTATCGGTTTATGCTCATGACAGGCAGATGCGGAATGCCTTCCTCCGGGAGGAAATGGTCGTGTCGGTGCCGGTGAAAGTTTCCCTGGTCCAGCCGCAGTTCCTCTATGAAGGCGACCTGTACAATGCGGCTGTCACGGTGTCCAGCAATGCTTCGACTCCGCAGAAGGGCCAGCTCTACCTCTATACCTATCCGAAGGCTTCCTGGGAGGGCGTGGAGCCCGTCAAGGTCCAGCGGAAGGCGGTGACACTCGCCCCTGGCGGCGTCGTGAAAGCTTCCTTCGCTGTCAAGGCCGAGGGCGAGGCCGTCGGTCTGAAAGCGGTCTTCGTGGCGGATGGCTTTTCCGATGCGGTCTTTGTGCCCATCCCGGTGCTTCCCGCCCGCCAGCGTCTGACGGAGGCCCATTCCGCCGTCTGGCGGGAGGGCATGGACAAGAAGGCCCTGATTGCTCGGCTCCGCAAAGAGTTTGTCAATGTCCCTGGATCCGGGGCCAAGCTACGGGAGATCAGCATTATCGATATGGTCCGCGAGGCCATCCCGTCCAAGGTGGAGCCCCAGGGCAAGGATGTCCTGTCACTCTCCGAAGCCTGGTATGTCCGCCGGATGGCGGAGCGGATCGGACGGCTGGATGAGGAAAAGGAGGACCTGTTGCCGAAGATTCTCGCCTGCCGCAACGCGGACGGGGGATTTGCCTGGTTCGAGGGCATGCATTCCTCGGCCATGATCACGGCGGTGATGCTGGAGCGTTTCGCGAAACTCCGGGACCGCGGCGTGGCTACCCCTGCGATGGCGGAAACGGTTGCCTGGCTGGATCAGCATCAGTTCGGCATCGAGAAACCGCTCTGGTGCGGCTGGGTCACGGATGCCCAGTATATGTACATCCGTTCGCTCTATGCGTCCGTTCCCTTTGAAGTAAAGGCGGAGACCAAGGAGCAGAAGGAGCGCCTGGCCGCCTTCAAGAAGTACGCCAAGGACTATCTGGTCCCGTCCAGGGAGCGGGGCCTGCAGGGACAGATTCTGTCGAAGGCGCGTCGGATCAAGACTTTGCTGGCCCTTTCCGCCTCTTCCGAGGGTATCGACCTGGCCAGGCAGTGGGGCGTGAGCGTGGCGGTCCGGTCGAAGATGGAAAAATCCCTGGAGGCGGACATCCTCTCGCTGGTGGAATATGCGGTCGAGCACAAGGACGGCGGCTGGTATTATCCGAATGCCGTGATGCCTTGGCGCGGTCTGCTGGAATCCGAGGCCTATGCCCATTCCCTGCTCTGTGACCTGCTGTCCTCGCTCAGTGGCGACGCCGCCAAGGCGGAGAACAACGGAGTCCGGCCCTCGGGTATAGCCGACGGCATCCGCCTCTGGCTGATGCTCCAGAAAGAGACGCAGAAATGGGATGAGGAACCCTCGTTCGTGGATGCCCTCACCTCCATCCTGGATGGCAGCGAGAAGGTCCTGTCAACCGAGGTGGTTGCGCTGGAAGCCACTTATTCCCAGGCGTTTGCCAAAATCAAGGCGGCCGGGAACGGCTTCTCCATCGCACGGGAATTCTACCGCGACGGGACGCTGCTCAAGCCCGGCGATCCGGTGAAGCTGGGGGACAAGATCACGGTGAAGTATGTTATCTGGAATGCGGAGAACCGCAGCTTCGTCCGGCTGAGCGCTTACCGTGAGGCGGCGCTGCGTCCCGTCGACCAGCTGTCCGGTCCCATCGGCTGGGGCTTCCGGCCGCTGTACTACGGCCGCTGGTCCTTCTCACCGCAGGGATACCGCAATGTCAAGGCGGCGGTCAGCGAGTACTTCTTCGATTCCTATCCGGAAGAGAATACGACTCTGTCGGAGGAGTTCTTCGTGACGCAGGACGGCAGCTTCACGGCGCCGGTCGTCACGATCGAATCCCTCTATGCTCCGCACTACCGGGCCAACGACGGCTTCCACGGCATCCTGTCGAGCCGGTAATCGCCCCGTCTATCGGGCGATGTAAGGGGTGGTGTGGTAGTAATAGTAGTCGAAGGGCTGGTTCGGTTTGGAGAAGCCTTTCACCTTGGCCGGGTAGCCGGTGATGATGACGCTCTTCATCACATTGCCCTTGTAGTTGTAGCGGTAGTTCGCATTGACCAGCACGTCGGCCTGACCGTTTTCTTCGAGGGCCTGGGCGATGGCGTTGCGGATGATGATGGAGTCGTCCTTCAGGCGGAGTTCGGCCTTGGAAGGATAGTAGGTAAAACTCAGCCGGACATCGCTGATATCCAGGTCGGCGACGACGGGGGCGACGATCGAGGTCTCGATTTCCGAGAGGCGGACCGTGTTTTTCTGCTGCTGGATGGCACAGGAAGCCAGAAGGGCGACCGCGGCGATGAGGGGAAGGATGTGTTTCATAAATAAATAGTTTAAGGAGTTAAGTTCGGTGAAGGGAAAGACCGTCCTGCTCCCACCACGTGCCCTCGGGTTCGTTGAAGGGGAGGAGGAAGGGATTGGTGGCGGCTTCGGCGGCAATGCTTGTCCGGGCGCCATGGCCGGGAAGGACGTCGGTGTCTCCGGGGAGGAGCATGATCCTTTCCAGGAGGCTTCGCATGAGGGCGTCATAGTCGCTGCCGGGAAGGTCGGTCCGGCCGATGGCCCCGGCAAAGAGAGAGTCGCCGCTGAGGAGGATTCCCGCCTCGCTCGCGTAGTAGCAGACACCGCCGGGGGAATGCCCGGGGCAGGCGACAACCTTCCAGTCCACCCCGCCGAGATGGAGTTTGTCTCCGTCCTTAAGCGGAAGGAAATCAAATTGTTCCACTTGTTTTTTGAAGGAGAGTTGCTGGAAAAAGTCAGCGCCCATATGGGCCGTTTCCGTGTCCAGGGGGGACATGTAGACCGGGCAGCCGTAGCGGCGCAGCAGCAGGGCGACACCCCAGGTATGGTCGAAATGTCCGTGGGTCAGCAGGATGCCGTCCGGGGTGAGGGCGTTCTCGTCCAAAAACCCCAGCATTTCCTGCTCCTCAAAGTCCCGGTACATCCCGGGATCGACGATGACGCAGCGTTTTCCGCCATCCTCCCAGAGGACATAGCAGTTCGTCCCCAGTATATTGAATGTAAACGATTTAATCTGGATCATGGATGCGAAGATACGAAAAAGTTGGAAGATGAAACGCTTTTTTCTTATATTTGTATGTTCAACACACGAAGTTTATGCATATTGGAATTGCAGGCAACATCGGCAGCGGGAAAACCACGCTGACTACGCTTCTGGCCCGTCATTATGGATGGACCCCGAAATTCGAATCGGTGACCTACAATCCCTATCTGGCTGATTATTACGCGGATATCAAGCGCTGGTCTTTTGCCCTGGAGATGTATTTCCTGTCGCAGCGTCTGCGGGATGTGATCGAGATCGGCAAGTCCAACGATGTGATTATCCAGGACCGCACCCTTTTCGAAGGGGTCCATATCTTCGTGGCGAACAACTATGCGCAGGGCAATCTTTCCGAGCGGGACTACAACACCTTCATGGATTCCTACAACGTGATGATGTCCGTGGTGAAGCAGCCCGACCTGCTGATCTACCTGAAAAGTTCCATCGAGCACCTCGTGTCCCAGATCCAGAAACGGGGCCGTGACTACGAGCAGACCATCTCCATCGACTACCTTTCCGGACTGAACGAGCGCTATGAGCAGTGGATCGCCCACTACAGCGGCCGGCTCATCGTCATCGATGCGGACCACCTGGATTTTCTGAACAATCCGGAAGATTTTGCGTCCATTACCGACCGGATTGATGCCGAACTCTATGGTTTATTCTAAATAAATGATTAATTTTGCAGGCTAATACGTTGTAATTATGCATATCGCGATCGCTGGAAATATCGGCAGTGGCAAGACCACCCTGACCAAGATGCTCGCCGCCCATTACGGATGGACGCCGAAATTCGAATCCGTGGATTTCAATCCCTACCTCGCGGATTTCTACGAGGATATGGAACGCTGGTCCTTCAATCTGCAGATCTATTTCCTGAACAAGCGTTTCCAGGATGTAGTGGAAATTTCCAAGCACAAGGATGTGATTATCCAGGACCGGACCATCTATGAAGACGCCCGCATCTTCGCCCCGAACCTCCACGGGATGGGCTTGATGTCCACGCGCGATTTCGAGAACTACAGCGACTTGTTCGACCTGATGATGTCGCTGGTGAATCCGCCGGATCTGATGATTTACCTGCGCTCCAGCATTCCCAACCTCATCGCCCAGATCCAGAAGCGGGGCCGCGAGTATGAACGTTCCATCCGGATCGACTACATCACCGGCCTGAACCAGCGCTATGAGGACTGGATCAAGGACTACAAGGGACGGCTGCTGATTGTGGATGTGGACCATATCAAGTTCGAGAACCATCCGGAAGATTTCCAGCACATCACCGACCGCATCGACGCAGAACTCTACGGCCTGTTCCCGGCCGAATAAATCGGAAACAACTTAGTAATTATCTCAATATGTCTGAAAAAAGAACTACGATTATCGACTTCGTAGAGAAGTACACCCGGCAGTTTGCCGACCATCCGTACCTCCGCGAAAAAGTGAATGGTGAATGGAAAGTCATCACCCAGGAGCAGACCCGTGAAACGGCTTACCGGATCGCCGCCGGCCTGATGGCCCTCGGCTGTGAGAAAGGGGACAAGATCGCCCTGCTGAGCGAGAGCCGCGCCATGTGGGTGCTGGCCGAACTCGGTGCCATGTATGCCGGCATGACGGATGTTCCCCTTTCCGTGAACCTCGGCGAAGGACAGGACCTGATTTTCCGCATCAACCACTCCGAGTCCAAGTGGATTCTCGTCTCCGGGAACCACCTTCCGAAAATCCGCGCCATCCTCGGCGAATGCCCGCAGGTGGAGAAAGTGATTGTCTTCGACGATACGGCTTTCGACTATCAGGAACTGGAAGAGAAGGAAATCCGCATTTCCGAGATCATGAAGATGGGTGACGACTTCCTGGCCGGGCATCGTGACGCCTTTGTGGCCCGCTACCAGAGCATCGGCCCGGACGACTATGCCAATATCTCCTATACTTCCGGTACGACCGCCGATCCGAAGGGGATCCTGCTAACTCACCGCAACTACACCGCGAACGTGGCCCAGGGCCATTCCTCCATTTCGATCGACGAGTATTCGGTGATGCTGATCATCCTTCCGCTGGACCACTGTTTCGCCCATGTCGCAGGTATGTACACCATGATGTATTATGGCGGTTCCATCGCTTTCGTCCCCATCGGAAAGAATGCCCTGGCAACCTTGCGCAATGTCCCGACGGCCATCAGCGAGGTCCGTCCCCACGTGATGCTGTCCGTTCCCGCCCTGGCCCGTAATTTCAAGAAGAACATCGAGGCGGGCATCAAGAAGAAAGGCCCGAAGGTGGAGAAACTCTTCAACTTCGCCCTGGACAATGCCATCAAGTACAACAAGGAGTATTACAACCGCGGTACCGGCGGCACGTTCTGGCGGAAACCGCTCGTGAAGCTTTTCGACAAACTGATTTTCAAGAATGTGCGTGAGAGTTTCGGCGGCCGGATGAAGTTCTTCATCGGCGGCGGCGCCCTGCTGGACATCGAACTCCAGCGCTTCTTCTGCGCCGTCGGCATGCCGATGTTCCAGGGATACGGCCTGACCGAGGCGACCCCGATCATCTGCGCCAATTCGCCGGAAGCCGGCATTTTCGGCTCTTCCGGCCGGATTGTCCGTCCGATGGACTGCATCATCTGCGACTCCGAGGGCAAGGAAGTTCCCATCGGGCAGCGGGGCGAAATCGTCGTCCGCGGCGAGAATGTCATGGCCGGTTACTGGAAGAACCCGAAGGCCACGGCCGAGACCGTTGTGGACGGCTGGCTCCACACCGGTGACATGGGCTACATCTGCCCCTTCGACACCCGTTTCCTCTATGTCGTGGGTCGTTTCAAGAGCCTGCTGATCTCTTCCGACGGTGAAAAGTATTCTCCGGAAGGATTTGAGGACTCTCTCACGGACGGCTCCAAGTATGTGAGCGCCTGCGTCCTCCACAACAACCAGAATCCTTATTGCGTGGCCCTGATCCTCCCGGACAAGACCAATCTGGCAGAGGCCGTTGCAAAGAAGGGGCTGGATCCCAAGAGCGAGGCCGGCCGGAAGGCCATGCTGGATATCCTCCAGGGCGAGGTCGACTCTTACAAGAAGGGCGGCCGTCACGAAGGCATGTTCCCGGAGCGCTGGCTCCCGAGCGCCATCGGTATCTGCGACGAGGAATTCACCGTGGCCAACAAGATGATGAACTCCACCTCCAAGATTGTCCGCCGCAAGGTGGAAGAGCACTATGCCTCCCTGCTGGAGTACCTGTACACCGCCGAAGGCAAGCTCCTTCACAACGAGCGCAACCTCGAAGCGCTGAAATAGTTCCTCAGTTTCAGGCACTTATCCGATGTCCCTTCCCTGTTTTCGGGGAAGGGACTTTTCGTAAAGTGCTGATACAAAGCGGGGCTTGCGGATTTCACGGAAATGGTTTATCTTTGTAGATTATGAGTCAGTACATCGTATCGGCGAGGAAGTATCGGCCGGACTCCTTCGGAACCCTGATCGGCCAGGACAATATTGCGCGGACCCTGTCCAATTCCATCCAGAGAGGACAGCTCGCCCATGCCTACCTTTTCTGCGGCCCCCGCGGTGTCGGCAAGACCACGACCGCGCGGATTTTCGCGAAAATGATCAACTGTGCCCATCCCGGGCCGGACATGGAACCATGCGGGGAGTGTGAGTCCTGCGTTTCTTTCCAGGAGGGCCGCTCTTATTGCATCCATGAACTCGATGCCGCGTCGAACAATTCCGTCGACGATATCAAGGCGCTGATGGAGCAGGTCCAGGTTCCCCCGCAGGTCGGCCGTTACAGCGTGTATATCATCGATGAGGTCCATATGCTCTCGCTCTCGGCGTTCAACGCCTTCCTCAAGACGCTGGAGGAACCGCCCGCACACGCCATCTTCATCCTGGCGACCACCGAGAAGCACAAAATTCTGCCGACGATCCTGAGCCGCTGCCAGACCTACGACTTCAACCGGATCAGCATTCCGGATATCGTGCGGAACCTGAGGGACATCGCCGCCAAGGAAGGGGTTCAGATCGATGACGAGTCCCTCCATGTCATCGCCTCGAAGGCGGACGGGGCCATGCGCGATGCGCTGACCATTTTCGACCAGACCGTGGCTTTCTGCGGCAGCGAGGTCCATTACGAAGAGGTCATCCGGAATCTCAATGTCCTGGACTACGAATACAGTTTCTCGCTGGTGGACGATTTCCTGTCGGGTGATTACGGGAAGGCTTTCCTGATTCTTGACGAAGTTCTTCGCAAAGGCTTCAACGCCCTGCACTTCGTGGCCTCCCTGTCCGCACACCTGAGGGACCTCGTCGTGGCGAAGACGGCGGGGCTGGAGTCGCTGCTGGAACTGCCCGATTCGCTGAAAAAGCGCTATGGCGAACAGGCGGGACGCTGTACGCCCCGTTTCCTGTTCGACGCCCTCGCCGTCACGACCGCCTGTGAATCGGCCTACAAGGCGGCGGTCAATCCCCGTCTCCATGTCGAATACGCCCTGATGCGGCTGAGCGCTCTCGGCGGCAATGCCTTCGCCCCCGCTGCCGGTCCTACACCGGCAGCTGCCCCCGCCGCGGCTCCTTCCGCTACGCCGCCCGCCCCGGCAGTGCCCGCTGCCGCCCCTGCGCCTGCTCCGGTAGCCGCTCCCGCTGCTGCACCGGCAACTCCCGCCCCTTCTACTCCCGCTCCGGTGGCCCCGGCGCCCCGGCGCCGCGCCCCCAAGACCGGCTCCGCCTTGTCGATGAACGCCATCATCGACGAACCGGAACAGCCGCAGGAGGAAACTCCCGCTTCGGCGCTCCCCTCCGCCCTTCCTACGGACGAAGCTGTCCGGGGAGCCTGGAAGGCGCTTCCTGCCGCCTATGCCTCCCGTCCCCGCCTTGCTTCCACCCTCCAGAACGCGAAGGTGGATGTCCGGGAGGAGAACGGAACGAAGATCGTGGACTTCTTCGTTCTCAACGAAGCCCAGAAACAGTGGATTGAAGAAAAGATGCTCCGCGATCTGGAAACGGCCCTTCGCAGTGGCCTGGGCTGCCCCCGCATCAACATCCTGGTGACCGTCGTCCCGGATACGGAGGCCCGTGAGAAGGTTCCCTACATGCCCGAAGAGAAGGCGAAAGACCTGATGGAAAAGAATCCCGAAGTCCGTGCATTTGTCGCTGACCTCGGCCTGGATACGAAATAAGATGAAACTCAGAGCAGAAAAACTCGTGAAGAAATATGGCGTCCGAACGGTGGTGAAGGGCGTCTCGATGGAAGTGGAACAAGGAGAGATTGTCGGCTTCCTCGGCCCGAACGGAGCCGGCAAGACGACCAGCTTCTACATGATTACCGGCCAGATCGTCCCGAATGGCGGGCATATTTTCCTGGACGATACGGAGATCACCAAACTGCCCATGTACAAACGGGCCCAGCTGGGGATCGGCTATCTTCCCCAGGAGGCATCGGTCTTCCGGAAAATGTCGGTGGAGGACAACATCCTCTCCGTGATGGAAGTGTCCCTGTCGACCCGCGAGATGACCCGTGCCCAGCGCCAGGAGCGGCTGGAAAGCCTGATTGCGGAGTTCAATCTCTCCAAGGTCCGTAAATCCCTCGGCATCCAGCTCTCCGGCGGTGAACGCCGGCGCTGTGAGATTGCCCGCGCGCTGGCCGTGGACCCGAAATTCATTCTCCTGGACGAACCGTTCGCCGGGGTGGACCCGATTGCCGTGGAGGATATCCAGTACATCATCGCCAAACTGAAATACCGCAACATCGGCGTTATCATTACGGACCACAATGTGGGTGAAACCCTTGCCATTACGGACCGGGCTTATTTGTTGTACGAAGGGTCCATCCTCCAGCAGGGAACGCCCGAGCAGCTGGCTTCCGATGATGATGTGCGGACCAAGTATCTCGGCCAGGGCTTCGTCCTGAAACGTTCCAAGTCCGTCGAACGGGCCCGCGCCGAGGCACAGAAAGAAAACGTGCCGTCAGCCGGCTGATCAGATGACATAGTCGCGCACGTCCTGTGCGCTGACGGGGTTGCCGCCGAGAATCATCAGGCGCTCAACTACATTGCGGAGTTCACGGATATTCCCGCTCCATGATTTTTCCACCAGCATCTGCAGGGCTTCGGGGGAGAATTCCTTCCGCGGCATGGCTGTCTCTGAGGAAATCTGGTCCAGGAAGTGATTGACCAGCAGGGGAATGTCGTCTTTCCGCTCGTCCAGGTTCGGAACCCGGATGACGATGACGCTGAGCCGGTGGTAGAGGTCTTCCCGGAAATTGCCCTTGGCGATTTCATCCTGGAGGTTCTTGTTGGTGGCGGAAATGACCCGCACGTTGACGGTAATGTCCTTGTCCGACCCGACGCGGGAAATCTTCCGCTCCTGCAGGACGCGGAGCACCTTCGCCTGGGCGGAAGGGGACATGTCCCCGATCTCATCCAGGAAGAGCGTGCCGCCGTCTGCCTGCTCGAACTTACCCTTGTGCTGCTTGATGGCCGAGGTGAAGGAGCCTTTTTCGTGGCCGAAGAGTTCGCTTTCGATCAGTTCCGAGGGAATGGCCGCGCAGTTGACTTCGATATAAGGCATCATTGAGCGCTGCGACTGCTGGTGAAGGCTCCGCGCCACCAGTTCCTTGCCCGAACCGTTGGCGCCGGTAATGAGGACGCTGGCATCGGTCGGCGCGACTTTTTCAACCATTTCCCTCACATGCTGGATGCCTTCGGATTCGCCGACCATTTCCTGTCCATAGACTTTCTTTTTCAGGATCTTGGTCTGGCTGACCAGCGAGGCTTTGTCCGTCGCATTTTTCAGGGTGATGAGAATCCGGTTCAGATCCAGCGGTTTCTGGATGAAGTCGAAGGCCCCTTTCTTGATGCAGGAAACGGCAATATCGATGTCCGCATGGCCGGAAATCATGATCATCGGGCTTTCCACTCCGTCCCGCAGCAGGGTTTCCAGGACTTCGATGCCGTCCATGCCGGGCATTTTGATGTCGCAGAAAATGGCATCGAATTTTTCCTTTTCGGCTTTTTCAATGCCTTCGGCGCCGTTCTCGGCGGTCTCGACCTGGTACTCTTCCATCTCCAGGATTTCCTTGAGGGAGTAGCGGATGGCCCGCTCGTCGTCAATAATCAGAATTCTCATACTGCAAATATCGCAAAAATTTTCTACATTTGTCATCTGGACGTTTTTGCATATGAACATTCCTGATATCATTATCGCCGTTGATGGTTTTTCTTCCACCGGCAAGAGTTCCTTCGCCAAGATGGTTGCGAAGGAGTTTTCCTTCCTGTATCTGGACAGCGGTGCCATGTACCGCGGCGTGACCCTGTTCGCCATGGAGCAGGGCTGGATAGCCGCAGACGGAAGTATCGACGAAAAGTCCCTCGAAGCGGCCCTTCCTTCGCTGGAACTTCATTTCCAGCGGGACGATGAGAAGACGAAACTCTACGCGGGCTCCCGCTGCATCGAAGAGGAAATCCGCACCCTGGAGGTCTCCTCCCATGTCAGCCCGGTCTCCGCTATCGCCTTTGTCCGCCGCTGGGTGGACGAGCGGCTCCATCGCTTTTCCGAGGGTGGACGCGTCATCATGGACGGCCGCGATATCGGGACGACGGTCTTTCCGAACGCCGAACTCAAGATCTTCATGGTCGCGGACGTTGATGTCCGCGCTCAGCGCCGCTATGACGAAATGGTCGCCAAGGGCGAAATGCCCACGCTGGAGGACGTCCGGAAGAATCTCCTGGAGCGGGATTACATCGATTCCCACCGCGAGACCTCGCCGCTCCGTCAGGCGGAAGACGCCTATGTGATGGACAATACCCACATGTCCTTTCATGAGGAACTGGTGTGGGTGCTGGGCGTGATCCAGGGCAAGTTCGGCATTCTCGAAGCGCCCGCCCTCACATGGTAAGTGTCGAAATCGACCCGGGTTCCGGCTTTTGCGGCGGTGTCATCCGTGCCATCGGCCATGCCGAAGCTTTCCTCAGGGACCATGACCATCTCTACTCCCTCGGTGCCATTGTCCACAACGAAGCAGAACTGGTGCGGCTCTCCTCCTGCGGCCTCCGCCCCGTCGCTTCGCCTGTGGACGTGCCAGAAGGGGAGACCGTCCTGATCCGGGCCCATGGAGAACCTCCTGCTACGTACCAGGCCGCCGGGCGGCGGAAACTCCATGTCATCGACTGCACCTGCCCGGTTGTTCTCCGTCTCCAGCAGGATATCCGGGAGGCGTATCAGCGGGTCCATGCGGATGGCGCGAAAGGGAAGGTCCTGATTTTCGGAAAGATCGGCCATGCCGAGGTGCTGGGACTCGTCGGCCAGACCGGCGGGGACGCCGCCGTCGTGGAAGACCTGGCCATGCTGGAAAAGCTCTTGCCCTGCCTGGACCCCACGGAGCCGGTCGAAATCTTTTCCCAGACGACAAAAAGCCCTTCTGAATATGCTGCCGTCTGTCAAAGGGTTGCGGCGTGTTGCCCGCGCCTGACGGTCCATCACAGCATCTGCGCCCAGGTGGCCACCCGCCATGAGCGCCTCGCCGACTTCGCCCGCGACCACGACGTGATCCTCTTCGTCGCCGGGGCGGAAAGTTCCAATGGGAAAGTCCTGTCGGATTTGTGCCGGAGGGTCAATCCGCGTACCTACCGGATCGCCGGAGCGGACGAAATCGACCCGGCCTGGATTCGGGACCAGGACCGGGTCGGAGTGTGCGGCGCGACTTCCACGCCGAAATGGCTGCTGGAAGCAGTCGCTTCTTATTTCACGCGCTGACCGTAGCTACGGTCGGTGGTGTTCACGGTGATGACCTCGCCCGTTTCGATGAAGAGCGGGACCATGATCTTGGCGCCCGTCTCGAGGGTTACTTCCTTCAAGGCTGAGGTGGAGGCGGTGTTACCCTTTACGGCCGGCTCGGAATAGGTTACTTCGAGGGTGACATAGGTCGGAAGTTCGCAGGTCAGGCAGCGCTCCTCGGGTTCGGTGAGGAACATCATCTCCACCCGCTGGCCTTCCTTCATCAGGTCGGCGTTTTCCACGACATCGTGGGGCAGGGTAATCTGCTCGTAGGTCTCTTCGTGCATGAAGTTGAATGCCTCGCCGTCATCGTACAGGTACTGGTAGGGACGGCGCTCGACGCTGATGGTGTCCAGTTTGACACCGGCGGTGAAGGTGTTTTCGAGAATACGTCCGTTTTCGAGGTTGCGGAGTTTGGTTTTGACAAAGGCGGGACCCTTGCCGGGTTTCACGTGTTGGAAATACACCACGACGCAAGGTTTGCCGTTGAACATGATGTACATTCCGTTTTTAAGATCAGCGGTAGTTGCCATAAATAGGTTATTTAGTTAAATCCAATTCGTTTGAACCCACAAAAATAAGCATTTACGCTTTTTTCTCCAAATTTTATCACACGCAGGGCCGGCGGGGCGACCTACAGCTCCCGGCCAAAGAAGTCCGTAAGCGCATCCTGGATTTCATAGAAGAGGGGAGTGAGATGGTCCTGAGCGTCGAGGTGGAGGCGGTGGCCTTTCCGGGGGACGGGGTGGTGTACGGCGGGAATCCCGAGGGAGACGGCGCGCTGATGGACAGCCTTCGTTCCATAGGCATGGCCGGCGATGCGAAGCCCCAGCAGGTAGCCCTCCTCATAGGGAACGGCGGGGTCGAGGACGCTCTGGAAGGACAGGATCGGCACGCGGGTGCTGCGCAGGATGTCCAGATTCCGGACATAGCCCCAGAGGTTCCCGATGGCGCGGATCCGGCAGGAGGGCATGTTCGCCGGCGGGGCGTAGGCGAGGGAGAGGGCGATGGCGCCCCCGGCGCTGGTCCCGGCGAGAAAGACCCGCCCGGGGTCGATCCGGAGCGCTTCCCGGGACAGGAGGACGCGGAGCGCTTCGGCGCAGTCGGAAAGGGCATCTGCCTCGGCTTTCCGAAGGCCCTTCCCGGAGGGGGAAAAGCCCAGCCGGTAATCGGCCGAGACCGCGACATAGCCGAGGGAGGCGAAGTGGCGGCACCATCCGGCTTGGCCCTTCTCCTCCTTGTTCCCGATCCAGTAGGCTCCGCCGTGGAGCATCAGGAGCAAGGGACGGTTTCCCGGCGGGTCTCCTTCCGGCAGGTAGATGTCCATCTTTAGGTCGAGGGGGCGGCGCTTCCGGGATTGCTGGAGTTGCCTGAGGAGCGGTACCGGCCAGGAAGAAGGCGCCTGGCACCAGTAGCCTTCGGCCGTCCTGTAGACGACATCGCGCTGGATGCGGACCGGATAGGGCATGGCCTTCGGTTAAAAATAACCCGTCTGGCGGGAAATCGCCAATTGCTGGATCTTATACGTCTCGCCGGAAGTGGCGGTCGCGTAGATGGTCACGAGAAAGATCTCTCCGCCGGCGTTGAGATTACCGATGACGTATTTCTTGTTGGCTTCAGAGGCTTTGTGGGTGATGTCGAAGGAGCGCGGGGTGTAAGAATCGAAGAAGGTTTTCAGAATCTGGCGCGCCTGGGCCTGCGAACAGTTGCGGGAAGAAGAGATGATGGTGACATCCAGGTGGTCGGCGAACCAGCGGGAAAGGGAAGAGGCGTCTCCCGAAGCGATATACTTCGAAATGGGCGCAAAGACGGCGTATTCTCCGTCCTGTGCCTGAAGCGGTGCCGACAGGAGCAGCAAGGCTCCGATGATGGTCAAAAACTTTTTCATCTGGTCCTTCCGATTCTTGCAAATACCGCGCCGAAACCGTATCTTTGTTCGGATTATGGAATTGACGCTCTTGACAGTCGGAAAGACCGACGTGAAATGGGTGAAGGAAGGACTGGACCTCTATACGGCCCGGCTCACCCATTATGCACCCTTCCGGGTAGAAGAGATTCCTCAGCTTAAGAATGCGGGAAGCCTGACCCGGGAGCAGATCAAGCAGAAAGAGGGAGCGTTGATCCTGGACCGGGTCGCCCCCGGAGTGCGGCTGATCCTGCTGGACGAGCATGGGCGGGAATTCCGTTCCCTGGAATTTGCCGACTATCTGGGAGCGGCGCTCGCGGGCGGCGGCAAGGGCCTGTGCTTTGTCATCGGCGGGGCTTACGGCTTCTCCGAGGCGGTCTATCAGCGGAGCCAGGGACGCATTTCCCTGTCGAAAATGACTTTTTCGCACCAGATGGTCCGCGCCATCTTTGCCGAACAGCTCTACCGGGCCTTCACGATCCTCAAAGGCGAACCTTATCACCATGAGTAGCATCCGTCTCCATACCCGTTCGCTTGCCGGTGCCATCCTCTCCGGCGTGGCCGCTCTCCTGATGGGGGTGGCCCTGCTGGTGAACCGGGGCCATCCGGATGCGGAGTCGGCCGCCCGGGACCTCGGCCGGCGGATCGAAGTCCGGCTGGACATCCTGGACACGTACGTCCAGACGGCCCTCGAGGCGGATCCGTCCGACTGGCTGCCGCTGGACGGACTGCCGGAGGACATGGTCGTGTACCGCTATGTGGAGGATACGCTCCAGAGCTGGGCCCACCAGTTTCCGCTGCTTTCGGACGATCTTCGGCCGCGGACGGTCATCCAGCGGCTCGGGGATGCCCGCAGCGCGCTCTCGTCCCCGCTGACGCAGGTGACGGACCGGCTCTCTTTTGTCAACTATGGACCGAAATGGTTCCTGGTCCGCTCGGTGAAAGGAGAGGGATTCCAACTGATTGCGGGCCTGGAAATGATGAATGAACTGAGGGCCGGGTCCATGAACGGCGTCAACCGCCGTTTTTCCCTGGCGGACGGCTACAGTCTCCAGCCGCTTTCTTCCGGGGTGGGGGTTCCGGTCCATGTCCGGGGCGCTCCGCTGCTGAAAGTGACCTCTGAACAGCTTTCCGACCCGGAGCGGTACAACGGTTTCCTGTTCTGGCTGTCAGTCCTGCTGGGACTGGTCGGCTCGCTGCTTTTCCTGTCGGGCCGGCCGGTGTGGTCTCGTTTTAGTGTGGTCCTGCTTTGCCAGGGGGCCTTCCTGACCTGGATTTATTTCTATGGACAGCACCTGAGCCGGGCTTCGCAGCTGTTTTCGCCGCTCCTGTATGCCGACGGGCCGTTCCTGTATTCGCTGGGGGCGGTGGTGGTGGTCAACCTGGCCGTGACGGTCTTGACCCTGAGTCTGTTCCTGATGCGCTTCACCCTGTTGAAGGAAATCCGAAGGCCCCGTGGCGACTGGACGAGTGCGCTCGCCCTGCTTGTGGCCGTGTTTGTGGCCATCTGCATTTCAGCCTATACCCACATGGCCTTCCGCAGCATCCTCATCAATTCGGGAATTTGCCTGGAACTGTATAAGGTGCCGCTTCTGACCGGCTATACGGCGGTTGTGTACCTGTCGTTCCTGCTACTGGTCGTCACCCTGCCGCTTCTTGCCCAGATGGTCTCGCCGCTTGTGAGGCGTCTGACAGGTCTTCGTTACGACAGTTTTTCCTCCCGTGGCCGGCTGGTTTTCTCCTCCCTGGCGGCTACCTACTTCGTGATTGCCGCCGCGGTGCTGGGACTGCGCAAGGAGCGGAGCAGTGTCGAGGCCTGGGCGGCCCGCCTAGCCATGGACCGGGACATTTCCCTGGAAATCCAGCTCCGGGGAGCGGAGCAGCAGATCGCGGCGGACCCGGTCATGGGAGCCTTGGCCCAGCTGGAGGGTGGGGGCGGCCTGATCCGGGGACGGCTCGTCAACGCTTACATGAGCCGCCTTTCCCAGGACTATGATATTTCCGCCCATATCATCGGGCGGGATGCCGATTCGGACGGCTTGCTCAATGACCGGATCCGGGGCGGGGTCCGCCTGAGCGAAGGTTCTCATTTCTTTTACAGTTCCTCTTCCGGCGGCAGAGCCCGGTACACGGGATTCTTTACCTATTTCGATCCGCAGAACGGGCCGGTTTCCCTCCTGCTGCTGGTCGAATCGAAGCACAACCGGGAGGACCGGGGCTACCTGTCCCTGATGGGAGTGTCCGAGCCGGGCCGCATTTCCATTCCTCCCCGTTATTCCTACGCCAAATACGTGGGAGGAAAACTGGTTTCCTACAAGGGCGAATATGCCTATCCGACCCTGGTGACCGGCTCCCTGCCGCAGCGGGACGGCTATGTCCATTTCGTGCGGGAACTCTCGGAGGATGAGGTGGTGGCCATCTCCCGGCCCGAGACGGTCTGGGTCTATTATCTGGTTGAAGGGGTGCTCTTCGCCCTGATTGCCTATGCGCTGGTGTCGTTGCTGACCCTCCGGCGCAGCCGCAGGCAGCGGCTCCCGCGGTATTTCCAGACCCGGATTTCCCTGGTGTTGTATCTCTCGCTGATTTTTACCCTGGTGGGCATGGCGGCGTTCAGCGTCTGGTTCGTCTACCGGCGCAATGCTTCCGACATGCGCAGCATCATGGTTTCGCGCCTGAATATCATCCAGTCCATGACCCAGGACCGGCTCCGGGAACTCTCTGCAGGCGGGACGGTCCAGCTGCAGGAGGGCCGGGACGCTGTCGAACGGGTTGGGAACAGTCTCCACTGCGATATCTCCCTCTTCGATCCTTCGGGGGCGCTGCTCTGCTCGACGACGCCGGAAGTGTACGAGCGGATGGTGCTGGGCCGCCGGCTGGACGGCCGGGCCTACCGCGACATCGTGTATGGCCACCAGCGGTTCAGCATTTTGCGCGAACGGGTGGGCCGCCGGCCTTTCTATGACCTCCATGCGCCGGTTTTTGACGGGGCGGGCAATCTCGTGGTCATCGTTTCCTCCCCTTATACCGGCAATACGGTCACCTTGGAGACGGATACGGTGATGCACATCGTGACCATCCTCGTCGCATTCATCCTCCTGCTGATTCTGGCCCGAATCGTGACCATGGCGGTCATCGCCCGCCTGTTCCGGCCCATTTCCGAGATGCGGGAGAAGATGAAAGTGACTGACGTGGACCATCTGGAGCCCATTGAATACACCCAGGAGGACGAGATTTCGCCGCTGGTGGCGGCGTACAACCGGATGGTGGAGGACCTTTCCGAGTCCACCCGGCGCCTGGCCCAGGTGGAGCGCGACAAGGCCTGGAACGACATGGCGCGCCGTGTGGCCCATGACATCAAGAATCCGCTGACCCCGATCAAACTCCAACTCCAGATGCTCGCCCGCATGAAGGCCTCGGGCAATCCCAGGTGGCAGGAAAAGTTTGACGATGTGTCGGCGACGGTCCTGGAGCATGTGGAGATGCTCTCCGACTCGGCGGACCAGTTCTCGACTTTTGCCAAACTTTATGACCAGCAGACCGAGGTCCTGGACCTGGATGAACTCATCCGTCAGGAAGTGGCCCTCTACGACACGCGGGAGGATGTGGCAATGGAGTATTATGGGCTGAGCGGTGCGCTGGTGTCCGGACCGAAGCCGCAGCTGATCCGGGTGATTGTCAACCTGCTGACCAATGCGATGCAGGCCGTGGATGAACGCAGCGGCCCCCGCCGGGTGGAACTGTCCCTGCGCAATTCCGTCGTGGACGGCTTCTACGATATCGTCGTGGAGGACAATGGCCCCGGGGTCAGCGAGGAACTCCGGGAACGGATTTTTACGCCGGACTTTACGACCAAGTCCAGCGGAAGCGGCCTGGGACTTGCCATCTGCCAGAAAATCGTGGAGCACTGCGGCGGAGAAATCTTTTATTCGAAATCCTTCTCTCTGGGAGGCGCCTGTTTCACGGTCCGCTATCCGAAATTGAAATAAATTGGTTATCTTTGTACCGATGGAGGCATCATGAAGATCACGAACGCCATATTTTCAGGTAGCAGTACGAAGGTGGAGCAGAAGCCTGCCCGGAGACTGCCAGAGTTCGCCTTCATCGGCCGTTCGAATGTGGGGAAGAGTTCGCTGATCAACTCTCTGACCGGCAACGGCCACCTGGCCAAGACTTCCCAGACACCCGGTAAGACACAGCTGGTCAATCACTTCCTGATCAACGATAGCTGGTACCTCGTGGACCTGCCGGGCTACGGCTATGCCAAGCTGCCGGACCGGGAACGGGCGAAACTCCGCCATATCATCTGGGACTATATCAACCGCAGCGAGGAACTGGTGCTGCTCTTTGTCCTCCTGGACAGCCGGCACGACATGCAGGAAGTGGACCTCCGTTTCATCGCGGAACTGGGCGAGAAGGGGATTCCCTTCGCCCTGGTCTTCACCAAAGGGGACAAGCAGGGGACGACCGTCCTCTCCGCCCAGGTGGAAAAGAACCGGCAGCGCCTGCTGGAGGACTGGGAGGAGCTTCCTCCGGTTTTTGTGACGTCCTCGCGGACGGGCCTTGGAAAAGAAGAAATTATCCAATATATCGGAACTGTTCTTGCTTCATTATGATCAACGATGTGCACAAGCACCGCATGGTGCTCTTTTCCTGTGAAGCCACCCGGTATTTCGCCGACAAGGTGGTCGTGGCCATGAATAAGCTGAAACAGCCGGACGAGCCGGATGTCGTGCTCGGCCAGCTGGACATCTCTCATTTCAGCGACGGGGAGTTCCAGCCTTCCTATGCTGAAAGTGTCCGCGGGGCGACCTGTTTTATCCTGCAGTCCACCTTCCCGCCTTCCGACAACCTGATGGAACTGCTGCTCTCGATCGATGCCGCGAAGCGGGCTTCCGCCAACAAAGTCATCGCCGTCATGCCGTATTTCGGATGGGCCCGTCAGGACCGCAAGGACAAGCCGCGCGTCTCGATCGGCGCCAAACTGGTGGCGAACATGCTCAAGGCGGCGGGGACGGATGCCGTGATGACCTGCGACCTCCATGCCGACCAGATCCAGGGCTTTTTCGACCTGCCGGTGAACCACCTGTATGCCTCCTATGACTTCCTGGACATCCTGAAGAAACTCCAGCGGGCCAACAAAGATACCTTCACCATCGCTGCACCGGACATGGGCGGCGCCAAACGGGCCCATGCCTACGCCAAGAACCTCCACTGTCCCGTGGTAATCTGCCACAAGACCCGCGCGCGGGCCAATGTGATCGAAAGGATCCAGCCCATCGGCGAGGTGGAAGGCCGGGACATCGTCATTATCGACGACATCATCGATACGGCCGGTACCCTGACCGAGGCGGCGAACGAGCTCATGAAGCGGGGTGCCCGCAGCGTACGGGCCTTCGCTACCCATGCCGTGCTTTCCGGCCCGGCGTACGAACGCATTGACGCTTCTGCCCTGACGGAGGTCTACGTGACCGATACGATTCCGCTGGACCCGGCGAAGAAGGACCTCCAGGGAAAGATTCGCATCGTGTCGCTCGCCGACACCTTCGCCCGGATGATCCTCAGGGTGTATAACTACGAACCGATCTCTTCCGAATTCCCGCTTTAGTATGAAAACCTTCCTCGCCGCCATCCTTTTCGTCGGGGCCGCCGTGCTGCTACTGGGGGTCAATATTTTCTTTTTCCACCGTCCCTTCCCGGACGGGGAGATCTCGACGAATCCGGAGATGAAAAAGCGGGGAATCAAATGCGCCAAGGAGGAGGAACTGGAACTGGAAGCATGCCGCGCCTGTGCGCTTTCGAAAGAATGTAAAAAGAAATAATATGGCACTTGTAGCGATTGTGGGAAGGCCGAATGTCGGCAAATCCACCCTTTTCAACCGCCTGGTCGGGATGCGCCAGGCCATCGTGGACGAAACCGCCGGCGTCACCCGCGACCGGCATTACGGCAAATGTGAATGGTGCGGCCGGGAATTCTCCGTCGTGGATACCGGCGGTTACACCTCCAATTCGGACGATGTCTTTGAGGATGCCATCCGCCGTCAGGTAGTGATCGCCATCGAGGAGGCGGATGTGGTCCTGTTCCTGTGCGAGGCGGCGACCGGCATCACGGATTATGACGCGGAGATCGCCGATCTGCTGCGGCGCTCGAAAAAGCCGGTGGTCCTGTGTGTCAACAAGGTGGATTCGGGCGAAAAGATGTATGATGCCTATGATTTCTACGCCCTGGGCCTGGGGGAAGTCTGGTCCATCTCGGCCGCCAACGGAAGCGGGACGGGCGACCTGCTGGACGAGATTGTCAAGGTCCTGCCAGAAGAAGACGCTCCGGAAGAGGACCATGCCGAAGTGCCGCACATCGCCATCGTGGGGCGTCCGAACGTGGGCAAGTCTTCGCTGACGAACGCCCTCCTCGGTGAGGAACGGAACATCGTGACGCCCGTGGCGGGAACGACCCGGGATTCGATCTCGACCTATTACAACAAGTTCGGCCACGAGTTCATGATTGTCGATACGGCCGGTATGCGCAAACGGGGCAAGGTCAATGAGGACCTGGAATTTTACTCGGTCCTGAGGGCCATGCGGACCATCGAGCATTCGGACGTATGCATCCTGATGATCGATGCGACCCTCGGCATGGAGGCCCAGGACATGAACATCTTCAACATCATCCAGAAAAACCGCAAGGGCTGTGTGATCGTCGTGAACAAATGGGACCTCTTTGAGAAGGATGTCAATACGATGCGGGATTATACCGAGGGCCTGCGCGCCCGCCTGGCCCCGTTCAATGACATTCCGATTCTCTTTACGTCGGTCGTGGGTAAGCAGCGTATCCTGGACGTGCTGGACGCTGCGGCCCATGTGGCGGAGAACATGAAGCGGCGTATCCCGACCTCCGAACTCAACGATGCCATGCTGCCGGAGATCGAGAACTATCCGCCGCCTGCCTGGAAGGGAAAATACATCAAGATCAAATATGTGACCCAGCTTCCTACCCGTACCCCGCAGTTTGCTTTCTTCTGTAACCTGCCCCAGTGGGTAAAGGATCCTTACAAGCGTTTCTTGGAAAACAAACTCCGCGAGCACTTCGACTTCGAGGGTTGTCCCATCCAAGTCTATGCCCGCGGGAAATAAGCAATCGGAAAATACCTATTCAATCTTCTGCAGGATTTCTGTCTGCAGATGCTCCATATTGAGGCTGAATACGTCGTGGCGTACATAGCCCAGATTGGGCACATACCAGTTCTCCAGATATTGGTCCAGGTGGTGCATCGGGGCTTCCTCTTTCTTGCGTTGGCCGATACCAGGGAATCTACCTCGAAATCATTTTCATGGTCTTGAACTTGTAGCGCTCGTAGTAAAGCTTGCAGCCGGCCTTGGTGCAGAAATAGAGTTCACCGGCAAAGGCGGTGATGCCAAAAAGAGAAATGTAAGAAAAAATGCGTATTTTTAGCACGTGAAACTGAAGATTGTCCATACTAATAACCCTTGATATGAAAAGAATCCTGTTTGTACTGCTCTTTGCTCTGATGTCGGTCCTTCCGTCCCGGGCTGGGAAAATGGTCACGGACAGCCTCCGGAGCGAGGTGCTCGGCGCCACCATCCGGTACAATGTCTATCTGCCGGACGGTTTTGACGAGGGAAGGGACCGTTATCCGGTGATTTATCTCCTCCATGGGCTTTCGGATGATTACCGGGCCTGGCAGAAAAAAGGCCTGATGAAAATGGTCGCGGATGAACTGATCGCCTCCGGCGAATGTGTCCCTTCGGTCATCATAATGCCGAACGCCGGCGGACCGGATGTCCATCATACCCAGAACGGCTACTTCAACGTGGAGAACTGGCCCTATGAGGAGTTCTTCTTTACGGAACTGATGCCGCAGCTGGAACTGAAATACCGCTGTATCCGGGACAAGGCCCACCGCGCCATCATGGGCCTGTCGATGGGAGGCGGCGGATCCGTCGTCTATTGCCAGCGGCATCCTGAACTCTTCTCTTCCTGCTTTGCGATGAGCGCCTGGCTGGACAACAAGCATGACATGGTCCGTCCCGCCCTGGAACGGAGCGACAAACTCCGGATCGTCTGCCAGTCCGTCATCGATCATTCCGCGCTGGACTTCCTGGATGCCGCTTCCGAAGAAACGGTTCGGAAGTTAAAGACGATCAAGTGGTTCGCGGATTGCGGGGATGACGACAGACTCCTTCCGCTGACATTGGATTTCTACCAGAAGATGCAGCAGAAGGGGATCCCCTGCGAACTGCGTGTGAGGAACGGAGTCCATAACTGGGAATACTGGCACTACAGCCTCCGAACGGCCCTGCCTTTCGCCTCGCGTAACTTCGGGAAATAACGGACGCGCGGCATGGGAAAGGACTATCTGGACCTGCTGGACCTCCAGGAGCGAATCAAGGAAAGCATCGAAGAAGCTTTTCCGGAGCGGCTGTGGGTGAGGGCGGAGATTGCATCGCTCTCTCCGCGTGCCAACGGGCACTGCTACCTCTCGCTGACCCAGTCCTGCGGCGGAAAAGTTGTCGCGGAGAGCCGGGCCATGATCTGGAAATGGCAGTATCCCCAGCTGAAGGCTTTTTTCGAGCAGGAGACTTCCCAGTCGCTGAAGGCCGGTATCACCGTCCTGGTACGGGTCCAGGTCAGTTTCAGCGAACTCTACGGGGTCAGTCTGTTCATTGATGACATCGATCCGGCCTTTACCCTCGGCGAAGCTGCCCTGGAGCGCAAACGCAATCTAGAGAAGCTGACGGCGGAAGGCTATTTGGAAATGCAGCAGGAACTCGGCCTGCCGCGCCTGCCGGGCCGCCTGGCCGTGATCACCTCCGCAACGGCCGCCGGATGGGGCGACTTCCAGCGGCACATCGCCGAATCGGGTTATGCCATCGGTGTCACCTTGTTCGAAGCCCTGATGCAGGGCGACGCCGCTCCTGCCTCCATCATGGACGCCCTGACGGAAGCCCAGGAGCAGCCCTTCGACGCCATCCTGATCCTCCGGGGCGGCGGCAGCGAGCTGGACCTGGCGTGTTTCGACGATTTCGACCTCGCCGTCGCTATCTCCACCTGCCCGCTGCCGGTGGTGACCGCCATCGGCCATGAACGCGATGTCCATATCGCGGACCTGGTTGCCAACCGCTCCGTCAAGACCCCGACCGCCCTGGCCGACCTCTTTATCGACGCTTTTGCCGCGGAAGACGCCCGCATAGACGCCATTGAACAGCGCATCCAGACAGCCGTCCTCAGGCGCCGCCAGGAAAAACTTGCGGCGCTGGAACGTCCTCTGACAGAGCTGGTTCACCGTCTACGTTTCGCCTTTTCCGCCAGGCTGGGCGATGCCCTGTCCACCCTCTCGCTCGCGGAAGCGGGAATCCGGAGCTCCGACCCCCGCAACATCCTGTCCCTCGGCTATGTACTGGTAACCGGCCCGGATGACAAGATCCTCAAGAGCGTGAAAAAGATATCTCCCGGTGACCGCATCGGAGTTCGCCTCCGCGACGGTTCCCTGACCGCGATAGTGGATGAAATAGTAAAAACCACATAATAATGGAAAACACGTTTGACTATGCCAAGGCCATGGCTGAACTGGAGGAGATTGCTAGGACCGTAGAGAACCCCGAGACGAAACTCGAGCAGCTCGACAGCCTCATCTCCCGCAGCAAGGTCCTCATCAAGGCCTGCCGTGACTACCTTCGCGGCATACAGGAAAAAATCGACAGCCTATGAAACCCATTTACAAGACAGACCCCTGGCTTGCACCTTACCAGGGAGCCATCGAAGCACGGCATCAGCGGATCCTGGACATGAAACGGCACATTGCCGGGGACGGAACGCTGAAAGATGCCGTCAACAACCACCTCTATTACGGCCTGCACCGCTCGGACGACGGCTCCTGGGTGCTGCGGGAATGGGCCCCCAATGCAAGCCGTATCTATCTCATAGGGGAGTTTAACAACTGGAAACGGACGGAGCCCTATGCCCTGAAACCGATCGGCGGCGGCAACTGGGAACTGTACCTGCCGGAGATGTTCCTTCGCCACGGCCAGCTGTATAAGTTTTGGATCGAATGGCCGGGCGGAGGCGGGGAGCGGCTTCCTTCCTATGTGACGCGTGTGGTCCAGGACCCGGTGACAAAGGTCTTCTCCGCCCAGGTCTGGGACCCCGGCAAGCCCTATGTATGGAAACATCCCCATGCCGGGAAGCGGGTCCATCCGATGATCTATGAATGCCACATCGGCATGTCCTCCGAGCAGGAAAAAGTGGCCTCCTTCGAGGAGTTCCGCCGCGACGTCCTGCCGCGCGTCAAGCGCCTGGGGTACGACACCATCCAGATCATGGCCCTCCAGGAACATCCTTACTATGGCTCATTTGGCTACCAGGTGTCGAATTTCTTCGCTCTGTCGTCGCGTTTCGGAACGCCGGAAGAGTTCAAGCGCCTGGTGGACGATGCCCATGGAAAGGGAATCGCCGTGGTGATGGACATTGTCCACAGCCACTCCGTGGACAATGAAGCCGAGGGCCTTTCCAACTTTGACGGGACGGACCATCTCTATTTCTACAGCGGGCCGCAGGGCCGGCATCCGGCCTGGGGCTCCCGCTGCTTCGACTACGGCAAGGACGAGACCAAGTATTTCCTCCTGTCGAACGTCAAATACTGGATGGAAGAATATCACCTCGACGGATTCCGTTTCGACGGCGTGACGTCCATGCTGTACTGGGACCACGGACTCGGCAAGGACTTCGGGGACTACAGCCTGTATTTCAACGAAGGGGTGGACGAAAATGCCGTGACGTATCTTGCGCTGGCCAACATGCTGGTGCGGGAAATAAATCCCAATGCCTTTACCATTGCCGAGGATGTCTCCGGTATGGCCGGCCTGGCGGCCCCCTTCGAGGCGGGCGGCGTGGGCTTCGATTTCCGCATGTCCATGGGCGTGGCGGACCACTGGATCAAATGGATCAAGGAGCGGAGCGACGAGCAGTGGTCGGTCGGGGAAATCTGGTGGGAACTCACGAACAAGCGCGCCGACGAGAAGACCATCTCCTATGCCGAGTGCCACGACCAGGCGCTGGTCGGCGACAAGACGCTGATTTTCCGCCTGATGGACAAGGAGATGTATTTCTCCATGCGGACGGATTCCGGAAACCTGATTGTGGACCGGGGCGTCGCCCTGCACAAGATGATCCGCCTGGTGACGGCGGCGACCTCGGGGGACGGCTACCTGAATTTTATGGGCAATGAATTCGGTCATCCCGAATGGATCGACTTCCCCCGGGAGGGAAACGGCTGGTCCTTCTCCCATGCGCGCCGGATGTGGTCCCTGTCGGAATCGGAGGTGCTCCGTTACCGGTATCTCCGGCAGTTTGACGAAGAAATGGTCCACCTGATCCGCTCAGAACGCATTCTTTTCTCCAAACCGGAGCTCCTCGTTGCAGACGAAGAAAAGAAAATCTTGATTTTCAGGCGAAGAAACTGTATCTTTGCGCTGAATTTCTCCCCGTCGGGTTCCTTTGCCGATTACGGCTTTGCGGCCCCCGCCGGAGAATGGGAGACGGTTCTCGACACAGACGAAGCCCGTTTTGACGGCTTCTGTCGTATCGTGTCCGGGGAACATCACCTGACGTTGCCCGAGCGGTCCCCGAACGGAGACCAGCGGTATGGAGATACGCTGAAGTTGTATCTGCCTGCCCGCACGGCTCTGGTCTTGAAGAAAATTTAAAACAGAAAGCCATGGCTTTTTTGAAATTCAATAAGTCCGAACTGGTCAATCTTGGCTATTCGCTCCGACGGGAAATCATCCTCCCGTCGAAGACAGGAGCGTATTGCAACACGTCCATCGTGACCTGCAATACGCGGCGTTACCACGGACTTCTGTCCGTTCCCATCGACGCGTTCGGCTCCTTCCGTTATGTTCTGCTGAGCTCCCTGGATGAGAGCCTGACGCTCAGAAGCAAGCGCTTCAACCTCGGCATCCACTGCTATGGGGATGTCTATGAACCCCGCGGGCACAAGTACATCGTCGATTTCGACGCGGATCCGGTGCCGAAAGTGACCTATAAAATCGGAGAGATCGTCTTCACCAAGGAACTGGTGATGGCTCCGGACCAGAACCAGCTGCTCCTGCAGTACACCCTGGTCAGTGCACCGGCCAAGGTCCGCCTCAGCCTGAAGCCTTTCCTGGCTTTCCGCCGGGTCCATGACCTGACCCATGAGAATTCCGCTGCCCGCACCGGCTATCAGGAGATTCCGGGCGGGGTCGCCTTCAATCTTTATGAGGGCTTCCCGGACCTGAACCTCCAGATGAGCCGTAAGGCGGAATTCGGGTACAGCCCCTGCTGGTACAAGAATATCACTTACTCGGACGAGATGCGCCGCGGCTTCGACTGTCGGGAAGACCTCTTCGTTCCGGGTAGTTTTGAGATAGACCTCTCTGCGGGAGAAAGTGTCGTCTTTTCCGCCAGCGCGGATGCCCCTGTGGCTCCTGCCGGGCTCAAGCGCCGTTTCGCCGCCCTGCTGGATCGGATCGGCCCGATCACGTCTTTCCATGACCAGCTGGTCCGTTCGGCGGATTCCCTGATCCGCAACTCCCATGGACGCAAACAGATTGTCGCCGGTTATTCCTGGCTTCTGACAGGCCTGCTCCGCGAGACGCTCTGCTCGCTGCCGGGACTGACCCTCTACGGGAAGAACGATCCGAAGGAATTCGAGGAAATTCTGGACAACCTGATTGAGGACAATGCGGAACGCTTCTACCACCGGACAACCCAGGTGGAGGCGCCGCTGATGCTCGCTGTCGTCCTCCAGCAGTATATCGCTTTCGGCGCTTCGGCAAAGAAGGTCTGGGCCAAGTACGGGAAAGTCCTCTCGGATGTGCTCGACAGTTATCTGCCGGGACGCCGCCAGGAGGTGACGATGCATCCGAACGGCCTCCTCTGGGCCCAGATGGACGGGGTCGCCCTGAGCTGGATGAACACCTACGCTTATGGCCGGGCCATCACCGAGCGGGCCGGTTACCAGGTCGAGACCAATGCCCTGTGGTACAATGCCATCTGCCTGGCGCTCTCGCTGGAGAAAGGCAAGGAATTCGCCCGGAAATGGACCCCGGTCAAGGAACTGATCGAGAAGAATTACCAGCCGACGTTCTGGAACCAGGACCTGGGCTTCCTTGCCGACTATGTGGACGGCTATGGACAGCACATGGAACTGCGCCCGAACCAGCTTTGGCCGGTGTCGCTGGACTTCAAACCGGTTTCCGACGAGGTGATCAGCGAGGTGATGCGGGTCGTGAACGCCGAACTGGTTACCCGCCGCGGCGTCCGTTCGCTCTCTCCGCGTGATGTCCGCTATAAGGGTGTCTATGAGGGAACGCAGCTGGAGCGGGACGAAGCCTATTACAATGGCTGCGCTTTCCCGTATCTGCTTTCCCAGTACTGCTATGCGAGTTTCAATATGATGGGCGAAGGTTTCATCAAACGGGCGGAATGGTTGACTGAGGGCTTCTACGAAGACCTGTCCAAACACGGGGTCGGCTCCTTCTCCGAACTCTATGACGGCGACCCGCCTCACGAGGCCCACGGGGCCATCTCCTCGGCGCTGACGGTGGCGGCTCTGCTGAATATCAACTGGCTCATCAACAAATACAGGGAGGAATCATCATGCGTGTATTAATGTTCGGATGGGAATTCCCGCCCCATATCGCCGGTGGCCTCGGAACAGCCTGTGAAGGCATTGTCAAGGGCCTGGCGGCCAATGGCGTCGAAACCCTCTTTGTGATGCCTTCGGCCTCGGGTGACGAGGACCAGAGCGCCACGACCATCATCAATGCGTCGGATGTGGCGGTCGATACCGTCTCCGAGTCGGTCGAAGAGTATCTGGAAAAAGTCAAGTTCATCCACATCGGCACCAACATGGTCCCTTATGCCGATCCGGAAGAGTTTTCCCGCCTCGTGGAGGAAGACCGTCGCCGGCAGGTGAAGGACTTCTCGATCAGTTACGGCCAGAAGTATAAGTTCTCCGGCAAGTACGGGGCGAACCTGATGGAAGAAGTGGCCCGCTATGCGATGGTCGGCGGCACGATCGCCCTCCAGCGCAAGGATGAATTCGATGTCATCCATGCCCATGACTGGCTGACCTACTATGCCGGCATCGCCGCCAAGGAACTCACCGGAAAGCCCCTTGTCATCCATGTCCATGCCACGTCCTTCGACCGCGGCAGCGTGGACCATATCGACACGCGCGTGTTCGAGATTGAAAAGCGGGGCATGCTGATGGCCGACCGGGTCATCACGGTAAGCGACCTGACCCGAGGGATTGTCATCAACAAGTATGGCATCGATCCCCAGAAGGTCGTCACGGTCCACAACGCCGTGGACTTCTCCGGCCGGGAGAACCTTCAGGTGGAGCGTGGCGTCAAGGAAAAGGTCGTGACCTTCCTCGGCCGTATCACCTACCAGAAAGGTCCCGAGTATTTTATCGAGGCGGCTGCCAAGGTGCTCAAACGCACCAAGGACGTCCGCTTCGTGATGGCCGGCAGCGGTGATATGATGAACCGCTGCATCCGCCATGCCGCCCGGCTGGGCATCTCCGACCGCTTCCACTTCACGGGATTCCTGCGCGGAGCGGCGGTGCAGGAGATGTTCGCCCTGTCGGATGTCTACATCATGCCCTCCATCTCCGAGCCCTTCGGTATTTCCCCGCTGGAGGCGATGCGTACCGGTGTCCCTTCCATCATCTCCAAGCAGTCCGGCGCCGCCGAGGTGCTGCGTTACGCCTTCAAGGTCGACTTCTGGGATGTGGATGCGATGGCGGACGATATCTATGCCCTGCTGAAATACCCGGCGCTGGCGGCTTTCTCCGCCCGTCAGGGTTATGACGAGGTCAACGCCTTGAAATGGAACGGCGCGACCGCAAAAATGAAGAAAATTTACGAATCCGTAGTAAAGTAACATACCTATGGCACCGAAAAGTATCTGCCTGTATTTCCAGGTCCATCAGCCCACCCGTCTCCGCCTGTACCGTTTCTTCGATATCGGCAAGGACTCCCACTATTATGACGATTTCGCCAACAGGACCATCCTGCGGCGGGTGGCACAGAAGTGCTACCTCCCGATGAATGCTCTGATGCTGGAATTGATCCGTTCGACCAAGGGCAAGTTCAAGATTGCCTACTCCATCTCCGGCAGCGCCCTGGACCAGTTCCAGCGCTTCGCTCCCGAGGTGATCGATTCCTTCCGGGCCCTGGCCGCCACGGGATGCGTCGAGTTCCTGAGCGAGACTTACTACCATTCGCTCGCCTCGCTCGCTTCCGAGTCGGAATTTCTCCATCAGGTGGTCAAGCACCAGCGCAAGATCGAAGAACTTTTCGGCGTGAAGACCACGGCCTTCCGCAACACCGAACTGATTTATTCCAACGCCATCGGCGAGCAGGTGTACAAACTGGGCTTCAAGACGATGCTGACCGAAGGCGCCCGCCACATCATGGGCTGGAAGAGCCCGAACTTCATCTACACCGGCGCAACCCAGCCGCGGCTCAAGCTGCTGCTCCGCAATTACGGCCTTTCGGACGACATCGCCTTCCGCTTCTCCAACCGAAGCTGGGAGATGTGGCCGCTGACAGCCGAAAAGTACGTCGCATGGATGAAATCTTCCGCCCAGAACGACGACATCATCAACCTGTTCATGGACTATGAGACCTTCGGGGAGCACCAGAGTGCATCGAGCGGCATTTTCGACTTCATGAAGGCGCTTCCGGGCGCCGTCCTCGCCGACGGTACCTTCAGCTTCGTGACCCCTTCCGAGGCGGTCAAGAAGCACAAGGCCGTCGCCCCGCTCGACGTCGAGGATGCGATTTCATGGGCGGATGAGGAACGCGACCTGACGGCCTGGCTCGGCAACGAACTCCAGCAGGAGGCCTACCAGAAGGTCTATGCCATGACGGAAAAACTCTCCATCGTCGGCGATCCCGAACTCTGGGAAGATTTCGGCCACCTCCAGGAGAGCGACCATTTCTATTATATGTGTACCAAATTCTTCTCCGACGGAGAGGTCCACAAATACTTCAACCCCTACGATACGCCCTACGAGGCGTTCATCAACTACATGAACGTCATCTCGGACTTCCAGATACGGCTGGATGAAAAACGTGCCGCCCTGGATGTCAAGGAAGCGGCCGTGGAGGATCGGAGAAAAAGTGTGAAAAAGAAGTAAATGAAAAGTGAGATTTTGAATCCGGACTACCTGTTTGAGGTCAGTTGGGAGGTCTGTAACAAAGTCGGCGGAATCTATACGGTCATCGCCACGAAAGCCCTCCACCTGAAGTCCCAGTTGGGACGCCACCATATCCTCATCGGTCCGGATGTGTGGATGCATCGCAGCGAAAATCCTGATTTTCTGGAAGATGCGATGCTGTATCGCAGTTGGAAACAGCAGATTGCCTCCGAAGGGCTCCGTGTCAGGATCGGCAAATGGAATATTCCCGGGAAACCGCTGGCCATCCTGGTGGACTACAAGCACTACCTGACGGAAAGCGACGACATCCTGTCCGGATTCTGGACGGATTTCGGCGTGGACTCGATTTCGGGTAACTGGGATTACAAGGAGTGCGCCCTGTTCGGTTATGCGGCGGGAAAGGTCATCGAGAGTTTCTACCGCTACAACCTGTCTTCCGCTGACCGGGTCGTCGCCCAGTTCCATGAGTGGCAGACCGGGGCGGGCGTGCTGCAGCTCAAGCGGGCCCAGGTCCCGATTGCGACCGTCTTTACGACCCATGCGACCGTGGTGGGCCGCTGCCTGGCCGGCAACAATCTGCCCCTGTATGATGCCATGACCTCCTATGACGGGGATGAGATGGCCCGTCGCTTCAATGTGGTCGCCCTCCATTCCCTGGAGAAGACGGCCGCCCAGCGGGCGGATGTCTTCACGACCGTTTCGGAGATTACGGCCCGCGAGTGCGCCCAGTTCCTCCAGCGGAAGGTGGATGTGGTGACGCCGAACGGCTTCGAGAACAGTTTCACCCCGGCGACGGACGAGGATTATTCCCGGCTCCATGACAGCGCCCGGGATCGTCTGGTGGAGGTGGCGACCCGCCTGAGCGGGGAAGAGGTTCCGTCCAATGCCCTGTTTATCTGTATCGGCGGCCGTTACGAGTACCGCAACAAGGGAATCGATGTGTTCATCGATGCCCTGGACCGGGTCAACCAGTCCAATTTCGAGGGACGCTCCATCCAGGCGTTCATCATGATTCCTTCCGGCCATCTGGGACCCGTTCCGGAGTTCCCCTCCCAGACGTCGCATGTGCTGCAGCATCCGGAATATGACATCATTACCCGCCGCCTCCGGGAGGTGGGCCTCGTGAACAAACTGGGTGACAAAGTCAAAGTCTATTTCATCCCTTCTTACCTGAACGGAAACGACGGTGTCTTTGACATGCCGTACTACGACCTCCTTTGCGGCATGGACCTGGCCCTGTTCCCGTCTTATTATGAGCCGTGGGGCTATACCCCGCTGGAAGCGCTGGCCTTCCGCGTCCCCACCCTCACGACCTCCCTGGCCGGCTTCGGCCTCTGGGTGCGTTCCCACTACCCGTCGGCCCATCCGGGCATCACCGTGCTGGAGAGGAGCGACTCGAACTATTTCGATGTCGTGGATGGCGTAGTGGACCGGATCCGCGAGATGGCCTCGCTGGAGAAGCAGCTGAGGAAACAGTACCGGGAAAACGCCCGGGATGTCGCCAGCATTGCCTTATGGCAGAATCAGATAGTGTATTACCAGGAGGCATATTCCGAGGCCCTCGGCAAGGTGGCGGCCCGGATGGACTCCTACAAATTGAATGACAAGAAGATGCAGTATTATCAATCCGACATCATCAATCCGAGTTGGCGGACGATTTTGGTGACCCGGCACCTGCCGGAAAAACTCTCCCGCCTGGAGAAGCTGTCCAAGAACTTGTGGTGGTGCTGGAACGAAAGCGCCAAGGACCTGTTCCGGACCATCGATCCGGATGTCTGGCACGAAAGCGGCCACAATCCGCTCGTCGTGCTGGATACGGTCAGTATCAAGCGCTTCCAGCAACTCTCCGAGGACGAAGCCTTCCTCGCCAAGATGAAGAAAGTCCTGGATGAATTTGATGCCTACATGGCCCTCAAGGCCCGGCGGACCTCCCCTTCGGTCGCCTATTTCTGTATGGAATATGGCCTGGATACCTCGCTGAAGATTTACTCCGGTGGCCTGGGTATCCTTGCCGGCGACTACCTGAAGGAGACTTCCGATATGAATGTAAACCTGGTCGCCGTGGGCCTTTTGTATCGCTTCGGCTATTTCACGCAGGTGATTTCCGGCCAGGGCTACCAGGTTGCGAACTACGATGCGCAGGACTTCATGAAGATTCCTGCCACCCCGGTCCTCGACCAGGACGGCAACTGGATGACGACGTCGGTCGCCTTCCCGGGCCGCAACCTGACCGCCCGGATCTGGAAGGTGGAGGTCGGCCGTACCGACCTGTACCTGCTGGACACGGACTACGAAGCCAATACCCCGGAAGACCGTGAGGTGACCTACCACCTGTACGGCGGCAGCTGGGAGAACCGGCTGAAGCAGGAACTCCTGCTGGGTGTCGGCGGTATCCGCGCCCTGCGCCGTCTGGGCATCGACACCGAGGTGTATCATTGCAACGAAGGCCATGCCGCTTTCATCGGCCTGGAGCGTCTCCGTGAATACATCGAGAAGAAGAACCTGGACTTCACCGAGGCGGTGGAAGTGGTCCGTGCCAGCTCGCTGTACACGACCCATACGCCGGTTCCTGCCGGCCATGATGCCTTTGAGGAAGGAATGCTCCGCCAGTATATCGGCCATTATCCCGAGCGCCTGAAAATCGACTGGGAGACGCTGATGTCCCTCGGAAAGGACCATCCGCTCGATCCGCATGAGAAATTCTCCATGTCCAACCTGGCGGCGAACCTCTCGCAGAATGTCAACGGCGTTTCGATGCTCCACGGCAAGGTCAGTCAGGAGATTTTCGCCCACATGTATCCGGGTTACCTGCCGGAGGAACTCTATGTCAGTTATGTGACGAACGGTGTCCACTACCCGACCTGGACGGCTCCCGAATGGAAACCGCTTCACAGCGCTGTCTTTGGCGAAGAGTTTGCGACGCACCACTACGACAAGAAGTGCTTCGAGGGGATCTATTCCGTCTCCGATGCCGATGTCTGGAACACCAAGAAGACCCTGAAACGCAAACTGATCGCTTTCGTGCGGGAGCGCCTGCAGGACAAGCGGATTTCGAATCATTACAGCCCTTCCGAGCTGGTGACGATTCTGGATACGCTCCGCGACGACGTGCTGACCATCGGTTTTGCCCGCCGTTTCGCCACGTATAAGCGGGCGACGCTGCTGTTCCGGGACCTGGACCGCCTGGACAGCATTGTCAACAACCCCCAGCAGCCGGTCCAATTCTTCTTTGCCGGCAAGGCCCATCCTGCCGACAAGGCCGGCCAGGACCTCATCAAGCAGATTGTGGACATCTCCAAGGATCCGCGTTTCATCGGCAAGATTGTCTTTGTCCCCGGATATGACATTACGCTGGCGAAGCGCATGGTCCAGGGGGTCGATGTCTGGATGAACAACCCGACACGTCCCCAGGAGGCGTCCGGCACCTCCGGCGAGAAAGCCGCGATGAACGGCACCATGCACTTCTCCGTGCTGGACGGCTGGTGGGTGGAAGGTTACCGCAAGGGTGCCGGCTGGGCCCTTCCGCTGGAACAGGCTTACGAGGACAACAATTACCAGAACGAACTGGATGCCGCGACGATCTACCAGATCCTCGAAAACGACATCGCTCCGGCCTATTACAATACGGACCGTACGACGGGACGCAGCGCCGAATGGGTGGGCTATATCAAGAACACCATTGCCCACGTGGCCTGCAATTTCACGACGAACCGCATGCTGACGGACTACATCAACCAGTATTATGCGCCGCAGGCGGAGCGTGCCGCCCTCCTGGTTGCGGATGGCTTTGCCCTGGCCCGGAAGACGGCTGCCTGGAAGAAGCATGTCCGCCGGGAATGGGAGAATGTCCAGGTGCTTTCCCGCACGGAAGGACAGACTTCCTATGACTTGACGCTGGCGAATCAGTTCCATACCGAGGTGGTGCTTCAGCTCGGGGACCTGACGCCGGAGGACGTGGGGGTCGAGGCGATTTTCGCCCAGACGGATGTCCACGGAAAACTGCACATCGTCGATGTCAAGGAGTTCGAGGTGGTGGAGTTCAGTGACGGCGTGGCCAAGTACGAAGTCAATGTCCTGCCTGAAAAGACAGGAGCCTACCAGGTGGGCGCCCGCGTGTTTGCGAAGAATGCGCATTTGCCGCACCGGCAGGATTTCGAGTGCGTCAAGTGGCTGTAGTAACGACCGGTTTTTTTGACGGTGTCCATCTCGGGCACCGTCATCTGCTTGAGACGGTGGTCTCGCTCTCCCGGCAGCGGGGAGAGGAGGCTGTCGTCGTCAGTTTCTGGCCCCATCCGCGGACGGTCCTCCAGCAGGATGCCCGGGAGTTGCGTCTGCTGACGACGCTCCCGGAGAAGCGCTCGCGGCTATCCGCAGCCGGAATTGACCGGGTGGAGGTGCTCCCGTTCACGCGGGAGTTCGCACGCATGACCGCGCAGGAGTATCTGGCGATGCTCCGGGACCGTTACGGGGCGTCGGTCGTGGTGATGGGGTATGACAACCGCATCGGCTGCGACCGGCTTACGGCAGCGGAGATAGGGGCTTCCTTTTTGCTCCAGGTAGATGAATGTCAGACCGGGCAAGGCGAAAAATCGATTTCTTCCACCACAATCCGTTCTGCGCTGTTATCCGGCGATCTGGCATGGGCCAATGCCATGCTGGGCTACCCCTATGAGTTGTACGGTGTGGTGGTGGCGGGGAACCGCATGGGACGGACCATCGGCTTCCCGACGGCCAATATCCAGCTTTACGAGCCCCTGAAGCTGGTGCCGGCGAACGGGGTCTATGCGGTGGATGTCGAGCTGGAGGGGCGCTTGCTCCAGGGCATGTGCAACATCGGCCTGCGGCCGACGGTCGGCGGCTCTGTGCGGACCATCGAGACCCATATCTTCGGCTTTGACGAGGATATTTATGGCCTTCCGCTGCGGATTTGTCTTCGGCGGCGTATCCGTGACGAGCGGAAATTTTCCTCTCTGGAAGCGCTTCGGGACCAATTGGTTCAGGATGAGCAGGCGTGTCGCCTTTGATTTCCAGAAAATAATTGTTATTTTTGTGCCCAGAAGAAGGGTACTGCCACGAAAGACGGCAGTACTTCCTTTTTACTTTGTTGAAAATAAACAAAACAAGAGATAATGGCAATTGAGTACATGACCCAGTCGGGTTACGACAAGCTCAAAAAAGAGCTTGCCGATGCGCTGGCCCAGCGGCCGGTGATTTCCGCGGCCATCGCGGAAGCGAGGGAGAAGGGTGACCTTTCCGAAAATGCGGAATATGATGCGGCACGTGACGCCCAGGGACTCCTGGAAGTGAAGATCGCCCGCCTGAAGGATAAACTTGCGAATGCGCGTGTCATCGACGAGTCCAAGCTGTCAGCGGACACGGTCCAGCTGCTGTCCAAGGTGGAAGTGGAAAACATCGCGGCCAAGATGAAGATGAAATTCCAGATTGTCGGGGAGAGCGAGGCGGATTTCTCCAAGGGGCTCCTATCGTCTTCCACGCCCATCGGAAAGGCCCTCATCGGCCATAAGAAAGGGGATGTCGTCGAAGCGCAGGCTCCGGGCGGCACCATGAAGTTCAAGATTCTCGACATTTCTCTCTGATGGCAACGATTTTTACCCGTATCGCCGCCGGCGAGATTCCTTCTTACAAGTGTGCGGAGAACGAAGACTTTTATGCCTTCCTCGATATCGCTCCGATGACCCCCGGTCATACCCTGGTGATCCCGAAGCATGTAGAGGATGACTATATTTTCCATCTGGACGAGAAGACCTATGCCGGCTTGACGGCTTTTGCCCGGAAGGTGGCGCTTGCCATCGGGAAGGCCGTTCCCTGTGCGCGGGTCTGTGTCGCGGTCCTCGGCATGGAGGTTCCCCATACCCACATCCACCTGGTTCCGGTCCAGACGGAGGCGGATATGGATTTCCGTAAGCCGAAACTCACCCTGGAGCCTGCCGAAATGCAGCGCATTGCCGACGCTATTCTTGCCGCTTATGAAAACTTGTAGATTGCTTGTGGCCATCGCCCTTTCGGCCTTGGCCGTTTCCTGCTCCGACAAGGCGTCGGTCTCCGGGACCCTGGAAGGAGCCGGGGGAAAACAGCTCATTCTCAAGCGTCTGGATGTCAGCCATTACAAAGTGCTGGATACCCTGACGACCTCGTCCTCGGGAGCGTGGTCCTACTCCCTGAAAGTGGAGCAAGGACATCCGCAGTTCCTCTATGCGTTCTACGGAGAGCAAAAGGTCGCTTCGCTCCTGGTCTCTCCCGGAGAGCGGATCAAACTGGTGTCCGATACGCTCGGCCACTACTCGGTCCGGGGATCCGGAGAGTCGGAGCGGCTCCGGCAGGTGGAGGCGGATTTCGCAGCGTTCCTGGCGGAGATGACCGGGATTGTCGAGACCTCGGACGATGTGGAGCGGGATCTCAGCCGCTCGTACATCGCCTACCGGCGCAGCCGTCTTTCCTATGTCATGGAAAACAGCCATTCGCTGACCATCGTGCCGGTGCTGTTCCAGCAGGTGAATGAAACGCTTCCGATTTTCAACGAACCCACGGATGCCATCCTGTTCCGGAACCTCGCGGACTCGCTCCGCAGCGTGTATCCGGAGTCGGCCTACGTGAAGGCGCTGGACAAAGAGGCGGAGCGGCGCAGTACGCTGCTGGAGTTGGATCTTCGCCTGCGCTCGGCCGGAGAGGTGGGTTTTATCGACATGGAACTGCCTTCGATGGACGGGAGCAAGAAGAAACTCTCCGAAACGCAGGGGAAGGTCGTGATGCTGTATTTTTGGGCGGCGACCGATGCGCAGAAGATGTTCAATCTGGATGCGCTGACCCCGCTTTATGAAGAGTTCCATCCGCGCGGATTTGAGATCTATGCCGTCTCTTTCGATGTGGACAAGACCGACTGGGCGGGTGTGGTCCGCCGTCAGGGTCTTCCCTGGATCAATGTCTGCGACACGCGTGGGGCGGATTCCCCGCTGCTTGCCACCTATCAGGTGCGTTCGCTCCCGATGGCCTGGTTCATCGTGGACGGGGCATTGGATACCGAAGCCAGCGTCTCGGACGCCGCTTCCATACGGAAGTATTTGTCCTCAAAACTTTAGAACAGTTTTTTCCGGCTGACGGTGGCCACGAAATCTTTCAGGTAAAAGGGTTCGAAGTACGCAAGGTCTTCGAACCTTTTTTCGTGGAAGGCTGCTTCGGCAAGGGGGGCCATGGCTGCGGCCCGGGGACAACAGGGGACGAAGACCCCTCCGGGAAGCATCTCCCGGCATTTCTCGGCGCCGTCACCGATTACCAGCACCGGACCTTCGGAGAGGATGTCCGCATAGGAGTCGGGCGTGATGATGACGGAAGCCGTCTCGGTCAGCTGCTTACCTTCCGGGGAGAAGACGGCGCTGTAGACTTCCAGGCGGCGGGCGTCAATCATCGGGACGATATAGCGGAAGTCCCCGGGATGCTGCCCTTGGAGGGCGGCCTGGGAGACGAGAATGTCCAGGGTGCCGATGCCGATGAGCGGGATCCCTGCGCCGAAGCAGAGTCCTTTGGCGGTCGAAACGCCGACGCGGAGACCCGTGTAGGACCCCGGCCCCTTGCTGACGGCTACGGCGTCAAAATCCTTCATCTTGAGACCCTTGTCTTTGAGGAGGCGGTCCACGAATACGGCGGTCAGGGCGGCGTGCATGCGCGGCTCGTCGCTTTCAATCTGTCCGGTCACGAGACCGTCTTCGGCGACGGCTGCCGACAGCAGGGAAGTGGAGGTTTCAATCAGGAGAATACGGGCCATGGTCAGGATTGCTTCAGTAGCAGCTGTTTCAGATAAGGGAAGGCGATATAGGCCAGGTCCTTGATCTTTCCGTAGAGCAGGGAATCGTCCAGGATGGGAGAATGGACCAGGTCGAATTTCAGATTGATGGTATCGAAAAGGACAATCACGACGCCCAGCACGATGAGGGTGGTCAGGCAGGCCATGAGGGCCCCGAGCAGGCGGTTCAGCCAGCCCAGCATCATCATCTCGATGACTTTGGTCAGCAGTTTGGCCAGAAGGAGCGCCAGGACGCTGACCCCGATCAGGATCAGGGCGAAGGAGACGACGTTCAGCAGGGTCTCCGACATGTCCAGCCGGGGCATGAGCCAGGTGCAGACCGTCTCCCTGAGGCGGAAAGCGCAGAAGACGGCCGCGAACATTCCGAGAAACGTAAGCGCCTGCTCCAGGAAGCCCTTGGACAGGCCTTTGATGATGCCGGGAAGGAAGCAGACCAGGATGATAATATCGAGAATGTTCATAGTTCGATAAAAATGTTTATCTTTGTAAGATAATACGCAAATTTAGGAAAAAAATATGACATTCAAAGAGTATAAGGCTTTGGACTTGGTGGCGACCGGCAATGAGATGCTGGACAGGTGGCTGAAGGAGAAGGCGTTCGAGAAATCGCTGGAACTCCGGGAGGGAGCTCCCGAGTTCGTCTTCTTCGAGGGACCGCCTTCCGCCAATGGCATGCCGGGCATCCACCACGTCATGGCCCGCTCCATCAAGGATGCCATCTGCCGCTACAAGACACAGACCGGATACCATGTCGAACGGCGTGCCGGCTGGGATACCCACGGCCTGCCTGTGGAACTGGGGGTTGAAAAGAAACTCGGCATCACCAAGGCGGACATCGGGACGAAGATTTCCGTGGCGGATTACAATGCCACCTGCCGCAAGGAGGTGATGAAATATACGAAAGAATGGGTCAATATGACCCGCCGGGTCGGTTACTGGGTGGATATGGACCATCCCTACATCACCTACGACAACCGCTATATCGAGACATTGTGGTACCTGTTGAAGAAGCTATACGAAAAGGGCCTCCTGTACAAGGGATTTACCATCCAGCCCTATTCCCCGACGGACGGCACCGGCCTGAGTTCGCATGAGCTGAACCAGCCGGGCTGCTACAAGGATGTCACGGACACCACGGCGACGGTCCAGTTCGAGGTGATCAAGGACGGACGGTCCCAGCCCCTGTACGGTACGCAGGCCTTCCCGGTCTATTTCCTGGCCTGGACGACGACACCCTGGACCCTTCCTTCCAACACCGCGCTCTGCGTGGGAGCGGAGATCGAGTATGTGCGGGTCCTGTCGCTGAATCCTTACAGCGGAGAGCCGGGCGTGTATGTCGTCGCCAAGGCGCTGGTCGGCGCATGGTTCCATCCGAAGGGGGAGAACGTGCCGCTGGAAAGCTATCAGAAAGGCGACAAGGTCGTTCCTTACAAGGTGCTGGAGGGCAGCTTCAAGGGGAAAGACCTCGTCGGAATCCGCTATCACCAGCTGATTCCCTGGTTCCGCCCGGACGGCGATGCCTTCCGTGTGATTGCGGGAGACTATGTGACGACCGAAGACGGTACGGGCATTGTCCATATCGCCCCGACCTTCGGCGCGGACGACAAGCGCGTGGCCGCGGCTGCCGGCATCGCCGGGATCATGCCCATCGACAAGGACGGCAATCCCCAGGCCCAGGTGGACCGTCAGGGACGTTTCTGCCGTCTGGAAGACCTGGATCCGGCCTATGCCGCCACGGTGGACCCCTCCTACAAGGAATTTGCCGGCCGCTATGTCAAGGCCGGCTACAAGCAGTATTTCGAACATGTGGACGAAGAAGGGACCCTCGATATCGACCTTTGCGTGATGATGAAGGCCGACGGCCGCGCGTTCAAGGTCCAAAAACATGTCCATAGTTACCCCCATAGCTGGCGGACCGACCTTCCGGTGCTCTACTATCCGCTGGACAGCTGGTTCATCAAGGCTTCGGCCGTCAAGGATGAGATGGTGGCCCTGAACAAGGAAATCGTCTGGAAACCCGCTTCCACCGGGACCGGCCGTTTCGGCCAGTGGCTGGAGAATATCCAGGACTGGAACCTCAGCCGGAGCCGCTACTGGGGCACGCCGCTGCCGATCTGGCGGACCGAGGACGGCCGGGAAGAAAAGTGCATCGGATCGGTCGCTGAACTCCGTGCGGAGATTGACAAGGCAGTCGAGGCCGGCGTGATGGAGAATAATCCGCTCAAGGGCAAGGACTACGACCAGATCGACCTCCACCGCCCTTATGTGGATGAGATCTACCTCGTTTCGCCGAGCGGACGGAAGATGGTGCGCGAGAGCGACCTCATCGACGTCTGGTTCGATTCCGGTGCCATGCCCTATGCCCAGGAAGGCCTTCAGGGCCTCTCCGGCGGCAAGTTCGGCGCCACGGCAGACTTTATTGCCGAAGGCGTGGACCAGACCCGCGGGTGGTTCTACACCCTCCATGCCATCCATACGATGATCAGCGGGACGCCGGCTTTCAAGCGGGTGATTTCGAATGGACTCGTCCTGGACCGCAGCGGCAACAAGATGTCCAAGCGGCTCGGCAATGCCGTCGATCCTTTCCAGGCGCTGGACACCTATGGCGCCGATGCACTCCGCTGGTACATGCTGACGAATGCCGAGCCCTGGGATAACCTGAAATTCGACGAGAAAGGCGTGGAAGAGGTGCGCCGCAAATTCTTCGGCACCCTGTTCAATACCTATGCGTTCTTCGCACGCTATGCCAATATCGACGGATTCGATCCCCTCGCCCCGTCCATCCCTTATGCCGACCGGCCGGAAATCGACCGCTGGGTCATTTCCAAACTCAATTCGGTAATCCGCGACGTGCGCTCCGCCTATGAGGACTACGATGTCAAGACGGCGGGCCGTATCCTGGAGGACTTCGTCTGTGACGATGTGTCCAACTGGTATGTCCGCCTGAACCGCGCCCGCTACTGGGCAGGCGAGATGACCGCAGACAAGGCGGCTGCCTACCAGACCCTCTATGAAGTGTTGGTGGATGTGGCCATGCTTGCGGCGCCGATCGCCCCCTTCTTCATGGACCAGCTGTACAGGGACCTGACCGGCAGCGATTCTGTCCATTTCACCCTGATGCCGGCCTCGGACGAGGAAAGGATCGATTCGGCGGTCGAGGAGTGGATGTCCCTGGCCCAGAAAGCCACCTCCATGGTGCTGGCGCTGCGCAAGAAGTGCAACATTCCGGTCCGTCAGCCGCTCCAGAAGCTGGTCATCCCTGTGATTTCCGAGAAGGTGCGGGGGCAGCTCGCCGCGGGCCGCGACCTGGTCCTCGGCGAAGTCAACGTAAAGGAAATGGAATTCATTGCGGATACGACCGGCATCATGGCCCTGAAGGTGAAGCCGAATTTCCGGACCATCGGCAAGGCCTATGGCGCCCGCATGAAGGAGATAGCCGCCGCGTTCGGCTCCCTTTCCCAGGAAGTGATTTCCGCCATGAAGGCCGCCGAGACCTCCTCCAGCGCCTATACCCTGGCCCTTCCGGGCGGCGATGTGGTCCTCAACCCCGGTGACTACCAGATTTCCTCCGAGGATATGCCCGGATGGCTGGTGGCATCCGAGGGATCGCTGACCATTGCCCTGGACATCGAGGTGACGCCCCAGCTCCGCCGCGAAGGTCTTTCCCGCGAACTCGTGAACCGCATCCAGAACCTGCGTAAGAGCGCCGGTTTCGAGGTGACCGACCGGATTGACACCCTCGTGTTTGCCGACGATCCCTCCCTCGAGGATGCGCTCTCCGCTTATTCCGACTATGTCAAAGCCCAGACCCTGTCCCGTACGCTCCGTCTCGCTCCCGCCGCCGAGGCTCCTGCCACCGCGGCCGAGGTGGAATGGACAGAAGGCAATATCAAGATAACTGTAAAACGTTAATATCATGGAAGAGAACACCAAAACAAGGTATTCCGACGAGGAACTCGAAGAGTTCCGGGTGATCATCAACGAGATGCTGGACAAAGCCCGTGCTGAATATGCGACCCTTCGCAATGTGATGATGCACGCCGGCGGCAATGATATCCTGGACACGGCCCCGACCTTCAAGACGGTCGAGGACGACGGTGCGTTCCAGCTGTCCAAGGAGGAAGCCGGCACCCTGGCCCAGCGCCAGTACAAGTTTATCCAGAACCTGGAGGCCGCCCTGGTCCGGATCGAGAACAAAACCTATGGCATCTGCCGCGTGACCGGCAAGCTGATTCCGAAGGAGCGCCTGCGCCTGGTCCCGCATGCCACGACGACTGTCGAGGGCAAGGCCATTCTCGAAAAGACCGGCCGCAAGTAGTATGAAGTTCACAAAGGGAAAGAAGCTGCTCCTTCTGGGGATCCTTCTCGTCGTCATTGACCAGGTCATCAAAGTCCTGGTCAAGACGAACATGACCCTCGGTGAACATTTCTCCGTCCTGGGAGACTGGTTCCAGATCCTCTTCATCGAGAACAAGGGCATGGCTTTCGGCATGTCCTTCGGCGGCGTGGCCGGAAAGTATGTCCTGACCGTATTCCGCATCCTTCTTTTTGCGGCGCTCTGCTGGTGGATTTCCAAGCTTATCGCCCGCAAGGAGGCGGTTCCGACCGGGGTGCTCGTCGGCCTGACGCTGATCACCGCGGGGGCGTTCGGGAACATCATCGACTGCCTTTTCTATGGACTTGTTTTTACGGAATCCACGCCGCTGACCATCTCTACCTTCGGGCACTACGCTCCCTTCATGCAGGGGAAGGTGGTGGACATGCTGTATTTCCCGCTGTGGCGGTGGCCGGAGTGGATGCCGCTCGTGGGCGGAGATATTTTCTTCGAGCCTGTGTTTAATTTTGCAGACAGTTGCGTGACGGTCGGGGCGCTGTACCTGATTCTGTTCCAATGGAAATTCTTTTCCAAGGAATCGTAATTTCTGTAATTATTTTTGGTAAATACTGAAAATCTGACTATCTTTGCAACCCATCTGATCAGCCAGATTAATGGAAGGTTGGCCGAGTGGTCGATGGCGGCAGTCTTGAAAACTGTTGGGCGGCAACGTCCCGGGGGTTCGAATCCCTCACCTTCCGCGGGGCCGTCATCTGACATACAGGGGCGTAGCTCAGCTGGTTCAGAGCGCTTGAGTCACATTCAAGAGGTCATCGGTTCGATCCCGATCGTCCCTACCAAAAGCCAGTCCGCAAAAGGGCTGGCTTTAGTTTTTTGGAAACGATGGAAATACTTGCTTCTCTATTTCAACAGTACAGCGGAGCGCTGCCCTCTCAGGTGGAGGAACTGCCCGCGAGTGGTAGCCATCGGCGCTATTACCGTCTTTTCGGAGAAGGGACGTCACTAATCGGTGTCGTCGGCACTTCCCTGGAGGAAAACCGTGCGTTTATCACCCTTTCCCGGCATTTCCGCAGCAAGGGGCTGCATGTTCCCCTGATTCTTGCCGAGAGCGAGGACGGCCTGTGCTATCTGCAGGAGGACCTCGGGAATGACATCCTCTTCAACCTGGTGTCGAAGGGCCGGGAGAGCGGTTTGTATTCCGAGGAGGAAGTCCGGCTGCTCAAGTGTACGATGGCCCAGCTTCCGCGTCTGCAGCTTCTCGGCGGCGAGGGTCTTGACTGGAGCGTCTGTTTCCCGCAGGAGCGTTTCGATGGCCGTATGATTGATTTCGACCTGAACTACTTCAAGTACTGTTTCCTCAAGGCTACAGGCGTGGAATTCAATGAAATCCGGCTTCAGGACGATTTTGAGCGCTTCAAGGCAGACCTGCTGCTGGAGGATGAGGACACCTTCCTCTATCGGGATTTCCAGGCCAGGAACGTCATGATCCGGGACGGGGAGCCCTGGTTCATCGATTATCAGGGCGGACGGAGGGGGCCGGTCTATTATGACGTGGCGTCGTTTATCTGGCAGGCCCGTTCCCGCTATCCGGAGGCCCTCAAACAGGAACTCATCCGTACGTATCTGGATGCGCTCCGTCAGTTCCGTCCGGTGGATGAAAAACAGTTCCGGGAGCGTCTCCGCCTGTTCGTCCTTTTCCGGACGCTGCAGGTACTGGGCGCTTATGGATTCCGCGGTTATTTCGAAAAGAAACCGCATTTCATCTCCAGTGTCCCTTATGCCCTGCAGAACCTGCGGACGCTGCTCCAGACCCCGTTCAGCCAGTATCCCTACCTGAACGGGATTCTGGAAGAACTCTCCGTGAAACCGGAACTCAACCTCATGCAGGACGACCACCGGCTGGAGGTCCAGATCTACAGTTTCGCCTTCAAAAAAGGAATTCCTGCGGACACCAGCGGCAATGGCGGCGGTTATGTTTTCGACTGTCGCAGCGTCAACAATCCCGGCAAATACGAGTATTACCGCCAGTTCAACGGAACCGACCCCGAGGTAATCAAATTCCTGGAGGATGACGGCGAAATCATTACCTTCCTGGACAGTGTCTATGCCCTGGTGGATGCCCATGTCCAGCGCTTTATCGAGCGCAAGTTCACCCATCTCCAGGTAAGTTTCGGCTGTACCGGCGGCCAGCACCGTTCCGTCTACTGCGCTGAGCATCTGGCCCGGCACCTGATGGACAAGTTCAATATCAAGTTGAAACTGACGCATCGGGAAATGAATATGGAGAAGATGCTATGAAAGCCATGGTTTTTGCGGCCGGTCTCGGCACCCGCCTGCGTCCGATTACGGATTCCCTTCCGAAGGCGCTTGTCCCGGTCTGCGGCGAGCCCCTGCTTTCGCATGTCCTCAAGAAACTCAAGGCCGCCGGCTATGATGAGGTCGTTGTGAATGTCCATCATTTCGCGTCAAAAATCCAGAAGTATCTGTCGGAGAACGACTTCGGCCTTGATATAAAGATTTCCGACGAATCTTCCCAGCTGCTGGAAACCGGCGGCGGGATTGCGCATGCCCGGGACCTGCTTCTTCCTTCCGAGGAGCCCTTCCTGGTCCATAACGTGGACATCCTGTCCAACCTCGATATTCCGTGGTTCTGCACGCAGATGCGCCCCGGCGCCCTGGCGACCCTTCTGGTCAGCGAGCGCGAGACCCGGCGCTATCTGCTTTTCCGCCCGGAGGATATGCGTCTTGTGGGGTGGACAAACATCTCAACGGGGGAGGTGAAGAGTCCTTACAAGGATTTGGACCCCTCACGCTGCCTTCGGTACGCTTTTTCCGGAATCCATCTGATTTCTCCGTCGATTTTTGCGGTCTTCGATGAAATGGGCCTTTCCGGACGCTTCCCGATCATGGACTTTTATCTGTCTGTCTGCGCGCGTTATCCCATCTACGGCGTGGCTGTCCCGGGGCTCCAGCTGGTGGATGTCGGGAAACTCGACAGCCTGGCCCTGGCAGAGAGATTGCTTACGAAGTAAGGTTTTCCACGACGTTCCCGCTCTGATGGAGGCAATGGGGGGCGAAGAGTCCTTTACCGAAATGCTGGACTCCGTCTTCAAGGTTCCGCCCATCTATGACGACAACTACTATGGCTTCCGCATCCGTGAGGCTCTCCGAGCGCAGCCAGGGGTAGCGCTCGGCGTGCCTTAGCATCAGTACCTAATCGGATACAAAAAATAGCAGTTTGCATTTGTCCTTGAAAATACTTAGGTTTGCAAGGATGATTTATTTGTGATTTTTTATGCGCAAAGCCCTGTTTATACTCTTGGCGAGCCTTCTGCCACTTGGGCTAGGAGCCCAGGCTCCTGCACAGGAGGACCCGGATATCCAGTATGCTTCCACACTTCTCGCTCCCGGAAGCAAGGCTCCGGATTTCACTCTGGGCACTATGGACGGAAGGCCTTTCAGCCTTTCTTCGCTTGCCGGCAGGAAGGTGGTCCTGGTCTTCTGGGCCTCCTGGTGTCCGGATTGTCGCGCAGAGCTTCCTGAACTGAAGGCTATGCATGATGCCGCCCAGAAGGACAAGGTCGCATTCGTGTCTGTTTCTTTTGACCGTGGGCTGGATGCCCTGAAAGCCTTTGCGAAGGACAATGCCCTTCCCGGGGTCCAGCTCTTCGACCCCGCCGGAAAGAAAGAATCTGCCGTAGGGGCCGCCTATGTCGTGAAATGGATTCCGTCGCTCTATCTTCTTGATGAAAAAGGAAAGGTCGTCCTCGGGACGGTGGTCGCCGCCAAGATAGCAAAGGCGCTCGGACTTGACGGCCGCGGAACCGCTCCCGGAGAACTCTGCACGGACGAGAGTTGTGCCCTGCCTAGCTCCCGCTGATTGCGCAGTAGTCCTGATAGACGTCCCGCACGACGTCGTCCCAGTTCAGATATAGCTCTTTCTTCGCGGCGGATGCGATGCGCCGGTAGCCTTCCGGGTCATTCAGTATGTCCAGGATCATCCGGGCATACTGCTCTTCTCCCGGAGCTGATATATAAGCGTTTACGCCGGGCGTGACGCTTGCCGCCGTTCTGGCGCCTTCCAGAAAAACGGTGGGCGTTCCCTGGCAGGCCGCTTCAATCTGTACGAGGGAGTTGGCGTCATACAGGGAGGGAAACAGGAACAGTTTCGCCCTGGAATACAGGTTTTCCAGCATCTGACGCGCTGAAACCAGGCCGCACATCACGACTTCTTCCTGCAGGCCCAGTTCTTTGACCAGCGCCGCCAGCTTCTTCTCGTCCTGCCCCTTGCCCACAAACAGCATACGGAAGTTCTTCAGCCCCATTTCCTTGGCCTTTGCCAGGGAGCGTACGGTAAAGTCGATGTTCTTGATAAAATTGATTCGTCCCACAAAGAGAAAGACGGTGGCGTCCGCAGGTATGCCGAACGCCTCGTTGACAGCGCGGGCGGCTTCGTCCGGATCGGCTACGGGAAGATGGTCGGTGGCGTTGAGGCGGACTTTGCAGGGCGCCGTAAGCCCATATTCTGACTGATAGAGCTCCTTGATGCCTGCGTTTACGGCCCAGCACTGGTCGCAGGCATTGAATACCCGCATAATACCGTCCATGGCCACATCGAGGGCAGGCTTGAACTTCAGGGGCTTCTCAAAATCCTGCTTGTACTGGGAATGCAGGGTCGCCACAACCGGAAGCTTGTGAAGCTTTGCATACAGCACGCCTGTCATCCCCACTGAAAAAGGGGAGTGGATATGGACCAGGTCAATTCCGCTTCGCAGAAGTTTCATTTCGAATACCGGGTCCAGGGCCGGCGTCGGGACGTCGTAGTCAAAATGGATGACAGGCAGGGAGTTGCAACGAATGACCGGATAGGGCATGGCAGCGTCTCCTTCCTTGGAATACCCCTTTGTCTCCGGGCAGAAGACTACCACGTCACAATACTTTGTCAGGCGGCGGGCGTAATTGTCCACCACCTTGATGACACCGTCCACCATGGGATACCACGTGTCTATGAAAAGTCCTACTTTGCGCATGCTTTATTCTGAAGGAATGTCGATTCTATACGTTTTTCTGTTTTTGTTGGTAAGGGACTCCGAACGGAGCCAGGGGTTGGAAAGGCGAAGCAGGAAGAAACTGGTTCCGTGCTTTTTGGCGAAATCGGCGAGGCTTGGAACGGGCTCGTTTACTTCTACGGTCTTTTTGGGAGCCTTGTATGGGTAGCAGCGGTCCGGCTCTATCAGGTAGCCAAAGCTTTCCGGATGCTCGAAGAAGAGTTTGGCCGCCAGGATGCGGAACATGTAGCGCGAAGTCTCTTCGGGAAGAAGCAGGTCCATCGCTAAGTCCTGGCCCTGCGCTTCGATCCTGCCTGAAATCCCGCCCTGACCGGCATTGTAGCTGGCGGCGACGGTCATCCAGTCGCGGTATTTTGCATAAGACTGCTTCAGGTACTTGCAGGCCGCTTCCGTGGCTTTGACAATGTGGAAACGCTCGTCCACCTCGTCATTGACTTCGAGCCCGTATCCTCGGGCGGTGGTCTTCATGAATTGCCACAGTCCGCCGGCTCCCGACGGAGAGATGGCCGTAGGACTGAGATTGCTCTCTATGGCCATCAGGTATTTCAGATCTTCCGGGACTCCGTTTCTCTTCAGTATGGGCACGACCTGCGAAAAGATGCGGTCGGCACGCTTGAGCATGAGTGTGGAGAGGGTATGGCTGTAGGTAAAGGCGATAAGTTCCCTGTCCATCCGTTCGTAGAGGTCCGGCCGGTCGAAGCGGTACGTTTCTCCGGCAAAGACGATGCTTTCCGGCACCCGCGGAGGCTGTTCCTGGGGAGCTGCCATGACTGCCATGACGGCTATGAGGGAAAGTGTTTTTGTCAATAACATATACCTGAATTCCTAATCGGATACAAATATAGCAGTTTGATTCCGTCTTTGAAAATGCCCGGGGGCGTCCGGACCTGCGGAAGTACGAAAATGGCCCCAATCGTTCTTCGGCAGGACTCACCGGCATACTGTTTTTTGTTTACTTTTGCAAGAAATGAGAAGTCTATGGATAAGAAGAATGAGATTATTGTCAAGGACGTTGCCATCAGGACTATGTCCAAGGGGGGGTATTGACTATATTTGCATCACCGATATAGCCCGCCAGAAAAATTGGATGGACCCGAATGGCGTGATAGCCAATTGGATGCGCAATCGCAATACAATCGAATTCCTCGGTATATGGGAGACTCTCTATAATCCGGATTTTAACCCCCTCGAATTCGAGGGGGGTAGGCAGCAAGCCGGGTTAAATGCTTTTACTTTATCTCCGTCCCGCTGGATTGAATCGACAAAAGCCATCGGTATCATTTCACAGTCTGGAAGATATGGTGGAACATATGCACAAACCGATATCGCTTTTGAGTTTGCTTCATGGATATCAGTTGAATTCCGGCTTTATTTGGTCAAGGAATTCCAGCGTTTGAAGACCGCTGAGCAGCAACTGCTTAGGTGGACTGCGATGCGAGAGCTTTCAAAGATTAATTATCGTATCCACACAGATGCAATCAAACAAAACTATAATTCTGTGCTGTTATTTCATCCCGGGGCCAAGAGAGGTTTCGGGAGGATTGTTCATCTCAACATTACAACCTCCCGGTGAAGGTGCGTTAGAACGAGATATAACAGTAACGAGGTAAGTGAGTAATCCTTACCTCGTCGACTTTCACAACAATTCTACTTGGATGAGTTTTAAAGCCCTCTACTGTGGTAATACTCATCATTGTTCGGATTCAATTGATCCGAGTGGTTGTCGTAATCGGACTGCGAGTGCTCCGCGTCCGAATTCCAAGTAGATAATACTGATAACATAAGTTAATTTTTTTTTTAAAATGTGCTTGACACTATTATCAAACACCGAAGCACTTGCTTCTTGGGGCAAAGATAATAAGTATATTAAAGCGATTCTGCTATCCTAAATTAGGATTCAAAAAATTTTATGTTTTCACGAGGAATAGTGATAAAGAACCGTTTATCATCGCTCTTTTTTACATTCACATTCGGATAACCATTAAGGCATCTATTAATATTTTTTATAGTATCGCTGATATATCTATCTAGTAAATTCGTAATCACGTCTTCTATCGCGTCCTTATCCCACCAGTGAGTGAGGGGTTTGTAAATCTCTAGTAGTTCATTTCTATACTTTTTAATCTCTTGTTTGCTTAGTCCTTCGCTGTGTTTTAACAGGAGAATAAAAAGAGCTTTCCCTTTGATATGGTTTTGGAATGTCAGTTCTTCTTCTCCTTGATCATCACGAATGAACACCCTCAGTTTTTCATCTACCCGAATAAAGCAATCCTTTGCCCATCCCCGTGGGTCTTTCTCCAAATCTATCCGTAGTCGGCGCGCCAGCTCAGCCCTTTTCTCCTTGGGAACTTCAATATCCAGTATGCTAAGACAAGCTTCCGGGTCTCCTGAAAGTGGGCATCCTTTACTCATGTCTAATCCTCCATGGTTGGGGGTTGGTGTATCATTATTTGCTCCAATTATGCTTCCGCTTGAAGCATAAAAGATGGATATTTTTTTATCTGCCATAAACTATTTAATAACAGTACCAGGTATTTTGAACTCCTTGGATAGGGCGCATCAAATGTCCGCAGTTAGGATATTGTAATGTATTTGCATACTCTGCGATATCTACTAAAACCCGTTTTGAGTAGTCATTTTGTAGACACTTTTATTATCCCATCTCTGTATCAATCACTTGCAACCTTGTCAAAGAACGCCTTTGCAAATATGGGATACTGTTTTGGATATATCAAGTTAATTCGACCATAAAGGATCCGACATCCAATTTTTAGGGAATCCCATAGCATCAGTATCTACATTGGAATACATGGCAAGCAACGCTTTAAGGCCCTTCCTGAACTCTACCCCAACTCCTATTGAATTAAGAAGGTATTGGAGGCAACACAATTGCGGATAGAGTTTTGAAGGTGAACCTACGCTTCCTGTAATCCACGCATTGGGAAGTTTTGATGGTAACTGGGGTTTGATAGAGAAGACCCGGTTCCAGGTTCTGGCATGATGTGCGCAGCAGTTACGCAGAACTGCTATTGATGTCATCCAGCTCTCAAGGAAGATATGCTGGGGAAGTCCAAGGGCCCGTGCCACATTCTTTTTTACGGCATTATCTGAAAAGTTGCTGTATATTTTTGACAATGTACCGAAAGAAGCCACTTCCAGACTCTTCCATGCCGGAGGATATGCAGGGACATCGTATTTGGTGAAATGTTCCACAATAAAATCTTCCTTTGTCCGGTTGATTTCGTCGCCAAGGCTATGTATGCATCGGGCATAGATAGATGGATTCTTGAAAAGCGCCGGGTCCATGAACCAAAAGGCCCCATAGGGGAGAGAAAAGCAATGGATAATCTGACTCCTAAAGGCAATCTCTACATGTTGGATGGAACTGAATATCAAGCTTCGGAGCGCCATATCAAAGTCGTAGAGGCGGATGATGTCTTCGAATCGACTGCCGGGTTTGAATTGATGGGCTGTTTTATCAGCTTCCATCGGCCGCCAGTAGTTGGCAAGCCGATAATAACTAATGTAATCGAGCTTATGAAGGGCGAAGGTGTCATCTTCTACAATGAGCCCCCGGCTCTTGAGCACAGCGATCTGGTCAGGCAGATCCATTGGCGTTTTCGTGTACTTCAACATGGTCTAATAAAGCAAAAGACCCGCCCTGGTACGCTGTTCTACGGGAAGCGTGGCGAGTACTGTTACTGCAAATATAGAGTTTTTTTTTATATCCACAAAATTTTCTAACTTTGTCCTGCCGGGTAACCCGGCATACATACAGCGAAAGTGTTTTTCGCGCCTCCTTCTGGAAATCTGGACAATTTTCAAATGCAAGGGCAGGCAGAAAATCACTCCGCCCGTTTCTAAGATTATGCTGTAGGTGGGCCTCTGTCCATCAGTACTCCATATCAAGCGGGTGTGGAGTACGATTGTTCCTTCCTTGCAGCGTTTGTCCAGAACGTCCAGAAGAAGTTACGAAAACGGCTCCACACTTTTGTATAAGTAGTATAACTATGCAGCAGGAGCTCTGCGAGCAGTTGAAAAAGGTTATGAAGTACGCAACTCAAAGGCAGAATTTGGACGAAAACCTGCAGACGATCTTGTCTAGCATCCACAAAGATTTCTCCTCCCAGGAGTTTATTGAGGCTTATCACCGTATCTGCCCCGATTCATACGCGGCGGGTGTCAGGGAGGCCGGTGATTTCAGGCGCCTTCATTTTTGGATAGCCCGTTGGTATTTGCTGGGAAAAGTAAAGGCCCATATTTTACTGCGGATAAATAATCCGCGCAATGACAGGAAGTGGAGACAAATCTAAAGTGCTGGCAACTGATGAGAAAGATAACTGGATTTCTGCTGACGCTTGCCGTTTTAAGCAGTTGCTCTTCAGAGGACAAGACAACTTATGATAATTCCGGGAGTGGTGATAAAAAGAATGAGGTGTCCATAACCGGATCTGCGACCAATATATCTGCTGTCTCTGCCGTCCTAAAGGGGAAAGCTAATCTTGGCAATTCCTCTGCGGAAGACTTGAAGGTGGGTTTTCAATATTCCACTTCTCCCGGCATCCTGCCAACGAATTCAAACACCGTCGACGCACAGGATGCCGATGCGGATTACAATTACATTGCGGGTATAACCGGTCTTTCTCCAGATACACGATATTATTTCCGCAGTTATGTCCGCCAAAACGGTCAATACACCTATGGCGACACCAAGGAGTTCACGACCCAAAATTTAGTCTCTATGCTGGAGACACAGGAAGCAACAGATATTGAGGCGAGCAAGGCTACGCTGAACGCTAAACTCGATCTAACAGATGTTCAATATAAGAACGTGGCATTCGGATTTCTGTGGGAGAACACCGAATCATCCTTGAACATTGAGAGCAAATGCACGGACATAGAGGACAACGCCATCTCTGCTTCTTTGACAAGTCTTTCCCATAAGACTCAATACTGGTACAAAGCCTTCGTCACACTTGACAACCAAACCTTCCATGGTGAAGTCAAGACATTTACAACCGGTATTGTTTCAGTTGAGAGTGTGGCTCTGGATAAGACAGAATATACCTTCATTACAATTGGCAACACCCTGATGCTGAATGCCATTGTGTCTCCTGCCGATGCCACTGACAAGAGTATCGAATGGACTTCTGACAATGAGGATGTCGCAACTGTCAGTGCCAGTGGTATAGTGACTGCGAAAGGTAACGGGACGGCGACCATTACGGTCACAACAAAGAACCAAGGAAAGACAGCCAACTGTGTAATTACCGTTATTACCGATCCACAATTGGCTACAGGTATCTCGCTCGATAAAACATCCATCACCCTGTATGTGGGGGAGGAAGTGACGCTCATCCCCACAGTTAATCCATCAACCGCTACCATCAAAACTGTAAAATGGACCTCTTCCGATGAATCAGTCGCGACCGTAGAAGAGAATGGTAAAGTGACAGCCGCTTCCAAAGGTACAGCCACTATCAAGGCCGAGGCGAATGACGGCAGCGGAGTATCTGCTTCCTGCATAGTCGTCGTAAAGAACCCATGCCCTGCGGGCGCAGTTGATCTTGGCTTGTCCGTGTATTGGGCAACAACCAATCTTGGCGCAGCTAATCCTGAGGATTATGGCGATTATTATGCATGGGGCGAAACAGAGGCAAAGGAGAATTACAGTTGGGAGACCTACAAATTTAGGATAAGCGGTAAGTTCTCAAAGTACAACACAAAGGAATCTTATGGAGAGGTGGACAACAAGAACGTTCTCGATCAGGAGGACGATGTTGCTCACGTCAAGCTAGGTGGAAATTGGCGTATGCCGACAAAGGAAGAGTGGTGCGAGCTAAGTACCAAGTGCACTTGGACTTGGACAAAACAGAATGGAGTAAGCGGAGACAAGGTTTCCGGATCTAACGGCAACAGTATCTTCCTTCCCGCCGCTGGCCGCTGGCGCTATTCCAATCCCTCTGATGCGGTTTCTCAAGGCCGCTACTGGTCTTCGTCTCTCGATACGTCCGAGCCAAGAGAGGCGCAACACTTGTTATTAGAATCCGACTCCGACTATGGGACCATCTATTCCTTCGGCGGTTACCGTTGCTTCGGGTTCTCCGTTCGTCCCGTCACCGAATAACTGTGCGAACCAAGGGAAGAGACAAACGTCTGATGATATGAAACAGACGAGTTGGAAGGGAAATGGTTCTAAACTGTTTCCCTTTTTCTGTATAAGGGGGAATAGTAAAGAATAATTGGTTATCTTTGTATTGTCTGGATCCACCATATATGAGACTGTTTAATAAACTTTTCCATTCAAAAACAACACCAAAGGAGACTGTGGTGCCTGATGAGTATATCAAGCAGTATCCAGAGCCCCAAGAGGTGTTGCAGAAGATACTGGATATAGTACCAGGCACAGGTTATTTACTATATCAATACACCAAACACAGCAACATCTCCAAAGAGTGGAAGTTCTGGGCCATGGATTTGATGGAGAATGGACTGGGAACACCAAGTGTCATTCAGTTGGCAGGAGAGGATTTGGATATGGACTATTGGTCCTTTTCAAACCTTCTTGAAACAGTGTTTCAGGAACTTGGCATTGAGGTTAATCAAGAGGTTTTCCACTGTGCATATGTTATGGGTATTGCCCAGGAAGTCCTTCATGGGGAAAGAACAGCAAGAACTGGTTTTGAACTTCTATACCAAGCAACAATAGAAACCAACTACAAGGAGCCTTTCTATGATTTCTTTTGTTGGTTAGACCATGCTGATGAATTAGAGTATTACACTATTAAGGGTAGTGGCCTTTATAAAGACAATGTGGAAGAATGGATGAAACAGTTCTTTGAGAAACTGGTCAAGGTTAATCCAAAGTACTGTTCAAACACTGTCAGATAATCACTTATTTTAGACCTGTTGCTCTCCAAAATACCTCTC
>JAEEHS010000051.1 GCA_016281015.1 Bacteroidales bacterium
CACTTCCGGGAACGCGGATGTCCACCGGAGGCGCGGCCTTCACCACCACCCATCGGGTGATCGTGCGGGTTCATCACAACACCACGGTTGTGCGGACGGCGGCCGAGGTGACGGCTGCGTCCGGCCTTGCCGGAAGATTCCAGATTATGGTCCGGATTGGACACGGTACCGACGGTGGCGCGGCAGGTCACCGGCACCATGCGGGTCTCACCCGAAGGGAGGCGCAGGATGGCGTACTTGCCTTCGCGGGCCGCGAGCTGGGCGAACGTACCGGCGCTGCGGGCCATGGTGGCACCCTGACCGGGACGAAGCTCGATCGCGTGGACGAGCGTACCGACGGGAATCGCAGACAGCGGGAGGCAGTTGCCGAGATCCGGCGAAGCCTGGGGACCGGACTGGACAGTCTGGCCGACCTTCAGACCGTTGGGAGCGAGGATATAGCTCTTCAGACCATCCTCATACTGGATGAGGGCGATACGGGCGCTGCGGTTCGGATCGTATTCGATCGTCAGGACGGTCGCCTTGAACTCGTCGCGGTTGCGGACGAAGTCGACAAGACGGTACATCCGCTTGTGGCCGCCGCCACGGTAACGGACCGTCATCTGGCCGGTGTTGTTACGACCGCCGGAGGACTTGATGGGCTCGAGGAGCTTCTTGTAAGGCTTCGAGGTGGTAATCTCCTCGAAGGAGCTGATTGCTTTGTTACGCTGACCGGGAGTAACCGGTTTGTACTTTTTGATTGCCATACTCTAGTTCCTCCTTAAATGTTCGCGTAGAAATCAATCTTGTCTTCACCTGCAAGGGCGACATAGGCCTTCTTGAAGTGATTGGTACGGCCCTTGAGCAGACCGGCCTTGGTGTAACGCTGTTTGCGCTTGCCATGATAGTTCATGGTGTTGACCTCGGCGACGGACACCCCGTACATCTGCTCGACAGCAGCCTTGATCTGAAGTTTGTTGGCCTTGCGGTCAACGATGAAACCGTAGACGTTCAGTTTTTCGCCCTGAGCCGTCATTTTCTCGGTTACGATAGGCTTAATTAAAATTCCCATGACGTGTTCTCCTTATTTTACGCGTGCGGTGAGAATATCCTGGACACCGTCCACGAGAACGAGCATGTGCGCGTCCATGATGGCGTAGGTGTTGATTTCATCCACCGTGGTGACCTTCACCTGGGGAAGGTTGCGGGATGACAGAAAGATGTTGTTGGAGTTCTCCGGAAGGACGAAGAGAATCTTGCGGTCGCCGGCCTTGATAGCCGCGAGGATCGAAAGGAATTCCTTGGTCTTGGGAGCATCCATCGTGAAGGGTTCCACCAGAACGATCTTCTCCTCGGCAGCCTTGTAGGACAGGGCGGAGAGACGGGCGAGCTGCTTCACTTTCTTGTTGAGCTTATAGCGATAGTCACGCGGCTTGGGGCCGAAGACATTGCCGCCGCCCACGAAGATACCGGCCTTCAGGGAGCCGTGGCGTGCACCGCCGCCGCCCTTCTGGCGTCCGAGTTTCTTGGTGGAATAGGCAACCTCGCTGCGGTCCTTGGTCTTCGCGGTACCCTGGCGCTGATTGGCCATGTACTGCATGACATCCAGATAGATCGCGTGATCGTTCGGGGTGATGCCGAATACGTTTTCGTCGAGAACGACTTTCTTACCGGAGAGGGTTCCGTCGATTTTGTAAACACTGAGTTCCATAGCTTAGTCCTCCAGAATTAAATAAGAACCCTTCGCACCGGGCACGGAGCCCTTGACGATGATCAGATTGTTCTCAGGGATGAGCTTGAGCACCTCGAGGTTGAAAACCTTGACACGCTCGGCGCCCATGTGACCCGCCATGCGCATTCCGGGGAAAACGCGGGACGGCCAGGACGATGCGCCCATGGAACCGGGATGACGGAGACGGTTGTGCTGGCCGTGGGTCTGGCCGCCGACACCGGCGAAGCCATGACGCTTCACGACACCCTGGAAACCTTTACCCTTGGACGTTCCGACCACATCGATGAATTTGACATCGGTGAACACGTCGGCCACGGTGAGGGTGTCTCCGAGCTTGAGTTCGCCCGCAAAATCGGCCGGGAATTCGACCAGTTTCTTCTTGGGGCTCACTCCTGCCTTTGCGAAATGCCCTTGCAGGGCCTTGCTGGTGTGCTTCTCTTTCTTTTCGTCATAGGCAAGCTGAACGGCCTCATACCCATCGGTTTCGACGGTTCTCACCTGCGTGACAACACACGGACCAGCCTCGATGACGGTGCACGGGATATTCTTCCCGTCGGCACCGAAGACGGAAATCATTCCGACTTTCTTTCCAATTAAACCAGGCATTGGTGTTTGTTAATTAATTGTTTATAAATACTTTAACCGTAAAAAATTACGGCCCGCACACTTTTGCGGACCGCACAGATACGATTAATTATTCTGATTTCCAAATCCCTTCGCCACTTTTCAACAAGTTTTTCCACAGCCGCTACAGCCGGGCAATATCCATCCATCCGAAGTGCGCGGGATAGAGCCAGGCGCGTTCGGTGCGCTCCATGACCCCGTAGTCGAGGGAGATTTTCGGGCACTCGGCATAGGCCCGCTCCAGCCAGGCCGGGTCGTCGAGTCCGGTCTGCCAGCCGCCGAAGAGTTCCGTCACTTCGGGAAGATAGCGGTCCATCTCGGCGATGATCGTGGCGGCCTTCCAAATAAAGATACCGCTGTTCCAGAAGAACTCGCCGGTCCGGACGAACACCTCCGCCAGGGCCAGGGTCGGTTTCTCGGTGAAGGTCTTGACTTTCAGGGGGCGGTCCATCAGGTAGGCGTTCTTTCCTTCCTTGACCTGGATGTAACCGAAATTCACGTCCGGGGTCTTCGGAACGATGCCGAGGGTCATCAGGACATTCTCCTTCTGGACATAGGCGAGGGCGTCGGTCACCGTGGAGACGAAGAGTTTCTCGTCGCGGATAATCTGGTCCGAAGGCGAGGCGATAATCACCGCTTCGGGATCGCGGCGCAGCAGGGTATAGGCCGCAAAGGCCATGCAGGGGGCCGTCTGCCGGGCATAGGGCTCCAGCAGGAGGTTCTCCTTGGGAATGTCCGGGAGGATGGACCGGAGGACCTCCGCATAGGAAGACAAGGTGACGACCAGGATGTTTTCCTTCGGCAGGAAACTAAGGAAACGGTCGTAGGACATCCTGAGATAGGCGGCCGGGACGGAGGTTCCGCCCGCCATGATGACAGCATAAGAATGGGATAGCATTGTGTTATACATAGATAGGAATCCAGGCCTGGGGAAAGTATCGGAGCGTGGCCTCGTCGCCGTCGAAGACAACGGAGATCACGTCGAAGAAAACTTCTCCGGCCATATCCAAGTGGTTAGTGTTCAAGTATTTGCGTGCAGCTGCCGAGATGCGGTGCTGCTTGGTGGGACCGACCTGGTCCTCCAGGGTCGAGACCACAGGGGCGGTACGGGTCTTGACCTCGACGAAATGGACCCCGTCCTGCGCTTCGGTGATGATGTCCACCTCCAGATGTCCCCCGCGCCAGTTCCGCTCCAGGATCCGGTGTCCGCGCGAGGCGAGGAAGTCGCAGGAGAGTTGCTCCCCGCGCTGGCCGAGTGCTTTGCGTCCCTTGTCGTCCATCTTATCCGAATTTAACGACCGTGACGCCGGAGCCGCCGAGCTGGATGTGCTCATCCGAAACGGAGACCACCCCGGGAACGGTACGGGCGTATTTCTGGATTTCTTCCCGAAGGGCGCCGGTGCCCTTGCCATGGAGGATGCGGACAGAAGGGACGTCCAGCATGATGGCATCGTCGATGTAGCGCATGACCGCTTCGATGGCTTCCGTCACCCGTGCGCCCCGCAGGTCGATTTCCGTCCGGAAATTCGCCTTGCGTTCGGCGATGCCGCTGTCATAGACCTGGCGCGGCCTCGCCGATGGCTTGGAGGCCGCCTTGAACTCATGGGAGGTGATGCGCTCCACCCGGTCCAGGGGCATTTTCGAAGTGATGTTGCCGATGATGACGGTCACGGACTTGGTGGAGAGTTTGGCCACTTCCCCGACCATGTCGCTTCCCTTCACGCGGACTTTTTCGCCGACTTTGAGCGGGGCGCTCCGGAAAGCCGCCAGACGCTGCTTCTCGGCCTGCTCCGCGGTCATTTCCGCCGAAGCGCTCTCGCCGGAGCGGCGCTGTTTCCGCGCCTGCTCCCGCTGCTGGCGTTCACTGACCCGCTTGAGTTGCTGGTCCAGGTAATGCTCCCGCGCCTGGCCCCGGTCGGCCAGGGCGCCGAGAAAGCCGGAGAGTTCCGCACGGGCCTCCCGGGTGGCCTCCTTCTCGGCCTGGGACTCTTTGATGGTCCGGATGGTCGCTTCGACTTCCCGGTTCGCTTTCCGGATGATATCCTCCGCCTCGCGGCGGGCTTCCGAAAGGATTTTCTCCCGGATATCCTTGATTTCCTCCAGCTCCTTCTGGTATTTGTCCGACAGGGATTCGAGGGTCTTGTCCGTCGCCCGGATCCGGCTCAGCTTCTCGTCCAGGGCCCGGCGGCTCCGGGCGATGCGCCTGAGGTTCCGCTCCATGCCCACGAACTGCGCTCCGGAGCGCTCCTCCGCGTCATGGACAATCGGCTCGGGGAGGCCCATTTTGCGGGCTAGTTCGAAGGCGAAGGAATTGCCGGGGAGGCCCATCTCCAGGGAGAAGAGCGGTGCAATGGCCGCCCCGTCGAACTGCATGGCCCCGTTGACCACTCCGTTTTCTCCGGAAGCATAGAGTTTCAGATTGGTATAATGGGTCGTGATGACGCCATAGACGCCGCGCGTATCCAGCTCATGCAGAATGGCTTCCGCAATGGCGCCGCCGGCGGTGGGCTCCGTTCCGGAACCGAATTCGTCAATCAGCACGAGGGTCTTCGCGTCCGCGCTCGCGAGCATCTCCCGCATGTCCGAAAGGAAGGAACTGTAGGTGGAAAGGTCGTTGTCGATGGACTGGTCGTCGCCGATCGAGACCATCACCCGGTCGAAAACCGGCAGTTCCGAGGTCTCGGAAGTCGGTATCAGGAGGCCCCACTGGAACATGTACTGCAGCAGGCCCACGGTCTTCAGGCAGACCGACTTGCCGCCGGCATTGGGGCCGGAAATCAGCAGGATGTGGTGCTCCGCTGACAGGGTGGCTGTCAGCGGGACGACGCTCCGGCCTTCCCGGCGCAGCGCCCGCTCCAGCAGCGGATGCCGGGCCTTGCGGAGATACAGGTTCCCGTCCTCGGAAATGACGGGCATGCCTGCGATCATGTCCAGGGCGGTCTGGGCCTTGGCCATCAAGAAATCCACCTCACCGATAAAGACGGCGGCGTCCACCAGGCCGGGCACCTGCGGCCGCACCCAGTCGGAGAATTCCTGCAGGATGCGGGCGATTTCGCGGGTCTCCGCAAAATGGAGTTCGGCGATTTCATTGCTGAGGGCCACGATTTCCGCCGGTTCGATATAAGTCGTCTTGCCGGTCGCGGATTCGTCGTAGACAAAACCCGGGAACTGGCGCTTTTTGGCGGAGAAGACTGGAATCAGCATCTTCCCGTCCCGGATGGACACGGAAGCGTCCGCGTCCGCCAGACCGTCCTGCTGGGCTTTCCGCAGGATGGCGTTCATCCGTTTGGACACGTTGATTTCCCGCTCACGCAGGCTGCGACGGATCTCATAGAGCGCATCGGAGGCCGTATCCTTGACATCCCCATGCCGGTCCAGGATGGTGTCGATCCGCTTCTGGACCTCGGGGAACGCGTCGACGGGCGAGGAAAGATGCTGCAGGTTCGGATAGATGCCGTCTTTCAGCGTGCGAAGGAAGGAGGTGACTTTCTGGACGGTCACCAGCAGGGTCCGGAGCTTCCCGAGTGAAAGCAGGTCGATGCTGCCGCGGCGGCCGAGCGGCTCCAGGAAAGGCAGGCAGTCAATGTACCCGCTGGTCGGAAAACTCTCCTCGAACATCAGGACCAGGCGCATCTCGTCCGTCAGCACGAGGCGGTGGCGGATTTCGGCGGCGTCCGTCGAAAACGCTTCCTCTTCCACCCGCATCGCGGCATAATCCGTCTGGCAGCGGACAGAAACCAGCTGCCGCACTTTGTCAAATCCCAGTTTTGCCTCCAGCGTTGTATCTGTCATAATTTATCCTCCATGGCGGCACCGAGCAGTTCCCTGAGCTGGGACATGTCTTCCACGCTCCGGATGGCCCCGTTACGGACAAAGGAGATGATGCCGGTCTCCTCGGAGACGACGATGATGTCCGCATCGGTATCTTCACTCAGACCGATGGCCGCACGGTGCCGCATGCCGTAATGGGCCGGAATATCCGTCCGGTTGGTCATGGGCAGCTGGCAGCGGGCCGCGACGATCCGGTTGCCGACAATGATCATGGCGCCGTCATGGAGCGGGGAATTCTTGAAAAAGATATTCATCACCAGCCGGCGGTTGATCCCGGCATCGAAACTGTCTCCGGTCCGGATGTATTCGTCCAGGGTGGACTTGTGCTGGATGACAATCAGGGCGCCGGTCTTTTCGGCGGACATGGCGCGGACGGCTTCGGAGAGTTCTTCCACCGAGCGGCTGCCCAGCTGCTCTTCCTTGATGCCGAAAAGGCGGTTGAACAGTTCGCCGGTTCTCCGGGCCAGGCCGGAATTGATGGCGAAACGGTTCAGCAGATGCCGGATTTCCGGCTGGAAGATGATGATGATGGCCAGGACGCCGACGTCCAGCAAGGTGTTGACCAGGACGGTCATCATCCGCATGTTCAGGGCGGAGACGACGACCTGCACGATCATCAGCATCACCAGCACCAGGACGATGTTCACAACGGTCGAGTCCCCCCGGATGCTCCGCAGCAGGAAATAAATCAGGAGGGCGACCATCAGGATGTCCAGGATGTCCGCTACGCCGAAAGACAGAAAACTGAATATGCCGACCACTCGGTGCATGTCTTTGCAAAGATACAGAATAATTTTGTACCTTTGAAAACTTTAATGGAATTCTATGTACAGGGTACTGAAATTCGGCGGGTCCTCGGTTGCGAGCGCGACGGCGATGTCGCGGGTGCTGGATATTGTCCATGCAGAAAGGGCCAAAGGGAAAGTCATTCTCGTCAGTTCGGCCATCAGCGGCTGTACGGACACGTTGCTGGGCTTTGCGGCCGGGCAGACGGACGGAGGGGCCCTGGAGCAGCGTCATCTCGCCATCGTACGGCGGCTGTTTACCGGAGCGGAACGGGAGGCGGTTTCGCAGGAAATCCATGCGCTGTTCCGTCAGATGGAGGCGGCGCCTCCCGAGGAAAAAGTCACTTTCGGCGAACTGCTGTCCACGCGGATCCTGTACCATCAGCTTGCCTTCGACGGCGTCCGGGCCATCTGGCTGGATTCCCGCCGGCTCGTCGTCCGGGATGACGGGCAGGAAACCTACCGGCGCATCCGGGAAGCGGTGGACACCGAGGCGGACGTCTTTGTCGCCCCGGGCTTTATCTGCCAGGACCGGGAAGGCCGCGTATCGACCCTCGGGAGGGGCGGGTCCGACTTCAGCGCCGCCCTCTACGGCGCCGCCGTCGGGGCGGATTCCCTCCAGATCTGGACCGACGTCCCGGGCATCATGACCGCGAATCCCAAAGAAGTTCCCGCCGCCCGCACCATCCCGCGCCTGTCCTACGGCGCGGCGCTGGACCTGGCGGAGCACGGCGCCAAGGTGCTTTATGCACCGACGGTGGCCCCTGCGATGGAGGCCGGCCTGGACATTGAGATCCGCAACACCTTCGATCCGGAGGGACGGCGGACCGTCATATCCTCCGCGGCTGACACGACGCCCTGGATCGGGGTCACGGCCGACGGCGGAACCCTTCGCATCGTCGGCAGCCCCCTGTCAGACGTCTCCGCCGGAGAGGCCCAGGCGCTTTCCGCACTCCGGGAAGTGGGCATCGCCGCCATGGAAATCCGTCCGGAAGGAAGCGATGTCATTGTCGAAGTGCGGCCGGGGGTCCGCGTCCTGGCGCTGCAGGCGCTCCACCGCGCCTTCTTCCAGACGCCCCGGCGGGAGGACCTCGTCCTGTTCATCGCCGGCACCGGTGCGGTCGGAAAGGCCCTGCTGGAACTGGTGGGACGCTCCGGCGAGGCCGTTGCCAAGACCTCGGGGAAACGGCTCCGCATCGAGGGGCTGGCCAACAGCCGCTATTATGGCATCGACCCCGGGGGGCACCCCATCCCCTCGGAAGAAGGAGACTATGTCCGGGCGGTCATCGATGCGGCGCCGGAAGGAGCCCTTTTCGTGGACTGCACCGACAGCGAAACGCTGTGGACCCGCTACCGGGAGCTGCTGGAAGCGGGCATCGGCATCATTTCCTCGAACCGCCGCTCTTTCGCCATCCCTTATACGGATTATGCCGCCATCCATACGGCCGCCCGGGAAAACGGGGCGGTACTGCGCTATGAAACGACGGTCGGTGCAGCCCTTCCGATTCTCGGCACCATGGCCGGCGGCGCGGCGGGCTGCGATGAAATCCAAAGCATCGAAGCCGTCGTTTCCTGTACGCTGAACCAGATTCTGAGTTCCTATAGCGGAGAAGGTGCCAGCTTGTCGGCCCTTGTCCGGCGGGCCCAGGAAGAAGGTCTGACGGAAGCGGACCCCCGGATGGACCTCGGTGGACGGGATGCCCTGCGCAAACTGCTGATTCTCGCCCGCGTGGCCGGCATTCCGCTGGAGGAATCCGATGTCACCGTCGAACCGGCCGTCCCCCTCTGCGATGGACCGCTGGAACAGTTTTACGCGTCGCTTTCCGCTTTTGAAAAGGAGTTTGCCGCAAAGGTGCGGGAAGCCTCCGGGAGAGGAGGCCGCCTTCGTTTTGTCGCCTCGGTGGACAAAGCCCCCGGAACCCGCCTCGGCTACCGCGCCTCCATCCGTCTGCAGGAAGTGCCGCTTTCGCATCCGGCCTACTTCCTCGAGGGAACGGAAAACGCCATCATTGTCCAGAGCACATTCCACCCCTACCCCCTGGTCATCCAGGGCTCCGGAGAAGGCGCCCTGCAGGCGGCCGCGAGCATCCTCAACGATATTTTAAGATAAGAGTTCCGAGAATTCGTGGACCCCGCTGACGGATTCGGTCATCAGGGCGGCGGTCACGGCCCCGGCGGCAAATCCGGCCCGGGAAAAAGCTTCGTGACGGAAGGTCAGTCTGTCAGCGCCGGAAGTCAGGGTAACGGTGTGGATACCAGGCACTTCCCCTTCCCGGACAGAGGTGATTTCCGGCTTCTCTCCCAGGCTTTCCTCCACGATGCGGCCCAGGGTCTTGGCCGTGCCGCTCGGCGCGTCGAGCTTGTGGATGTGGTGGATTTCCTCGATCTCCGGGGTGTATCCGGCCCCCTTCAGCAGCTCGGCGGCCTTTCGGACCGCCGCGAACAGCGCGTTCACCCCCAGGGAGAAGTTCGAGGCATAGACCATCGGCGTCCCGGCGTCCCGGAAAGCTTTGAACACGTCTTCCGCGATGTCGTTCCAGCCGGTCGTACCGATGACGGCCGCACGGAAATGCTTGGCAATGAAGGGGTAATTCTTCCGGAAGGCTTCCGGCGTCGTAAAATCGATGACGACACATTCCCGGGCCACTTCCGGCGCTGTGGCGCAGATGTCTTCGCTCGCCGCGACAAGTTCCACGCCCCGGCGACGGAGTTCTTCTTCGACCATATGACCCATCCGGCCGTATCCGCTGATGATGACTTTCATGATTGCGTGTTTCTTAACTATTTGTATATCAGACGCTTATCGAAAATTGGTTATGCGAAAATGAGCAACCAATTTTACACAAATCGCTATTGATCAACAACTTACAAATCATGCCCCAGACTCAGCCAGTCGGTGGAAAATGGCGACATACTGGTCCACTGCTTCTTCCAGGTCGGCGGCGAGCACCTGCTCGTCGTCCCGGTGGGCTGTCAGGATGCTGCCGGGGCCGCAGATGGCCTTGTGGGCGAAATTGGTCAGGTGGGGGGCATCGCTGCCGAAGGCGACTGGCGCCGATTCGAAACCCTCCAGGGTCAGGTAACGCGCCGGGGTGTCGCCGCCCCGCGCCGTCACGCTGAGCCTCCCGTCCATCAGATCGGGCGCAGAAGCCATCCACTCCTCGACGGCCGCATCCGACACGAAAGTCGTCCGGAAATACAGGCGGCAGGTCAGTTCCGGCGAAAGGATGTTCTGGGGGTTGTCGCTTCGGAGAAGCCCCACATTCCACGTGGTCTTTCCCAGCAGCGGGTCCTCCCCGAAGTCCACCGCCGAAAGCAGGCTGTAGAAGCGGTGGAACAGGTCCACGGCGCTGAGGCCCGCCTCCGGATAGCCGGAATGAAAAGCCTCGCCCGTGAAGCGCAGGTCATAGGATTTCGTGCCCTTGGAGGCGGAAACCATCCGATTGTCCGTCGGCTCTCCGACAATCAGATAGGACGAGCGAAAAGCGGTCTTCGCAAAAGCCTTGGCGCCCCAGGAACCGGTCTCTTCCCCGCTGACGAGGAGAAGGCCGAAACCGCTCAAGCCGGAGTCTGCCAGTCGCCGGCAGGCGGAAAGCATCGCGAAGAGCTGGCCCTTGGCATCGCAGGAGCCCCGGCCGAGGATGCGCCGGACCCTTCCTGCCTCGTCGGTCTCGAAGGCCGGGGGAATATAGGGCGGAACCGTGTCCATGTGGGTGCAGAAAACGACTTCCGGCGTCCCCCAGCGAAGCAGGAGGTTCTGTGTGCCGTCCCCCACTTCGAAGCGTTCCAGCACCGCGCCGGGCGTCACAATGAGCCCGGCGAGCCAGTCCGAGAACGCCCTTTCCCTTCCGGAGGTGGAGTCCCGCTCCAGCATCTGTCTGAACAAAGCGTAATCTAGCATGAGGGAAGGTATCCGTTACGCAACAGCACCTCGGCGATCTGGACCGCATTGGTCGCGGCGCCTTTGCGGAGGTTGTCGCTGACACACCAGAAATTCAGCCCGTTCCCGATGGACGGATCCCGGCGGATGCGGCCGACAAAGACCTCATCCCGGCCTTCCGCGTCGATGGGCATGGGATAGATGTTGCGGGCGGGGTCGTCCCGGACCACGACGCCACTCATCCCTTCGAGCAGGCGCCGTACCTCGGAGAGCTCGTACGGGCGCAGAAATTCCACATTGACGCTTTCGCTGTGACCGCCGCGCACCGGGACACGTACGCAGGTGGCCGACACGCCGATGGACCCGTCCCTGAGAATCTTCCGGGTCTCGTTGACCATCTTCATCTCCTCTTTCGTGTACCCATCCTCCAGGAAGGAGTCGATATGGGGCAGGACATTCAGGTCGATCGGATGGGGAAAGTGCATCCCCTTGCCGCCGCTGCGCTCGGTTTCCAGGTGGACAAGGCCCTTCTGGCCGGCGCCGGTCACGCTCTGGTAGGTTGAGACGACGATGCGCTTGATGCCGAAGGCTTTGTGGAGGGGACTCAGCGGCAGGACCATCTGGATGGTTGAACAGTTGGGGTTGGCGATGATATGGTCTTTCTCCGTCAGGACATCGGCATTGATTTCCGGCACGACGAGCGGCACCGACGGATCCATCCGCCAGTAGGAGGAATTGTCCACGACATAGGTTCCCACGGCGGCGAAACGGGGCGCGAGCGCGGCGGATGTCGCCCCGCCGGCAGAGAACAGGGCCAGCGCAGGACGCCGGGCGATGGCCTCGTCAGCCGGAATCACCGTCCACTCCTTCCCCTGGAACACAACTTTCTTTCCCCAGGAGCGTTCCGAGGCAACCGGAAGGAGTTCCGTCACAGGGAAGCACCTCTCTTCCAGGACTTTCAACATTTTGGAGCCCACCAGTCCCGTGGCTCCGACAACAGCGACAAGCATATTATCTCAACAAATCTTCCAATTGAACACTGCCGGAAGTTTTTTCATCCCGGTATTTGACGATGACGGGGCAGTAGAGATGGACCCCGCTCTCCAGCGGAGAGCCGTCGCGAATGATGGGCTTGGAGCCGCTGACGACCACCGCGCCCCTCGGAACGACAACCCGGCCCGCCTCGTTGCGGGGCAGGAAACAGCCCTTTGTGGCGTCGAAAAGCGCCGTCGAAGAGGTAATGATGACGCCGGAGGCGATTACCGCCCCTTCCTGGACGATGGTCCCCTCATAGATCCCGCAGTTGCCGCCGATGAAGGCCCCGTCCTCAATGATGGTCGGCAAGGCGCCGGCAGGTTCGAGCACGCCGCCGATCTGGGTGGACGCGGAGATATGGATATGGGACCCGACCTGGGCGCAGGAACCGATGGTCACATGGCTGTCCACCATGGTTCCTTCGCCGACATACGCACCGACATTGACATAAGCGGGCGGCATGACGATGGCCCCGGGCGAAAGATAGGCGCCGCGGCGGACGGCGGATCCGCCGGGCACGATCCGGACGCCGTCCGCTGCCGTGAACCGTCTAACGGGGAAGGTCGCCTTGTCGAAGAAGGAAAACTGCCCTTCTGACATATCCGTGACCGCACCGAGGCGAAAGCCGGCGAGGATCACTTCCTTGACCCAGGCATGGACCACCCACACGCCGTCTTTCTTTTCGGCGACGCGGATGCTTCCTTTCTCCAGGCCTTCCATGACCTCATTGAATCTTTCCAGCGTAATGTCCATTTCTATAGTAAGTCTAAGTCTTTCAAATCTTTCTCTATCAGCTCGCGGGTGGCGGGAAGCGCTCGCACAAGGGGCAGGCGCAGGTTGTCCTCCATCCTCCCGAGAAGGGCCATCCCCGCCTTGCCGGGAATGGGATTCGGCTCGACGAAAAGGTCCCGGAACAGGGGCGAAAGGCGCTCCTCCAGGGAACGGGCCGTCGCAAAGTCGCCCTGGCGGAGGGCCTGGACAAAGCGGACCATCAGCGCGGGAGCGAGGTTGGAGGCGACGCTCACGACCCCGTCCGCACCCTTTTCCATCAAAAAAAGCGTATCGTCATCGTTGCCGGACAGGACGGCGAAATCCTCCGGAGCGCCTTCGAGGATCGCGAGGATCTGGTCCCGGCGGCCGGAAGCCTCCTTGATGCCGACAATGTTCTTCGTCCGGGAAAGGGCGAGGGTCGTTTCCGCCTCCAGGTTCGTTCCGGTCCGTCCCGGGACATTGTACAGGACGATGGGCCTGGAAGTCTCCGCGGCGAGCCCCTGGAAATAGGCGAGCAGTCCCCGCTGCGGCGGCTTGTTATAATAAGGTACGACGACCAGGTAGGCGTCCGCCTCCGCGAGAAGCCGCATATTGGAGAGCGTCCCCTCAAAACTGTTCGTTCCCACGCCGACCATCACCGGAAGGTTCCCGCTGTGGGCCTTGACCGTCCGAAAAACCAGGAGTTTTTCCTCATCCGAGAGGGTCGGGGTCTCTCCCGTCGTTCCGAGCGGGACCAGAAAATCCATCCCGGCCTCGACCTGTTCCCTGGTCTGACGAATCAGCGAGGGAACGTCCACCTTTCCGTCCCGGAAAGGCGTGAACATGGCTGTCCCGCAGCCCGTCAAACATTTCCTGCCCATCAGTTTGCTGCTTCAAGGGCCTCTTCCCGCTGAACCTCGGCAAAGGCTTCCGCGGTGGGGCTGAGTTTGCGGCGGATTCTCGCCTCAACGACATTCACGATATAGTCGCCGGTCTTCTCGCATTCTTCCACGAGGTCCATGAAGACCGTCCCGCTGCCGTAGCCGTAGACGTGCTGGTCCAGCGCGGAGATATTCTGCTGCTTGAGGGCGTTGCGCGTGGCGTTGATTTTCTCCTCGATTGCGCGGGATTGGTTGGGATCGAAGGCGTCTTTGTGGCCGGACAGGAGGTTGTTCATGCTGACAAGGGCCTCGTCGACCAGCTTCATCATCTGTTCGACACCCGCAAGCTGCTCGGGATTGAAAACGGCTTTGGTGTCCCGTTTGCGACGGATGATCCGGGCGAGGTTGAAGCCGCTGTCGCCGATGGACTCCAGCTCGCTGATCTGGCGGAGCATGGAACGGATCTTCTCCTTCGTTTCGTCGGACAGGTGGGCGTCGCCGACCTCGCCGAGGTAGCGGCCGATTTCCGCCTCCATCTTGTCGGACATGTCTTCGTACTTGGCGATGCGTTCATACGCTTTCTTGAACGCACCTTCATCCGTAATGCCATCCAGCTGCCACACCAGCGAGAACATCTTCTGCATCCGCTCGCCGAAGACGACAATTTCCTTCTGCGCCTGCAGGACGGAGATTTCCGGGGTCTTCATGATACCGGCGCGGATAAACTGGAGACGGAACTCGTCCTCCTCCTCGCCGCGGGAAGGAATCAGGAAACAGACCACCTTTTCGATCTGCGGGATGAACCAGATCAGGACCGAGGTGTTGATGACATTGAACGCCGTATGGAACGTCGCCAGGGCGAAGGACAGCTTGATGGGAGACTGCTCCCCGGCCGTCGGGTCCAGGCCTACGATGCCGCAGACCATCCGGACGAAGGGGAAGAAGAGGATCAGCACCCAGATGACGCCGAACACATTGAACACCAGATGGGCCATGGCCGTCCGGCGGGCCTGGGTATTGGCCGACATCGCCGCCAGGTTGGCCGTCAGGGTGGTACCGATGTTTTCGCCCATCACCAGGGCGATACCCTGATAGATGGTGATTGCGCCGGTTGAGCAGAGGACCATGGTGATGGCCATCAGCGCAGCGGAGGACTGGACGGCCGCCGTCAGCACCGAGCCGATCAGCAGGAACAGCAGGATGGTCCCGTAATTGGTCTTGAAACTGGCGAAGAAGGCGACGACCTCCGGTTTGCTGGACAGGTCCATCTCCTCACCGGTCATCTTCAGCATGCCCAGGGCGAAGAGCAGGAAGCTCAGTCCGAAGAGGAAGTCTCCGAAATAGCGGTACTTGCCGGTCTGGATCAGGATGATGCCGATGAGGAAGGCCGGCCAGACCAGCATGGTCACGTTGAACGAAAAACCCGCCGACATGATCCAGGCACTCATCGTCGTGCCGATATTCGCGCCCATGATGATGGAGATGGCCTGGGCGAGCGACAGGAGGGCGGCATTGACAAAGGAGACCGTCATCACCGTCGTTGCCGCGGAGGACTGGACGGCGACGGTCACCAGCGCACCGGTGGCGACGCCTGTGAAACGGTTGGTGGTCATGGCACCCAGCAGGTGCCGCAGGCCCGGTCCGGCCATTTTCTGCAGCGCTTCGCTCATCACCTTCATGCCGTAGATCAGCAGGGCGATGGACCCTAAAAGTTTGAATATAATCAGCATAATATCAGTTTATTCCTATTCAATGGTTGCCGGAGAGGATGACGCCTCTGACGGAGCCGTCCAGCTGCGGCATTTTGTTATAAGGGAAGATTTCACAGAAAACATTGCACTCGCGAAGGCGCCGGCCGATCAGCTGGGTCACCTGCGAGCCAAAATCGAGTATGAGGATTTTATCCATGATAGTTCGGGGAGGCTTTGGCAATCTGGACATCATGGGGATGGTTTTCGCGGAGCGATGCGGCGCTGACCCGGACAAACTGCGCCCGGTGGAGATCCTCCAGGGTCGCGGCGCCGACATAGCCCATCCCGGAGCGCAGCCCGCCGGAGAGCTGGTACAGGACCTCCTGGACGCTTCCCTTGCAGGGGACCCGGGCGACCACGCCTTCCGGAACCAGTTTCTTGACGTCTTTCTGGAAATAGCGGTCCGCCGAGCCGGCCTTCATCGCATCGACAGAGCCCATGCCGCGGTAAGCTTTGAACCACATGCCGTCCATTTCCACCTTCTCGCCCGGCGCTTCGTCCGTCCCGGCGAAAAGCGAACCGCACATGACCGTGTCGCCGCCGGCCGCGAGGGCCTTCACGATGTCTCCGGAATAGCGGAGGCCGCCGTCTGCGATGACCGGGACGCCACCCGCGGCTTCCGCCACCTCGGCGATGGCCGTGAGCTGGGGGACGCCGACCCCGGCGATGATGCGGGTCGTGCAGATGGAACCGGGACCAATGCCGACTTTCAGGGCATCCGCTCCGGCCGCCACGAGGTCACGGGCCGCCTGGGCCGTGGCGATATTGCCGACGACGACATCCAGGGACGGAAACGCCGCCTTGATCTCTTTCAGTTTGTCCAGGACCCCTTTCGAATGACCATGGGCGGAGTCCAGGACAATGGCATCCACGCCCGCCTCCACCAGTTTCGTCACCCGCTCCAGGGCATCCGCCGTGATGCCGACGCCGGCCGCGACCCGGAGCCCCTCCGCCTTGACTTTTCCCACCTCGGCCGCCTGGGCTTCGGCGCTCATGTTCTTGTGGATGACGCCGATTCCCCCGGCACGGGCCATAGCAAGGGCCATCGGCGCCTCAGTCACCGTGTCCATCGCCGCCGAAACGAAAGGAAGCTCCAGCGAGATGTGGCGGGTGAAGCGGGCGCTCAGGCTCACATCGCGCGGAAGCACTTCTGAATAGGCTGGCAGCAGGAGAACATCATCGAAAGTGATGGCTTTCCGGACGATTCTGTCTTGCAGAGAGGGCATGGCTTGTCGGTTCTTGGTTCAGTCTTGCAAATTTAGCGAAAATATCGTTATCTTTGCAGGGATGAAACGAGTTTTGAGCATATTGTTCCTTCTTCTTTGCCTGGAAGCCGCCGCACAGGTGCGTTCCTACGGCGAGATGGACAGCAAGACTTTTGTCATCGGGCTGGACAGCTATTTCTTCGGGGCTTCCGGCTCCCTGGATTTCACGACCGCGGGAAAGCCCTTCCAGGCTTCCGTCTCCGGGCCCCAGGTCAGCGTCAACGGCAGCGTCCTTCCCGTCGGAGACGGCGAGAAACTCGTCGGGGTCCATGACTTTACGGGGAACGGACAGTTGGAACTGGTCGTCGGAAGCCGCGGCGGAAACGCCGTCGCTGCCTATATCTTCCAGTACGCGGGCGGAGGCTGGCAGCGGATCGGAAAGATCGGCGCCAGCGGGGACGGCGTCAGCGAAATCCGGGTCTTCCGGGGGGCGCTGACCGTCAAGGACAAGAACTCCGGAGCCCTCCACACCTGGACCTGCCACAACGGACGCTTTGATTTCAAGTCGTCCGGCGGCGGGCCCGATCCCACACCGTCAAACCTTTAATACTTATAAAACGAAATGAAAAAGTTTTTTGCGATCGCCGCAGCCCTCGTGCTGTTTGGCACCCAGGCCTTTGCCCAGTTCTCTGTGGGCGCCGGCTACATCAACTCCACCCAGTCCGGCAAGTACAAAGATCTCCAGGGCAACTGGCAGAAAAACAAAAACACCATCGACCTCAACGGTGCTTACGTCGGTGCGAACTACACCATCGACCTCAGTGACGCCGTGAACGGTCTCGGCATTACCCCGGGTATCTACTTCACCCTCCTCGCCGGCAAGGACAAGGACATCGCCTCCCTCTCCTACACCGATATCGCCGCGAACCTGCCGATCAACATCAACTACGGCTTCGACCTGACAGGGGACTTCAAACTCTTCGCCTATGCCGGCCCGATCTTCCAGCTCGGCCTCATCCGCACGGGCGTGGATACCAGCTCCAACCCCAAGACGACCATCAATTACTTCAAGGACCAGACGCTCGCAGGCGTCGTCGTTGCCAAGGCCCAGAACCGCTTCAACATCTATCTCGGCGGCGGTCTCGGCTTCGAAGTCAACAACCAGATCCAGGTAATCCTCGGCTACAACCACTCCCTGATGAACATCATGAATGACGATGACCTCAAGGCTGGCCGCGGCCAGATTACCGTCGGTCTCGGCTACAAGTTCTAAGAGCTACCCCTCTGTCACATGAATCAGAGACTTTACCGGGGCGATGTCTTCCAAACGACGACGCCCCGGTAAATCGTCTATTTCCACCAGGAACACGAAGTCTTTCACCTTGACGCGGCAGGGCGTTCCGTCAATGACGACTTCCTGCCGTTCCAGTCCTTCCGCCAGCCCCCGGGCCGTACCGCCGGTCGCGAGGATGTCGTCGAAAAAGGTCAGTTCCACGACGCCGTCCGCACTCCGGCGGCTCGCCGCGAGGTCGCTGCGGCGGAAATAGACATGGTCCGGACCGTACTCTTTCATGATCTCCACCTGGACGAGGTCCCCTTCCGAGAAGGGCAGCTTGCCCTTTTTCCGGATGGGAATGACATTCTGGATGTTTTCGCATCCATACAGCATCGGAGCGGCGAAAAGGAAACCGCGGGCCTCGGGGGCGGCGATGTTCGGTGCCCCGCACAGGGCGCCGAGGTCACGGGTCAGGCTGCGGAACACTTCCTTGTCCTGCAGCAGGGGAATGATGTCCACGAAATTGACTCCCTTGATCGGGAAGTCCGGATAGAACTTGAGTGCTTTTTTGTAGTCCATATCAATCAACGGAATTCATGTCAATCAGGTTGTTCAGCAGGGCATAGACCGTCAGGCCGGCGACGGTCTTGATACCGGTCTTCCGGGTGATGTTCTTGCGGTGGGTGATGACCGTGTGGATGGAAATGTTGTACAGGTCGGCGATTTCCTTGTTCAGCATTCCCTTGGCGACGCAGATGAGGATTTCCTTTTCGCGGAGCGAAAGGCCTTCGCCTTCGGATTTCGGGACGTCGGAATGCCCCTCGAGGGCTTCCCGCACCTTCCGGATGATGGTGGTGGGGGCATCGTAAAGTCCGATCGCCCCGTCAAACTGTTTCTGGACCTCCTCTTCGAGCGAGGGGGAGGCCAGTACGAGGACCGCCGCGTCGGTGCTGTCGGAGATGCGGACCTTCAGCTGGCTCCGGGAAGCGAAATCCACCACTTCCGGATCCACGATGACCACGTCCGCTTCCCAGCCCCGCAGACCGCCGGAGAGGTCCGTCAAGATCCCGCAGACCTCGAATTCGCCCAGGTCGCGGAAGACCTGCTCAAGGCCGCGCGCCACAATGGCGGAAGGGGTGACGAGAAGAATCTGTTTACTCATGGGATTCCAGCCGGTTGACAAGGGTCACGAGCACGTCGTCCTCCAGTGCCGTATGACGCTGGAGATCACGTTCCAGGGTGAAGATATAGAAGAGCGCACGGAAAATCTGCTGCTGGTCGCACTGGGGCGGCAGGTATTTCATCACGAGGTTCTTCAAATCGTCGATTTTCTCCTGGATATTGGAATGGTTGTCTTCGTATTCCCCGATGGTGAAGCCGTCGGGGTTGCCGCCGAGAACCGCCTCGACATGGGGAAAGACCGTCTCCTCCTCATAGGCGAAATGTTTCAGGAGTTCCTCCTTGTAGCCTTCGAAGAAGGTGTCGAGTACCTTTCGCTCCCGCGCCCCGCAGGGCTCCATCAGGCTGTCCAGGGCAAGGGACAGTTCCTTCAGCGCCACATGGATGTAATAGTCATGGGAAAGATGGAGATAGCGGACGATATCGTGGAGGTCCGCCTTGTCCAGCGCCTCCTTGGCGGGGCGATAGCCGTCGAAGGCGTACACGCTGCATATCAGCAGGAAAGAGCCCGTATGGACCCCCTGCCGGCGGCAGACTTCCTCGACCGTCGCATCGCCGAAGCCGAAGGGAATGCCCATCCGGGACAGGACGCCGACCAGGGTGAAATCCAGATTCACCAGGTCTGCCATTTTCATGGAAGCGGAAAGCGGACGAAATTGCGATGTATCCATGATGCGTGGAATTTGGTTCAAATTTACACTTTTTCCTCGGAAAGCGCAAGACGGGCCATGGAAAATTCGCAGCCACAGTAGCGCTGGTTGTAGAAATTCTCTTCCCGGATGATGGCGTTTCTCCGCTCCTGCAGGCCGCCCTTGCGCCAGTTCCGGTCCCACCAGAGGACCCCTTCCACCGCCGCGCAGGCCGCCCTCCCGGCGGCATTGACCTGGTCGAGGTCCTTCCAGCGGGAAGAAGCCAATGTCGTCGTGAGCACCGGGAAGCCGTGCCCGGCGGCATAGCGCGCCGCCCGCTCCAGCCGGTAGGTGAAACAGCGCAGGCAGCGTGCGCCCCGCTCCGGCTCGGCCTCCAGCCCCCGGACCGCGCCGCGCCAGGCGTCATGGTCATAGACGTCGTCCACGATCTCGATGCCCCATTTACGGGCATAGCGGACGCACTCGCTCAGCCGGTGACCATATTCTTCCGAAGGATAGATATTGGCGTTGGAATAGAAGATGACGGGGGTGACACCCTGCTGGACCAGGTACTCCACGATGGCACTCGAGCAGGGCGCGCAGCAGGCGTGGAGCAGCACCCGCGTCGCCCCCATGGGCACATCCAGCGGCAAAAAAGGTTTCATTTTGCAAAGATAATCATTATATTTGCGCTCCCCAAACGAACTTTCCTGATGGCCATCCATACCGAAACATCCCGTCACCGCCTCCCTTCCGGCCGCCGTATGAACGGCTGGCTCGCCTTGAGTCCCCTCCTGGTCTTTCTGGCGGTGTATGTCATTTCCTCCCTCGTAGCGAACGATTTCTACAAAGTGCCGGTCGCCGCGGCCTTTATCATCGCTTCGGCTTACGCGATGCTCATCACCCCGGTGGACAAGACCGATACGAAGATCTCCATCTTCTCCGAGGGGGCGGGCAACAAGAATGTGCTCCTGATGATCTGGATTTTCGTACTGGCGGGCGCCTTCGCCGCCACGGCCAAGGATATCGGCGCCATCGATGCCACGGTGGCCGCCACCCTCCGGGTGTTGCCCGGCAAAATGGTCTATGCCGGATTGTTCCTTGCCGCCTGCTTCATTTCCATGGCCATCGGGACCTCCGTCGGAACCATTGTCGCGCTGGTGCCCATCGCCTCGGGCATCGCCGCCGAGACATCCGCCAGCGTCCCCTTCATGACGGCCCTCGTCATGGGCGGCGCCTTCTTCGGCGACAATCTTTCCTTCATTTCCGACACAACCGTCGCCGCGACCAAGACCCAGGGGGTGTCCATGCGGGACAAGTTCAAGTCCAATCTCTGGATTGCGGCGCCCGCCGCCCTGGTCGTAACCGTCATCTACGTGGTGATGGGCTTCAGCGTGGAAGTGTCGCCTGCGGGCGGAGCGGTCGACTGGTGGGGGCTGATTCCCTACCTTCTCGTCATCGGAATGGCGCTCTCCGGGGTGAATGTCGTGACGGCCCTGGTGGTAGGGACCCTCGTCAACGGGGTCATCGGCTGGACCACGGGGGCCTATGACTGGGTCGGCTGGATGAGTTCCATCGGCAGCGGCATCTCCGGCATGGGTGAACTGATCATCGTCTCGCTCCTGGCGGGCGGCCTGCTGGAGCTGATCCGCTACAACGGCGGGCTGGATTTCATCATCGCCGGCCTGACCCGGCGCATCCGGGGGCCCAAGGCGGCCTACCTCAGCATCGCGGGACTGGTCTCCCTGATCAATTTCTGCACGGCCAACAATACCATCGCCATCCTGACGGCCGGACCGCTGGCCAGGGACATCGGCGAGCGCTATGCGCTGGATCCCCGCCGGACGGCCTCCATCCTGGACACCTTCTCCTGCCTGGTCCAGGGCATCATCCCCTATGGGGCCCAGATGCTGATGGCTTCGGGCCTGGCCGGGGTTTCTGCGGTCAGCATCATCCCGCATCTGTACTATCCCTTCTTCCTCGGCCTGGCCGCGCTGGTAAGCATCCTGCTCCGTCCGGTGGCCCATCCCCATAAATAGGGATTGAAACTGTCGCAGCAGCGCCGTAACTTTGCGCTGCAAGCGCAAAAAGGCAGAACCAATGAATCTATCTGAATTGAAGACCGGCGAAAAAGCCGTGATTGTCCGTGTCCATGGGCACGGGAGTTTCCGAAAACGCCTGATAGAGATGGGCTTTATCCAGGGAAAGGAAGTGCGTGTCGTGCTGAACGCCCCGCTGAAAGACCCGATTGAATACGAGATTATCGGCTACAAACTCTCGCTCCGGCGGGAAGAAGCCCGCCAGATTGAGGTGGCATCCGAGGCGGAAGCGCGGGAAGCCCTCCAGACAGACGAACACCTCCAGGGACTTCCGCAGGAGATGGAGGAGCAGCAGCGGCTGGACACGGCCCTGAGGCACCTGGCCGAGGAGCGGAGCCATGTCATCCGCGTCGCCCTGGTGGGCAACCCCAACTGCGGCAAGACTTCGCTGTTCAACATCGCTTCCGGCGCCCATGAACATGTGGGCAATTATTCCGGCGTAACCGTGGACGCCAAAGAGGGGCATTTCAAGCACGGCGGCTACGACATCACCCTAGTCGACCTGCCCGGAACCTATTCGCTCTCAGCCTATTCCCCGGAAGAACGCTACGTGAGGAAGAATCTCATCGAGGAGATGCCGGACGTCGTGGTCAACGTGGTGGACGCCTCCAATATCGAGCGGAACCTGTATCTGACCACCCAGCTCATCGATATGAACCTGAGGACCGTCGTGGCCCTGAACATGTACGATGAACTGCGCTCCAAGGGGGATACGCTCGATATTCAGCAGCTGGGCTGGCTGCTCGGGGTTCCCGTCTGCCCGACCGTCTCCCGCGACGGAGAAGGCGTCGGGCATCTTTTCGACACCGTCATCAAGGTCTATGAGCAGTCGGATCCCCGCCTGGCCCGGCACATCCACATCAACCATGGACCGGAACTGGAAAAAAGCATCGTCCGCCTCAGGAACCTCATCGCCAGGAATGAGGATATCCGCTCCCGCTATTCCACCCGGTATCTCTCCATCAAGTATCTGGAAACGGACAAAGACATCGAAGGGCTTGTCGAGACGCTGCCGAACCGCGACGCCATCCGCACCGCCCGCGAGGAGGAGTCCGTCCGCATCCAGCAGCTCGTGGGGGTGAATCCCGAGTCGGCCATCGTGGACGCCAAATACGCCTTTATCCAGGGAGCCCTGTCCGAGACCTATCACCCGTACCGGGAGGAGCGGCCCCGCCGGAGCGTGACCGACCGGATCGACGCCGTCGTCACGAACAAATGGCTGGCCTTCCCGATTTTCATCCTCCTGCTCTGGCTGGTATTCTGGGCCACTTTCACCGTCGGACAGTACCCGATGGACTGGATTGACGCGCTGGTCGGGAAGCTGGGCGGATTCATCGGATCCGTCATGCGGGACGGCTGGCTGAAAGACCTCGTGGTGGACGGAATCATCGGAGGGGTCGGCAGCGTCCTCGTGTTCCTGCCGAACATCCTGATCCTGTACTTTTTCATCTCCCTGATGGAGGACAGCGGCTATATGGCCCGCGCGGCCTTTATCGTGGACAAACTGATGCACCGCATCGGCCTCCATGGCAAGTCCTTCATCCCCATGGTCATGGGCTTCGGATGCAATGTGCCGGCCATCATGGCGACCCGCTCCATCGAAAGCCGCAAGTCCCGCCTCATCACCATCGCCGTCATCCCCTTCATGTCCTGCGCGGGGCGCCTGCCGATTTTCGTACTCCTCGCCGGCGCCTTCTTTCCCCACCATGCGGCCACGGCGCTGCTGGGAATCTACCTCGTGGGGATCGTGCTGGCCCTCGCGAGCGCCAAGGTCCTGTCCCGTTTCGTGAAAGACGACGACCTCCCCTTCGTGATGGAACTGCCGCCCTACCGCGTCCCGACCGGCAAGGCCATCGGCCGCCACACCTGGGAGAAAGGCCGCCAGTACCTGGAAAAGATGGCGACGACCATCCTGGTCTTCTCCATCGCCCTGTGGTTCCTCTCGTACTTCCCGCACCATGAAGGCGCCACGAACGCCTACCAGCAGGAGCATTCGGCCATCGGATGGCTGGGCAAGGCTGTGGAGCCCGCCATGGCTCCGCTCGGATTCAACTGGAAGATGGACGTGGGGCTGCTCGCCGGAGTCGGTGCGAAGGAACTCGTGGTTTCGACCCTTGGCGTGATGTATGCCGGTGACGAAGAAACAAAGGAGGTGGACGAACATTCCACCTCCTTGCAAAGTGCCCTGCGGGCCGATGTCCCGGCAGCGGCCGGACTCGCCTACATGGTTTTCGTTCTGTTGTACTTCCCCTGCATCGCGACCTTCGTGGCCATCAAAAGCGAGACCGGCTCCTGGCGCTGGGCCATCCTCTGCGCCCTCTACACCATGCTCGTCGCCTGGGTCTTCGGCCTCGCCGCCTACCACGTCGGTCTGTGGCTGCTGTAGCGGCTACAGGTTCGGATTCTCGCTCTTCCAGTCGGAGACCGCGGGAATGATGCCGAGTGAGATAATCTCGTCGCGCATCTTGCAGAGGTGGGCGTAGGAAGCGTCGAGGGCGGCGACTTCTTCGGCCGTTCCCTCGGGAGCCGTGAAGAAACAACCCTTCGCAGAGATGGTCGTCGGCATGGCCATCATCACGTTCTTGTACTTGCCTTCCTTGACATAGGTGCCGGCGGGCCAGGTGAAGGGCTCACCGCCCATCGCGGCCTCAATCATCTTCACAGCCTGGTAGGCAGGGCTCTGGAAGGAGCTGCGGCCGCGGAGCTTGATGATGTTCGAGCCGCCCTGGATCGTGTTCTGCTTGATCTCGGCGAAGCGTTCGGTGCTGAGGCCCATCTCCGCGAGGGGCTTGCCGTCAATGAGGACCTTCGAAGCGAAGACCGCCATGGCCTCACCGTGACCGCCATAGGTGTGGGCGCCGGTGACCTTGCACTGCTGGACGCCGAACTCGGCGGCGAGGGCCTCCTGGAGGCGGGTCGAGTCGAGAGCGGCGAGCGAGGTGAGCTGCTCGGGCTTCAGGCCGGCATGGATCAGGGCCGTCAGGGCCGTGACATCCGCCGGGTTGAAGATCACGACGACGTGCTTGACGTCGGGGCAGTACTTCTTGATGTTGTCACCGAATTCGGCGGCAATCTGGCAGTTGCCTTTCAGCAGGTCCTCGCGGGTCATGCCCTCTTTGCGCGGCGCACCGCCGGAGGAAATGATGTATTTGGCATCCTTGAAGGCGACGGCGGGATCGATGGTGGCCGTCAGGTTCACACCCGGGAAGGCGCAGTGGTCCATCTCGGCGAGGACCCCCTTCAGGCCGGGTTCATAAATGTCATACAGGCAAATGTTCGGGGTCAGGCCGAGCATGGCTGCGGTCTGGACCATGTTGGAACCGATCATGCCGGCGGCGCCGACAATCAGCAGTTTTTCATCAGTAAGAAATTTCATGATATCTTAATAAGTAAATGTATATTCTGTCCTGTAACCGTTTTCGGCGCCGCCAAGGAAGCCGATGGTCAGCTTCGTCACCTTCCCGTCCGCCATTTCATACGTATACTTGCGGACTTCGTCCCCCCTTGTCTTCCCCGTGCACAGATGACGCGTGCGAAGGCTGCGGCACTGATAAAGGCCGTCCGCAAAACTCGGCCGCTCGACCAGGGCATCGAACGCGAAGGTATTATCCTTCGATGTGTCGTAGGTAAAGGTCGAGGTGTAGAGCGGTCTTTCTTCGGAGAAAGGATTCTTCCCGGTCTCCTGGACGGACTCCAGATCCCCGGACTTGTTCCAGGCATAGACTTCAGAGAAGGTTTCTACCCGTTTCCAGACCAGATCGTCGGAACAGCCGGCGATATACATCGTCTGGACGTGGCCGTCCGAAATGACCTGCTCCGAGCCGAGCGTCGGCCGAAGATGACCGTCCGCATCCACATTTTCTATCTTGATCACATATCCGTCCTTGTCAAGGGTCATGCGGGCATAGGTAATCGTCTCGATGTCTGAGGCATACGTCTTGTAAACCCTTTTGCGGACGATGGACTTCCGGTCAGGATCATACGTGTAGGTGATGGTACTCTGGATCTTATTTTCCGGAGCCACGTCGTACGAGGCGCTGATGGTTTCCCCCACCAGCCTTTGCTGGTCGTCCCATTCGAGCTGGATGGTCCCGGAGAGGTTGGTCGCCGAGGACGAGCGGTACTCATGAAAAGCAATCCGGTTCGGGCAATAGGTGGAAACTCCCTCCAGCGGGTCTTTTTTGCAGGCGGCGAGACTCAGACAAAAAGCTGCCGCGATCAGAAAACGAATGGGCTTCATCTCTCTTGGTTATTTTTCAGACAACAAAGTTAATCATTTTTTTAATTACCAAAAAACCATTATCTTTGTAGCGTAAAATGGTAACGACAAGTATGGAGCCTCCCAGTCAGGTCATCTCTCAAGTAGCGGGCGTCGGTTCAGACGACCCTCTGTCGCGATTGTATACCAGCATATTTGACAAGGGAACCGGAGACAGGAATGTCTTCCGGGGCTGACGTATTGCCGTTCAAACAAAACTGTAATGGCACTTTATTTAAAGAAGGAACTGGACAACGAAGCCATCATCGGCGTATGGCAGATTACGGAAACCGAACAGGAGCTGATCGAACTCAGTTCCACGCCGACCGACGAGATGGAGGAAATCTCGTTTATCCGGAGCGAGTCGCTCCGCAAGCAGCGCCTCGCCGTGAGGGCCTTGCTGAACACCTTGTTTGACGAAAAAGTCTACCTGTCCCATCACGACAACGGAAAACCGTACCTGGAGAACAATCCGACCAACATCTCCATCACCCATACCGAGAAGTACGTCGCCGTGATCCTGCACGACGAGGAGGACTGCGGCATCGACATCGAATCCATGGACCGAGACTTCTCCGCCGTGGAAAAGAAAGCCCTCTCCGAAGATGAAATTGACGACCTGGAGCAGGACAAGCGGAACGAGCAGCTCGCCATCTACTGGTGCGCCAAGGAAGCCATCTTCAAACTGCTCTCCGTCTACAACCTCAACTTTGCCGAACAGATCGAAGTGGAGCGTTTCCGCGTACGGGGCGAAGGACAACTGGAGGCGACCTTCATCGACAAGGACGATGACGAAGAGGAGTTCGAACTCGAGTACATGACCTTCGACCGCCACGTGCTGGTCTGGGTGGTTCGCTAAGGGGTGTTGAAAACTCCGCCCGAAAAGCAACAAAAAAGTTTCATTTTAGAACCATTCTAAATTAGATTATTATATTATGCGCTGTTAATCAATGAATTAACAGCGTTTTTTGTGTCTTGTTGATAACTTTTTTCGGCAAAAAGAAATCAACATTGGAGGGAAAGAACTATCTTTGCTATCCGAACCACTTTTCGTAAGAAAACAACAAGACATATAACCTGCCATGGTAAAGCGTGTACTAAAACGCGATGGACGTCGCGTCGAATTCAACAACCAGAAGATTGTCGCCGCCATCCTCAAAGCGATGGACGTGACAGAAAACGGTGAGGACATCGTCCTCGCCGCCCAGATTGCCCATTCGATTTCCAATCTCGAAAAGGAAGAGATGACCGTCGAGGAAATCCAGGACGTCGTAGAGAACGAACTCATGAACAGCCCGCGCCAGGAGGTAGCCAAGGAGTATATCCGCTACCGCAACAAACGGAACATGGCGCGCAAGGCCAAGACCAATGAGATTTTCCAGACCATCATCGAGGCCCAGGCGAACGACATCACCCGGGAGAATGCCAACATGAACGCGGACACTCCCGCCGGCATGATGATGAAGTTCGCCTCCGAGGCGACCAAGAGCTTTGTGGACGAGAACCTGCTGTCCGACCCGGTCCGCGAGGCCGTCGCCGGCAACTACATCCACATCCACGACAAGGACTACTATCCGACGAAGTCCCTGACCTGCATCCAGCACCCGCTGGACCTGATCCTGGAGCATGGCCTGAAAGCCGGCCACGGCGAGTCCCGTCCGGCCAAGCGGATCGAGACCGCGTCGGTGCTCGCCTGCATCTCGATGGAGACGGTCCAGAATGAAATGCATGGCGGACAGGCCATCCCGGCCTTCGACTTCTACCTCGCCCCCTTCGTCCGCAAGACCTTCGAAGAGGAAATCGACCAGGTTTCCGCCTTTGACAACACGGACTATTCCCCGCTCAAGACGGCCGTCTTCGACGACTACCTGAAACGGGACCTGACCGGACTGCAGGGCAAGGAACGCGCCCTCCAGCACGCGATCAACCAGACCGTGAGCCGGGTCCACCAGGCGATGGAGGCGTTCGTCCACAACATGAACACCATCCACAGCCGCGGCGGCAACCAGGTTGTCTTCTCGTCCATCAATTATGGTACCGACACCTCCGCCGAAGGCCGCTGCATCATCCGCGAGATCCTCAACACCACCTACGAAGGCGTCGGCAACGGTTCCACGGCCATCTTCCCGATTCAGATCTGGAAGAAAAAACGGGGCGTGAGCTACCTGCCGGAGGATCCGAACTACGACCTCTACAAATTCGCCTGCCGGGTGAGCGCCCGCCGCTTCTTCCCGAATTTCGTCAACCTGGACGCTTCCTTCAACCAGGATCCCGCCTGGAAAGCGGACGACCCGAAGCGCTACGTCCATGAAGTGGCGACGATGGGCTGCCGGACCCGCGTGTACGAAAACCGCTTCGGCCCGAAGACGTCCATCGGAAGGGGCAACCTGAGCTTCACCACCATCAACATCGTCAAACTCGCCATCGAATGCATGGACATCAAGGACAAGGACCTCAGGGTCCAGCGTTTCTTCGAGAAACTGGACTGGGCGCTGGAAATTGCCGCCCGCCAGCTTGACGAGCGCTTCCAGTTCCAGAAGACCGCCCTCAAGAAGCAGTTCCCGCTGTTGATGAACGGACTCTGGCTGGGCAGCGAGAAACTGGACGATGACGACATGGTCGAGTCCGTCATCAACCAGGGCACCCTCGGCATCGGCTTCATCGGCCTGGCCGAGACGCTGATCGCCCTGGTGGGCAAGCACCATGGCGAGAGCGAAGAGGCGCAGGACCTGGGCCTGCGGATTGTCGGCTACATGCGCGACAAGGTCAACGGATTCTCCGAGAAATACCAGCACAACTATTCGGTGCTCGCCACCCCGGCGGAAGGCCTCTCCGGCAAGTTCACCAAGCGCGACAAGAAGACCTTCGGCATCCTGCCGGGCATCACGGACAAGGACTACTACACCAACTCCAACCATGTCCCGGTGTACTTCAAATGTACTCCGGAGCACAAGGCCAAGATCGAGGCGCCGTACCATACCCTCACCCGCGGCGGTCACATCTTCTACGTCGAAATCGACGGCGATGCGACGCACAATCCCGATGCCATCATGCAGATCGTGGACCTGATGGACAAGTATGACATCGGTTACGGCTCGGTCAACCACAACCGCAACCGCTGCCTGGACTGCGGCTTCGAGAACGCGGACAAGGACCTGCGCGAGTGCCCGCACTGCCACGGTCACCACATCGACACGCTCCAGCGCATCACCGGCTATCTGGTCGGAACGACGAACCGCTGGAACTCCGGCAAACTCGCCGAGCTCCACGACCGCGTGGTACACGAATGAAGATCCGGGTACTGAGTATTTTGCAGCAGACAATGGCCGACGGACCCGGGTTCCGGACGGCCATTTACTGTGCCGGCTGCGCCCATCACTGCCCGGGCTGCCACAATCCCGAGAGCTGGGACTTCGCAGCCGGGGAGTGGATGGAGGTGGACGATCTCGTGCAGCTGGTCAAGGAAGACAGCATGTCGAACGTCTCTTTTTCCGGCGGAGACCCCTTCTACCAGGCGGAAGCCTTTACCGAGCTGGCCCGGCGCATCAAGCAGGAGACGTCCAAGACCATCTGGTGCTGGAGCGGATTCACCCTCGAGGAAATCGAGGCCGACCCGGTGATGCGGAAGATGCTCCCCTGGCTGGACGTGCTGGTGGACGGACCTTTCCTCCTGGAAGAGCGGGACACGGACCTGCTGTTCCGCGGCAGCCCCAACCAGCGCATCATCTACCTCCACGGCGCCCCGCCCGAGGATGTCATCCCCGGTACCGTTCCGCTGGAAAAACTCCGCTAGCGCAGCCAGGATTCGGGATTCTGGGGCGACTGCCCCTTCCAGAGTTCGAAATGGATTTCATCTTCGCCGCCGATGGTGTCGACGACGCCGACAACCTGTCCCGTCTTCACCTTCGTCCCCTCCTTGACGCTCACAGTCTTCAGTCGGCAGTAGAGGGTGAAATAGTCTCCGTGCTGGATGAGGATGCACTGGTTGTAACCGGGCATGACATGGATGCTGGCGACCGTCCCGTCGAAGACCGCCTTGACGGCGGCATTGCGGACGACAGCCACATTGACCCCATTGTTGAACGGCAGGGTCACATTCTTGTAGACCGGATGGGGATGGGAACCGAAAGAGCCCGTCACCGTCCCTTCCACCGGCCAGGGCAGTTTTCCTTTATTGGCCGCGAAGGAAGAGGACAGGGCGGCATCCACGGCCGTTGTCGCCTTCTTCTTGGCTTCGGCCGTCTTTCTTTTGATCAGCTCGTCGGTCTTTCGCTTGAGCTCCGACATCTCCTTCTGTTTGCGGGCGAGCTGCTGCTGGTAGCGGGCGCGGTCACTCTTGAGCTGGGCGACGAGTCCGTTGACCTCGGCTTCCTCCACCTGAAGTTCCTTCATCTCCCGTACCCGGCTTTCCCGCACGGCGGAGGCGTCTTTCTTGAGGGATGACAGGCGGGTGGCCTGGGTCTCCAGTTCGGACTGCATCTGGAGGAGCTGTTCACCCTGGGCGCTCATCTCCCGCGAGAAACTCCTCAGATAGCCGAAGCGGCGGAGTCCCTGCGAGAAAGAATCGCTGGAAAGGATGTACATATACCAAAGGCGGGCATCCCGGTTCTTGTAGGCGCTCCGCACCAGACGCTCGTAATAGACGCTGAGGGTGTCGTATTCCGCCTGCAGACGGCCCAGATCCCGCTGGCAGCGGGAAATGCTGTCGTCCAGGACGCGGATCTGCTGCTCGCTTTCGCTGACGAGGGCCTTGCGCCGGGTCATTTTCCGCTGGACCAGATTCAGGTTCCGAAGGGCCTTGTCCCGGTCCCTGGCATTGGTCTTGAGCTGACTGTTCAGCAGGGCGATCTCCTTCTCCAGCTGGGCTTTCCGCCCGCTGGATTTCTGGGCCTGCAGCGGCAGCAGGGCCAGGAGCAGAGAGAGACAGAGAACGAGGCGTTTCATCGTTTGGCGGCGGCTTTGCGGGCGGCGATGCGCTGTTCCAGGTCCGGAATTTCGCCGTCTGTATTGCGGTTATGGGCCTCCATCCAATAGGAGAAGGCCAGGTCATATTCCTTCAGGGCAAAGAGGATTTCAGCATAATGGTCCAGCAGGACGACATTCTCCTTCCCGCCAAACATCATCGCCCGTTTGATATGGGGCTTGGCCTCGGCATCCTTTTTCTGCAGGTGCAGGATCCAGGCATAGGTATCCAGGTAGGTCGGATTGTCGGGCTCGGCCTGGATGGTCTTCAGCGACATGGCCGCGGCTTTCTTCAGTTTCTTCCCCTTCAGGGAGAGATAATAGGCGTAGTTGTTCAGCACCGGGGCATAGTCCGGGTCGAGTTTGAGCGCCTTTTCGTAGGCACGGAACGCCTCCGCCTCGTCCCCCTTCTCATGGGCGGCATCCCCGATGGTGGACCAGGCCCGCTTGAGGACCTCGGAATCCTTGGAGGACTTGGTGATGGTCAGGCTGTTGCCGATGATGGCATCATAGTCTTTCAACTGGTAATTGGCCATGTTGACATAGTCCAGGAAAGCCAGTTCATGGGTCCGGTTGAAAACCTCCAGTGCCGCATCCCGCATGGGGACCCACTGCTTTTCGGCGCCGAGATACTGGATCCAGGAAGCCGCCATCGCAAGGCTCTCCGGATACAGCGCGGCGGCCTTGTGGAAATACACTCCCGCCTCCGCCTGCCGTCCGGTGGAATAGAAATAGGTGCCGGCTGTCGAAAGGAGGGTGGAATCCGCGGGGTGGACCGAGACGGCGTCCACGACAAGGGTGTCCATACTGTCCTGGAGGCGCCGAAGGAGCCGGGGATCCGTCTGGCGCATGATACCGGAAAGGTACATGCTCTTGGAACGGGTCGGCGTGTCGGGATCCCGCATGAAGCGGCCGGCGCTCTTGAAAAAAGCCGGATAATTGCGCTGACGGAAATAGATTTCCGATTCACCGACCAGCGCCGGCGCATAATCTCCCTGCAGCGAGAGGGCTTCGGCATACTGCTTCAGCGCCAGCGAGTCCTCGAAGGCATGGGCATAATAATCGCCGAGCGCCGTCAGGGCGATGGGAGAGGCGTATTCTTCGCTGAAAAGGCGGAGCGAGGCGACCGCCTCTTCTTCCTTTCCCATCTGGCCCAGGATTTCGTAGCGGGTCACGGCGATCTGCTCGGTCGGACCCATGTAATTTTCCACATCGGACAGGGCCTTGAGCGCATCCTCGTAGCGCCCCTGCTTGAGATAGAGCGAGAGGAGGTCATAGGAGACGGACACCTTGTCCGGGAAATCTTTCAGGATGCCTTCATACAGGCGGATGACCATCTCGGTCTCGCCGCTCCGGGTATAAAGGGCAGCGAGGGCGCTGCGGTACCAGTAGTTGCCCGGGTCCAGTTCCGAGGCTTTTCCGATGTGCCGGAGGGCCGCCTCGGTCTTCCCCTGGGCCGCCTCGGCCTTACCGAGATAGTACCAGAGGGCATCGTCGGAGGGATCCGCCTCCGTCAGGCGTGTCAGCAGGCGTTCCGCCCCGGCCATATCCCCTTTGTCATAGAGGGCGACGGCGTCCACCAGCGCGGCGCTCTGCCGCTGGGCGGCGGCTTCGAGGGGAAGCAGCAGCACGACCAGCCACAAGATATAATGACGAATCTTCATTTCTTTGTCCAAACGTACAAAATTAGCGGATTTTTTCCGAACTTTGTAAAATCAAGCTTGAAAAAACCGGGCCATTGAAACGTTTCCCCTTCAAATTGCATCTTATTACCTGGACGACAGACGGTGATCCGGCTGGCGCGGATGCGTGGGCCGGGCTCGTCAATGAGGCCCGGAAGGGGGACCGGAAGGCCCAGAAAGCCCTTTTTGACGCACTTGCACCGAAGATGATGGCCGTTTGTCTCCGCTATGTCGGAGACCGGGAGACGGCAGAAGATTTGCTGCAGGAAGGTTTTATCACCCTGTTTTCCAAACTGGACAGTTACTCGGGGGCCGGATCCTTCGAGGGCTGGGCGCGCAAGATCTTTGTCAACACCGCACTGATGCATCTGAGAAAAACCGATGCGCTGAAGCTTTCCGACGACATCTCCGAGGCCCGCAGCCTCTCAGACGAGACGCCGCGGGCGGACCAGCAGCTCGGCTACAGGCAGCTCCTTGGCTTGATTGCCTCGCTTCCCGCGGACGCAAGAACCGTCTTCAACATGTATGTCGTGGAAGGGTATACCCACAAGGAAATCGCGGAGGAACTCGGATGTACGGAGGCCACCTCCCGCTCGAAACTCCAACGGGCGCGGCTGCGGCTGCAGCAACTGATCCTGCAAGAAAAGAAAGTATGAACGAAAGTAGTTTTGACATCCAGATAAAGCGCATCCTTGCGGATGCCGAAGAAAGCGTCTCTCCCGCCGTATGGGAGGGCGTTGCCGCCGGCCTCGACCGAAGGAAGCGGGTGGTTCCGCTCTGGGTATGGAGAGCGGCGGCAGGCATTGCCGTCGCGGCGTCCCTTGCCGCAGGCGTCTTCCTCTTCTCCCCCAGGCCGGAGGTCCTGCCGGATCTTCCCGAGCAGATTCAGCAGTCCCCGCTGCTCTCCCAAAGCATGGAAGAGCCTTCCCTCCCGGCTCCTGTGAAGGAGCAGCAGGAGCGCTGGGTGCCGCAGGCGGCCCCGAAAGTCACGCCGACGCCCGCACCGAAGCCGATGGCGACACAGCAGCCCGTAGCGGAGGAGCCCCTGGCAGAGGAGCCGCAGGACGTTGCGCCTTCGACAGAGACGGAAACGGCGGAGACGGAGCAGGCCGCCCCGGACGAGACGGAGCAGTGGAGGCGGATTCTCGCCGAAAACCCCGCGCCGAAGGATCGGCGTCCGCTGGAATGGACCGTCTCCGGCGACCTGCAGGACCGTTTCCGCCGCAATACCACGAGCCGGGCCTTGAGCCGCAGGGTTTCCACCCGCCCCACCCCGACCGAGACAGGCGTCACCTGGGAGAACCCGGAATACAGTTTCTCCATTCCTTTCACGGCTGGGGTCGGTGTCCGGATTCCCCTCAACGAGCGCTGGAGCATCGGAACCGGCGTCCAGTACACCAACATGCGCCGCTCCTTCATCGGCGATTACGTGGAAGTCGATGACGACGGTGTGGTCGATTTCGGACTCACCCAGACGGATATCCAGAACATGCAGCACTGGGTCGGCGTTCCGCTCAACGTCTATTTCGACATCCTGCCCAAGGGCCGCTGGAATGTCCATGCCTTTGCCGGCGGGGCGGTGGAATACCTGGTCAACAACCATTATCTGGTCCATACCGACGGAAACGACATCCGCCTGGACAAACGCGGAAAGGGAGTCCAGCCTTCGATTGGCGCCGGGGTCGGGGTGGAACTCCGCCTCGCTCCGAACTTCGGCCTGTTCTTCGATCCGAGCATCCGCTACTACTTCGACACGAAGCAGCCGCGTTCCATCCGGACCATCCAGCCGCTCAGAATGGATCTGGAAGCGGGTGTAAGATTTACACTCTAAACCCCGCGAAACCTTCATTTCTCCCTTGAAACAGGACAAGTTATCAACAATTTGTCCTGTTTTCATTTTTCCATCTTATCTTGGCCGAAAAATTTGCCGGAATGAGAAGATGGATCTTTGTGGCCTTCGTGGCCGTTTCCTGTACCAAATGGGCCCTGTTCCCGATGCCGCGCTCCCGTACGGAGACCTCCGGGCACAGGCCCCCTGTCCAGGCCGTGGAAGAAGCGGCGGATGGGGACCGCCACGTGTACCTCACCGCCGTCATCTGGCCCTCCGGCTATGACTGGCAGCGGGACACCGCCGGAGGAAGGGCCGAGTTGCTGCTTCTTTGCGACGGAGAAACCCGGATGCGGACCTCCCTTCTGGACGGCTCCGTCCACCGCTTCCGCAACGGAGCGCTCTGGGAAGCCGGTCTTCAGGAAGGAGAGACCGTTCTTCGCCGGAATGGAGAAGAATTCTTGCGCTGGGAGGGAGAAGAGTCGCTGAAAGGCTTCCTTCCGGAGAAAGACGGGGTTTATACCCTCACCCAGCGGGTGGGTGCTCCCGGGGTGCGGCTGCGGCGAAACGGGGAACTCCTGTTCTCGGACGACCGGGGCATTGTCCTGGGATCAATGGAAGAAAGCGGCTGGGACGGCGGGGCGCTCGAGCGGGACGGCGAGGGGTTCTGTTACGGCTACTTTGTCCGGATCAACTCCTCCCAGCGGGAATTCCGTTTCATGGAAGGGGCGCAGCTTGTGCAGCTTCGGCCAGCAGGTTCCTGGACAGAGATTTATGATGCCCGGCGAAGGGACGGCACGCTGTACCTGGTCCAGTCAAGCGGGACGCAACTACTTCTATATAAGGACGATACTCCGGAAGTAGCCTTCTCCATGGCCAAGACGCCCTGGGCCAAGATCCTGCCCTATGGGGACAGCGTCCTGTTTTTCGGCTATAACGGGCAGTCGGCATGGACACGGACGCCCGGCGGCCGGACCGAGCTGTTTACGATGGCCCAGCACATCCGGGACTATTATACGGAGGGCACGGCGGACGCCTGGATCGAGAGTCTCGGGGACGGGATGATCCTGAGTCTGACCGGGCCCCATGGAAAGGTCCGCATCAGCGGCGATTACCGGCTGATGAGTCCGGTCGGCGCCGTGCTGGGCCATGGGCACTTCGCAGCGGGACTGACGGATTTCAGCGGGGAGGATCACCTCCTCTGCCTGGACCGGCAAAGTTTCCCCCTGCATTTCAATGGATATATCACCTCTATAAGCATCGAATAACTATGCTGGTCTACGTACAAGGAGCCAAGTGTATCGGGATTGAGGCGGTCCCGGTCACCATCGAAGTCAACGTCACCCTGGGCATCGGCATCCATCTGGTCGGGCTGGCGGATGCGGCCGTCAAAGAAAGCCTTCTGAGGACCGTCACAGCCCTTCAGGCAAGGGGATTCCGCGTGCCGGGAAAACGGATTGTCATCAATCTGGCACCCGCCGATATGCACAAGCAGGGCAGCGGCTACGACCTGCCCATCGCGCTGGGCGTCATTGCGGCGACCGAGCAGCGGGACCTCCCCCTGCTCGGACAGTATCTTATCATGGGCGAACTGGGGCTGGACGGAAGCCTGAGGAGTGTCAGCGGGAGCCTGCCGATGGTGGAGATGGCCGTCAAAACCGGCCTCAAAGGCTGTATCCTGCCGGAAGAATCGGCCATGGAGGCCATCGACTACCGCGAAACGGAAATCTATGGGGTCCGGACCCTGGATGATGTGCTCCAGATTCTTGAGGGGAAGGAGGACCCCTCGGAGTGGCTGATCTGGAACACGGAGCGCTACCGCCTCGCCGCGCAGGAGGGAGCCTGCGAGCGCCAGCCCTCCTATATGGACTTTGCCGACATCCTGGGGCAGGAAGGGGCGAAACGGGGGCTCGAGATTGCCGCCGCAGGGGGACACAATGTCATTCTCATCGGCAGCCCGGGAAGCGGAAAGAGTTCGATGGCCAAAGCGCTGGCGGGGGTGCTGCCCCCGATGACCCGGGAGGAGGCGCTCGTTACGTCGAAGATCTATTCCGTGGCCGGGAAAGCGGATTTCGGCGGCGGGCTGATCCGGCAACGCCCTTTCCGCTCCCCGCATATCTCCGCCTCCAAGCCGGCCATTCTCGGGGGCGGCTCCGGAGAGAACATCCTCCCGGGGGAAGTCTCGCTCGCCAGCGGAGGCGTGCTGTTCCTGGACGAATTCTGTGAGGCCCCGAAAGCCACCCTGGAAGCACTCCGGGGGCCGCTGGAGGACCGGAAAGTGACCATCGCCCGATTGAAGGCCAAGATTGTCTATCCCGCCTCGTTCATGCTGGTGGCGGCCTCCAATCCCTGCCCCTGCGGCTACTGGGGCGAGGGCGACCGCTGCACCTGCTCCCCGGGTGCGCGGGCCGCCTACCTGTCCAAACTCTCCGGACCGCTGATGGACCGGATCGATATCCAGCTCTGGGTCCATCCCGTCGAAACGGCCCGGCTCGTCAGCGGGAAAAAAGAGGAACCGTCCGCGGCCATCGCCGCACGGATTCTCAAAGCGCGGGACATCCAGCAGCGGCGTTTCGAAGGCCTGGGCATCTATACGAATGCCGAAATGGGATCGAAGGAACTGGACGCCTTCTGCCCCCTGGATGGGGCCTGCCGCACCCTGCTGGAGCGACTCATCGACCGCATGGGCCTGTCGGCCCGGGCCTACACCCGCATCATCAAAATCGCCCGGAGCATCGCGGACCTCGCCGGAGCGGCGGACATCGCCCCGAAGCACCTGGCCGAGGCGGCTTCCTACCGCATCCTGGACCGAAGAAATATCTTGGATTTGTGAAAAATCACTTGTTTCTTCGTATGATTATTCATACTTTTGCCAGCAGCATGAAGCACACCATCACAATCAATAGCCTCGCCGCCCTTCCGGAAGCCGCAAAAGAATTCTTGAAAGTCCTCGGAGACCACCGCCTCATCGCCCTTCACGGGAGCATGGGCGCGGGAAAGACGACCTTCACGACGGCGCTCTGCCGGGAACTCGGCGTGAGGGAGGATGCCGTCGGAAGCCCGACCTTCGCCATCGTCAACGAGTACCGCTCTGCAGCCGGAGAGCCGATTTATCACTTTGATTTCTACCGGATTACAAAGCCCGAGGAAGCCCTCGATATCGGCCTCTACGACTATCTGGACTCCGGAGCGCTGTGCCTGATGGAATGGGCGGAAAACATCGAGGATCTCCTGCCGGAGGAGACCCTCGTCGTCCATCTTACCGTCGGAGCGGACGGGAGCCGGACACTCAGCTGGGAAGACTGAAAAGCGCCGCGGTCACCTCTTCCTCCCGCCCCGCGGGAATCACCGGGGAGAGGAAGGAAAGCATCTGGAGCCGTTTCGCTTCCGCTTCGGAAATGCCCCGTGAACGCATATAGAACAGGGCGTCGGCATCGAGCTGGCCGACGGTCGCCCCGTGGGAGCATTTCACATCGTCTGCATAAATCTCCAGGGAGGGCAAGGTCTCGACCCGGGCTCCTTCAGAGAGCAGGATGTTGTGATTCTCCTGATAGGCCTCGGTCTGCTGTGCTCCGGGAGCCACGACAATCCGACCGTCGAAACGGACATCCGCCCCGGTCGCCGCAATGCCACATACCAGCTGGTGGCTGTGGCAGCCGGGAGCCCGGTGATGGACCAGGATCCGGATACGGACCCGGTCGCCGTTGCGGCTCAGATAGAGGCACTTCACATCGACTTCCGCCCCTTCGCCGACGAGGTCAATGACCAGGTCCAGCTCCCGGCTCTCTCCGGGCAGGATGACATACGAAAACTCCAGCCGCTCGCCGGAGCCGACCGTCACCACCTGCTTTTCCGCCGGAATGGGATCAAGGTACTTTCCGTGTCCCATAGGCTTCAGAACTGGTCAAAGCCGGAGGTCTCGATGGCCTCGATGAGTTCATCCCCGCCCGTTGCGACGATCCGGCCCTCCTTGAGGACATGGACCACGTCGGGATGGATGTATTCCAGCAGTTTGGAATAGTGCGTGATGATGATGACGGATTTCTCGGGCGTCTGGAGGGATTTCACCCCCTCCGCAACGATTTTCAGGGCATCGACGTCCAGTCCGGAGTCGGTCTCGTCCAGGATGGACAGGGTCGGGGAGAGCATGGCCATCTGGAAAATCTCGTTGCGTTTCTTCTCGCCGCCGGAGAAGCCGACGTTGACTTCCCGCTTGGCGAATTCCGGCTTCATCTTCACCAGGGCCATCTTTTCGCGGAGGAGTTTCAGGAAGTCCCCCGCCTTCATCTCGGGCAGCCCCGCCGCCTTGCGCCGCTCATTCACGGCCGCCTTCATGAACGCCGTGATACTGACCCCCGGAATCTCGACCGGGTACTGGAAACTCAGGAAAAGGCCCGCCCAGCTGCGCTCCTCGGGGCTCATCGCCAGGAGGTCCTTCCCGTCAAAGAGAGCCGTCCCTTCGGTAACTTCATAGTCGCTCCGGCCGGTCAGGACCGCGTTCAGCGTGGATTTTCCGGCGCCGTTCGGGCCCATGACGGCATGGATTTCACCCCGCCTGACGTCGAGGTCCACCCCCCTCAGGATTTCCTTGTCCCCGATACGGGCATGGAGGTTTTTGATATCTAATAATGCACTCATATTCTTATTTCCATTTCACGCCTTCCGCCGATAGAGTTTCATCCATCCGTAGAGCGACCAGATGCCGTTGACCAGGTACAGGCCCGAGACAATCGGCATCAGCACGTTGCCGACACTCAGGTGGAGGGCGATCTGCGTCACATTCACGACCAGCCAGGCCACCCAGCAGTCCCATTTCTTCAAAGCAGACAGGAGCTGGGCCACGAGGATCAGCACCGTCACGCAGGAATCCAGATAGGGATGCGGGTCTGCGGGGAAGAGCGTATCCAGGGTCCATCCCCACAGTCCTGCGACCACGGCAACCGCACCGACGGTCAAGGCCCGTTCGGCCCAGGAGAGCATGGACACTTTCAGCGCGGAGCCGTCATCGGCCGAGCGCTCTTCCTCCTTCGGATGGGTCCACCGGTAATGGCCCAGCACATTGATCGCGAGGGACACCGGCTGGAGCAGGAGGCTCGCATACAGGTTCTTGGTGTAGAACATCGCGAAGAGGGCCGCCGTATAGAGGTACCCCACCCAGAAGTTGTACTTCGAGTTGCGGCCGGCCAGGACCACCGTCGTCAGGCCGAGCACCGAGCATATGATATCCAGCGGGTTCATCCGACAGCACCCTCCAGGGAAACTTGCAGGAGTTTCTGCGCCTCAACGGCAAACTCCATGGGAAGACGGGACAGTACCTCGCGGGCATAACCGTTGACAATCAGACCCACCGCCTCTTCCGGAGCGATACCCCGCTGGGCGCAGTAGAAAAGCTGGTCCTCACTGATCTTGGAGGTCGTTGCCTCATGCTCCACGACGGCCCCGGGGCAGGAAGACTGGATGTCTGGGAAGGTATGGGCCCCGCAGGCGGAGCCGACCAGAAGGCTGTCGCACTGGGAATAATTCCGCGCCTGGAGCGCCCCGGGGGCCATCCGGACCAGTCCCCGGTAACTGTTCTGGCTCTGCCCGGCGGAAATGCCCTTGGACACAATCCGGCTCCGGGTACCCCGGCCCAGATGGATCATCTTCGTGCCGGTGTCCGCCTGCTGGTGATGGTTCGTCACGGCCACCGAATAGAACTCCGAAGCGCTGTAATCCCCCTTCAGGATCGTGGAGGGGTACTTCCAGGTGATGGCCGAACCGGTCTCCACCTGGGTCCAGCTCAGGTGGGAGCCGCTGCCCTTGCAGAGGCCCCGCTTGGTCACGAGGTTCAGGATGCCGCCCCGGCCCTCGGCGTCACCGGGATACCAGTTCTGGACCGTCGAATACTTGACGTCCGCATCCTTTTCGACCACGATTTCCACCACGGCGGCATGGAGCTGCTGTTCGTCCCGCATCGGGGCGGTGCAGCCTTCCATGTAACTGACGTAGGATCCTTCGTCCGCGACGATCAGCGTCCGCTCGAACTGGCCGGTTCCCCGGGCATTGATCCGGAAATAGCTGGACAGTTCCATCGGGCAGCGCACCCCCTTGGGGATGTAACAGAACGAACCGTCGGAAAAGACCGCGCTGTTCAGGGCGGCGAAATAGTTGTCAGAGGCTGGGACGACCGAAGCGAGATACTTTCTCACGAGCTCCGGATGCTCCCGGACGGCCTCCGAGAACGAGCAGAAGATGATGCCTTTTTCCTCGAGCGTCTGGCGGAAAGTGGTCTTCACCGACACCGAGTCGAAGACCGCATCCACCGCCACCACCCCGGCAAGCGCCTCCCGTTCATGGAGCGGAATCCCGAGTTTTTCAAAGGTCTCGGCCAGGGCCGGGTCAATCTCTTTCGGGCGGTCTTTGTCCTGACGCGGCGCCGCGTAGTAGATAATATCCTGATAGTCAATTCTCGGGAGGTCCAGATGGGCCCAGGACGGCTCTTCCATCTTCTGCCATTTCCGGAAGGCGTCCAGCCGGAACTCCAGCAGCCAGGCGGGTTCCTCCTTCCGGCGGGAAATCAGGCGGATGATCTCTTCGTTGAGGCCCTTCGGGATCAGTTCCTGCTCCACCTCCGTCACGAACCCCTCTTTGTACTCCCCCCGGGTAAATTCCTCTATGATATGCTGGTCTTTGTCCATAAGTATGCAAAGATAGCGGATTTTTTTGTATTTTTGCCTCTATGAAAAAGTACTTGACCCTCCTCCTTGCCGCAGTGGCCGTGCTGAGTTGCCAGCCGAAGGCAAATTTCCTGCTGGACAACTGCCCGGAAATCCATGATCTCGAGAGCGGTGCGCTCCTCACTCCGCGCCAGGCCCGCAAGGCACCCGGCTGCTATGGCGTCGTCCATACCTGGCTTTTCGACAGTCAGCAGACCATCTCCTTTGTCCGCTACCGTCCCGAGTCCTTCTCTACGACCATCGTGACCGCCGAGCGGGAAGACGCCGATTCGACCAGCGCCCTCTGCCTCGCCAGCGGCGCCCTCGCCGGCATCAACGGCAGCTATTTCAATGTCAATGAGTTGATTACTACCTGCTTCATCAAGGACGACGGCCAGATTATCGGCGAGACCTCACCCTCGGAGTATTTCCGGACGAACGGCGTCATCACTTTCTCTGAAACGGACTTTTCCATCGACCCCTGCGACACCGCGGCGGTCTATGCCGGCGCCGACGCCAGCTGGGAGGTCATAGCCAGCGGTCCGATTCTGATTGACGAGGGAGAACGGATCACCTACACGGACTCGACGGTTGTCAGTGGCTGGAAACGCTTCTATGCCCGCCGTCACCCCCGTACGCTCGTGGGCCGCGAGGCCGACGGGACGACCTGGCTCGTGGTCGTGGACGGCCGCGTGAAAGACCAGGCCGAAGGGATGTCCATCGAAGAGCTCACCGTCCTCGGCGAAATGATGTCCTGGCGGGATGCGATCAACCTCGACGGCGGCGGTTCCTCTACCCTGTGGACCCTCCACGGCGATGTGCTGAACAATCCCGTGGACAACCACCGCTATGACAGCGACGGCGAACGCATTGTTCCGAACATCCTGGCAGTCAGCGCTTTATAAATTCGCCAGCACGAGGGCTGCGACCGCCTCGACGACCACGGGGGTCCGAAGGGCGAAGCAGGCGTCGTGACGGCCCGGAACGCCGCCTTTGGCAATGCTGGAGGTCGGCTTGAATCCCACACGGAAAACAATCGGATTGCCGTTCGTGATGCCACCGTTGACTCCGCCGGCATGGTTGGTCAGCGGCGCGCCGCCCCCCTCCGGGAAAGGATCGTTGTGTTCCGATCCTTTCATGCGGGATGCCGCAAATCCGTCGCCGAACTCCACGCCCCGCACCCCGGGAATGGCAAACAGCGCATGGGAAAGCAGGGACTCCACGCTGTCCCAGAACGGTTCGCCGACGCCCGCAGGCACCCCCTCCACACGGCCTTCGATGACCGCGCCGAGCGAGTCACCTTCCGCCATGACGGCCTTCAACCGCTCTTCCCACCGCTTCGGATCCGTCTCGCCGCCGAGTTCCACAATATGCGCCTCATAGCGGTACGAGGCCATTTTCTTGGCCACGACACCGGCTGCGACAAGTCCGAGGGTCAGCCGGCCGGAGAAATGGCCGCCGCCCCGGGGATCGTTGAAGCCCTGGTACTTGATGGAAGCGGTATAGTCGGCATGGCCCGGACGCGGATGCGCCCGGAAGGAGGCATAATCCACGCTGCGGGTATTGGTATTGCGGAAACAGATGGTCAGCGGGGCGCCGGTGGTATGGCCCTCGAAAACGCCGCTGACGATTTCGGGAAGGTCCGCTTCGTGGCGGGGAGTCGTCCCCGGAGCCCCGGCACGGCGACGGGCCAGATCCGCCTCAAAATCCGCCTCGGAAAGGGGAAGGCCGGGTCGGACACCGTCCAGGACGACCCCGATCCGTTCCCCGTGCGACTCGCCGAAAAGGCTGACGCGCAGTTTGCTTCCAAACGTATTCATAATTGCTCAAAAATGTCGTTGAACTCCGGGAATGACTTCGCCACGCAGGCGCTGTCATCGATGTCAATCGCCCCGTCCGCTCCGAGCGAGGCGACCCTCAGGGCCATCACCATCCGGTGATCCCCGTAGGAGGCGTAGGTTCCGCCCTTGAGCAGGCGCCCCCTGAGCAGCCTTTCGGTCAGGGACATCCCCACAATGGTCATTTCATCTTCCACGATGTCCACGGGAACCCCCATCTGCTCGAGGGTTTCGGCGATGGCCGCCGCCCGGTCGGTCTCCTTGTGGCGCAGGCGCTCCACACCGAGAATATGGCTTTCGCCGGGGCAGAAGGCGGCCAGGATGGCAACTATCGGGAAAAGGTCCGGGCAGTTGTTGAGGTCGGTATCGAAGGCGTTGAGCGGCGCGCGCCGCACGCAGAGCGGGCCGTTCGACTCCGTGGTCCCCTCCAGCTGGGACATACTGGCCCCGGCGTCCATCAGAATATCCAGAATGCTGATATCCGCCTGAAGCGAGCGGGTATCCAGCCCTTCTACCTCCACAGCGCCGAAGACGGCACCGGTGACGAGGAAAGGTGCGGCACCGGACCAGTCCGCCTCGATGGCGAAATCCGCCGCCTTGTAACGCTGAGCGCCTTTGACCTTGAACGTCACGCCGCTGCAGCGGGACCAGTCCTGGGTTTCCAGGAAGTCTTCGTCTCCTTCCATTTCGCTGCCGATCTGGATACCGAAGCGTTTCAGTACATCGACGGTAATGAACAGGTAAGGGATGCTGCGGGGTTCGGTGACATAAAGGATGGATTTATCCCCGCAGAGGGGCAGGGCGGAAAGGAGGCCGCTGATCAGCTGGCTGCCCTCCTTGCCGGAAATCTCCGCACGGCCGGGAATCAAGGGCCCGGCGACCTTCAGCGGCAGGGTGCAGTCGAAACGTCGCTCCGCCAAGGATGTCTCCGGATAAAGACGTGCGCCAAAGGCAGCCATGATGTCATGGGCACCGCTGAGCGGACGCCGAAGGAGGGTTTTCTCTCCGGTGACGCGGACGGGAGACGGGCTGAGGACCGCGAGAAGCGGAATCAGGAGGCGGGCCAACAGGCCCGATTCGCCGGCATGGACCTCCTGCAGGGCCACTGCGCCGGGGACGGCACCGATGCCGGTGATCTGGAGGACATCGCCATCCTGCGCGACGACGGCGCCGAGGCTCCGGGCTGCAGACAGGGCCGCTTCGCTGTCCCCGCAAGGGGTATAGCCGGAAAGCGTGGAAGTTCCTTCCGAGAGAGCGGCGGCGAGAATGGCCCGCTGGGCAAAGCTTTTGGAGGCGGGCATCCTGAGACCATGGCCTTCCACCGGACGCCAGGAGCCATACACCGCCTCCCGGAGAGACGCCGTCGTCCACTGCCCGGGAGCAGTGGCATCGTCTTCGCCGAGGGAGGCGTAGGTAAAGGGCGCACCCTGCCGGAGGGCCTCCAGCCGGGAAGCGCGCCCCGCTTCACCCATGCAGAACGCCACGAGGGAGCCCTTGGGACATTCATCATAAAGGGCCATGACCCGCGCCACATCGTCGGGGCCATCCGCCCGGGTAACAATCTTGACCACTTCGCCGCCGAAACTCCGGCAGCGGTCCAGCATGGATAGGAGGAGTTCCCGCTTCGGCGTAGCGCCCCAGTCATGGAACGAGCGCAGCAGCACCGTTCCGCAGCGCTGGCAGGCCTGCCGCAGTTTCCGGCCCATCCAGGAGGGGGCCTCCACTTCGAGGTCCAGGTACTTGGCGCCCGCCTCAACCGCCTTCTGGAGCTTGTCGGGGGCTTCCCGGTCGGCCAGTCGGCAGGTGGCGATGAGCGGAATGTCGCTCAGGGAAAAGAGGGTCTCGATCTCGTCCAGGTCCAGTGGGCAGAGGTCCAGCCGGATTTCGGCCATTTCGATCTCGCCTTCCTGCAGCAGCTGCAGGATTTCTTCCAGGTTTTTTCCTTGTATGGAGGTACAGATCATCGGTCTATGCGATTAGGGCGCGGACGGCCTCGGCGGGCGTCAGCGCGCGGATGATGACTTCGCCGGGGCGGACGGGGAGGATGAAATGGACCGTCCCGTCGGCGGCTTTCTTGTCTTTGGCCATGGGCGCGGCCAGGCATTCCAGGGGATAAGGACAGTCGGTCCGGAGGCCGGCGGCCACAAAATCCGCCCGGAGACGCTCTTCCAAGCCCGTTTCTGCCAGGCCCAGACGCTCGGAGAGCCGGGCGGCGAGAAGGATTCCGATGCCGACGGCCTCCCCGTGGGAGAGGTCGTCTTCCCGGAGCCGGGCCTCGTGTTCCAGGGCATGGGCAAAGCTATGGCCGAGGTTTAGGACGCGCCGCTCCCCGTGCTCGAAGGGATCGCGGCGGACGATATCGGCCTTGATGGAGGCGGCGCGAAGGATCAGTTTCCCCAAATCGCGGCCCTCCCGGAGCACCCGGACGGCCTCTCCGTAGGCGGCGGCATCCCCGATCAGGAAGGTTTTCAGCAGTTCCGCGGCCCCGGAGCACAGCTCCCGTTCCGGCAGGGTCTTCAGCACTTCCGGGGTCAGGAAAGTAAACACCGGCTGGACAATGACCCCCAGCATATTCTTGTAGTCGTCCAGATTGACGCCGGTCTTCCCGCCGACGGCCGCATCGACCTGGGCAAGGAGCGTCGTCGGAAGGTTGGCGTAGCGGATGCCGCGCTTGTAGATGGACGCGGCAAAACCGGCCATATCCGTCGTGATCCCCCCGCCGACCGCCAGGACGAGGGCCTTTCTCGAAGCGCCCGCCTCCATCAGCTGGCGGCAAATCGAAAGGACCGTGTCCATGGACTTGTTCTCCTCCGAGGCCTCGATGGCAATCGCAGCCCGCGCCGCCCCCGCGATCTCCCCCGCCCATGGGGCCACTTCGCTGTCATAGACCAGATACAACTCCCCTTCCCCCGCGATGAGCGGAAGCACATCCCGGACCCTTTCTCCTGATTCAATGCGAATTTCCATGTCTTTGAACATGGTACAAAGATAACCGAAAAATTTGGGAGTTAGACAAAAATGCGTAAATTTGCAGTCCACATCAGCCCGGATGGCGGAATTGGTAGACGCGCTGGACTCAAAATCCAGTATCCCTTAAAGATGTGCGGGTTCGATTCCCGCTCTGGGCACTAAGGATGTCATTCTATGGCATCCTTTTTCTGTTAAATGCGCTTTAGGGTGCTATATAATGGCATTTCTGTCAGATTCAAAAAAGGCACAGAAAGACATAGAAAGACAGAAATGTTTCAGGATTGTTTCAGGAAATAACAAGGAACAGATGACCGATGCAAAACTGCAGGGCACACCCTGGATGCCCTGAAAATGGGTGACATCCCTGCAGAGGCCAAGAACAAGTTGGAGAAATATTCCGTTCTCCTTGTCATCTCCCTTACCAAGTAAGGTTATTAACCCAACAAAAAACGGCCACTACTCCCACTCGATGGTTGCCGGCGGTTTGGAAGAGATATCGTACACGACGCGGTTTACGCCGCGCACTTTACGGATAATCTCATTGGAAACGGTGCGGAGGAAGTCGTATGGGAAGGGGAACCAGTCCGCCGTCATGGCGTCCGTAGATACTACGGCGCGGAGGGCTACCGGATTCTCGTACGTGCGCTCATCGCCCATCACCCCCACGCTCTTGACCGGCAGCAGGATAAAACCGGCCTGCAAGACGGCATCGTACAGGCTGGTGGCCATCAGGCGCGGGTCCGATGCAGACGGGAAACCCATGCCCGTGCAGTCGTAGGCGCGCAGGCTTCGGATAAAAATATCATCGGCCTCCCGTAAAACAGCCAGTTTTTCTTCCGTCACCTCCCCGATGATGCGGATGGCCAGCGACGGGCCGGGGAAAGGATGGCGGCTCACCAGTTCCTCTTTGATACCCAGCGCCCGCCCCACGCGACGGACTTCGTCCTTGAAGA
>JAEEHS010000052.1 GCA_016281015.1 Bacteroidales bacterium
CATTCTTAACTGTACGCTGGTGAAAAACTATGACGCCGCAACTTCTGCCGGAAATTCCAGCGCCTTGTATTGCAATCAGAACGGAACGATTAAAAACTGTCTCTTTTTTGGCAATTACAGTTCATCCAAAAATGCTGATTCGGCAGTACAACTGTATATTAATCATAGATATACTTGGCTGATGAATAATGCTATTACGGATGGCGGGTTAAAACTTCATGCCCAATATGATCCGAATAATAATGGCCGTAACCAGAATACACAAACGATTCCGGCCGCCTCACCAGGAATCTTTAACAATTATGCTGGGGATGATTATACATTGACCAATAGTGCAACGATGTGTATTGATAAGGGGAATACCAATATCTTAGGCTTCATGACCACGGACTTGGCATATAAGGCACGAAAAGTAAATACGGTAGATATCGGATGTTACGAATACCAGCAGTAGTCTCTTCTTTGGCCCTAGTTGCCTTCCTGCTTCTCCTCCCGGTTTCTTGTGGAAAACCGGGAGGTGGCAGCGGGAATCCTGTGGACCCGCCTGAACAAATGACGGGGCCGACGGTGCGCATCGCGTCGTTCAACATCCGCTTTGCCACGGACAGCGATGTGGGTGTGAAAGCCTGGAGCGCCCGCAAGGAGGCCTGCTCGCAGCTGGTGAAACAGTATGCGTTCGGCGTCTGGGGGCTTCAAGAAGTACTCTCTGTCCAGCAGACCGACCTCAAGGCCCTCCTCCCTCAATACGACTTCTACTTCGTCGGCCGCGATGATGGAACGGCGGGAGAGGCGGTTGGCATCGCGTGGCTCAAAAGCAAATACGAATGTCTTGACAAAGGGCGTTTCTGGCTTTCCCCTACGCCCGATGTGCCGTCGGGCTCAGAGGCATGGGGCGGAATCAGCCGTCATCGCGTGGCCGTTTGGGCGCGGTTCCGGGAAATGTCTTCCGGGAAGAATTTCTACATCTTCTCAACACACCTGGAAGTGGGAGAGGACTATACCGATGTCCGGCTCAAGTCGGCGGAACTGGTTGTGGCGCGTGAAAACCAATTGAACATTTCCGGGCTTCCCGTCTTCATCGTGGGGGATATGAACCCCATCGCTCCGACCGAGAAGGCGATGCGCAAGTTCCGGGAAACGTATATAGATTCGTGGCAGCAGGCGGATATGGACGGGGTCCGGGAAGGACCTGCCGGATCCTTCAATGGCTTTAATCCCGACGTCAATCTGGAAACGCAGTCCAGAAGAGGAGATTACATTTTCTATAAAGGCGATGTGAAACTCGACCGGTACAAGTGTATTGATGACAAGTTCGATGGACAGTATCCTTCTGACCACCTTCCGGTCATGGTGGATGTACAACTTGTAGAGCGTGCTGATGATGAATAAGCGAAACAAGTTCCGCGCCCTCATTATCCTGTTGGGAATGGTTGCGGCTCAGCCCCTTGGGGCATCAGATGAGTGGGTGGTCAGTGCAGAGATAAAGCCGGATACCCCTTATTTTGGCATCACTTCTGCCAACGGGACCATCGGAATGGTCTCGTCCCGGGAGCCGTTCCAGTGTGAAAACGTCATCCTGGCCGATGTGTATGACGTCTTCGGCAGGGGCCGGGTGTCCAACTTCCTTCCGCAGGTCAATCCGGTCCATCTGGAAATTACCCTCGATGGCAGCCGGATCACATCTTCCCGGGTGAAGGATTATGTACAGCGAATGGATCTTTCCGACGGCTCGTTTACCGGAGAAATGGATTTCCGGGGCCACCGGCTTTCCTATACGTACCGTGCGCTCCGGTCCTTGCCGGAGGCTATGATGATGGAAGTCAGCATCACGGCGGCGAAAGCCTGTTCGCTCCGGATTGACAACATCCATGCGCTTCCATCTTCGCTCCGCGACCCATCGATGACCGCCCGGACACTGACGTTTCATCACAAGAAAGGCACGCGGCTCAACTTGCTGACGACATTGTCGCTCTCTCCGACAGGAAAAGTGCGCTGTGTGTCGTCTTCTACCATCTTGATGGATGACGATCCGGTCCACATGCAGCCTGATATGGACAAGCACTTGTACCGGATAGAACGAGTACTGGCTGCGGGGGAGACACTCACTTTCCGGCTTTTCGGTGCCCTGATTTCGACGGCGCAGGTGTCCGATCCACTCAACCAGGCGGAGCGTATCGTAACCTATGCTGCCTTGCAGGAGCCCGATGAACTCGTCCGCCGTCACAAAGAGGCTTGGCGGCAATTGTGGAAGGGAGACATCCGGATCGGTGGCGATGAGACCATCCAGCGGGAGGTTCGTACGATGCTCTACCATCTATACGCCTTTAACCGAACTTCGGGCAGTTTTTCACCCTCTCCGATGGGACTCAGCGGCCTGGGTTACAACGGGCATGTGTTCTGGGATACGGAAATCTTCATGATGCCCTCCCTCCTGGTGCTGAACCCAGCGATGGCCCGGAGTAATCTCCAGTATCGTTTCGACCGCCTGGCTGAGGCCAGACGCAATGCCGCATCCTGGGGCTATCTTGGAGCTATGTTTCCTTGGGAAAGCGCGGATTCCGGAGCGGAAGAATGTCCTGTGACTTCGCTCTCCGGCACCTTCCAGCATCATGTGACGGCCGATGTCGCCATCGCTGCCTGGAATTATTTCCGCGCGACGCAGGACTACGACTGGCTGCGGGACACCGGCTGGCCGATTCTTGAGGCAACTGCCCAGTTCTGGGTGTCCAGAGTGGAGGAACAGGACGGAATCTATCACATCCGGAACGTGATGGCGGCCGATGAGTGGGCACTGAATGTAGATGATGATGCTTATACCAACGGTGCGGCAAAACGCAACCTGGAATATGCCGCCGAGGCGGCCGGTTCGCTGGGGCTTACAGCGCCTGCAGAGTGGAGAGCCATCGCTGATGCGCTGGCGCTGGAATCATTCGAGGGGGGAGTGATACGGGAACACGCGACGTATGATGGCGCTCAGATCAAACAGGGGGATGTGGTCTTGTTGTATTGGCCGTTGGGCCTGACGGACGGTCCCCAGGCGCTGCGGGATCTTGCGTATTATCAGCCGAAGGTTCCAAAGAAAGGCACGCCGGCGATGACCAAGTGTATCTATTCCATTATCTGCTCGCGTGAGGGCAGGACAGAGGAAGCGTTACGCTGGTTTACCGATGCATACAGACCCAATCTTAAAGGACCCTTCGGAGTGATGGCAGAGTTTGAAGGCGGGACCAATCCCTATTTCCTGACGGGCGCCGGCGGTGTCCTGCAGGCCCTTGTTTTCGGATTCGGTGGATACGACCTGACGGACAAAGGCCTAGTCCGTAGAGGCCAAAACCTGCCCCGGGAATGGACTTCGCTGGAAATCGGAAGCGTAGCGGGAGAATAGTCCCGTCCATCCCCACGCGCCGCCGCTGTTGTCCGGCGCCCTCCTGACGCTCGGCCGCATTCCTCCCGGCACCTGCTTCTCCGGCTCCATGGCCATTCTGGCCGCCTGTATGTGTACAGCGGAACTGGCCGCTGGGTCCGAAACTGTGTTCACATGTGGCCGTAAACAGCCCATATCGTGGTATTTCTGCAGTATGTGTACAGAAAACATGCAAAACATGCGAATAACAGGTACACATGCAAGGTAAAGCAACAATTGGCATTGCATCCCGCTCCACCGCCGTTTTCCAGGGTGGTGAATCCCTGTCAAAAACTCTTCCGGCGTGTGATGCGGAAGGGGTTGTGGATTTGTTCGAGGTGGCCGTTCAGGATCATTTCGGCAGCTTTCCGCCCCATGGCGGGGAAGTCGGTGGAGAAGGTCGTCAGGCCTCCGAGAACGATCTCGTTCAGGGGAAATTCATTGTATGAGATAATCCGCACATCTTTTCCGACTTCCAGCGACGAGGCGGTAATCTGCCGGCTGAGCCGGACCAGTCCGGAGTCCAGCTGGCTGTTGAGGACGAGAAAGACGTCGCCTTTTTCGACGCTCTCCGGAACGTCGTGAAAGACAGATACTTTCACATCGGCCTTCTCGGCGAAATCCCGCACGGAATCGAGGATGATGCTTCCGTACAGGCTGTCGGGCAGGACGATGACTTTGAGCCGTCCGTCCCGGAGGATGTCTTCGCAGACTTCGCTGAGGGCGTTCGCCGTGTCGTGGCGGAAATCCTGGTAGATGACGCCGTAGTTGCCCGGAACCCCGCGCATCCAGTTGTCCACCATGATGAGTTTCCGGTTCGGAATCCGCCGGAGCAGGGCCGTGGCCTTGTCCTGGACGCTTTTGTCAAGGGCGAAGTGCGGACTGACGATGTAGTAGTCGTACTGGTCCAGGTGGCTGTCGAGATAATACTCCAGCAGTCCCGGATCCTGGTTGTAAGGCTGGATGGTAAGGTGCGTTTCCGGGGGAAGCGCCTGCTGGAAAGCCTGGAGGAAAACCTGCTTGTAGATGCTTTGTTTGTCCAGGAGGACCAGGATGTCCAGGTGGTGGTCTTTGTCCATTTCCGCCACGAAGAACCCTTTCCCATGGCGGGAGAGGATGACGCCGTCGCGGCAGAGCAGGTTGTAGGCTTTTTTGACCGTTTCCCGCGAGATGTCCGCCTCTGCGGCCAGCTCGTTCATGGAAGGAAGCTGTTCCCCGGGAGCGAGGACGCCGCTTCGCCGCCCGGATTCAATCTGGCGGTAAATCTGCCGGTACAGGGATACTGTACTCTTCTTGTTGATGGAAAGACGGATCATCGGCGCAAAGATACAAAATATCGCGGGATGAAAAAAATTTACTGTGGTGCGCTGTGGTATAAGAAAAATACCTAAATTTGCAGCATAGACACTGAAACGATGCACAAGAATTACAAATGGGAAGTCCTCCTGCTGCTCTGGATGGCATACCTGCTGAACCAGGCGGACAGGCAGGTGTTCAACACCGTGCTCCCGGCCATCCGGGACGCGCTCAACCTCACCGACACTTCCGTCGGTCTTATCGCAACGATTTTCAACCTCTTCTACGCCATCATGGTCCCTATCGGCGGATGGGCGGGAGACCGCTTCTCGCGCAAATGGGTAACGACGATATCCATCCTGTTCTGGAGCGTCGCGACGATGTTTACGGGTCTTGCGACCAGCATGTTCTGGCTGATTGTCCTTCGCTCGGTGGCCACCGGCGGCGGTGAAGCCTTCTTCGGTCCGGCAAACTATTCCCTTTTGGGACAGTATCATACAGATACGCGCGCAAGGGCTATGTCCATCCATCAGACCGCCTATTATGTCGGCGTAATCCTCGCCGGCTGGCTGGCCGGATTGATTGCAGATAAGATGGGATGGCAGTATTCCTTCATCATCTTCGGTGCTGTTGGAGTAATTTGGGGCATCCTGATGATCGTGCGGCTGAAGGACTATCCGAAGGCCGAATTGCCGGATAAAGAGCATGTCGCCGACAAGCCCGGTTTCTTCGACGGCTTCAAGACGGTGTTTACAACGCCTACCGCTCTGATGCTCACGATCGGCTTCAGCGGACTTATTTTCGTGATTACCGGCTATATGACCTGGGTCCCTGCCTACCTGCAGGAAGAATTCGCCCAGAATCAGGCCACGGCGGGCTTCAATTCCATGTTCTGGACCTATGTGGCCGCCTTCGCCGGGGTGCTTCTGGCAGGATCGCTGTCGGACAAGCTGGCCCTTAAGAGCCGCAAGCTCAGGATGTTCCTTCAGGGCTTCGGCCTTATCGGAGGCGCCGTTTTCCTCTTCCTCATGGGCGGACATCCAGCCCTCTGGGTCCTCTACATCAGTTTCGCCGGCTGGGGCTTTTTCCGCGCCTTTTTCGACGCCAACACCTATGCCGTACTCTATGACGTGACGCCTCCCAGGCTTCATGCTTCGTGCTCCAGCGCCATGATTATGACCGGCTTTGCCGTGGGTGCCTTCGCTCCCGTCGTGCTCGGCGCCCTCAAGGAGAGTATGGGATCTCTCTCGAAGACTTTCCCCATTCTCGCCGTCATCTGGGTAGTCTGCGGCCTGATGATGCTTATCGTCGCCCAGTCCCGTTATCAGAAAGACTATGACAATAACCAATTGAACCATGAATAAAGCACTCAAAACCAGAAAGGCGAAGGCCGGATTGCTCCTTATAGCCTCGCCCCGTTTCAAGAATCTCTATGGCCCGAAGCGCGGCACCTATGGCGAGCGCAAGGATGCGGCCGTGAAGGAGATCAAGGCCACCATGGGCTTTATGGACCTGGTGGATCCCGGAATCGTCTATGAGCGGGAGGACGCCCAAAGGGCCATGGACCTCTTCTACAATGAAAAGGTGGATTTCATCTATGCCGAGTTCCTTTCCTGGAGCGAGGATTTCGCCTGGATCCGCTTCCTTCGCGACTGCCCGGAGATTCCGATTCTCTTCTGCAATGTAGCGAAGCCCAGGATGACCTTCGAGACCACCCTGGACGAGGACGATTTCGTGGATTACCTCTGCGCCGGCACCCTCGTGGGCTCGCTGGAAGGCTCCGGCGATGTGGCTCGCACGGGACGTAAGAATGTCAAGACCATCATGGGCACCCGCGAGCAGATAACGGAAAAGGTCAAAATCTTTGCCGATGCCGCCCGCGTCCGGGCCATCCTGCGCCAGTCCAACGTGGGCCTGATGGCCAATATGAACGAGGCCATGTGGTCGACCTACATCGACAATTACGACCTCTTCACCAAGATAGGGCCGGAGATCCATTACCTCCCGTACTCTGACTATGGCGCTGAGATTGAGAATCTTACGGATGCCGAGGTAAAGGCCTATGCCGACGAGCTCACCTCCAAGTACAAGATGATGGACGATGTGGAATATGACAAGTTCATCGGCTGCGTGAAGGCGACGCTCGGCATCAAGAAACTCGCCGAGAAGAACGACGTGGACTGCTATGTCTATAACGACATCGACCAGGCCACCTTCCGCACCGCCGGCTGCCGCGCGGGATTCTATCCGCAGTGGTTCAACGAAAACGTGAGCGTGCTGGTTCCGGAGGCCGATATCGGCGCCGGTCTTATCACCTATATCCTCAAACTCCTCAGCGGCAAGAATGTCAATTTCATCGAGCCCTTCCATATCGAGGATGACTTCGGAACCTTCGCAGGCGGTCACGCCGGTCCGAATGACCATAACGACCCCAAGTGGCAGGACAATGTCATTATTTCCCGCGATGTGCGCTTTGCAAAGACCAGCTGGAAGTATGCCGGGGCACCCTTCGCTTGGTATCGCTTCAGCCCGGGCATGAAGACTGTGGCCGGACTCTACGAGCAGGACGGCAAGTACAAGCTCATCACTTTCATGGCCGAGAGCCTCTCCGAAAAGGATACCCCGCAGAGCGCCAAGAAGCACCTCCTGGCAACCTACAGCCACACCATCTTCCGCCCCGTCGTTCCCGCCAAGGAACTTTGGGAGAAGGTCCTGAACATAGGCGCCACCCAGCACTATGCCATCGTGGACGGCGACTACCGGGAAGAGCTGAAAGACTTCGCCGCTATCATGGGTTTCGAATTCTACGATATCCGCTAACTTATGCCGTTCGAGGCTGTGGATATTATTCTTCAGCTATCTTCCAGGAATCAACACAACGTGATTCTGTGGAGAAACGGACCCCAATCTTGAAAAGCTGACGCTTATCATCGGCGAAGCGGCGGGCGTAGGCCTTGTCCTTGATCTGTTGCAATGCCGCTTCAGCTGAATCATTTATCTTGATCTCGATGAGGTAAATAAAGCGCGGGGTCTCAACCTGAATGTCTATCCTGCCGTCTGAGGTGGTACGTTCGGTACTGACGGAAAGGCTGTCGGACAGTAACTGGAGGATGATGCTCATTGCATACTGGAAATCCTTCTCTGCATTTCCCTGAATCTGGTAGTTCTGCCTGGCAAAGAACGCTTCCATCCGCTTCATGAAATCGGCCGGTTTGCCGGTAAGGAGGTCGTTATTCATCTGACGAATCAGAAGATTTCCGGAGCCCCTGGCGGTGGAATAGTAATTCAGCAAAAAGGTCAGGAAACCATGCTTAACCTCCAGATTGGGAAATCCCAGCGTGTAGATGCCTGTAGCTTTGTTGTAGTCCTTGATGGTGAGATATCCGCTCTGATAGAGCAGCGGAACCGGGTTATAGTATACCGTATCGATACTTGTAAGCAAAGTGGAATCCGCGGCTTCTGACGAGAGTCCCGTGACATCGTAGTCAGTCCGCTTCATGACTTCGACCAGGAAGGACGGCGTGCCGGTTTCTATCCAGTACTCTTTGAATTTCAATGCATCAAACGTATTCAGCAGGCTGAACGGATTATATACTCCTTCAGCATCTTCGCAGAAATGATAGCCATCGTACATTCTGGCCAGTTGTCCGTAACACTCTTCAACGGAGAAGTCATTTGCTTCGGAGAGTTCCGTAACACTTTCACTAAAATACTTCTTAAGATCTCTTTCAGAAATACCGCAGATGTCCGTATAGCGGGCATCCATGGAGATGTCCTTGAGATTGTTGAGGCCACTGAAAATGCTGAGTTTACCAATCTTGGTGACACCGGTAAGGAAGCCGAACTTGATGCAGGCGTCTTTGGCTTTCATGACGCTGTAGAAGCCTTGAAGTTGCTTGCGGAAGGTGTCGGAGAGCGCATCATCCCCAAGATTGTCCACGATGGGCTTATCGTATTCGTCAATCAGGATGACAACGGGCTTCCCGGTCTTGGCATAAGCGGCCTGAATCAGGGCATCAAAACGCACGCTCGCTACAGGTTCACTACTTACGCAAGAGTAAATCTGCTCATAGAACTTCAGAAAAGAACTCAGTTTCGACTCAAGGACTTGTTCTGAATTATAGTTGGCTCCACTAAAGTCGAGACGTAAAACGGGATACTGATTCCACTCTTTCTCCAATTCTGCGATGGCAAGGCCGTCGAAGAGCTCTTTCTTGCCGCTGAAGTAGGCTTCCATCGTGGAGACCAGCAGACTCTTTCCGAAACGGCGAGGACGGCTTAGGAAAAAGTACTTGCCGCTCCCATGAGAAAGATTGTAAACAAGTTCGGTCTTGTCCACATAGACATAACCGTCTCTGCGAATATTCTCAAAATCTTGTATACCGATCGGATATAACATGAAGTGAATGTTTTTCTATTCTATGCAAAGTTATGAATTATTTCGGATTATTCTGTTTTTTGCACCGGAATCGATATTTTTCCTAATATTCTTCGTACCTTGGTCCTATGAATCGAATCTTTTCTTTGTTATTGGGCTTGGCACTGCTGTCCATTCCGCTTGCAGCGCAGCCGAAGGGCGTGCAGGAATTCTTCCGTTACGGTGGGAGGGAACGCTCTTATCAGCTTTATATTCCGGAGAATGCGCCTGCGGGAATCCCGCTGGTGATGGTCCTGCACGGATATGGCGGGAAGGCGGAAGGGTATCGCCCCGAGATGATGGAGGTTGCCCGCGAGGAGGGCTTTGCCGTCTGTTATCCGCAGGGCAGGGAAAATTCGGTCGGCAAGACGGGCTGGAATGTAGGCTATCCGACGCAGGCAGATTTGAAAGATGATGACCGGGCGCTGGTGACTTACCTCGCGAAGCTGCTCCAGCGCAAATACGGTTTCAGCAAGGAAAATACCTTCCTGACGGGAATGTCGAACGGGGGAGAGATGTGCTACCTGCTGGCCTGGTCGGGTGATAAGACCTTCACGGCGCTGGCGTCGGTTGCCGGTCTCACGATGAAATGGATCTATGACGGTCGGATGCCCCGGCGTCCCGTTCCCTTTATGGAAATCCACGGCACGGCGGACAAGACCTCCCGCTGGGAGGGCGATCCCGCCGGACAGTACGGCTGGGGAGCCTATCTGAGCGTTCCTTCGGCCGTAAGTGCCATGGTCACGCTCAACCACTGCCCGGCTTATCAGCGGACGGAGCTTCCGCTCAAGGGTCCCGACTCCCATCAGATAATCCTCCACCGCTATTCCGGCGGCCTCCCGGCCTGGAAAGGCGGCCCCTCCTGCGAAGTCCGGCTCTACGAGGTCGTGGACGGGAAGCATTCGTGGGCAATGAACGATTTGGATACCTGCCGCGAAATCTGGCGTTTTTTCAGAGAGTATCTCCGTTAGATTTCAAATCTGTTGCCGTTTCTTCTCAGCCCATGTTGATTGCTGTATCCATTCGGACTTTCTACTTTTGCCGCAAGGAAGATACGAATTTAATTGGAGATTAATGTTTTTTTCGTATCTTTGCACCACAGTGTACCACAGTTGCCTTGCAGGATGAAAAGATTCTTTTTGATGATGGTTAGTGCTACGGCAGCCCTGCTTATGGGCGCCACTCCCGACGGCTTCGCCAAGAAGCCCGTTCAGGTCCGGGTTGGATCGTACAACCTGCGCCGTGCCAAGTTGGATGACCAGAGTCCCGACAACAATTGGCAGAAGCGCGAACCCCGCCTGATTCAGTCGATTCTGGACAACGAATTCGATATCTGCGGCCTCCAGGAGGTGGATTCGAAGGAGCAGGAGAGCGTTCCGCGGATGCTCGCGGAGCGGGGCGTGGAGTATGGCAGTTATTTTTTCGGCCCCTATGCCGAGGACGGTCACGGCACCAAGGCGCACGGCGTCCTCTGGCGGAAAGACCGCTTCAAACTGGTCGGGGAGCCCCATCATTTCTGGCTCTCTGATCCGCCGGAGAAGAAGCAGGTCAACGACACTGGCCCCAAAGGCAAGAACAAATTCATCCGGGGTGCCTTCTGCGTCATTCTGAAGGACCGCTCCAACGGCCGCAAATACCTGATGATGGTGACGCATGCGCCGCTCAACAAGCAGCAGCACAATGAGGCGGCCCATATTATCGTTGAAATGGAGAAGAAGTACAATCCCAAGGGCTGGCCTTCCTTCTTCGTCGGGGATCTGA
>JAEEHS010000053.1 GCA_016281015.1 Bacteroidales bacterium
GATGATGGTGACGCATGCGCCGCTCAACAAGCAGCAGCACAATGAGGCGGCCCATATTATCGTTGAAATGGAGAAGAAGTACAATCCCAAGGGCTGGCCTTCCTTCTTCGTCGGGGATCTGAATACGACCGAGCGTGATGATGCCTCGGCGGTGTATCGCTCACACTGGACGGATTCTTATCATTTCTTCGATGAAAAGCCCGAACTCCGTACCGGACCGGAAGTAACCTTCAACGGCTGGAATCTGGTCGATCCGGCGGTTTTTTTGCTTCCGACCACTTCCCGGTTTGGGTGGATTTCGAAATACAATAGTTCAAATACAGATTTACGTTTATGAGTTTCATGTACAACCCTTTCCCCTTTCACGATCCCAAACCCGTGAACAGGCCGGAACTATCCCAAAAGACCCTTGATTCCATCGTGGGCGGCGGCAACCCCGTGGTGGCCAAGCGCTTTATCGAGGCCATCGCCCCCAAGGTCGAGAAAGAAGGCGCCATCGTGGCCTTTGACGGCTACACCACTACAAAGTGGGACCTTCTGGTGAGCCTCCTTGCCCGTGAGTGCGACGTGTTTGGCTTCAAGATTGAGTTTGTGGACAGCTACAAACGCACATTCAAAAGCGGTGAGGAGATTGACGCCATCATCGACCCGCTGCTGATCTGGGACAAGAAGATAGATCCCACGCTCCTGTACGGAAAGGTGTATCACGGAGGATACATCGGCCTGATGGATCCGGCGAAGGTGGAGGCCTTCAAAAAGGAGATTCCAGCCTTGAAAGCCCCCGGGACGCTGGTGGTTGTCTATGGATATGGATCTCTCATCAAGGAGTTCCGTCCGTTATATGACGTAAAGTGCTGGTTCGACATTACGCCCATGAACTCAATGCTCCGCATCCGGGCCGGCGAATATGCCAACCTCGGCAAGAAGCACACCGGCATCATTAACCGCACCATCCGCCGCTGCTACTACTGCGACTTCGAGAACGCCGTGCAGCTCCGCAAGGAGCTCTTCGCCACCGGGCAGCTGGACTGGTACTTCCTGGACAACGACAGGGCCCATCTCCAGATGATGCCCTTTGAGAGTTTTGCCGATATCTGCGCCCAGCTGGTGAAATACCCGTTCCGTGCCAAGCCCTGCTACCTGGAGGGCGTCTGGGGCGGAAGCTACATGAAAGAGCGCCGTGGCCTTCCCAAGGAGATGCGTAACGCCGCGTGGGTATTCGACTTCATTCCGATGGAGGTTTCTGTGCTGGTTGAGGCCGGGAAAGAAATGCTGGACATCAACTACTGCTCGTTTGTCCATAAGGAGGGGGTGAACCTGATGGGCGAGAAGTGCGTCCGCAAGTACAAGGGTTACTTCCCCATCCGCTTCAACTGGGACGACAGCTACCATTCCACCGGCAACATGTCCATCCAGTGCCATTCCGGTGGCAAGTTCAACGTGGAGAACTACAATGAGTTCGGCCGCCAGGATGAGAGTTATTACGTGGTCATCACCGGCCATGAGGCCAAGACCTTCATCGGCTTCCGCGACGATGCCGACATCCCGCAGTTCTTCAAGGAGATTGAGGCGGCCGATACGCAGCACGATCCCTGCGACTACATGAAGTATGTGAGCTATGAGGAGTCGAAGCCGGGCCTCCAGGTGATGCTTCCGGCAGGGACCATCCACTCCAGCGGACGCAACCAGGTGATCCTGGAGATTGGTTCCCTCACCATCGGCTCTTATACCTATAAGATGTACGACTATCTGCGGCTGGACTTCGACGGCAAGCAGCGTCCCATCCACACCCATCTCGGAGAGCTCAACGTCCGCCAGGACCGCCGCTACAGCGTGATCCACGACCCGAAGAGCCCCGAATACATTGTCCAGAAACCCCGCCTCGACTGTGAAGGCGACGGCTGGCAGGAGTATATCCTGGGCGAGAATCCCCAGATGTATATTTCGCTCCGCCGCCTCGAATTCGAGAAGTGCTGTGAGCAGGATACCAAGGGCGAAAAGTTCCATGTGCTCACGCTGGTGGACGGCGACCATGTCCGCATCCGCAGCGTGGAGCATCCGGAGCGCAGCTTCGACCTCGACTTCATGGAAATTGCCTGCGTCCCCGCCGATATGGGCAAGTATGTGATTGAGAACCTGGGCAAGGAGCCGATCCGTGTCCATAAGACCTGCCTGAGGGAAGGCTATGAAAATGACCCTGCGTAAACTGTCCCTCGATGTCGGCGGCACGTTCATCAAGTGTTCCGACGGCCGCAAGGTGCCCATCGATTCCCATGGCAGTGCGGAGGCGATTGCTTCCGCACTGCGGGAAGCGGTGGGGGAGACCGGCTTGCTGGAGGCGGTCGGTGTCTGCATTCCGGGTCCTTTCGATTACCGGAAGGGCATTTTCCGGATGAAGCACAAATTCGCAGCGGTCTATGACCGGTCTTTCCGGGAACTCGCCGGCATCCCTGAGGGCGTTTCCCTGCATTTCGTCCATGATGTCAACGCACCGCTGATGGGCCTGCTATCCCTTCGGCCCGCGCTTCAGAAAGGGTCTGTGGCCCTCGTTACGCTCGGAACCGGTCTCGGCTTCTCCTATGCCGTGGACGGCGAGGTCCAAATGAACGAAAACCTCGGTCCGGCGCTTTCCCTATACAACCGTCCGTTCCGGGAGGGCATTCTGGAAGACTATGTCTCGCGGCGGGCGCTGCTGAAGGCCTATGGGAAACCGCTGGAAGGGGATGTCCGGGAAATGGCCGACCGGGCCCGGGCGGGAGAAACAGCGGCTGTCGAGGCCTTCCTGTCCGCCGGTAAGGCATTTGCAGAAGGGGCGGGTCCCCTTCTTCGGGAACTCGGCATCCGGACGGTCTTCTTCGGCGGTCAGATTGCCAAGTCTTTCGACTTGATGCGCCCCGCTGCGGAGCCCCTTCTCCCCGGCGTGGACCTTCTCGTCGTGGAGGATTTCGAGGCCGCGGTTCTCAAGGGCGTGGAATTCTGAAATAGAATCCGTATATTTATCCCCATGAAACGATTCCTCTTTCTGACTGCAGTCATCCTGGCTGCTGGCTGTTCCCGTAATGAGATCCGGGAAGAGCCGCATAGCGCTTATACCCTGGTGTATCAATCCAAAGGCCCGACGCTGGGGTATAGCCCTTCGTCTGGCGTAGCGATTCTGACCGTGGACGGGTTTGCGTTCAAGGACCTGAACCGCAGCGGAGCGCTGGACCCGTATGAGGACTGGCGCCTTCCGGTGGCTGAGCGCTCCCGCGACCTGGCGGGACGCCTGTCGCTGGAGGAAATCTGCGGCCTGATGCTCTATTCCTCGGCCCAGCGCGCCCAGGATACGGTCCTGACCCCCTCGCAGCGTTCTCTGCTGGAGAAAGACCATATCCGGCATATGCTGATTGCCGATGTCAAGGATGCCCGCACGGCGGCCATCTGGTCCAATGCGGTCCAGGCGCTGTGTGAAGCGGCTCCGCTGGGCATTCCGTCCAACAACAGTTCGGATCCCCGCAACTATACGAACGGCACGGCCAATGTCAACAACTACCGTCCCGAGCCGGACGGGGAATTCAACCCCTCAAGCGAGAGCGACATCTCCAAGTGGCCGCGCGAAGTCGGCATGGCGGCGACCTTTGACGTGGACCTCATGCGTGTCCATGGAGAAATCGTCTCGAAGGAGTATCGGGCGATGGGCATCACCACGGCTCTTTCCCCGCAGGCGGACATCTCGACAGATCCCCGCTGGAGGCGCTTCTACGGGACGTTCAGCGAGGACCCGGCCCTCTGCCGGGACCTGGCGCAGGCCTATTGCGATGCGTTCCAGACGACGCCCGGAAGCCCGGACGGATGGGGAACCCAGTCCGTCAACTGCATGGTCAAGCACTGGCCGGGCGGCGGCACGGGCGAAGGCGGCCGGGATGCCCATTTCGGCATCGGAAAGTATGCCGTCTATCCGGGCGGACGCTTTGACCTGGGCCTGATTCCCTTTGTGGACGGCGCCTTCAAGCTCCCTGGCAAGACCCGGATGGCCTCGGCCGTCATGCCGTACTATACGATTTCCTATGGACAGGACCCTTCCGGGGAGAATGTCGCCAACGGCTTCAGCCACTACATCATCCAGGACCTGCTTCGCGACAAGTATGGTTATGAAGGGGTGGTCTGTACGGACTGGGGCATCGTGAATGACTATGAAAAGGTATATGTCCACAAAGGAAAACCCTGGGGGGTGGAGAACCTTTCTCCGGCCGAGAAGCGGCTCAAATGCTTCGAGGCGGGTGTGGACCAGCTCGGCGGGGCCAAAGAGAGCGAAATCAGCGTCGAGGCCTACCATCTTTGGGAAGAGAAATATGGCGTGGAGAGTGCCCGGGAGCGCTTTGAACTGAGTGCACGCCGGCTTCTGACCAATATCTTCCGGGTCGGCAATTTCGAGAATCCCTATGTGGATCCGGAAGAGGCTGCGCGGATCGTCGGCTGCAAGGAGTTTGTCGAGGCCGGGTACGATGCTCAGCTTAAGTCCGTCGTGATGGTGAAAAATGCCGGGGGTGCCCTTCCGAAGGCGGGACGCCTGAAAGTCTGGGAGCCGCTCCGGCATGTCCCCTCCGGTCTTTCGCACTGGCAGAAGGCCACGCCGGCGTATGATGAGTATCCGATTTCCAAGGAACTGCTCTCGCGTTATTATGATGTCGTAGAGAGTCCCGAGGAGGCGGATTTCGCCATTGTCTCCATCAAGAGTCCGGTCGGTCACTGGGGGTATATCACCCCGTCCGATGGCGTCCCGGAAGGCCATTATCAGCCCATCAGCCTGCAATGGAGCCCATACACCGCTTCTACGGCCCGGGAAGTGTCCGTCGCCGGCGGTGATCCGACGGAGGCTTCCGCCAACCGGAGTTACAAGGGCTATACGGAAACTTCGTCCAATGAGGAGGATATGTATCTCGTCCGGAGAACCCGGGAAGCGATGGGCGAGAGGCCCGTCATCGTCATCGTCACGACCGAGCGGCCTTTTGTTCCTGCGGACATCGAGCCTTTCGCCGATGCCATCCTCCTGTCCTTTGGCGTCAGCAACAATGCCCTGCTGGACATCATCAGCGGAGCGGCGGAGCCCTACGGCCTGCTTCCCTGCCAGTTGCCCTCCGATATGGAGACTGTCGAGGAGCAGTGTGAGGATGTCCCCTGCGACATGCGTCCCTATGTGGACAGCGAAGGCAACAGCTATGACTTTGCCTTCGGCCTGAACTGGAGCGGCGTCATCCGCGACGGGCGCGTCCAGAGGTACGGGAAGAAATCCTGATATTCGCAAAAAAACGGCGATTTTACTCTATCGTGCGTAATGTTACCCGCTTCCCGTATGACTTTATGTTTCAGTTGACAGAGGACGAGTTCGCTATTTTGCGGTCGCAATTTGCGACCACAAGTTGGAGCAGGTTTTTGCCCGGCTGGAAGATCGAAAAGCGGAGAACCGACAGTGCATCTTCTATGCCGGTGTCAAGACTTAACAGCTGGTTACATGGAGAAACTACTTGAACTCTTGTTTGATTCGGCAAATATTGCTATCTTTACAAGAATTGTGGGGGAATGGCTGAGATAGTGATATGGTTTTTATGGAAGCTTTTCTTCAAGAACTCCGGGATATTCTGCCCCAAGACAGAATCTATACAGATGAACTCCGGACCCTCGCATGGGGCACAGATGCGGGGGAGTACCGCCTGACGCCGAAGGTGGTAATCCGCTCCCGGGACGAGTCGGAAGTGTCTCAGATTCTGACTCTTGCCAGCGCTCATCGGATTCCGCTGACCTTCCGGGCAGCGGGAACGTCTCTTTCCGGTCAGGCTATCTCGGACAGCGTGCTGGTCGTGGCGGGAAAGAATTGGGAGAAGTCCACTTACCACCCGGAGGACGGTTCGGTGACCCTCCAGCCCGGCATCGTGGGCCGGGAGGTGAACCGGCGTCTAGCCCCGTATGGACGCTATTTCGGTCCGGACCCGGCTTCCATCGGGAGCTGCATGGTCGGCGGCATCGTGAGCAACAATGCCTCCGGGATGAGTTGCGGGGTCCATGCGAATTCAGACATGACCCTGCTGAGCGCCCGGATCATCCTCGCCGACGGCACCCTCGTCGACACCGGCGACGAAGCCTCCCGTGCGGCCTTTCGCCGGAGCCATCCGGAGCTTCTTTCGGCCCTCTCAGAGCTCCGCGACCGTGTCCTGGCCGATCCTTCGCTCAAAGCCCGCATCGAGCGCAAGTATTCCATCAAGAATGTGACCGGGCTGAACCTGCGGCCGCTGGTTGCCTATACCGACCCATTCGACATCCTGGCCCATCTGATGGTGGGTGCTGAAGGCACGCTGGGCTTCCTGTCGGAAGTGACCATGGCGACGCTGCCCATCCGGCGCTTCAAGGCGGCCGCGATGGTCTATTTTGACGACATCGTATCGGCCGCAAAGGCGGTGGTCGCGCTCCGGGGCGTGGCTCTGAGTGCGGCGGAGCTCCTGGATCCCCGCTCCCTTGCCTCTGTGAAAGATCCGCACCTGACGGCGGAGAAACCGCACCTGACGGCACTGCTGACCGAAGTCCAGGCCGATTCCCAGGAGGAGCTCGCCTCGCTCGTGGCTGCCGCCACCCAGGCGCTCCGGCCCTTTGGCGTTTCGGTTGACTTCACGGATGATTCCTCCGTTATGGCCGGCTACTGGGCCATCCGCTCCGGCATTTTCCCCACGGTCGGCGGCCTCCGGGAAGAGGGGACGACCTGTCTGATCGAGGATGTGGCCTTCCATGTGGATTCCCTTCCGGAAGCGACGGCGGACCTGTCCGCCCTCTTGGACCGGCATGGCTACACGGACTCCTGTATCTATGGTCATGCCCTGGAAGGAAACTTCCATTTCATTATCAATCAGCGATTTGACACAAAAGAAGAAATCGCCCGCTACGATGAGATGATCCGGGATGTGGTCCATCTGGTCGTGGACAAATACGACGGCTCCCTGAAGGCCGAACATGGCACCGGCCGCAACATGGCCTCGTTCGTGGCATACGAATGGGGTGAAGAGGCTTATGGGCTCATGAAGCGGATCAAGGAGCTTTTCGATCCGCTCGGCATCCTCAATCCGGGCGTGATTTTCAATGACGACAGCGCCTGTTACCTCAAGAACCTCAAGCAGGTTCCGGTGCTGGAGCCCCGGGATGCGGATGCCGCCGATGCCTACCGGCAGATCAACAAGTGCATTGAGTGTGGCTTTTGCGAAGTGAACTGCACTTCCTGCGGCTTCACCCTTTCGTCCCGCACGCGAATCGTCCTCCAGCGCGAGATCGCCCGCCGTAAAAAGGCGGGAGAGCCCTATGATGCGCTGGAAAAGGCGTTCCGTTATCCCGGAAAGGACACATGCGCCGGTGATGGACTTTGCTCCCTGTCCTGCCCCATGGGCATCAATGTGGCCGACATGACCCACCAGCTGCGCCGGGAGAGCGTCGGAAGGACCGGCCGTTTTGCCGGAGCCTGGGTGGCGAACCATTTCTCCGGGACCAAGAACATACTGCGCGCGGTTCTGGGCCTCTCCGGGGCGGCCCATGCCGTTTTGGGCGACAAGCCTATGGCGGCTGTCGGCAAGGGCCTCCACGAGATCGGCCTGCCGCTATGGACTCCACAGACGCCGCGGCCGTACCGGCCCAAAGGGCTGGATGGCGGCAGCAGCGAACGGAAGGTCGTGTACTTTCCGAGCTGCCTGAACCAAATGATGGGCCCCTCGCCGAAGGACCCGGTGCGTCCGCTTGTCGAAGAAACGGTGGAACTGCTCAGAAAGGCGGGATATGAGGTGATTTTCCCGGACCGCATGGACCAGCTTTGCTGCGGCACCATCTGGGAGAGCAAGGGTCTTCCGGAGATAGCCGACCGGAAGGTCCATGAACTCGAAGAAGCCCTCTGGAAGGCTTCCTGCGAGGGACGCTATCCCGTCCTCTGCGACCAGAGTCCCTGCCTTCACCGCATGCGGGAGCACATCCGGAAAATGCATCTGTATGAGCCTGTCGAGTTTATCCTGACGTTCCTGACGGACCGGCTGGACTTCCATCCCGTCGAGGAGCCGGTCTCCGTCCATATCACCTGCTCCATGCGCTTGATGGGGCTGGGAGATCGCCTGACCGAGCTCGCCAGGCTCTGCTCTACGCAGGTTACGGTGCCCGACGGGGTCGGATGCTGCGCCTTCGCCGGCGACAAAGGCATGACCCATCCGGAACTCAATGCCTGGGCGCTGCGGAAACTGCGTCCGGCCCTGGAAGCCTCCCTCGTCCGGGAAGGCTTCTCCAACAGCCGGACCTGCGAAATCGGCCTCAGCCTCCACGGCGGTGTCCCTTACCGTTCCATCGTCTATCTGGTCAACCGCGTCACCACCCCCAAGCCCTCTGGGCGTTGATCCAGGGCTTCGCTACTTCAGTTTCAATTTCGCGTGCTGGTGTACGCTGGGCATGTCGGGGGCGAAAGAGAGGATTTCGCGGACGATATCCTCCGGATCATCGTAGATGGACAGGAGCAGGTCTTTGTAGTAGCCGCTTTCCATCAGACGCTGGAGGAACGGATAGAGTGGAACGGTTTTCTGCCAGAAGTCTTTGCCGAAGAACACGATCGGGCTGGAGACTTCGCAGGTCCTGTAATGGTCCTGTGCCGCCTCCTGAAAGACTTCCTGCAGGGTTCCGGCTGAGCCGGGGGAGAAGATGATGCCACCGACCGCGACGGTCAGGATGTTATCTTCCCGGATGCTGTTGTCGAAGTATTTTGCGATGTGGGTGGCAAAAGGTGTGGGCGGTTCATGTCCATAGAGCCAGGTCGGTATGCCAAGGCTCCGGTACCGGGTCTGCGGGAAGCGTTCCCGGACGCGGAAAGCCGTCGAAAGCCAGCCCTTGTCAGCGAACGTGTCAGCGTCTTGCAGGATGCGGAGGGCCTCATCCAGCTCATCGTTGCCTCGTCCTGCCATCCAGGCGCCGAAATGGGTCGCTTCCATGGCTCCGGGACCGCCGCCGGAGACCATCAGTTTCCCCTTTTCCGTCAGTTTCTTGCTGACGAGGGCCACCTTGCGGAAGGACGGATCGGAGCGTTTCATCGCATGCCCGCCCATCACTCCGACCACATCCGAGGGCGCCCATTCGGAAAGGAAACGGAACAGTGCGCTCGAGATGGAATGGTCGTGGAGGGTGCGGGGAAGGGTGACGGAGAGTTCCCGGCTGCGTTTTCCGTCTTGCACGACGTCGGCATAGACAAGGGCGTCGTAACAAAGGGCATAGGAGTTGTCGTCCTCGGGGTTGAACTTGTCGTAAAGGTCTTCTGCGGTGTATAATTCCCGCCGGATCTGAAAGCTTTCCATAGACAGCGTCGTTGATTGGCTCAAAAATAACGAAAAACTGCTCAAATCCCAAAGAATTATTTGTATCTTCGAAAAAACTCTGATTATGCGTGTATTCATTTTTCTTGCGGACGGCTTCGAAGACATGGAAGCCCTCGCGACCCGGGATGTACTCCTGAGGGGAGGCGTCGAGGTATGGACCGTCTCCCTGATTGAAGACTGGCAGGTGGATTCTTCCCATGGCGTTACCGTCATCGCAGACCTTTCCTGGCCGGATTTCTGCGCGGACATCCATGTCGAGCCGGAGGACGTCCTGGTGTTTCCCGGCGGTATGCCCGGCTCGCGGAACCTGGCGGAGAAACAGGAGTTGATGGTCTTGATGCAGGCCCATTATGCCGCTGGCGGCCGCGTAGCAGCCATTTGTGCGGCACCGGGGCTGGTCCTTTCGCAGCTGGACCATCTGGAAGGGAAGCGTTTTACCTGCTTCGAGGGTTTCCAGGATGCGCTCATCGCCAAGGGGGCGGTCTTTACACCGGAACCGGCCGTGACAGACGGACAGATGACGACCGGCCGCGGTGCCGGTCATGCCGTTGCCTTCGGCCTGGCGATTCTGGAGGCGGTGAAGGGGCCCGAAGCCGTGGCGAAGGTCAAGGCTGGGCTGATGCTCTAGCGGACGACGAGCCGTTCGATGCGGCGGGGGACGGAGGCGAGGATTTCGTAAGGGATGGTGCCGAGAATGTCGGCAAGTTCCGTCACGCTCGGGTCAGCCCCGAAAATGGTGACCGTATCTCCGACTTCGGCAGGAACACCGGTCACGTCCAGCATACACATGTCCATACAGATGTTTCCGATGGTGGGGACGCGCCGGCCGTTGAGGGAGAAGGAGGCGGCGCCCCGGCCCAGATGACGGTCGATGCCGTCCGCGTAGCCGACGGGAATGGTGGCGATACGCGTTCCGGCATGGGCCTTTCCCCAGCGGCCGTATCCGACGGTGTCGCCTTCATCGAGCTGCTTGATCTGCAGGATCTTGCATTTGAGCGAGGCGGCGGGGGAGAGTTGGACGCCCGGGAGGGCGCTGACCCCATAGATGCCAATCCCGAGCCGGACCATGTCGTACTGGTGAGAGGGGAAGCGTTCGATGCCCGCGGAATTGAGGATGTGGCGGAGCGGCTGGTACCCCAGCGCGGTGATGATCTGCCGGGTGTTCTGTTCGAAAAGTTGGAACTGGCCTTCGGTAAAGGCATCCTCAGCCGGGTCTTCTGCCACGCAAAGGTGGGAGAAAAGGGATTTGACCCGCACTTCGGGATGGATCTTCAGAAAGTCCAGCAGGGGAGGAATCTCGCTGGTCATGAAACCCAGGCGATGCATGCCGGTGTCCAGTTTGATATGGACTGGATAGTCTCGGAGCCCCCGGGAGCGCAGTTCAGCGCAAAGCACTTCCAGTGAATAAAGGTTCGGGATACTCGGCTCCAGCCGCCGCTGAATCATCTCCGGGAAGAAATCCGTTCCCGAGGTCAGTACGATGATGGGCAGGGAAATACCGTTTTCCCTCAGTTCCAGACCTTCCACGGGATAGGCGACGGCGAGATAATCCGCCCCGGCGCGCTGCATCATGGCCGCGAACTCGACCGCTCCGTGTCCATAGGCGTTGGCCTTGACGAGTACGAGCAGCTTGGTCTGGGGTTCCAGCAACGAACGGAAGTAACGGTAATTCCGCTGGCACCCCTTCAGGTCCAGTTCCAGCCGGGAAAAGTCATCTTCACGCATCATAATCCACAAAGATACTCAGTTTTTTTCAGAATCGTATCTGTTTGGAATGAAATAAAGCGTGAGGACTAGTAGGGGAGCAGCGGTAAATGCCGCCTGACGGTGTCGAAAACGCGCTTGCAGTTCTCGGGGGTATTGGCGGCAATGACGAGGGAGGGTTTCCTCGGAGAAGGCGTCTTCCCGTCAAAGCTGACGACCGTCCCTCCGGCTTCCCGGAGGATGAGGGCTGCCGCGGCATAGTCCCATGGCATCAGCCGTATCTCAAAATACAGGTCAGCGAAGCCTCTGGCCATGAGACAGAGTTCGACGGCGGCGCTACCCATACGGCGAAAGTCGTTGCACGCCATGTAGAGGTCGTAGATGATGTCCGAACAGGTCTTGGCGAACTCCTTCCGATAGGTGGACATGGCGGAAAAGAGGATGCCCTCCTTGAAAGAACGACCGGACACGTGGATGGGCTTCCCGTTGCAGAAGGCGCCCTTTCCCTGTTCGGCGCAGTAGAGTTCTCCGCGCCATGGGCTGTAGACGACACCCATCAGCGGCTCCCACTTCCGGAAGAGGGCGACGCTGATGCAGCAGTTCGCATCGGCGCGGGCGTAGTTGGCCGTCCCGTCGATGGGGTCGATGATCCAGACGTATTCGTGGTCGAGGTCTTCCAGATCTTCCTCCTCGCAGAGGAAGCCGCTCCCGGGAAGAAGGGCTGAGAGCCGTTCCGTCAGGAAATCCTGCACGGCGAGGTCGGAGGTCGTGACGATGTTTTCGACCGTCCCTTTTTCTTTCACGGAGAATCCTTCCCGGACCATCAGGCGGGATGCCTCCTGGACAATATGGGAAATGCTTTCAAGTTCGATCATGGGATGGGCTGTAATTTTACACAAAAATAGTAAAAAATCTTCAAAGAGTTTTGATAATAACTGATACTTACTTACCTTTGAAACCGGATTCTGCTACCCCTCTTTTAGATGAAACCGTTTTTGTTGCTTATACTGTCCCTGTCAATCATGACAGCTGTTGGTTCCTGCAGGAATCAGGCGGCGCCGCTGATCGGTATCAGTTGCGGCCGCAGTGAGACCGGATCCGTCAGACTCTCCTCTGCTTACACCGATGCCATCGTCCGCGCCGGAGGTATTCCCGTCGTCCTTCCCATCATTGACGACCAGGTCCTGGCCGAGCGTCTGCTTGCCAAGGTGGACGGCGTCGTCTTTTCCGGCGGTCCGGATATCGATCCGGCCGAGTATGGGGAGGAGGTATGGAACGGGACGGTAATAATCGATGCGGTCCGTGACCGCAGTGACCTGCTGCTTGCCCGCGCGGCACTCTCTTCGGGCAAGCCAGTCCTGGCGATCTGCCGCGGCGAACAACTGATGAACGTCGTGCTCGGCGGCACACTGTATCAGGACATCCCGACCCAGGTCGACACGTTAATCAAGCACTCGGGCTTTGACCACAGAATCGGCATTGAAAAGGGGAGCGTCCTCTACCAAATCTTCGGCCAGGACTCCCTGACCGTCAATTCCTCCCATCATCAGGCCGTGAAAGACCCTGCTCCTGGCATCCGTATCTCCGCCTACGCTCCTGACGGCGTCGTTGAGGCCTATGAATATGAGCATGTCCTCTCCGTCCAGTTCCATCCTGAAAGACTGGTCCAAAAAGACAGCTCCTGGCTCGCTCTATTCCGCTATTTTATCGGTCTTGCTTCCCCTCGCTCCGGACGATAAGTCGGCATAAGTAGCGTTTTATTATCTCCAGGGGTCGTCGGCGGCCGGAGTGCGGATGTCGGCGAGGAAGGTGATTTCGTTATAGAACCACTCTCCGGTGCTTTCTTTCTTGCGAAGTTTGATGGGACGGGGATTGTCCGAACCGCCCGAAGTCAGATAAAGTGTCGCATAACCGCCGCTCTGGAAGGAATAGGGGTTGGACGTCACTTTGACGATATAAGGCTTGGAAGGGGTGTAGTTGTTGGCGGGCGTGGCTCCGGAGAAGAAGGAGCGTACCTTATAGAATTTTCCTCTCAAGCGTTCGCCGAGGAACTGCTTCTCATATCCGGACAGGGTGTTCGGACCATTGAGGTATTCAAGCATCTCCATGCAGGCTGCATTATTGCTCTCGTACTGCATCAGGGCGGCGACGACCAGGGCGGAAGTCACATAGGGATCGGTGATGTCAACCCCGGACAGGTCGCTGACGCTGGTCGGCAGTTTTGTGAGGGTGACGCTTTCTGTGTTAACTCCCTTGGCCACCCGGATTCCGAGGGCACCGGACGAGGAAGAGCTTGCGTTTGAGGAAGAAGAACTGCCGGTGGAGGCAAGAATTCCGCAACTGCATGCGAGCAGTGTGGCAAGAGCGAAGAAGACGAACTTTTTCATAAAACAAACCTTAGATTGCCTCAAAGATATTGAATTTCCTCCAGAAAGTCAAGTTGTCCCTCATTAGATTGGCTGGTACGTCACGGTGATGCTGCTGATGACTCTGGCATTTCCCGTAAGTCCGGTTCTCAGTACGACCGTACTTGTCTGAGGATCCAGTACGCCGGCGTTGTTGTTGGCATACCAGTGTCCGCTGTCGTATGTCCCGCCTCCGCTGTAAAGAGAGATACTTGTGCTGGCGCTCTGGTCGTCGGAACTGTGGAATTCGAGCTGGATGTCCGCGATGTAGCCCGATGCGATGGAGATGGTCATCTCGCTATACCGGTTGAATACAATCGCCTCGTTGGTCGCTGAATAGGAAGGATGGTCTCCGGCCGCAATACCATATTTGGCAAAGGATACCGTCACATTGTCGGAAGTAAAGCTCTTCCCTACGATGTCCTCTCCGTCGGTCCATCCAGCCTGGCCGAAGATGGCTTCCGTGGTATAACCGGCCCTGGCATAGGCAACAGGCCGTACGGAGTATCCATATGCTCGCCCACGGTTCGTATAGGATTTATAGACGACGGATGTCGAACCGTTTGCGCTGTCGTGGGTGAAAGTCATGGCATAACTGGCCCTTCTCTGGACACTCTCTCCCGGATGGTAAGTCCAATAGCTGTTTTCGATGTTGTCTCCTTTACTTACATCTGCGGAAGTAAAGTTCATAAAGCCCGCTGCGGGGAAGAAGGTCGTTGCGCTCTGGCTGGCATTGGTATAGAAGTAGATACCATCGGCATTTGACTCGCTGTACCCATAACTGCTGAAGCCGTCCCAGGTATTGTCCGGCGGAACGCAGTATTTCCTGGGGCTGGGGTCGTAAACCGTTTTGTGGTTGGGCATTTCGCCGCTTGGATTCTGATAGGCGGTATTCTTCGAATCCCAGAGGTTATTGTAGTTGTTGATGGTCCAGTCATAATAGCGGTCTCCCCAGTACGAACTCTTGTCATACATGATGTTGTTGGGGTGCTTGATGGACACGTGCACATATCCGTCGTTGTCTTTCGGGGTGGCCGTTCCTTCCGTCAGCGGGTCTTTCCGGCCCCACTGGTAAAACGTGCTCCATCCTTGGGTGGAAGTAATCTCTTCCTCTCGCTGTTTTACGGTGAGGGTATGAGCCGAATACAGGCCCTCTTTCTGGGTACTGGCAAAGCGCAGGATGGCCTGACGGGCACCATAGTATTGTCCCTTATTCGTGTCGACCCATCCGAGATTCACAGGAAGGATGTTATAATCCGACGTTCCGTTGTTGATGGTGACCGGCGTCATGTCCTGGTCCGTAATCCAGATCTGCCAGCTCCACATGACATTGCCGTACTGGTCCATGGTCGCAAGGAGCGCATTGCCGGGGCGGATGTTGTTTTCGTCGACATGGAACACCAGATAGCGTTCGTTGCCGCTTCCGGTCTCAAGGGAGAGGTTGTCAATCACGGTGACTCCTGCGGCATCGCCCCAGTTCCGGTGTGAGGTCAGCATCTGATTCTGCGTATCATCCCAGTAGGAGTACTTCTCCCAGTGGATGCGGAATTGGTTCGTTCTGGCCGCATTCAGCCAGGGTCTGGTCGAGACCAGGTGGATAGAGGACTCCGTTCCACTGCTGTTGGGGAAAGGGCAGATAAATTCGTTGAGGTGCCCGGTCCCGGTCTTTCCGCTGTAGCTGTCCGCTACCCGGGTGCCGTTTTCAATGGCGTTGCCGAAAACCAGCGGTATTTTGTAGTAGCCCGGTCCCGAAATGATATAGGTATTGGCTGTCGTGCGGGAGGCCTCCATCTGACGGGTGGTGAATTGATAACGGGACAGGTCGACCGCCGTCGCCTGCGTGCTGTGGTCGACGACTGTTACGCCGTCAGCGGCATATACTTTTCCTTCGCGGAGCCGCTGCTCGTGTGAAGTAACTTCCTGTGGATCCACACTCTTGCGGAAGGTGCGGGTGAGCGATGTCGTAGCTTCTGCTGCAGATTCGGATGTGAGCGGGAAACCACCAAGCCAGCTGTACTCCGGATCGGACAGGACGGAGGACAGGTCGACCCAGTTACCGCCCACCTGAATCTGGGTTTTCCAGCCTGAGGCCGCACTGGCTCCGGCGATGGTCCTGTAACTCTCCACGACAAACTCCTGGTCGGTGTAATGGCCCTGGTATGAATAAGAAAGTTCCACAGGATCCACGTCGAGCACATAGCTGATCTCCGGCAGTCCGATATTGTTCAGGTTGTGCTTGTCGCCTCCATGGAAAGTGAGGAACTGGCCGAGATTGTCTTTTATTTCCAGGCTGGCCGTTCCGTTTTCCGTGGAGTTGACGCTGAGAGTCAGCCCGGTAATATCTTCAGGGATGGCGAACAGGGCTACCGTAAGGCTTTCATTCACCCCCAATTCATAGCCGGTCCCGCTGAAATTCGCTTCGATGGTGGAGTTGTCGTCCGTCCGTGCATAATCATTCTTGCCGACAAACACAGTCGTGCCTCCGGGAAGATGGTATCCATAGGTGTATGTCCGGACATTCGCCGGACTGAGGCTGGCCTTGTATGTGCCGGTAAGCGGTGACTGCGTGGAGGACAGGCGGATGTTCCTGACGTGCATGGTGCCGGTCGTCGTGTTCTTGACCGTTACGTAGAAGGTCGTCACGATGGGCGTGAAAGACAGGGTCACGCTTCCGGTCTCGTATAACTGGCCGGTTGCTGCGGCGGTCATATAAGCCAGATTCATGTCGGCATAATAATCCCGTCCGATTTCGTTCGTCTTCGCACTCTGGAAAGACTGATCCTGAGGCAGTACGGCGGTGACGACGTTTTGATCCATGGCGACTCCTGCCTGGACGCCGGTCTCGCCGGGAACGGGATACATGGAGTAAAATACATGCGTCTGCGTTTCGCCCCATTTCATGCTGGTGCCGTCCGTCCCGATGGTCCCCGCATGGACGGTTCCGCTCTTGTCGGTCCCGGTGACACTGTAATCGCTGTAGCCGTTGGTGGTCGTGGCAGCGGAGGCTTCCGCGCAGTAGATGCGGATACGGTCCCCGGAAACCCAATTGACGCGTTCCATGTTCTGGGCATTGGTTACACCGGAATAAGTGGTCTTCGTCAAGGAGCGGCCTTCACTGGATGTACCGAAAATGATGTTTTCACCGGGAATATGGGCTCCGGCAGAAAGGTCCCCCTCCTTGCGGCATGAGCACAGGGCAATCAGTCCTGCGGCGAGGATGACAGCATACTTTCTCATTTCCATTCTGTGTTAAAGGATGAGGGATCGGAAAAATCATGGTTGACCGTTTGCTGGCCGGCGGTGTCCACTTCCAGTCGTTTTTCGACCACCGACCCTGCCAGGAAGGGGACTTCGATTTCAACCATTACTCTCTTGAGTATTACCGGGGCGTTGTAATACTTTTTCATCAATTGTTCATTTTATATACCAAATCCAGCCTGCCTCTGCAGGTCTGCAATTAAACCGCAAAGTTAATACTTTTATGCTGATTATAAAAGTATTGGAGAAAACATGTGGGAGGCAGGATTGATTGTTCCCATGTTTTTCAGTACATTTGCACGATGAATCCCGTTTCAGCCAGACTGTTAGGCCAGCAGCTCATCTGTCCTCAGTTCGTCTCTCCGCACGATGTGGTGGAGTGGATGGGTGCCATGCAGGCGCAGGAATACAGGATGGTTCGCTGGGCCGTTGGAATGAGGACGAAAAAGCCCTCGGCCAAGGCCTTCGAGAAGGACTACAACGATGGGCGTATCGTCCGGGGCCACCTGTTTCGCACCACCTGGCAACTGGTCGCCGGTGAAGACTGGCGCTGGATGCTGGAGCTCTGCCGTGACAATGCCCTGCGCGGCCTGTCAGGTTGGATGACCTCCAGCGGAGTCAGCATCCCCCGCGCCGAGCAGGATGCCGTACAGCGGATTTTCAGTGACTTCCTGGAGCGGAACCGCATCGCCCGGAAGTCCGACTTTGCAGCCGCCCTCGCGGAAAAAGGCATCACGATGGATGATCACCGTCTCTCATACCATATCCGTCTCGGCGAGTATTCCGGGCTGCTGTGCAGCGGAGACCTTTTCCCCATGAAGCACAGTTACGCCCTTGTGAGCGAGAAACTGCCCGGGCGAAGTCCCGTTCCCCGGGACGAGGCCCTTGCCCTGCTCGCCCGGAAATACTTCCGCAGTCATGGCACCGCCACCCTGGAGGACTTCGTTTGGTGGAGCGGCCTTGGTAGGGGAGACTGCCGCCAGGGGCTGGAGGCCATCAGGGGCGAACTGGTCCGGGAGGATTGGAAAGGCCTTGTCATGTATCGCCACCAGGACGCCCGCACGCGTGGTTTCCGCCGAGGCGGCGTCATCCTTCTCCCCTCCTATGATGAATACCTCATCGGTTACAAGAGCCGCCAGGTGTCGGTCCATCCCGACCACAGTCACCATGCGCACAACCAGCGCGGCATTTTCTGGCCCGTCGTGCTGCTGGACGGGGTCGTCGTGGGCAACTGGTCCACCCCGGGCGGCGTCCCCGGGATTGAAGTCTTCCACCCCGGCGTGGAGTTGGACGAGGATGCCGTCCTGGCCGAAACGGCGAGGTACAGAAAGTTCATGCGTAAATAGGGCCCGCAGGCCACGGGTATATTTGTTTTAGTCCGGCGAATCACTTATCTTTGTGGAAATATCGCATAAAATGAAGAAACTGTTTTTCGTAGCCATGGCCCTTTTGGCGCTTTCTTCCTGCAAGAAACCGAAAGCCGCTGATGATGTTGATTCTGTGGACCTTTCTCCCATCGCAAAGCAGTGGACTTATGTCTCGGACAATTCCGAGTCATCTCCCGAAATCATTGATTTTTCGCTCCAGGGAGGGAAGATGACATACGTCTCGAACAGCTGGCAGGATTATCCCGATGCCACGTATCTGGTCCATAGCGGCAATGTCGCTCCCTACACCGGCCAAAAAGTTAATGATGAATACCATCTTGAGGTGAAAGAATCGTGGGGCACGGTGAAGTATGTCTTTTCGGCTGTGACGGACAAGAGTGCGAAACTCCGGATCAAGTCGGCGGATTATCCGGAATACGGCGGCACCCTCACCCTCCCGGAGAAAGTGGTGAAAGTGGCCGAATCCCCGCTTTTTTACATCGGCTTTGAAAAAGGTTTCCGGACCCAGGGCCTGTCGGGGCTTCCCAGTTCTTTGGAGGCGTTCAAGAAGCTCGCGGGAAAAGGTTCTTTGCCCCTGGTTCTCCTGGATGCAGAGGGAAAACCGGAGGATTATGAAGGCAAGGACGTCTCCGGCAAAATCGTGTCGGTCCTGCACCCCCATTATCTGGACGGCCCCATAGACTACAGCGTTTCGCAGAAAGTCGCGACCGCCGCCGCAAAGGGAGCCGTGGCCATCGTCATCAATGTCAAGACTTCCTATCCCCTGTCCATGGAGGAGTACAATGAGTTCCCCGTCGGGAAGGAGGAAATCCCGGTCGCCATCTGGCATTACACCGGAGCCGGTCTTTCCACTCCTGTCGATGGCGGAACTTACAAGTTGAATATACAGTAATTATGATCTCGTCCACGACACTGATCTGGATTGTGATGGGAGCGGTGATGCTCCTGAGTCTGGTGGTGCAGAACCGGCTGAACAGCCGTTTTGCCAAGTACTCCGAAGAGCCGCTGAACATTTCCGGGGCGGAGGTAGCCAGCCGGATGCTGGCCGCTAACGGCATCCGGGATGTGCAGATTACCTGTATCGACGGAAAACTGACGGACCATTACAACCCCGAGACCCGGACAGTCAATCTGAGCCGGGAGGTCTACTATGGGAAAAATGTCGCAGCGGCAGCGGTGGCGGCCCATGAATGCGGCCATGTGCTCCAGCATGCGACGGGATATGTCCCGCTGAGGATGCGTTCTGCCCTGGTCCCGGTCGTGACCTTTTCCAACAGCATTGTGTCTTGGGTCCTGTTGGCGGGCGTGCTGCTGATCAACGTCTTTCCGCAGCTGCTCTGGGCCGGGATTATCCTCTTTGCCCTGACGACGCTTTTTAGTTTCGTCACCCTGCCGGTTGAGATCAATGCGAGCGCCCGGGCTGTCAAGTGGCTGGAGGATACCGGCATCACGACCTACGAGACCAAGGACATGGCGGTGGATGCGCTCAAGTGGGCGGCATACACCTATGTGATCGCTGCAATCGGTTCGCTCGCGACACTGCTGTATTATCTTTCGCTCGCTTCCCGTCGTCGATAAATAACCTTACAGATTCAGAAGCGGGGAGGGGACCCCGCGCTGAAGCACGCGGAGATGGACACTTCCCTCCGGCACCCCGAGGTCCCGGAGGGTGGCGGAGGCGGCATCATAGGCCAGCGCAGGAGTGTTGTTGTTGCCGCTGAGGTGGCAGAGGAAGAGATTTTTCAGCCCCGGATGCATGAAACGGCGGATGGCCTCGCAGCAGCCCTCGTTCGAAAGGTGCCCCGCGCCCTGGCAGATCCGCATCTTGAGGACGTGGGGATAGTTCCCGCCGAGGAGCATGTCCACATCGTAATTCGATTCCACGATGACCGTGTCCGCCTCGGAGGCCCATCCGATGGCCTCGTCCGTCACATGTCCGAGGTCGGTCATCAGGACGAAGATCTGGCCCTCCAGGCGGATGGCATAGCCGACCGTCTGGGTGGCATCGTGCGGGACGATGAAGCAGCGGGCCTGGATGCCGCGGGCGACTTCCTTCCACTCCCCGGGCGGAAGGTCCCGCCGGCAGCCTCCCATCTCCAGATGGGTAAAGGGATGGCGGAGCAGGGCTTCGTGCAGGGTAGGGGTCGTCCATACCGGCCGTGAAAGCCGCTTGCAGATGGAGCCGAGATTGCGGATGTGGTCCCCATGGTCATGGGTCACCAGGACACTCTGGAAACAGTTGAAATCCAGCCCTTCGCCTTCCAGGATTTTCTTCATCCGCCGGAGGCTGACCCCGGCGTCGATCAGTACGCCGCCCTCCTCGCCCAGAAGCAGGTAGCAATTGCCGCAGCTTCCGCTGGAAAAGCTCAGGAAACGGATCATTTCGGCTCCTCCCCGCAGTAACGCGATATGACGTTGTAGGCCTCCCCGACACCCAGTTCCCCGGCGCGGGAAAGATCGATGCAGCCTTTCTCCTTGTCCTTGAGATAGATCAGGACCAGCGCCCGGTTGAAATAGGCGTCCCCGAGATAGGGGTACAGGCTGAGCGCCTTGTCGTAGCAGGCGATGGCCTCGACCAGTTTGGAGGAAAGGCAGTACAGGTTGCCCAGGTTAAACTGGATGTACGGCATGCCCGGCTGGATGCGGGCGGCTTCCTCCATGTCGGCGATGGCCTCGGCGTAGTCGTATTCCCGGGAGACCTGTTCCCGGACGCGGGCGCGGGTCGTCCCTTTGTCATCCATGGACAGGGTCTGGACATGGGATTCGATGGACGCGATGAAATCAATCATTTCGGCGCGGAGGACGCCCCGGTTCATCCGGTAGAACGCCTGATAGAGCTGGCCGTAGCCTTCCTCCTTCCCCTGCGCGGCCTGGTCGTAATGGGAGAGGGCGGCATGGTACTGGTGCTCCTCCAGTTCTCTCAGGCCCAGCAGGAATTCCCGCGCCGGGGAAGGGGCCATGGAGCCGTACAGGACCTTATCCACCTGGTCCATCGCCGGCTTTTCTCGCGCCTCGGGGTCGTTGGTGACGGTGGCGGGCAGGGGCAGCGAGGCAAGGAAACGCTCCAGGAGCGGATTCTCGTAGCGGCGCACCAGGGCCAGGTTTTCTCCCCTCCGGGCGGTCAGCACGAATTTGTACAGGGGCTTGAGCCGGATGTCCACATCCCGGTGCTGGAGCATTTCGTCGTCGAAGTCCTTTTTGGCGAAATCGGCGTCCAGGGCCAGCAGGGCATTGTATTTCCGGGTCGTGTCGGCGAAGTCCACTTCGGACGTCGCGCGGTACTGGGCTACTTTCTGCTGGGCCGTCCGGTAATCCTCTTTCGAGGCACGTTTCATTCCCAACTGCAATTCCACCCAGGAGCGGTTGAGGTAGGCCTTGGCAAAGTCCGGATAGAGTTCGATGGCCTTGTTGTAGTCCGCCAGGGCATCGTCCCAACGGCCCATGTTGACAAAGAATCCGGCCCGGTTGAAGTAGGCCAGGACATTGCGCGGATTGATGTTGATGACCCGGTCCATGTCGGCGAGGGCGGCATCGTAATCCTCCGCCTGGGCATACAGGAGCGAGCGGTTGTACAGGGTCAGGGCATTGCCCGGTTCATATTCCAGGACCTTGTCCAGGTCTTGGAGGGCCTTTTTGAGTTCGGCGCGTTCTCCCCAGAGCAGCGCCCGGTTGAAGTAGGCGAGGGTATTGGTCGTGTCCAGTTCAATGGCCTTGTCCATGTCCGCGAGGGCCTCGTCGCTTTTGCCGATGGCGGCATAGAGCCGTCCGCGCCGGATATAGCCTTCCGCTTCGAAACGGTCCAGCCGGATGGCCTTGTTGTAGTCTTTCAGGGCGGAGACCGTGTCTTTGAGGAAGAGGTGGCAGGCACCCCGGTTGAGGTAGGCGGAAGGGTCTTTCGGCTCCTGGCGGATGTAGCGGTCGAAATCCGCGATGGCGGGGGTGAAATGCTGGTTCAGGAAGTAGGTGACACCGCGGGTAAAATACAATCCGGCGTTTCCCGGACGCAGCGAGATGGCCTTTTCCAGGTCTTTCAGGGCGGCATCATAATCGCCGGAGCGGCTTTCGGTGATGGCGCGGTAGTGGTAGCCGGAGGTGAAGACCGGGTTCAGCCGGACGGCGGTGTTGAAATCCGCCCGGGCTCCCCGGATGTCACCGAGGTTGTATTTGGCGATGCCGCGGTAGAAGAAGGTCCAGTGGTCTGTCGAATCCAGCCGGGCAAGGATGTTGAACTGGGCGACGGCATCCGCCATCCTTCCTTCGGAGAGGGCGTTACGCCCCCGGAAGGAAAAGACATCCTTGTCATACTGCGCCCACACCGTCAGGGGAAGGAGGAGAAGCGCCATCACGACAATATGTCGCCAAAATTTCATTTTCAACGCGGAATTGACTATTTTTGTGCCCGGCTTTTTGGCCAAGTTTACAAAGATAAACATATTTTGTGCCTTTGAGAAACATTGCGGCGTAAAAATCTCATCCTCCTTGTTCTGGCGGTGCTCCTCTGTGGGGGCGCATGGGCCCGGGGCGGCTATGTCATCAGCCCCAAGAACGCCGAGTATGTCCTTACGGCAGAAGACCTCCGCTATGCGGTTTCCTTCCTGACGGATTCTCTCTCGGCGGGCCGCGGGACAGGGACGATCGGTTCGCAGAAAGTCATCGGCTGGATAGGGGAGAATTTCGCCGCCTGCGGCCTCCGGAAGGCGGGCCCGAGTTGGTATGACGGCTTCCGGACCCCGTCCGGCCGGGTCGGTCACAATGTCATGGGCGCCTATCCCGGGACCGGGAGCGGCTGGGTCATTGTGATGGCCCATTTCGACCATATCGGCATGCTCCGGGGTGCCTTGTATCCCGGCGCGGACGCCAATGCCTCCGGGGTTGCCTCCCTCCTGTCGATTGCGAAGATGCTCCGGCGGATGTCGGAGGTGGGCCGTCACTACGGAAAGAGTGTCCTGTTTGTCGCCCTGGACGGAAAGGAACAGGGCCTGAGCGGATCGGCCGCCCTGTGGAAACAGCTGGAATACGGAATGCTCAAGGACCCGCGGGACGGAAGCGCCATTTTTCCGAAGGACGTGGCGCTGGTAGTGAATATCGACCAGGTCGGGTCCACGCTTTCACCGCTCCATCCCGGCCGGAGCGACTATCTGATGATGCTTTCTGATCCCTCCGACGGGCATCGCGGAGCGCTGGAAAGTGCCAACAGAGTGTCCGGCCTGGGACTGGACCTTGCCTTCGACTATTATGGCAGCCGGGACTTCACGACGCTGTTCTACCGCCGGATCAACGACCAGAAAGTCTTTCTGGACCATGGCGTCCCGGCCGTGATGTTCACATCCGGCATCACCTTCAACAACAACAAACCCACCGATACGGCTTCCACGCTGGATTACACGATCCTGCGCCGCCGGATCATCCTGATTTTCCATTATCTTTCCCGTATCCTGTAACGGTGCGGATCCGGGGTTAATAGTAATCCACGTTGTATCGCGTGAGGATGTCCATGTGCATGAACGCGTCCTTCTGAGGGGGAAGCTGGCCGAGGACGATGGCTTCGGCGAGGGCTTCAATGGCGCGGGAGACCTGGACGTCGGGGCGCTGGCCGATCAGGGAGGTGACGACGCCGCGGCGCAGGGCGGCGATGTTCTCGGGCAGGTTGTCGAACCCGACCACGCGGCGGCCTTTGACCGGATGGTCGGCGAGCCAGGGTACGAGGAGATGGATCCGGGAGTTGAACATCACGATGTGCCGGGTTTCGGGATGGGCCTTGAAGTAGCTGTCCAGGGCGTTGTAGGTTCCCTCCGGGTCATTGGGGTCTATGAAAATATTGCTTACGGAGCACTCGGGGCTGTGTTCAAGCATATAATCTATGAACCCGGCCCGGCGGTTTTTCGTGGGATCGGCCTGCTGGTCCTTGTCCCGGCGGACTCGGACTATCAGTACGCTGCCTATGGCGAATCCTCCGGTCAGCTGGTCGGCGCAGAGGTAGCCGCTCTGGTACATAGGCATTCCGAAATAGGCCAGGTAGTGCTCACTTTCAAGTCGGGAGTCCACGAAAACGTATGGAATACCTTTTTCTTCAAGGTCCAGGACGAACTGTGAAGTCTCCTCTTTGAAAAGCGGGGCCAGCACGACGCCGTCGGGAGCGGCCTCAAGCACTTCGGTGCAGGTCTGATGGAAGCTTTCCGGCTTATACTGGTCGTAGGTGAAGAGCTGAGTCCTCACTCCCAGGGCTTCCACGTCGGCTCCGACCTTGGCGATGCCGCTTTCGGCCAGTTCCCAGTAGGAGCCTTTTTCTCCGGAGGGAAGGACAACTGCAATCTGGCATCCTTTGCCGCCGGCCAGGAGGGAGGCGAAGACGTTCGGCTTGTAACCGAGTTCTTCGATGACCTTCATTACTTTTTCGTAGCTCTTCTTGGAAACTTCCCCTCTCTTGTGCAGCACCCGGTCGACGGTCCCTTTCGACAGGCCCGTTAGGCGCGCTATGTCATTTATGGTAACTTTGTTTTCCATTCCACAGGCAAAAATAGAAGATAAAAAACAAAATAACAAGTATTTTCAAAAATTTCCGTGCACGGTAACGGAAAATCAAAAAATAATGCTATATTTGTACCCTGACACGAAACTGTTAACCAGATGAATCGCATTTTTAAGAGCCTTTCAATCATAGCTTCAGCTGTTTTCGCACTCGCGTGTGCGCAGGATGAAAGCTCTCTGTATGAGGGACTTCCGTTTGAAATGCCAAAGGTGCAGCTGCCTTCGATTCCCTCCAGAAGCGTCCTTCTGACGGACTTCGGCGGAGTCGCGGACTGCAGCACCCTGAACACGGACGCTTTCTCAAAAGCCATAGACGCACTCTCGGAACAGGGGGGCGGCCGGCTGATAGTCCCCGCAGGCCTCTGGCTCAGCGGCCCGATCACGCTCAAGGACCATATCGAACTCTTCATTGACAAGGATGCCATACTGATCTTTTCGGACGACCCGGAACTGTACCCCATCATAGACACTAACTTCGAGGGGCTCGACGTGCGCCGCTGCGTTTCTCCGATCAATGCCCTCGGCGCCCACGACATAGCGATTACCGGCGGGGGAGTGATCGACGGGGGCGGCACGATGTGGAGGGAAGTCAAGCGCCGCAAGGTCAGCGAGGACCAGTGGAAGGAGATTCTCAAGCGGGACGGAGTCCTGTCGGATGACGGCAAGGTATGGTTCCCGAACGAGGGCTACAAGGCCGCGAGGGCGACCGCCGGCAGCCTGAACAAGCCTTCCGACGAGTTGGACGAGAATTATATCAAGACCTTCCTGCGTCCCGTGCTCCTGTCCCTTCGCGAGTGCGAAAGGGTGCTCATCGAGGACTGCTCATTTCAGAATTCACCCTGCTGGAACTTGCATCCGCTCTGGTGCAAGGATCTGACAATCAGAAATATAAACGTCCGTAATCCGCATTACAGCGCCAATGGGGACGGTATCGACATCGACGCCTGCGAGAATGTCATCCTGACGGGCTCCAGCTTCGATGTCGGCGACGATGCCATCTGTATCAAGTCCGGCAAGGATGAGGACGGACGCCGCCACGCCCGCAAGTGCCGCAACCTGATTATCTCTGACTGCACGGTCTATCACGGCCACGGCGGCTTTGTGGTGGGCAGCGAGATGTCCGGCGGTGTGGAAAACATCCTTGTCAGGGACTGCCGCTTCCTCGGAACCGACGTCGGCCTCCGTTTCAAGAGCGCCCGCGGCCGCGGCGGAGAGGTCAAGGACATCTGGTGCGACAATATATATATGAAGGACATAGTCAATTACGGGATAATCTTCAATCTCCACTATGCCGGAGTCGCAGCCTCGGAACTTGCTGGCGGACAGGTCGAGCCTGCCTTCACGGTCGACGAGACGACCCCTTCGTTCCACGACATCCATATTTCCAATGTCTCCCTTGCCGGTCCCTGCCAGGCCGTCTATATCAACGGACTGCCCGAGATGCCGGTCAGGAACGTGGATTTCAAGAATTTCAACTACGTGACCGCCAAGGCCCCCGAGGTCCATTACGCCGAGAATATCAGTCTATGAAAAAGATAATCCTTCTTCTGGGCATCTGGCTGAGCGCATCGTCTTTCACCATCCATCTGATGGGCGACAGCACTATGGCCGAAAAAGACCTTCCCAAGGCCGGTGCCGAGCGCGGCTGGGGCATGATGTTCCAGAATTTCCTGGATCCCTCGGCCGTTACGGTGGTCAACTATGCAAAGAACGGCCGTTCCACCAAGAGCTTCATCGACAATGGCGACTGGACGAAGGTCTATTCTTCCGTCAAGCCCGGGGACTATGTCTTCATCCAGTTCGGCCATAATGACTCGAAAGAGTCTGATCCCGAGCGCTATGCTGCGCCCTGGACGGACTATCAGAACAATCTCCGCCGCTACATAGACGGAGTCCGCGAAATGGGCGGAATCCCTGTCCTGCTGACCCCGGTGGCCCGTCGCTGGTTCAAGGACGGGGTGCTGGATAGGAACTGCCATACCGATTATCCCGCGGCCATGAAGGCCGTTGCCGAAGAAAAGGGCGTTACCCTGCTGGATATCACCACGCCGACCCTTGACTGGCTAGAGGCCCTGGGCGACGAGGCTTCGAAGGCCTATTTCATGATTTCGACAGGTAAGAATGACAATACCCATACGGTCGCTTCCGGCGCCCGCAAGGTCACCGAAATCGTCTGTGATGCCATCCGCTCGCAGCTTCCCGCCGTCGCCGCCCATCTGGTCCGCTACGATATCGTCGTATCGGCCGACGGCCATGGGGATTACCGGACGGTCCAGGAAGCGGTGAATGCCATCCCGGACTACAGCCACAGCGAGATTACCACGGTCTATATCCGCAGCGGCGTCTACAAAGAGCAGGTCATCATCCCGCACAGCAAGTTCCGCGTCCATTTCAAGGGTGAGGACGCCGCGAAGACCATCATCACCTTCGACAAGTATGCAAAGAAAAACTGGCCGGGCCGGGATTTCCCGATCGGGACTTCCGGCAGCGCCTCCATCTATATCCATGCCAGTTACCTGACCTTTGAGGATCTGAGCTTTGAGAACAGCGCCGGGGAAGGGAAGGACATCGCCCAGGCGGTGGCCGTCTTTACGGACGGGGATTTCCTCTTCTTCAACCGCTGCCGCTTTCTTGGCAACCAGGACACCCTCTATACCTACGGGCGTTATGGGAAATTCGGCGGCGTGAAACGGAACTACTTCAAGGACTGTTATATAGAGGGCACGACGGACTTCATCTTCGGCCCGAGCATCGCCTACTTCGAGGGATGTACCCTCCACAGCAAGAAGAACAGTTATGTCACGGCCGCCTCGACCTTCCAGGGGCAGAAGTACGGCTATGTGTTCCGGGACTGCACCCTGACCGCCGTGCCCGGCGTGGACAAAGTCTATCTGGGCCGGCCCTGGGGCGCCTATGCCCGGACGGTCTTCCTCCATTGCCACCTCGGGGCGCACATCCTGCCGGAAGGCTGGCATGACTGGGAAAAGCCCGGCAAGCCGGATACCAGGAAGAATTCCTATTATGGCGAATACCAGAATGACGGGCCGGGAGCCCGCGGACCGCGTGTCAAGTGGTCCCGTCAGCTCACTGCCCGGCAGGCTGCCGAATATAGCTTTGAGAAAGTGATGTACCAGAAAGAGGATGGCATCCTCTGGAATCCTTACGACAACCGATGAAAAGAATCTGTATCATCCTTGCCCTCGCCTTGACCGCATGCACGGCCAAGGCGCCGCTGTCTCTGAAAGTCGTCCGGAGCGAAATGGCCCGCTGCCCGGAGGCGACATTTATCGACGGACTGGACGGACGTCTGAAATGGAACTATACGACCGGTCTGGAGCTCAAGGCCTTCCTGGATGCAACGCCTGCGGAGGATGTCCTGGACTATGTGGACGCGTGGTACGACAGCGTCATCGATTCCACCGGACGGATCTACAAGTACCGCAAGGAGAACTTTTCCCTGGACCATGTCTGCCCCGGACGCACGCTGTTCCAGCTGTACGACCGGACGGGGAAGGAGAAATACCGCGCCGCGATGGACACGCTCTATCTCCAGCTCGTGGATCAGCCGCGAAATGCCGAGGGCGGCTTCTGGCACAAGGCCATCTATCCCGATCAGATGTGGCTGGACGGCCTGTATATGGCAATGCCTTTCCTGGCGGAGTACACAGAACGCTATGTCGCCGACAGCCTCAAAGCCCTGAACAACGAAGACATCGTCCGGCAGTTCCTGACGGCCTATGACCATACCCTGGATCCGGCGACAGGCCTGTTGAGGCATGCCTGGGATGCCTCCGGCGAGATGTTCTGGTGCGATCCCGACACGGGTCAGTCCGCCCACGCCTGGGGACGGGCCATGGGCTGGTATATGATGGCCCTCGTGGACGTCGTCGAAATCCTGCCGGACGGAGAGCAGAAGGACAGCCTCGTGGAAATCTTCCGTTCCCTTTCGGCGACCCTGCCGCTGTTCGCGGACGCCGCGACGGGCATGTGGTTCCAGGTCCTGGACCAGCCTTACCGGGAAGGGAACTATCTCGAAGCCACCTCGAGTGCCATGTTTGCTTACAGTTATCTGAAAGGCTGCCGTCTGGGGATCCTGGACTGCCTGGAATATGCCGTCCAGACGTATGAGAGCCTCGTCAAGACCTTCGTAACGGAAGATAATGGGCTGGTCAGCCTGAATGACTGCTGCGAGGTGGCCGGCCTCGGCGGCAAACAGAACCGCAGCGGCGATTACGATTATTATATCCATGAACGCGTGCGCTCCAATGACCCCAAGGGCATCGGCCCTCTCATCTGGGCGGCGCTGGAATATGAGATGCTATGAGAAAGTTTGTTTTAGCCATCATGGGGCTTTCCGTCCTGTTCTCCTGCGGAAAACCCTCCGGCGGGAATACGGACTCATCCGGACTGTCTGTTCCGACAGGGCTGACGCTCTACGGGACGCCGACGGAAACCTCACTGGGTTTCAAGTGGGATCCCGTTGAAGGCGCAACCCGTTATCAATATCAGCTGCTCAACGGGACGCTGGTGGTGGAAAAAGAGTTTACGGTCAACCGTTTCAAGAAGTTTGAAAACCTCAATAAAGGAACGACGTATCGTTTCAGCGTGTGTGCCGTATCCGGCAGCGAAACCTCTGCCTGGTCGGACGTCCTGGAGGCCAAAACGGCCGGAGAAGCCCCTCAGAATCCGGGCCCGATTGAAGGAAACCTGTATGAAGCTTTCAAGATTCCTGCATCGGAAGAAAGCCTGGGAGCGTTAGCATTTCCCGGCGCGGAAGGCGGCGGCATGTACACGAGTGGCGGCCGCGGCGGCAAGGTCTATCATGTGACGAGCCTGGAAGATGACGGCAGCACCCCCGGCACGCTCCGGTATGCGATCGAAAAAGAAAGCCGTCCGCTGGTTGTTGTCTTTGACGTGGCGGGAATCATTGCCCTGCAGGCTCCGCTCAAGGAGGCGAAGGGCAATCTGACCATTGCCGGACAGACGGCACCCGGAGGTGGGATCTGCTTGAAGAACTATACGGTCAACCTGCAGGCTGACAATGTGATCATCCGTTTTGTCCATTTCCGCCTCGGGGATGAGGGTCCCAATGCCGGGGACAGCGAGGATTGTATCTGGGGACGCTATTTGAAACACATTGTCCTGGACCATTGCTCGATGAGCTGGAGCATCGATGAGTGCGCTTCTTTCTATGGTAATGTGAATATGACGATGCAGTGGTGCATCATCGCCGAATCGATGCTTTCCAGCAAGCACAGCAAAGGAGACCATGGGTATGGCGGTATCTGGGGCGGAAAGAATGCCTCCTTCCACCACAATCTCCTGGCCCACCACCAGAACCGGACGCCCCGCTTCGACCACCAGAACCTGTATGAGGACAATGGCGTGTCCACGGATACGTACCGCGGGAACGTGGACTACCGCAACTGTGTCAACTACAACTGGGGCTCCAGCAATGGTTGCTATGGCGGGGAAGGCGGTCACTACAACCTGGTGAACAATTACTATAAGAAAGGACCGGATTCCAACGACAAGCGCTATTTCATCGAGGCCGATGGCGGTTATTCCAAAACTGTGAAGGAAAATGGTTCCGATGTGAAAAAGTATTTCCCCTATGACTGGGCATACCTTTATATGTCAGGGAATTATAATAACGAGTATCCCACAGGAAGCAGCAGTTATCCCGACGGGGTTTACTGGAAAAAAACATATTCCGATTACAATCTCTCTTATGAAGGGCATCTTCTCTCTGCTCCGCTTGCGATTGCCGGCAAGGACGGGAAAGATGTCTATACGACCACGCACTCGGCCGCTCAGGCGATGCAGCAGGTCTGTGCCTGGGCAGGTGCTTCGCTGGTGCGGGATGCAGTGGACCAGCGCATCTGCGAAGACGTGAAAAAGGGCAGCGGGCGGCTCATCCAGAATATGGATGACGTGAAGAGCGCTTATGGCGCCACCTGGCCCGAATACAAGGGTGATGCCGTGACAGACAGCGACAAGGACGGCATCCCGGACAGTTACGAGAGTCTATTCTCCCTGAATCCCCTGGACGCTTCCGATGCGCCAGCCAAGACCCTCGACCCCAAGGGACGTTATACGAACCTTGAAATGTACCTGCATTATTTGGTGAAAGATATTGTCGCCTCCGGGAACGAGGGTGGCACTTATCAGAAACATTAATTTCTATTAACTAATAATCAATCACTTATGAACAATCCAGCAAAGAAACTCTTTCTTGCAGTTCTCTGCCTGGGCGTAAGCATGGGAATTCTCTCCGCACAGACGACCGTCAAGGGTATCGTCACGGATGAGAACGGTGAACCGCTGATCGGAGCCGGTGTTGTCGTCGAAGGGACGACCAACGGAACCATCACGGGCATCGACGGAGACTATGTGCTGACGGTCCCTTCGGATGCAGTGAACCTGGTATTCTCCTTCATTGGTCTGGCCGACCAGACCGTTGCCATCAACGGTCAGAGCGAGATCAATGTCGTTCTCAAGGCGGATGCGACTTTCCTCGATGAGGTGGTCGTCGTCGGTTATGCCACGGTCAAACGCCGCGACCTGCTCGGTTCCGTCGCTTCCGTGGGTGCGGACAAACTCACCGAACAGCCGGTAACGACCGTTTCCCAGGCCCTCGCCGGTAAGATGGCGGGCGTCTCTGTCGTCACGACGGAAGGTGACCCGGATGCTGACATCAAGATCCGCGTCCGCGGCGGCGGTTCCATCACCCAGGACTCCAGCCCGCTGTACATCGTGGACGGTTTCCCGGTGGAATCCATCAACGACATCCCTTCTTCGGAAATCGCTTCGATCGACGTTCTGAAGGATGCCTTCTCCACGGCCATCTACGGTAGCCGGGGCGCGAACGGCGTTGTCATCGTCACGACCAAGAGCGCTGAGAAAGGCCAGAAGATTTCCGTGAAGGTTAATACGTACTGGGGGCTCAAGACCATGGCCAACAAAAAAGCCATCCAGGTGATGGATGCCGAGAACTTTGTGAAGTTCCAGTATGAACTGGCCACGGTCCGTGACAATGTCAGCAGCAACTACACGCCTTATTTCGGTTCCTTCTCCGATATCGACCTCTATTCCGGCATTGCTTCCAATGACTGGATCAAGGCCGTGTTCGGCAACACCGGATCCACCTTCAGCGCTGACGCCTCCGTTTCGGGCAGCGGTGAGAATTACAACTGGACCCTCGGCTATGCCCATATGGGAGACAAGGCCATCATGAAAGGTTCTTCCTACATGAGAGACAACCTCAGTTTCAAGGCCAACTTCAAGACCTCCTCCACGACCAGTATCGACGCCAATATCCGTTACGCCCGTACCCAGGTGCGCGGCGGCGGTGCCAATGGTATCAAGGATACGGGTACGACTTCCGGTAACGGCCGTCTCAAGCATGCGGTCTCCTACAGCCCGGTTCCCCTGGCGGCCAATGCCGTCGGTGCGGACGAAGAGCAGGACTTTGGCGACAATGCGCCGCCGCTCCGCTCGGTCGCAGACAACGACAGCAAGTACATCCGCAATGACTGGAACGCCAATGCGGCCTTCAATTGGGAGATTATCGACAACCTCCGTCTGAAGATTGAAGGCGGCGTGGAGAATTTCACCCAGTCGGACGACCGTTTCTATGGTCTGACGACCTATTATGTGGCGAATAACTCCACGGTCAAGAGCACCCCGTCCAACCAGCACAAGGAACTCTTCCGGAACAAATACCGGAACACCAATACGCTGAATTACGATTTCAAGAATCTGCTGAATAACGATGACCATCAGCTGACGGCTCTCATCGGTGAAGAAATGACCATCCACAAGAGCAATCTCGTCACCCTGATGATCGACGGATTCCCGGATTTCTTCAATGCCGAGCATGCCTGGAGCAAGATGTCCTCCGGTATTCCGGCTTCTTCTGCCAATACCATCAATCCGAACGACAACCTGCTGTCCTTCTTTACGCGGGTCAATTACGACTACAAGCGTCGCTACAGCATCGGTGCAACGTTCCGCGCGGATGGTTCCTCGAAGTTCACCAAGGAAAACCGCTGGGGCTTCTTCCCGTCCGCGGCCGTGTCCTGGACCATCTCCAATGAGGATTTCATGGCCTCGACCCAGGGTTGGCTGGACCAGCTCAAGCTGCGTTACAGCTTCGGTACGGCCGGTAACAACAACATTCCTTCCGGTCTGATGATGCTCCAGTATGCCTCCGTTACGACGGCCTGGCTGAGCCAGAGTTCCAACTACTATGCGCCGGTCAAATATGACGGCAAGATGGTCAAGGACAATCCGGCCCTGAAGTGGGAAACGACCTATACCCACAACATCGGTCTCGACTTCAGTGTCTTCAAGGGAAAACTCTCCGGTGCCGTCGAGGTCTACCAGAATGATATCAAGGACCTGTTGATCAACTATCCGATTCCCGGATCCGGTTATGACAGCCAGTTCCGGAACCTGGGTTCCACCCGTAACCGCGGTATTGAACTGACCCTCAACGCTCCCATCGTCCAGAAGAAGGACTTCTCCCTCAACCTGAGCGGGAACATTGCCTACAACAAGAACGTCGTGACGGACCTCGGCGGTCTGGACAAGATTACGGCGCAGTCCTACTGGGCTTCCACCGAAATCGGCGATGACTATATCGTAGAGGTGGGACAACCGCTCGGGAATATGTACGGTTATGTCTCCGACGGCTTCTACAAGGCCGAAGACTTCAATTATGTAAACGGCAAGTGGGTGCTCAAGAACGGGATCGATGACTCCTCCGACATCGTCGGGGCCAGCTATATGATGCCGGGCGCCCCGAAGTACAAGGTCCTGACCACCGCCAATCCGGTCTATCTCGACAAGGATGGCAAGGCCACGACGGACAAGGCCAAGGCCGTCAAGGATGCTGATAACAATCCGATTGTCGACCACTACAAGGTATCCAACCTCGACCGCACCATCATCGGCAATGCTGCACCCAAGTTTACGGGCGGCTTCGCGCTCAGCGGCTATCTCAAGGGCTTCGACTTCAGCGCGAACTTCAACTTCATGCTCGGCCAGCAGGTCTACAATGCCAACAAGATCGAGTTCACCTCTTCCCGTAAGTTCTACAACCGCAACCTCATCAGCGATATGGCGGTGGACAAGCGTTGGACGAATATCGACTGGACAAGCGGTGAACTGATTACCGATCCCGAGAAACTTGCCGCCGTCAATGCCGGCAAGAGTATGTGGTCTCCGGCCATCTCCCAGGCCGTCTTCTCCGACTGGGCTGTCGAGAATGCTTCCTTCCTTCGCCTGCAGAGTGTCACCCTCGGTTACACGCTTCCTGAGGAACTGACCCAGAAGGTCCATCTCCGCAAGGTTCGCGTCTATGTGACCGGCAGCAATCTCTTCTGCCTGACTCCTTACTCCGGTTATGATCCGGAGGTCGATACCCGCCGCGCAACACCGCTGACTCCGGGCGTGGACTATTCCGCTTACCCGAAGAGCATCGGTTTCGTGGCCGGCTTGAATCTTACCTTTTAATGCTGAGTGAAGATGAAAAAGATATTTAACCTGATTGCTCTGGCAGCATCACTCCTTGTGGCGGCTCCTTCTTGTGACCTGATCCTGGACCAGGAATCTCCGTCCGCCTATGATCCTGCCACCGTCTATTCGAACTACACCCTGGCGGAAGGAACCATTTTCGGTATCACGGAAGCATTCTGCGAAGTGAACTCTTATCGCGGCCGTTTCCTGCCGTGGTATGGTTTCAATACGGATATCGAATGGTACAATACGTTCAAGCCCGGCGACGGAAAGACGGATATCGCATCCTATAACTGCCTCCCCAACAATGGACAGCTGAACCTTTCCAACGGACCCTTCCCGCTGATGTATACGGCCATTGAACGGGCCAACCTGGTGATCGAAGGTCTCCGGAAGTACGGCTCCGTTGCGCAGAAACCCGACATGGCCTACCTGCTCGGTGAGGCCCTGACCCTCCGCGCGATGGTCTATTATGACCTGATCAAGGCCTGGGGCGATGTCCCGGCCCGTTTCGCTCCGGTTTCGGCCGAGACGATTTATGTCCCGAAATCCAGCCGTGACGTGATCTTCAACCAGATTCTCGCGGACCTGGACGAGGCGATTGCATATCTCCCGTATCCGGGTGCGACGGCGGCCACTTCCCGTGCCGACCGGATCAACAAGGTTTTCGCCGAGGGCCTGTTCGCCCGTATCGGTCTTGCCGCCTCCGGCTATGCCCTCCGTCCGGAAGATGGAAAGGTCGGCACCGGTGATCCGGGTGAGGTCCGTCTCTCTTCCGATCCGGCCCTCGCCAAGGATAAACTGTATCCCCGGATCCAGGCGCATCTGAACGATGCCATCGGAAAGGCCGGCCTGGAGGACTTCGCCGCTTACTGGAAAGCGTTCAACAACAGCGAACACATGACGGCCGGACCTGCCAATGAAACCCTCTATGTCATCCCCTTCGGGGCTGGCCGGGGCCGTTGGAATTTCACCTTCGCGGTCTCTTCGGCCAAGTCGACGTATACGGCGGGTGTGGACCGTGGCGGCGACGCCGGTCCGCTTCCCACGGTGTATTTCATGTATGACGAGAAGGATGTCCGCCGGGATGTGACCTGCGCCAACTATCAGTGGACCAAGGACAATGAACTGGAACTTGCCGGTATTTCCAAGTGGTATTTCGGCAAGTATCGTTTCGACCAGATGAAGGCGAACCCGTACACCGGTGGCAATGACGACGGCATCAAGCCGGTTGTGATGCGCTATGCCGATATCCTGCTGATGGCCGCCGAGGTCGAGAATGAACTCGGCAACCTTCCTCTTGCCAAGAATTATCTCAAGCAGATTCGCCAGCGGGCCTATGCGGGAGACGAAGATGCGGCTGAAACCTATGTCAATTCCATTGCGAACAAGCAGGACATGTTCGACGCCATCGTCGAAGAACGTGCCCTCGAGTTCTGCGGCGAGTTCCTCCGCAAGGGTGACCTGATCCGTTGGAACCTGCTGAAGACCAAGCTGGATGAAGCCATTGCTGAAATGAAAGACCTTCGCGGCCTGACGGGCAATTACGGCACCCTGAGCGGTGATGTGTACTATACCGTTGATGAGGAGGACGAAGGCCGTCTCAGCCTGGTATTCTTCAAGGACGGTGCGGACGCTCCTTCCGGATATACGCTCGAAGCCGGCTATGTCAACAAATACGATGACGCCAAGAGCACGGGCTTCTACACCGAGCGGATCAATGGGCTTTATACCCGTGACCCGGAGCAGTATATGTTCTGGCCGATGTTCAACGACACGATGTCCAACAGCCAGGGCCTGATCAAGAACGACTATGGCTATTAATATGCAAAGCACTATGAAGTATCACAATATCATTAAAACCGTACTCCTGGGACTCTTGACCCTGTCCATGGCGGCCGGCTGCACCCGTGAGAAATTCGAAGAAATCACGGAGCTCAGCCTGAAGCGCTGCCTGGAGCCGCTGAATCTGCGGTCCAAGACCAACAGCCGGCTGGGCAATGTCGTGACCTTCTCCTGGGATGTAAACAAGGATGCCGACTCCTATACGCTGGAAGCCTATACGGACGAGGCGATGACCTCGCTTAGCTTTACTGAAGAACTGACGCCCGATCAGGTTCCTTATGACAAGACCCTGGACCCGGACCTCACCCTGTACTGCCGCGTAAAAGCCAACAGCAGCAAGCGGGAGTCTTCTTCCTGGGCCGTTTTCCCTTCCAAGGTGGAAACCTTTGCCGTGAAGGATAACCTCTTCCTCGAAGTGACGGCAAAAACCAAGAACAGCGTCTCTCTGGCCTGGTCCAAGGATGTGGAGGACTACAAGGAAGTCGACCATATCGAGTATGGAGCTCCGGGCGCCAAAGAGCGCAAGAGCTACCAACTCTCGGCGGCTGAAATCGATGCCGCCGCTGCGATCGTCAGCGGAGAGGGCGAAAACGCCCTTGAGCCGGGAAAAGAGTACGAACTGATTCTTTTCTACAAGACCGCCCGCCGCGGCCAGGTCAATGTCTGGACCAATGTCGATCCCGCCGAAATGACGGAAGTCTCGTCGGTGGCCGCCCTCCAGAACGCCCTCGCTACGGAAGGTGCGAAGATTTACCTGAAACTGGAAGGATCCCCGTATCTGATCAAGACCCAGAGCGTGTCCAAGCCGGTCTCCATCTACGGTGAAAGCGCCGCTGACGGGACCCAGCCGATCATCCAGGGTGAACTGGAATTCCGTGCCCCGCTCACCAAGGGCTCCTGGCTCTTCCAGGATGTTACTTTCGACGGCGTGGAGGAAACCTACGGCTTCCTCATTCAGCTGGACAAGGCCAAGAAGGATTTCGCCGAGGCTTCCGCGCAGTTTGAGAACATCACGTTCCGTAACTGCTACATCACCTCCTTCAGCAAGGGTCTCATCTATGAATGGGACCAGACCTATGATGCCGGTGAACTGACCTTTGACAGCTGCTATATGGTCAATATCAACACCAATATGAACGGTGGCGATGTCATGGACCTTCGCAAAGCTTCCAAGTTCGGAAAGATCAGCTTCGTCAACAATACCATTTTCGGTGGTGGCCGTACCTGGCTGCGGGTGGATGCGAATCCTTCGATCGAGTCGTTTGTGTTTGAAAACAACACCGTCAACGCGACCGGATTTGCCTACAATGAGGGCAGTTACAGCATGGGATTCTTCGGATTCCAGTCGGTTCCCGGATCCTTCGTCTTCCGGAATAACTTGCTGCTGAACATGCCGGCGGACAGCCGCTTCGGCTCCGACAAGGCCAACTACAAGTATGCCGGAGACCTCGGCCTGACGGCAGCGGACAACTATTACTACAATGTTCCTGCGACCTATTTCTCCGACAATTATGCTCCGTCGAAACTGGGTTTGAAGAAACTCAACGTCGATCCTTGCTACAACTCCAAGGGCGGTTACTTCAACCTGGATCCGGATTCGGAGATTGCGGGACGGGGCATCGGTGCTTCCCGCTGGTGGACGCCCTATGTGGAGAAGGAAGAAGACCTGACGCTGAATGCGCTCACCGGTTCCAAGACCTGGAACTTCGCTGACGCGGCGCTCTTTACCGAGAAGATCAAACGGGAAATGGTCCGTGACGGTCTGTATATCAATGCGAGCGACAATTATGTCTTCTCTGCGGCGGAAGGCGCCCTCGGCTTCGGCCAGGCGAGCTCCGTCAACAAGAAGAACCTCCCGCTCGAGGGCTACCTAGCCTTCAAGGTCAATACGCCGGGCTCCGTCCTCGTGAAAGTTTCCGATCCGGAAGGCAAGGGTGCCCATATCCTGGTGGGTGCCGGTCCTGCTGACCGCTCTTCGGTGGCCATCAAGGGCGGCGCCTCTGCCCTGACGGACCTCAACAGTGTCCAGAAGATCCTTCTGAGAGGAATCACGGAAGAGTCGCTGGTCTATGTCTGGGCCGACGGTCCCGTCTCTCTGGAGAAGCTGGCCTGGTCCACCGATGTGACGCCGGTCAATACGGCCCTCGCCGCTCCGGCTCCGGTCGCGGAACCTGCGACCGTTACCGCCCGCGAGACGACCCCGGTCGTCCTCAACTGGGAGGCGGTTCCGGGCGCCGGCAGCTATTCGGTGATCTTCAGCGGAAAGACCTATACTGTCGAAGAAACGACTTATACGATTCCCGGCGGTACGGTGTCCATGCTGGATCCGGGCAGCTACCGGGTCGAAGTCTATGCCAATCCTTCCGCGGAAGATATTTACAATACGGAATCCGAAGCCGGTGTGGCGGCTTTCGCGGTCCTTTCCGCCGGTGGTGACCAGGGAGGTGTTCTCGTTGTAAAGAACGTGGACGAACTGAACAATGCCATTCTGGCCGGCAAGAGCGAAATTGCCCTGGCTCCCGGTACCTATGACCTGGGTCTCAGGGATTCCGATGCCGACGGCAATCCCGATGGTTCCCCTGTCCTGAAAGTCACCGCTCCGCTCAGCCTGACCGGCCAGGACGGTGCCACGATTCTCGGCGCCTTCAAACTCAGCGGCGAAGTCGGAACCTTCTCGCTGAAGAACCTCTCCGTTGATGCCAAGGCATCGAAGACGGATGACGCCGGAGGTCTCAAGCCCGATCTGGAAGCCCAGGGCATTCTCATCGATCTGGATAACAGCGATGGCGTGAAGGCCGATGCGGTGGAAGTCGAGAACGTTGTGATCCGCAATTTCGCCAAGAGTGTGATCTATGCTTCCAATACGGCTGACAAGTTTGATATTGCCAAGGTGCTGTTCAAAGGCCTGGAAGTGTATGATATGGGTGCGGGCCAGGGCGTGTTTGACCTCAGACACGGTAAGTATGGAACCTTCACGCTGGAAGAGTCGACCGTCGTTGGTGGCCGCGACTTCCTCCGGGTGGACAAGACCTGCGTGCTGGATGGACTCTATATCCGCCGCAATACGCTGTACCAGCTGAACGACAGCGGTAACGGAAACGGAATCTTCTTTGCGCGTACGCAGCCTTCGACGGCTTATGTGGTGTCTTATAACATGATCGCCGCCGTCACGAATTCTGTCGCTGCAAAGGTTGACGCCAGTCTGGTCAAGCCTGCCTTCTCGCACAACTTCTATTACAGCATCAACGACAAGTTCTACACGGGCGGCCTGACCAAGGAGGAAACCCTTACCGGTAATGGTGTCATCCTCAGCGAGGATCCGTTCAAGGATGCCGCTTCCGGTGACTTCACCTTGGTGAATGCCCTGGCCCAGAGTTGCGGTGTCGGTGCTCCGAAGTGGAATCCCGCCGCGGATACGGCGCCTGCAAGTAGCTTCAAGGTCGAGAATGCAGAACAGTTCGCTTCTGCCATCGAGGCCGGAAAGACCGACATCCTCTTCGCTGCCGGAGAGTACACGCTCAACACCGTCTCCCTGACGGCCAATATGCACCTCAGGGGAGAAAAGGGTGCCATCCTGAACATCCTTCAGTTTGACATCCCGGCTTCGACCGAGCCGATGGGCTCCCTCGTCATTGAGAACCTCTCCATCCGTTCCCGTGCGACGAACGATGCCGGAGATGCCGTTTCCAACAACCTGATCAATGTTGCTACCGCCTTCTCCGCCGATCGGCTGATTGTCCGCAATTGTTCTGTCGACGGGGTCAAGAAGAGCCTCATTTACGGCAACGGTGACGATGCCAAGTTCGGCGCCGTGGTCTTCAGCAACCTGCTTGTAACGAACCAGGGTACAGGCCAGGGCGTGTTCGATTTCCGCAAGGGCGAATACGGAACCATTACGGTGGAGGATTGCACCGTCAAGGGCGGCCGTGACTGCTTCCGCGTAGACGCCAATGTGAAGAACGATGTCCTGAATGTAACCAACAACCTTTTCGACGCCCCTGCGCCGAACGGGAATGGGGTGTTCTATCTCCGCAGTACGCAGAACTCGGTCTACCGGATTACCAACAACCTCTTCATCAATATGACCGAGGGAACCAATATCTTCGGTAAGAAAGATACGAACTCGAAGACTCCGACCCAGGTCTCCAACAATCACTTCTTCAATCTGAAGGATGGTTTCTGGGGCGGTATTATTGATGAGGCAGCCGGTACGGCCGGTGGCGGCAGCGTCCTGGCCGCGGATCCTTGTGCGGATGCTGCCAACGGGGACTATACCCTGACGGACGAAGCCTTGAAGAAGGCCGATGTCGGTCCGGCCCGCTGGAATCCGATGTCCGGTCAGCTCCGTGTCAAACGGGGCCGCAGGTAATCTCTACATCCAAGGGAGCCGGGGGTGATACCCCGACTCTCTTCCAAATCATAAAACACAAACATACCATGTCTTTTATCAACGAAAATTTCATGCTCTCCAATGATACGGCGCGTATGCTGTACCATGAGCACGCATCCAAGATGCCCATCATCGACTACCACTGCCACCTCGTGCCGCAGCAGATTGCCGAGAACATCCGTTTCCGGGACATCACGCAGCTCTGGCTGGTGGACGGTCATTATGGCGACCACTACAAGTGGAGAGCCATGCGGGCGAACGGCGTGAGCGAAGAGTACCTGACCGGCGGCACGAAGACCGCCTGGGAAACCTTTGAGAAATGGGCCGAGACGGTACCCTATACGATGCGCAACCCCCTGTATCACTGGACCCATCTGGAGCTGAGCCGCGTCTTCGGCATCGACAAGCTGCTGAGCCCGGCGACGGCGCGTGAAATTTTCGACGAATGTAACGAGAAACTCGGGAAAGAAGAGTTCCGGGGCCAGAGTCTCATCCGCCGCTTCAACGTCGAGGTCGTCTGCACCACCGACGACCCGGCCGACGATTTGCGCTGGCACAAGATGATCGCCGCCAATCCTTTCGGCACCCGGGTCATTCCGGCCTGGCGTCCGGACAAGGCGATGGCCATCGAGGACCCCAAGTCCTACAAGGAGTACCTGAAGAAACTCGGCGAGGCCGCCGGAATGGAGATTGACTCCTACGCCGACCTGATCGAAGCCCTTGAGAGGCGTCACGATTTCTTCGCAGCGATGGGATGCCGTCTCTCCGACCACGGGCTTGAAACCTTCTATGCCGCCGATTACAAGCAGATCGAGATCGAGGCCATCTTCAAGATGGTCCTGCTCGGCCGCCGGGTTTCCGAACTCGAACTCAACAAGTTCCGCAGCGCTTTTCTGCACGATATGGCCGTCATGGACGCCCGGGCCGGATGGGCCCAGCAGTTCCATGTCGGGGCCATCCGGAATAACAATTCCAAGATGTTCGGCCTGATCGGTCCGGATACGGGCTATGACGCCATCCACGACCTGCCGACGGCCGCCGCCGGCCACAAATTCTTCGACCGGCTGGCCGCAGAAGACGCGCTGGCCAAGACCATCCTCTACTGCCTCAATCCGAAGGACAACGAGGTCATGATGACGATGGCCTATACCTTCAACGACGGGACCTTCCCCGGCAAGATGCAGTTCGGCTCGGGCTGGTGGTTCCTCGACCAGGAAGTCGGCATGCGCCGCCAGATGGACGCGCTCAGCGTGCTGGGTCTGCTGTCCCGCTTCGTCGGCATGCTCACGGACAGCCGCAGCTTCATTTCCTACCCGCGCCACGAGTACTTCCGCAGGATCCTCTGCGATGTCATCGGTACCGATGTCGAAAACGGCAAACTGCCCGCTTCTGAAATCGAGTGGATCGGCAAGATGGTCGAAGATATCTGCTATAACAACGCCAAGAATTATTTCCGGTTCTGATGAGATACATTATAATCAACCCTGCGGACAATGTCGCCGTGGCGCTGGACGACCTCGTCAAGGGCGAGAGGGTCGAAGGCGTTGCGCTTCAGATGGATATTCCGCGCGGGCATAAAATCGTCCTGCGGGACCTTGCGGAAGGAGAGGACGTCATCAAGTACGGCTTCCCGATCGGGCATGTCACCCGGGCGGCCGCGGCCGGCACGATGGTGGACCATTCCTGCATCAAGACGAATCTGGAAGGACTGCTGGAGTACAAATACGAGCCGTCGCTCGTCGAAATTGCACCTTCTTCCGAACGGCGGACCTTCAGAGGATTCCGTCGGGCGGACGGACAAGTCGGCGTGCGGAACCAGATCTGGGTGATTCCGACGGTGGGCTGCGTAAACGGCATCTGTGAAGAGATCGTAAAGCGTTTCCGCGCTGAGATTGCAGGCCATGAGGGTTCGGTTGACGCCGTTGTCGCCTTCCCGCACAATTATGGCTGCTCTCAGCTGGGCGGAGACCATGAAAACACGCGGACGGTCCTCGCTGACATGGTCCATCACCCCAATGCCGGCGGTGTGCTGGTCGTTTCGCTCGGCTGCGAGAACAACCAGCTGGACGCTTTCCGGGAGTTGGTGGGACCGGTGGACGAGACGCGCGTGAAGATGTTCAAGACCCAGGCGGTAAAAGACGAGATTGAATATGGACTGGAGCAGCTCCGCTCCATCTTCGCCGTCGCTTCGAAAGATGTCCGGGAGGAGGTCCCGGTCAGCGAACTTCGCGTCGGACTCAAGTGCGGCGGCTCGGACGGTCTGAGCGGCATCACGGCCAACCCGCTGCTGGGCGTCTTTTCCGACTGGATCGTGGCCCAGGGAGGGACGACCGTGCTGACCGAGGTCCCGGAAATGTTCGGGGCGGAGACCATTCTGATGAACCGCTGCCAGGACCGGGCGACCTTCGACAAGACCGTTTCCCTGATCAATGATTTCAAGGAATATTTCATGAAGCAGGGCATGCCCGTGTATGAGAATCCCTCTCCGGGCAACAAGGCGGGCGGTATCTCGACCCTGGAGGAAAAATCGCTCGGATGTACGCAAAAATGCGGCAAGTCCATTGTCCGCGGCGTGCTCCGCTACGGTGAGCGCTTGCGCAGTAAGGGGTTGAACCTGCTGAGCGCCCCGGGTAACGACCTCGTGGCCTCGACGGCGCTGGCTTCTTCCGGCTGTCAGATCGTCCTGTTCACGACGGGGCGCGGGACCCCCTTCGGGAGTTTTGTCCCGACGATGAAGATTTCGACCAATACCCCGCTGGCGGAAAACAAGCCCGGCTGGATTGACTTCAATGCCGGTGTCCTCGCCCAGGATGAAACCATGGATACGGTTGCGGCGCGTTTCCGGGACTATGTCCTTTCGGTCGCTTCCGGTGAAACGGTCAACAACGAAAAGAACGGCTACCGGGAGATCGCAATATTTAAAACAGGAGTAACTTTGTAATATTCAATCATATGGAAAGATTAAACCGTAAGACTGCTCCCCAGGCGAAGCAGTACACCGAAAAGGTGATTCAGTTCGGAGAAGGCAACTTCCTCCGCGCCTTCATCGAATGGATTATCTGGAAGACCAACCAGAAAACGGATTTCAACGGATCCGTCGTCGTCGTCCAGCCCATCGAGAAGGGCATGGTCGAATGGCTCAACGAGCAGGACGGCCTGTACCACCTGAACCTTCAGGGACTGCTCGGCGGTGAACCGGTCGACAGCGTGGACCTGATCGATGTCATTTCCCGCGGACTGAACCCCTACACCCAGTTCGAGGCGTACCTGGCCCTCTCTGAACAGCCGGAGATCCGTTTCGTCATCTCCAATACGACCGAGGCGGGCATCGCTTTCGATCCGGCGTGCAAACTGGACGACAAGCCGGCTTCCTCCTATCCGGGCAAACTGACCCAGCTCCTGTACCACCGCTATCAGTTCTTCAAGGGGGACAAGAGCAAGGGCCTTGTCATCTTCCCCTGCGAATTGATTTTCGAGAACGGAAAGCACCTGAAAGAATGCATTCGGCAGTACATTGACCTCTGGAACCTCGGCCCGGACTTCGCTGCCTGGTTCGAGGAGGCCTGCGGCGTGTATTCGACCCTGGTGGACCGCATCGTCCCGGGGTATCCGCGCGATACCGCCGCCCAGCTCTGCGAGCGGGCCGGCTATGACGACCATCTGCTGGACAAGGCCGAGATTTTCCATCTCTGGGTCATCGAGGCCCCGAAGGAGGTGGCAAAGGAATTCCCGGCCGACAAGGCGGGACTCAACGTCCTGTTCGTCCCTTCCGAGGCTCCATACCATGAGCGGAAGGTCACCCTGCTGAACGGCCCGCACACGGTGCTGAGTCCGGTGGGCTATCTCAGTGGCCTGAACACGGTGAAGGAGTGCTGCGAAGATCCCGAGATCGGCGCTTTCGTCCGGAAGGTCATGTACGAGGAACTGCTTCCGACCCTGAATCTTCCGAAGGAGGAACTCGAAAAGTTTGCCGGCGATGTGCTGGAGCGCTTCCGCAATCCGTTCGTGAAACATTTCGTGACCTCCATCATGCTCAATTCCTTCCCGAAATTCAAGACCCGCGACCTGCCCGGTCTGAAGACCTATCTGGAGCGCAAAGGTGCGCTTCCGAAGGGCCTGGTCCTGGGCCTTGCCGGTATCTGTACCTATTATAAGGGTGGAAAACGCGGAGAAGATGAGATTGTTCCGAACGATGATCCGAAGATCATGGACCTTCTGAAAGGCCTCTGGGCGACGGGTGATGTCCGTAAAGTCGCCGAAGGCGTCCTCGCCGACGATTTCATCTGGGGCGAGGATTTGAATCAGATTCCGGGCCTTACCGAACTTCTTGCCGCCGACCTGGCGTTGATCCAGAAAGAAGGCATGCGCAGCGCTGTTAAATCTATTATCTAAGCCATATGTCAACACAGAAACAACTCATGACAAATTGGCGCTGGTGGCTTTGCTCCCTGCTTTTCGTCGCTACCACCGTCAACTACCTGGACCGTCAGGTCCTGTCTCTGACCTATGAGGAATTCATCAAACCCGAGTTCCACTGGACGGATGATAACTACGGTACTATTACCGCTTTCTTCTCCATCTTCTACGCCATCTGCTGCCTTTTCGCCGGCAAATTCGTGGACTGGATGGGCACGAAGAAAGGCTATCTGATTTCCATCGGCGTCTGGTCTGCCGGCGCCTGCCTCCACGCCGCCTGCGGCTGGGCGACCGCCCATCTGACCGGTGTCGGTTCCGTTGAGGCTATGCGTGCGGTTGAAATCGGTTCTAATGCCGCCCTGGCCATCTCGACGACCTCGGTGTATCTCTTCCTTCTGTGCCGGGGGATCCTGGCCCTCGGTGAAGCCGGAAACTTCCCGGCGGCCATCAAGGTGACGGCGGAGTATTTCCCGAAGAAAGACCGCGCTTTTGCGACCTCCATCTTCAATGCCGGTGCCTCGGTCGGCGCCCTCGCGGCTCCGCTCTGCATCCCGCCGCTGGCCAAGTCCCTCGGATGGGAATGGGCCTTTATCATTATTGGCGGCCTGGGCTTTATCTGGATGTTCTTCTGGGCCTTCATGTATGACAAGCCCGAGGAGAGCAAGCGCGTCAATGCCGCAGAAATCGAGTATATCCACCAGGATGATGCGGCCGAAGCAGCCGAAAAGGCAGCCATCGCGGCCGAAAAGTCCATCCCGATGCTCCAGTGCTTCGGTTACAAGCAGACCTGGGCCTTCATCACCGGTAAGTTCTTCACCGACGGTGTCTGGTGGTTCTTCCTCTTCTGGGCTCCGTCCTATTTCTCCAACCAGTTCAACGCCCCTGCGACGTCCGGTCTCGGACAGGCCTTGATTTTCACCCTGTATGCCATCGTGACGGTCGTGTCCATCGGCGGCGGCTACCTGCCGAAGATTTTCGTGGACAAGAAGGGAATGAATCCTTATGCCGGCCGTATGCTGGCGATGCTGATTTTCGCCTTCTTCCCGATTGCGGCGCTTTTCGCCCAGCCCCTCGGCATCCGGTTCAATACGCCCTGGTGGCCGGCTATCCTGATCGGTCTCGCTGCGGCCGGCCATCAGGCCTGGAGCGCGAACCTCTTCTCCACCATCGGTGACATGTTCCCGAAGAGTACCATCGCCACGGTGACTGGCATCGGCGCCATGGCCGGCGGTGTCGGCTCGATGTTTATCCAGAAGATTGCCGGTAAACTCTTTACCTATTCCGAGCAGATGGGCGATGCCTTCACCTTCCTCGGATTCAGCGGCAAGCCTGCCGGCTACTTCATCATGTTCTGCTTCTGCGGTGTTGCCTACCTCATCGCCTGGAGCATCATGAAAGCCCTCGTGCCGAAGTATAAGCCGATCGAAGTATAGTCTCTTCGGTTTCGGAAAGACGGCTGATTATCAGCTACTTACAGAATCTCCCTTCCCCGTTTTGGGGGAAGGGAGATTTCGTAATGTATTGACTGTCAAGCTGGATGCTTACCGGCCGGAGACAAGCGCAAACCAGTCTTCGGCGGTCTTGATCTCACCCTTGGACCAGCAGGAGCCGATGCTGTAGGAAAGCGTCTCGCCGGAAACAATCTCTTTGACGAGGAGGGCATGATCCAGCTCCCGGGAGAGCAGGAGACCGTCCGCCCCGGGAAGGACCACGGCGACCCCGATCAGCCCGTCTTCGGGTTCGGCGCTCTGGTCGGAGGCTTTCTCCCAGATGGCGTAGCGGTCGCTTTTCTCCAGGGAATCGACCACGGTCTGCTGGGCGCTGTGGAGCTTGAGGCCTGCCGCGACGCAGAGACTGTCACAACCGCTGAACGTGTAGCTGTCTTCCACTGCGGTGAAATAACTGTCCGCCGTGACGGTCAGCTTTTTCGTCAGGGATACCTTGACGCCCTCGGACGCTTCCCACTCGGGGTAGCTCAGGGTAAAGACAACCTTTTCGGGGGTCGTTTCGAGAACCTCGTAACTGCGATAGTTGGTCTTGGGATAGCAGAGCTTTCCGTCAATCAGCGGAACGGAGGCACCGCCGCCGAGGGAGACCGCCACCTTGTAGCAATCCTTTCCGCCATGGTCGTGGTGATAGTACCCGGGGTCTTCCATGGCGCCTTTGTACCACTCGTCAGCAACGAGTTTTCCGGGCAGTTTCACCCAGATGTCCAGTCCGGGAGAGGTCGGGTTGCCTTCCAGGGCCTTTCCATAGAAACGGCCCGCGATGAGGTTGTTTTCGAAGACGAAGTCATCGGCCCTTTCCGGGACGAAACGGGCCATGACTTTCTGTTCGGGGCTTTTACACCCAGCGGCCGCGAGGGTAGCAGCCGCCAAGAGAATGATGAGCTTTTTCATTACTTCAGATCGCTGGTCTTACAGACATCCATGTCACCATAGTCGTCGTTTTCGCCGCACATGCCCCAGATGAAGGTGTAGTTGCGCGTAGCACAGGCAGCGTGAATGCTCCACTGCGGGGAGATGACGGCCTGTTCCCCCTTCATCCAGATGTGGCGCGTCTCCTGGGGCTCGCCCATGAAGTGGCAGACGGCGGCATCGTCCGGGATCTCAAAATAGAAGTAGACCTCCATGCGGCGGTCGTGGGTATGGGCCGGCATGGTGTTCCAGGTCGAGCCCGGAGCGAGTTCGGTCATGCCCATCTGCAACTGGCAGCAGGGAACGACTTCCTTGACGAGCAGGCGGTTGATGGTTCGTTCGTTGGACTCTTCCAGGCTTCCGAGGTGCATCACGACGGCATCCTTCTTCGAAACCTGTTTGATGCCGGTTTCGCGATGGGCCGTGGCGGAGTTGAAATAGAATTTGGCCGGATGGGCCGGATCCAGGCTCCGGAAGGAAACGTGGCGGTTGCCGCGGCCAATGTACAGGGCCTCCTTGAAGGGGATGGTGAACTCCTCGTCACCCACTTTCACGACGCCGGTACCTCCGACATTGATGATGCCGACTTCGCGGCGCTGGGTGAAGTATTCGGCCCGGAGAATCTCCGGGGGAGTGAGGACGAGTTCTTCATGGACGGGAACGGCTCCGCCGGCGATGATGCGGTCGAACATGGAATAGACCATGTTGATTTCATCCGGGACCATTACCTTCTCGACCAGGTATTCTTTCCGGATCCGTTCGGTATCGTAGTGTTTTGCGTCGACGTTGCTGGACGCCTGGCGCACGGTGCAGTTGTCTTTTGACATGTTGCTGAGGTTGTTTTGCGATATGGGGGAGTAGACCGCGGTGTGCATAGGGGATATGGCCATTGAGGGTGGCAGTGGCTTGGGAGGGCAGGA
>JAEEHS010000054.1 GCA_016281015.1 Bacteroidales bacterium
ACCGTGAAATACCTCCAGAAGGGTATTGAAATGGGCGCCGGCACCTCCATCCTCATCAAGGTGAACCAGATCGGCTCCCTGACCGAGACCCTGGATGCCATCGAGATGGCCCACCGTCACGGCTACACGACCGTCACCTCCCACCGCTCCGGTGAGACCGAGGACACCACCATCGCCGACATCGCCGTCGCGACCAACAGCGGCCAGATCAAGACCGGATCGCTGAGCCGTACCGACCGCATCGCGAAGTACAACCGCCTCATGCGCATCGAGATCGAACTCGAGGACGAGGCCCGTTACGGCTATGCCAAGCTTCGCTAAGCCCTATTCCGGCAAAAAGATTCCAAAGGCGTCGCAGACATCTGCGGCGCTTTTTTCTGACCATACCGTGCACTACTACCGCAAAAATTGCTATCTTTACCCATTGAACCCACATGCATTGTTAACCTTAATCCATATCTGCTATGAAAAGAGTATCCATTCTTCTTGCCGCAGCGCTGATGCTGCTGTCGCTGCAGCCGGCCTCCGCGCAGCTCAATTCGCTTCTCCGCTCGCTCGGGAACAAGGCGACCGGAGCGCTGCAGAATGAGGCCCGGAAGGGTATCCAGCAAGGTGCCCAGCACCTCAATCAAGAGAAAGCGTCGGCGGCCCAGGCCGAAGCGGCTTCCCGGGTAGTCGCCGGCAAGACCCTCTATGTCAGCATATCGACCGGTTCCGCCCGTGCCGACGGACTGAGCCCGTCCACAGCCATGAAGGACCTTCAGAAAGCCATCGCCGCTGCGGAGGAGAACGACCAGATCCTCGTTGCCGAAGGCAATTATCTGGGAAGTATGGACCGTGGATACATCGAGTGCGGGAAATTCGGCAGTGCCACCCAGGCGTCCGAGATGGGCAAGTTCATCAGTATCTACGGTGGTTATTCCCCCGATTTCAGCGAGCGGGATGTCATCAAGCATGTGACGAAGATCCAGCCCTATGACCAGAAATTCATCGCGCCGCTGTTCAACTTCAACGCCCGCCGCCCCTACGGCTATGCCGGTCCTGTGGGTAATGTCGTGGTGGACGGCTTTGTCTTCGACCTCGGCGAGAACAACCGTTACTGCGTCGCCAATGTGGACCTGGAAATCACTGGAACGCCCAACGAGGGTGTGCTGACAGGTCGTTTCCTGGAGCCGGATGCCAGTCCGCAGTGCCCGATCGTGGGCTTTTCCAGCGGGGATGAATATGCGCTTCACATGGATGTCGAAGGTAATGTCCGCATCTCCAACTGCGTCTTTGTCAACTGCCGTGACTACGGGATCTCCGCGCTCATGGGCAAGGGCCATATGGAAATCTGCAACAACGTTTTCGTCGCCTGCCGCTATGCCTCCTGCCAGGTGAGAGGCAACGTCAAGGATGCCGATATCGATAAAGTCTCCCTGGATTTCCACCACAACACGGTCCTTTTCACCTGGACCCGCACCAAGGGCTTCGAGGACATGGGCCAGGGCTTCCGTTTCATGAACGGCATCCGCACGATCGATGTCCATCACAACATCTTCGGCTGCAACAGCAACTGCGGCGTGGAGCGGGTCTATTACGAGTCCAACAAGCAGATGGAGGCCGCCAAGATCAGCAACCTCTACGACAATTATTTCTTCGCCAACCGCCGGGACCTCGAGCTTGCGTCCATGGGCGCCGCGACCATCTCCGTGCCTGCCGCCCGCATCGAGGAGGCCGAGCAGATCGGTCCCAAGTATGAGGGCAACAAGGATCTCCCCGCCAGCGAGAAGGCGTTCATCGAGGCCATCGACCAGCCTTACCTGGACGGCTTCATGAACCTGAAAATCATCCGCTCCCAGAGCTACAACGCCAATTCGGCTGCCAACCAGGTCAACCGCCTGTTCGGGCTGAACCAGCAGGGAAGCGAAATCATCCGTCCGTCGATGTACTGCAACAAGTACCCTTGGGAGAAGGCCAGTGACCTCTTCGGAAAGGTAAAAGGTTACGGCGCCCAGCTGCCTCAGTAATCCTCCTTTCTCTCCGAATCGCAGGTCCTGCCGTTCCTGCGCTTCCCTCGGCTCCGCTTTCTCCCCGCCCATGGCATCGTCCGGGCAGGAAAATGCTCCAAAACCTGCCCCGGCGAGCCAAAACCACGCCTTCGGGCAGGAAAACGGCCGGAAACGTGCCCGTAAAGATGGCCTGGCAGGGGGGGCTCTATGGATTCTTCCGGCTCTTTGGCTTGGTTACGCTGGAGGTGAGATGCGATACGACATTTCCTCCTGACCCTGGCGGTGATCGGGCACAAGGGCTGCGAGCGCTTCGCGCTTTCTTTTACGGGGACGGGGCTGTCGATGCAGTTCTAAGGGGCAGGCATGCGGGATTTCGCAAAGTTTTTCATATCTTTGTAGATACCGAAAAAACGCAAGCATGCCAAACAGTGTAGGACACGTCGCGCAGGTCGTCGGACCGGTCGTAGATGTACATTTCAATATCGCCCAGCGCAGTGCGGAAGTGGAGCTTCCGCGGATCCATGATGCGCTGAGGATCTGCCGTCCGGGGGGCGGGGAACTCATTGTCGAGGTCCAGCAGCATATCGGCGAAGATACGGTCCGCTGTATCGCCATGGACTCCACGGACGGACTGAGCCGGGGGCTGGAGGCGGTCAATACCTTCCGCCCGATTGCGATGCCCGTCGGGGCGCAGATCCGGGGGCGCGTGATGAACGTGACCGGAGAGGCCATCGATGGCATGGAAGGATTCTCTTCTGAGGGTGCGCTCCCCATCCACCGCGAGCCGCCGAAATTCGAGGACCTGACGACCTCGCAGGAGGTCCTTCTGACCGGTATCAAGGTCATCGACCTGTTGGAGCCGTACCTGAAAGGCGGGAAGATCGGCCTTTTCGGCGGCGCCGGCGTGGGCAAGACCGTCCTTATCAAGGAACTGATCAACAACATCGCCAAGGCCCATAACGGCTTTTCCATCTTTGCCGGTGTCGGCGAGCGGACCCGCGAGGGAAACGACCTCCTCCGGGAGATGATCGAATCGAACGTCATCCGTTATGGAGAAGCCTTCAACAAGGCGATGGAACAGGGGAAATGGGACCTCTCGCTGGTGGATAAGGATGAGCTGTCGAAATCCCAGGTATCCATGGTCTTCGGCCAGATGAACGAGCCGCCGGGCGCGCGTTCCAGCGTGGCCCTGAGCGGACTGACCCTTGCCGAATCCTTCCGGGACAGCGATTCGGGCGACGGCCCCCGGGACATCCTCTTTTTCATTGACAACATCTTCCGTTTCACCCAGGCGGGCAGTGAGGTGTCCGCCCTGCTCGGCCGGATGCCGTCCGCCGTGGGCTACCAGCCTACCCTGGCGACGGAAATGGGCCAGATGCAGGAGCGCATCACTTCGACCCGCAACGGTTCCATCACTTCTGTCCAGGCGGTCTATGTGCCGGCGGACGACCTGACGGACCCGGCGCCGGCGACGACCTTTTCCCATCTGGATGCGACGACGGTGCTGAGCCGCAAGATTGCGGAACTCGGCATCTATCCCGCCGTAGATCCGCTCGAATCCACCTCCCGCATCCTGGACCCGAACATCGTGGGCGAGGATCACTACCAGACCGCCCAGCGCGTAAAACAGATCCTCCAGCGGAACAAGGAATTGCAGGATATCATTGCCATCCTCGGCATGGACGAACTCTCCGACGAGGACAAGCTGACGGTCCATCGCGCCCGGAGGGTCCAGCGTTTCCTTTCGCAGCCCTTCTTCGTGGCGGAGCAGTTCACCGGCGTGCCCGGAGTCATGGTGCCGCTGGAAGAGACCATCAAAGGCTTCCGGATGATCCTGGACGGCGAGGTGGACGAGATTCCCGAACAGGCCTTCCTCAATGTCGGAACCATCGAAGAGGCCATTGCCAAGGGCGAGGCCCTGGTAGCCGCCGCCCAGTGATGTCCATCCGCCTTCATATCCTGAGTCCGGAAGGAACGGTGGCCACGGAGACGGTTTCCCGCGTGGCGCTTCCGGGCGTCGCCGGCCCTTTTGTGGTCCTGAAGGACCATGCCCCGCTGGTGACGGCCCTCACCGAAGGGGAAATCGTCTACGGAGACGGAATGGAAGATCGGCATCTTCCTGTGAAGGGAGGATTTGTGGAGGTGTTTCAGAATCAGGTGACGGTATGCGCTGAGCTGAAATGAGACTGCTCTCTTTCATATCGCTTCTGCTGCTTTTCCATCCCCTTGCGGCCGAGCCCCTGGACATGGACGAATACCTCTATGGCCATGTCATGGATTCCTATGAGTGGCATATCACGACGGTGAAAGGCCACCCGGTTTCCGTTCCGCTGCCCGTCATCGTCTATAGCCGACAAAGCGGCTGGCACTGCTTCTCGTCGAAGCATCTGGAAGAAGGGGAGGAGTTCGAGGGCTTTTTCATCGCCCCGAAGGGAGCCGCCCATGAAGGAAAAGTCATGGAGCACACCCCCAAGGGGGACATCCGCCCTTTGGATATCAGCATCACGAAGAATGTCGCCGGACTGATGTTCAACTCCTTCGTCCTGGTACTGCTCGTGCTCCTTGGCGTCCGCTGGTATCGCCGGCATGATGCCCGCGAAGAAGCGCCGGGCGGCTTTACCGGTCTGGTGGAAATGCTGGTGATGATGGTCGAAGATGACATCATCAAACCCTGTGTGGGGCCGGATTACAAGCGCTACAGCCCCTATCTGCTGACGGCCTTTTTCTTCATTTTTGTCAACAACCTCCTCGGCATCGTCCCGTTCTTTCCGGGCGGAGCCAACATCACCGGCAACATCGCCGTGACCTTCGCCCTGGCGCTGTTCACTTTCCTCGCCGTCAACCTGTTCGGCAACAAACACTATTACAAAGACATCTTCTGGCCGGATGTGCCCCTGTTCCTGAAGGCCGTCCCGCTGATGCCGCTCATCGAGATCATCGGCCTGTTTACCAAGCCTTTTTCCCTGATGATCCGGCTTTTCGCCAACATCCTGGCGGGGCACATGATGATTCTCGGGGTGGTGGCCGTGATTTTCCTGACGGCGGAACTCGGGGCGGCGATGAATGCGGGACTGACGGTGATTGCCGTCGTCTTCGGGGTCTTCATGGACCTGATCGAATGTCTGGTCGCCTTTCTCCAGGCCTATATTTTTACGATGCTCTCCTCGGTCTTCATCGGACTGAGCCGGCAGCATCCCGAGCAAGAAGAACAAACTAAAAAACCATAGCTTATGTTACTTTCCACTCTGATTCTCCAATCTGCCGCAGGCGCAGCCTTCGGAAAAGCCGGCGCCGCCCTCGGCGCCGCCATCGCGGCCATCGCCGCGGCCATCGGTATCGGCAACATCGGTAAAGCGGCCCTGGAGGCCGGTGCCCGCCAGCCCGAGAAAGCGGACCATTACCGGCTGACCGCCATCATCATCGGCGCCCTTGTCGAAGGCGCCTGCCTGTTCGCCATTCTTGTCTGCCTGATCGGCAAATAGCGTATGTCTCTGATCACTCCCGATTTCGGCCTCCTGTTCTGGATGACCCTGATCTTCGCCATCGTGTTCTTCATCCTGGCGAAGTTCGGTTTTCCGCTCCTTACGAACATGGTGGCAAAGCGTCAGGAACGGATTGACCGCTCCATCGCGGATGCACGCGAAATCGAAGCCCGCATGAAGACCTTCGCCGCCGAGCAGGAAGCGGCCCTCGCCGAAGCCCGGCGTACCCAGGCTGAGCTGCTCCGGGAAGCTTCCGAGACCCGCAGCAAGATCATTGCCCAGGCCAAGGCGGACGCCCGTGCGGAGGCGGATAAAATCCTCGCCGAGGCCAAGGTCCAGATTGCGGCGGAAAAGGAGAGCGCCCTGCGTGACGTGCGGAAAGAGGTGGCGCTCGTGAGTGTCCAGGTGGCGGAGAAGGTCCTTCGTCACGAATTGTCCGACGAATCGTCCCAGCGCGCTTATCTGGATAAACTCCTGGATGAGGCCGCCCAAGTCCCGCTGAAGTCTTGAACCGCAGCATCATCATAACGCGATACGCCACGGCGCTGGTGAAATATGTCCGGGAGACCGGACATGGGGACATCGTCTGTTCGGAGGCGGAGGCGCTCGTCGCTCAGCTGCACGCCCTTCCCCAGCTGCGCCGGATGGTGGAGGCGGCGGATGACGTCGTCACCCCTTTCGACAAGAAAAAACTCCTGCAGACGGCCCTCGGCGGACGGGTCTCGCCGGAGATGAGCCGCTTTCTGACGCTTTTGAACCGCTCTGGCCGGATGGCCCTTGTCCAGGACATTCTCCGCGATTTCGTGGACCTCTACCGGCGGAGCATCGGCGTCCGGAAAGCCCACCTGACGGTGGTCCGGGAACCTTCCGAGCGGCTGCTCCAGCGGCTCAGGGCCCTGGTACGGCAGAAGACCGGAGACGATGTCGTCATCGAAGTGGACGTGGACCCCTCGCTCGTCGGCGGTTTCGTTTTCGACATAGACGATTATCTCCTGGATGCCAGCGTCTCTCGTCAGCTGGAGCGTGTCCGGGAACAATTCATCGAATGGAATAGAAGGATTATATAATGGCAACAACACTCAAACCCAGCGAGGTGAGCGACATCCTGCTCTCCCAGCTCAAGGACATGAACACCGCGCTCCAGTTCGAGGAAATCGGCAAGGCGCTCCAGGTCTCGGACGGGGTGGTCCGCATCTATGGACTGGACCATGCCGAAGCCGGAGAACTGCTGGACTGCGGCAACGGCGTCATGGCCGTGGTGATGAACCTGGAGACGGACAATGTGGGCGCCGTCCTGATGGGCCCGACGGATCAGGTGAAGGAAGGAATGGTCGTCCGCCGGACCCGGCGCATCGCCTCCATCGGGGTCAGTGACGCCCTGACGGGGCGTGTCGTGGATCCGCTCGGCAATCCGCTAGACGGTCTCGGCCCCATCGAGGGAGAGAAGGTGGACATGCCGCTGGAACGGAAGGCCCCGGGGGTGATTTTCCGCCAGCCGGTCAATGAGCCGCTGCAGACGGGACTCAAGGCCATCGACGCGATGATTCCCATCGGCCGCGGCCAGCGGGAACTGATCATCGGCGACCGCCAGACCGGAAAGACCGCGATTGCCATCGACACCATCATCAACCAGCGCAGCGAATTCCTCGCCGGAAAGCCGGTCCATTGCATTTATGTGGCCATCGGCCAGAAAGGCTCCACCGTGGCCAGCATCGTCAAGACCCTCCGGGAGCACGGGGCCATGGACTATACGACGGTGGTCGCCGCAACGGCGGCCGATCCGGCGGCCCTGCAGTATTTCGCGCCCTTTGCCGGTGCGGCCATCGGCGAATATTTCCGCGACACCGGCCGCCATGCCCTCGTCGTATATGACGACTTGTCGAAGCAGGCGGTCGCCTACCGGGAAGTGTCGCTGATCCTGCGCCGTCCTTCCGGCCGTGAAGCCTATCCGGGCGATATCTTCTATCTCCATTCCCGCCTGCTGGAACGTGCTGCGAAAATCATTGATCAGCAGGAGGTTGCCGAGAAGATGAACGACCTTCCGGAGAGCCTTCGGGGAAAGGTCCGCGGCGGCGGTTCGCTGACGGCCCTCCCCATTATCGAGACCCAGGCCGGTGACGTCTCCGCCTACATCCCGACCAATGTCATCTCCATTACCGACGGCCAGATCTATCTGGAGTCGGGCCTGTTCAACCAGGGCGTCCGTCCGGCCATCAATGTCGGCATCTCGGTGTCCCGTGTCGGCGGCAGCGCCCAGATCAAGTCCATGAAGAAAGTGGCCGGGACCCTGAAAATCGACCAGGCCCAGTACGCGGAGCTGGAGGCGTTCTCCAAATTCTCTTCCGACATGGACAAGGTGACGGAGAGGACCCTCGACAAGGGCCGGAAATCCGCCCAGCTCCTGATCCAGCCCCAGTACAGCCCGATGGGCGTCGGGGAGCAGGTGGCCATCCTTTACTGTGGGACGCATGCGCTGATGCGGGAGATTCCGGTGGAGGAAGTCCGGACCTTCCAGAAACGCTTCCTGGAGCGGATGGAGGCCGAACACCGCAGCGACGTGCTGGATCCCCTCGGGCAGGGAAAGATGACAGAAGAGATCGGCGCCGTGATTGAAAGCGTCGCGGCCGATGTAATCCGAACCCTTGTATAGCCCATGCCCACGCTGAAGGAAATCAAGGGACGCATCGCCTCCGTCCAGAGTACGCTGAAGATCACTTCGGCGATGAAACTCGTCTCTTCGGCCAAGCTGCGCAAGGCCCAGGCGGCGATTGAGTCCATGCGTCCGTATTCCGACCGGCTCCAGGGCATCCTTTCCCGTCTGCTTTCCGCTCCCGGGGTGAGCGGCCTTCCGGGCTATGGGACGGCGGGCGAGACGGATGCGGTCGTCATCGTGGCCATTTCCTCCAATTCCTCCCTTTGCGGGGCCTTCAATGCCAATGTCATCCGGAGAGTGAAGCAGCTGTTGGCGGAGTATCCCGGTGCGACGGTGTACAGTATCGGCCGCAAGGTCGCCGATGCCCTCCGAAAGGCCGGTTATCCTTCCCCGGAGGATCTCAACCATCTGTCTGAGCATCCCTCCTATGCTGCAGCCGCCAGTTTGTCCGGGCGTTTCCGGGAGGCATTCTCTCAGGGCAAGGTCGGCAAGGTGCTCCTCGTGTACAACCATTTCTTTTCCACAGCCCGGCAGTCGACGGTCACAGAGACCTTCCTCCCGGCCTCCCTCGACCCGGCGGAAGCCGCTCCGGAGGAAACGGACTATATCCTGGAACCGGATCCCGCGGCCCTGCTTGCGGAGCTCTATCCGAAGGTAGTGGACCTGCGCCTGTACACGGCCCTGCTGGACAGCGCCGCCGCGGAGCATGCCGCCCGGACCGTGGCGATGCAGATGGCGACGGACAACGGGGAGCAGCTGCTCCAGGAACTGACGCTCCTCTACAACAAATCCCGCCAGCAGAAGATCACGTCCGAAATCCTGGACCTCGCCGCCGGCGCCGCCCAATAAAAAAAATGGGCCGGTCCGGAAAGTTTGGCACGAAGTTGGCAATAAAGTGTTTCGGACATAAATAATGATACCTACAACATAATCCCCTCGGCCGATTGTGAAATCCGCGGAGGGGAAATTCTTTTTTATTGCTCTTTTGAAAGAAATCATGTAATTTTGTAAGCCTTTTCAGCGGAGTTACTTCTGATTTATATGAAAACGAAAGCCACAGCCTATCTTGCCGCAAGCGGAACAGTCCTTCTCTGGGGGATGTCTTATATCTGGTCGGACCGGCTGTTGGATGCGGGGATTCCAGTGGAGTTTTTCGTGCCGGTGAGGACCTTGCTCGCGGGGGTGCTTCTGCTGGTACTGAACAAGGCGGCGCGCCTGGACATGCGCATGCGGAAAAAGGATATCGGGAAGTTCCTCCTGCTGGCCCTCTGCATGCCGCTGGTGTATTTTATCTGTGAAACCTACGGCCTTCAGCTGACACAGTCCCCGACGATTACTTCGCTCATCGTTGCGACGAATCCGCTCTTTGCCATGGGCGCCGGGATGCTGATTTTCAAGGAGCATTTCTCACGGCTCAATATCCTGGGCGTCTTCGTGACCCTCGCCGGACTGTTTCTGGTGACATGGACCCGGACGGAGACGGGGCCCTGGTTCTGGGCGGGTGTGGCGGTGCTTTTCCTCGCCGTCATCTCGGAAGTGAGCCAGATTGCTTTCACGAAGTCCCTTTCGTCGACATATGCCCCCTCGGTGATTGTCATGTACCAGTTCCTCCTCGGGGCCGTCCTCTTCCTGCCGCTGTTCCTGAGTAAGGGCATGGCCTATTTTGACGCGTCGCTCTATTTGAGTTGGAAGGTCGTTTATCCGACCCTGGCGCTGGCGCTGCTCTGCTCGGCGACGGCATTCACTTTCTGGGCCTATGCCATCGCGCGGCTGGGCGTAGCCCATACCAGCGTCTTTCTGGCCGTGGTGCCGCTGGTCACCGCCGTGCTGTCTTTCCTCTTCGGGGATGAGCGGCTCGCACTCCTGCAATGGGCCGGCCTGGCCGTCGGCCTTGTGGGCATTTATCTTACACAGACAGAATCAAATAAAGCATAACGATATGGATCTTCACATACAGAATGAAACGTCCCGGCTGAGAGAAGTTGTCCTGGGCCTTCCCTGGTCCAACGGGCCGACCCCTGCGCTGGAAGATACGTTCGACAGCAAGTCCTATGAGTCCGTCCTGAACGGAGTGTACCCCGAAGAAGGGGACATCGTCCGGGAGATGGGCGCCTTCGAGGCTGTCCTTCTCAAGTACGGTGTCAAGGTGTACCGGCCCGAACTGGTGGAAAACTGCAACCAGGTCTTTTCCCGAGATGTCGGCTTCGTCATCGATGACAAGATCATCGTTTCGAACATCATCCCGGACCGCCAGGAGGAAATCGACGCCTATTGGCGGATTTATGGACAGATCCATTACAAGCACATCTACAATCTGCCGGAGACGGTCCATGTCGAAGGCGGCGACGTGGTCCTGTACAACGATACCATCTTCCTGGGCCAGTACGACTTCCCGGATTACCGCCAGGTGAAGACCGCCCGGACGAACCGCCTGGCGCTGGACTATCTGCGGATGCTTTTCCCGGACAAGACCATCATCCCCCTGAACCTCCGAAAGAGCGACACGGACCCCTATGAGGGCATCCTCCACCTGGACTGCACCTTCATGCCGGTGGGCCGGGACAAAGCCATCATCTACAAGCAGGGCTTCATGAATCCGCGGGATGCCGAGCACCTGATCGAGCGTTTCGGGAAGGAGAATGTCTTCTGCCTGACGACCGAGGAAATGTATTACATGAATTCCAACGTGTTCTCGATTTCCGAGGATGTCGTCGTGACCGAGGAGCATTTTACCCGGCTTAACGACCACCTGCGCCGTGTCTGGGGCATGACGGTGGAGACCGTTCCCTACCGGGAGATTTCCAAGATGGGCGGTCTTTTGAGGTGTTCAACCCTTCCTTTAAGAAGAGACTGATGGAGAAAAAACTGGCCATGGTCGCCTTTGGCGGCAACGCCCTGCTGCGCGCGGGGCAGAAAGGAACGTTCCGCGAACAGTTGGAGAATGTGGAGCGCACCTGTGAGAACCTTCTCCCCCTGCTGAAGCGGGGATATGACCTCGTGATCGGCCACGGCAATGGCCCCCAGGTGGGGAACGGCCTGCTCCGGCAGGAGGCCGGCCGCCAGGTCTTCGGCCTGGAAGCCATGCCCATGGACTTTTGCGGGGCGGAAACGCAAGGGTCGATTGCGTACTTGATAGAGACGGCGCTGGAGCGGGTGCTTCGGCGCGCCGGCGTGGAGCGGCGGATCGTTTCGCTCGTGACGCGGGTGGAAGTGGCCGCGGACGACCCGATGTTTCAACATCCCACAAAGCCCGTCGGCCCCTATTATCCGTCCGCAGAAGGCCGGGAAGGGGTCTTCCGGGAGGACCCGCAGGGTCGGGGCTGGCGGAAGGTCGTGCCTTCTCCGCAGCCGGTCCGGATTGCGAACATCGACCTTGTCGGGCGCCTCGCCCGGGAGGGGAGTATCGTGGTCACGGTCGGTGGCGGCGGTATCCCGGTGGTCCGGGATGCGGACGGGCACCATGGTGTGGAGGCAGTCATTGACAAGGACCTCGCCAGCGCCCTGGCCGCCGTGGAACTCCGGGCCGACGAATTCTATATCCTGACGGATGTGCCGAAAGTCTATCTCCATTTTCGGACGCCCCAGGAGCGGGCCCTGGATGGGATGACCCTCGCCGAGGCGCGGCAGTACCTTTCCGAGGGCATGTTCACAGAAGGGTCCATGGCCCCGAAGGTGCGCGCCGGCATCCGCTTTGTCGAAGCCAGCGGCGGACAGTGTGTCATTACGGAGGCGGGGCAGCTCGGCGATCCTTCCTGCGGAACTCGAATTATCGCTTAATCCTCATATTATGGAACTGAAGAATCGTCATTTTCTCAAGCTTCTGGACTTCACTCCGGAAGAGATCGGATATCTGTTGGACCTCGCCGCCTCTCTGAAGGCGGACAAGAAAGCCGGCCGGGAAGTCCAGCACCTGAAGGGGAAGAACATCGCCCTGATTTTCGAGAAGACCTCGACGCGTACGCGCTGCGCCTTTGAAGTGGCGGCCCATGACCAGGGCGCCCATGTGACCTATCTTGGCCCGACAGGCTCCCAGATCGGCATCAAGGAGTCCATGAAGGACACGGCCCGGGTGCTCGGGCGGATGTACGACGGGATCGAGTACCGCGGTTTCGGCCAGGCGATCGTGGAGGAGCTCGCCGCCCATGCCGGTGTCCCTGTCTGGAATGGTCTCACGAATGAGTTCCATCCGACGCAGATCCTGGCGGATTTCCTGACGATGAAAGAGCACGCCGGGAAGCCCTTGAAGGAGGTCTCCTACGCCTATCTCGGGGATGCGCGCTTCAATATGGGAAATTCCCTGCTGGTCGGGGGTGCGAAGATGGGGATGGATGTGAGGATCGTGGCGCCGAAGGCCCTGCAGCCGGCGGCGGAGCTGGTGGAGAAGTGCCGTCAGATTGCCTCGGAGACCGGTGCCCGGATTACCATTACGGACAATCCTGCTGAAGGTGTCAAGGGCTGCGACTTCCTCTATACGGATGTGTGGGTGTCCATGGGTGAGCCCGCCGAGGTCTGGAAGGAGCGCATCTCGCTGCTCCGTCCGTTCCAGGTCAACGCCGCGCTGATGGCAGCGACGGGGAACCCTTCCTGCAAATTCATGCACTGCCTCCCGGCCTACCACAACCTGGAGACCCAGGTGGGGCGCCAGGTCCATGAGCAGTTCGGACTGGACGGCATCGAGGTGACCGAAGAGGTCTTCGAAAGCCCTGCGAGCATCGTCTTCGACGAGGCCGAGAACCGCATGCACACCATCAAGGCCGTCATGGTCGCCACCCTCGGCGACTGACTGTCGCCTGCGGGCAGGGGGCGGAAGGGCGCGGTCTCGCACGTCGGGCGGGGGCTGCGCCGTCGGGGAGCGCCTCGACGGCTAACTCAGTCCTTTTACGAGCGCTTCACTCCCGGCTTCGAGCGGTGCTCGCGCCGTCCGTTTCGCTCTCGTAACGTCCTTCAGACACACGCCGTCGTCCCTCCGGGCTCGGCGCTTCCCTCGGCTCCGCTTCTTCCCCACCCTCCTATCGCTCGCCCGCATCCCTTCCGCCCCCCCTGCCTCTCCGGCGACTTTGTCCGACCTGCTTCATCCAGGATGTGTACATGTTTTTCGCTTATGGTGCATGATTTTCGTTCACATACCGGCGAAGAGCCCCTTAATTGGCAGTTTTAGATTGCATGTGAACATGGTTTCGACCAAAGAGGCTAGTTTCTATGTACACATAAAGTGTCGATACCGTGTTGGATGCCTAGCGCACAGTCTCTTGTAAATAAGAAGGGAAGTTATTATCTTTGCGGTGACATACACGGAAATACTGATTTCTTCGGAAATCTTATTGCGGCAGGCTCTTCAAAATCTGGTAAATTTTAGTCCCCTGTCCAGTAAGGTTTCCCATGTGGATAGCACATGGGAATATCTTTTGGATTGGATGAGCTTTACCAGAGGCTGAAGAGAATCCATCAGATTATTCCCATGTTTTTTGCTATCCCATACGGCTGCTGGTGAAGAAATGTTCAGTTTTTTATTCTTCAAAATGTTTTCCGGCAGCCGTATTTTTAACTGAAAGCATGGAGAGGAACAGATCTTTGTCGGGTGCGTCTGCACTCTCGATTTCTTTGCGGAAGCGTGAGCGCATCATCCTAAGGCTTTCCACGGAGTTCTTGTTGAAAATGAGCATGATGGTTTTGTAGGGCACCTGGGCAAAGAACAGGGCGATGATTTTGCGCTTTTCTCCCTTGATGGAAGGGACTTGTTCCTTGAGTTTTTTCATGATGTCGCCGCAGAACTGATTCAATTGCTCTTCCAAGGAATCGAAAAGATGCTTATCGTGCCCGAATGCGTTGAGGTCCCGTTTATATTGTGAAAAGGCATCCTCTTTTTGCTTTTCACTGGTCCCTTTAAAATAGATGTCGGTCAGTTGATTCAAATGTTCGAATCGCTCGGTGAAGAGGGCTCCGACAAGTGCGGCATTCGGGGAATTATCCCCTCGAATAGCATTCTCGGCCATCATTTCCTTGATAAACTGGTCCTTTCGTTGCTTATTGATGATAAGGAGAGCGCTCAAGAAAAGGATCAGTAGAATGGCTGTCAAGATACTGGATAGCAGCGTAATACGTAGCCTGTTTGTCGCTTCCCTATGTAGGTCTGCTTCATGTTTGTAATACTCTTTTTGGGCGCTGTTGAGAGATTCCTGCAGAATGACTCGGGTCAGTGAATCCTGGACACTTGTGGCGCGGCTTTGTAGCCGGAGCGCTTCTTCAACATCTCCTCGCATGATACGGATGTGGGATTCCATATAATGGATGGTGGCCGAATCGGCTGCATCCGAACATAACCCGTAAGCAGCATCAAGCCAGATATCAGCGAGATGATGATCACCCCTCCGTTCGTGAAGGATGGCCCCATATGCCCAGTCCATATTTCCCAGTGTTGCTGCAGGCAGACTCTTGAATAAATGAAGGGCCCTTTCGTTGTCAGAGCCGAGTTCCGTAAGGATATCTGCTTCTACAAGGTCGCACTGGTGTTGATAGTTTTCTGAATCCGAATCGTTTCGAGCCTCTTGAATACATTGTAATGCCTCTTGAAACTGTTTGTTGTTAAGAAGGGCAATGGCCAGCGATAGTTTCGCATAGGCATAGTATTCTTTTTTGTCATAAGAAGCGAAACAGTCGACAGCCTCCTGCAAAGAAGAAACAGCAGCGGGAATGTTGTTGCATGCATTATAGATGTCGGCTTTGTTTCGATGAATCAGCCCGAGCTGATAGGAATCCTGCCTTTGTTCAGCGAGACGTTCGGCTTTTTCCAGTTCGAGCATGGCTTTTGTGTATGCCTTTGCATTCTTCAAGACAAGGCCGTGATAGTAAAGCGACAACATTCGCTCTTTGCAACCATCTTGTTTCGCATAATAGTTAACGGCATTGATAATCAGGGAGTCATCCGTGATGTCAATATAGTTCTTGTCCAAAGCCATGCTTGAGAGAAGGCTGTATCGAGCTTTGTTGCGTGGAGAGAAGCAATCGGGGGACAATCTGTCGAGGACAGCCAAAGCGCTGTCCGGATGTTCCGGCATAAATAATTCCGCTTCGGAAAGGGACTTGCTGGCATCCCGGTCGGAGCAGGCGATGGACAGAGAAGACGCACAAACGAGCAATAGAAATCTGAATCTCATAGGCAATGAATGGTATTCAAAAATAGTAAAAAAAAGTGGACGAGGAGGGGGCATTTGTTTAATTGTTACGTTGCAAAACATCAAGTTGCTGATTTATAAAGAGATAGGCCACTGAAATTGTTACGTCTAAAACTTGGACTTTTGAAATGCTGTATCGAATTTTGCAGAAACTGAACAAATAACCCAAGTGCTATGAAAAACATTTTGAAGAAAGCCATTCTATTATTGGCGACCCTTGTGTCAGCAAGTGCATTACTTTTTGCAGAGAACCAGTCTGCGCAGTCACTGACAATTATCATTCGTCCGAAGCCGACCAACCCCACTGGCGCCCCCCGCACCCCTTCGAACGTCCGGATTACGGCGGAGTATGATGATGTGGCGTGTATCGTGTATGCATACCTTCAGAACGCCGGTTCATTGGTGGATATCACGATCGAGAATCAGTCGACCGGCTCGACCACCAGCAACCTGGTTTCCGGAAACGGAACGGCGATGATTCCGATTTCCGGCTGCTCCGGGAACTGGGTAATCACCTTCGTCCTCCTCAATGGGGATGAGTACGAAGGGGAGTTTGTGTTATAGTTTCTTCATTACTGTTTCACTGGTGTCCAAGGACTGTATTAATCTGACATGCAATCAATAGCGAATCATTGATGGGCCCATGTCAAACAATCTTTGGACACTTGTGATTTTTTATTACTTTTGTACTTGAGTATGAGTAATAACATTCTCAT
>JAEEHS010000004.1 GCA_016281015.1 Bacteroidales bacterium
ATACGGCAAGGACTCGTTCCAGCCGATCCATACCCCGCAGGAGGGTGAGGAATTCATGCTCAAGCCCATGAACTGCCCCCACCACTGCGAAATCTACCGCAGCGCCCCGCATTCCTACCGCGACCTGCCGCTCCGCTATGCCGAGTTCGGCACGGTGTACCGCTACGAGCAGTCGGGCGAGCTGCATGGACTGACGCGGGTGCGCGGATTCACCCAGGACGACGCCCACCTTTTCTGCCGCCAGGACCAGATCCAGGAAGAGTTTGAAAAAGTCATCGACCTGATTCTCTACGTCTTCAAGACCCTTCATTTCGACAAGTTCACGGCGCAGGTATCCCTCCGCGACCCGAAGAACCCCTCGAAGTACATCGGCTCCGACGAGAACTGGAACAAGGCCGAACAGGGCATCATTGATGCCGCGAAGAAGAAGGGGCTTCCCTTCGTCGTGGAGACCGGCGAAGCGGCTTTCTACGGGCCGAAACTGGACTTCATGGTCAAGGACGCCATCGGCCGCAGCTGGCAGCTCGGCACCATCCAGGTGGACTACAACCTCCCGGAACGCTTCGAGCTGGAGTATGTGGACAGCGACGGCAGCCGCCAGCGTCCGGTGATGATTCACCGCGCGCCCTTCGGTTCGCTGGAGCGTTTTGTCGCCGTGCTGCTCGAGCATACGGCCGGCCATCTGCCGCTCTGGGTCCATCCCGAACAGATTAAAGTGCTGCCCGTCAGCGAAAAATATGCAGATTATGCGAAAAAAGTTGTAAATCTGCTGAATAATTCCGAACTTCGCGCCTCAATAGACGACAGAAACGAAACACTCGGTAAACGGATCCGCGAGACCGTCCTCAAGAGAGTTCCGCTTCTGGTGATTGTCGGCGAGAAAGAAGTCGCTGAGAACACGGTGTCTGTACGCAGGGGAACTGCCGACCTGGGTTCCATGACCATCGACGGACTGGTCCAATACGTCCGCGATGCCATCAAGGATGAACTGGCAGAATAATTGTTTAACGTTTAAAGGAGTAAAACTATCGCAACGCCTTTCAAACCGAGACCTTCGGGTCCGAAGAAACAAGCCCGGGTCCCCGCGGGTCCCAAGCAGGATGAAAACGCCCTGCCGACCAACCGCGAGATCACGGCGCCTCAAGTTCGCCTCGTAGGGGACAACATCCCCGAGCAGGGCATCTATCCCCTTTCCAAAGCGCTCGCCCTGGCTGAGCAGCTGGAATTGGACCTTGTGGAGATCAGCGCCAAGGCTGATCCGCCAGTCTGCAAGATTCTGGATTACCAGAAGTACCTGTATCAGCAGAGGAAGAAGGCGAAGGAGATGAAGGCCAACGCTGCGAAGATTGTCATCAAGGAAATCCGTTTCGGACCCAACACGGACGAGCATGATTTCCAGTTCAAGCTCAAGCATGCGCAGGAATTCCTGCAGGAAGGGTCCAAAGTGAAGGCTTCCATCTTCTTCCGCGGCCGTTCCATCATGTTTGCCGAGCAGGGAGAGAAGCAGCTGCTTCGCTTTGCCGTGGAACTGGAGGAATTCGGACGGGCCGAGAACCTGCCGGTGCTCGAAGGGAAGCGGATGACGATGATGATCGCTCCTGTGAAGAAAAAATAATCCGCAGCGGTTGCGGGTTGATATAACTAAATTTTTTGTTTAACCATGGCAAAGCTTAAAACCAACTCCGGTGCCAAAAAGCGCTTTACGCTTACCGGATCGGGAAAAATCAAGAGGAAGCACGCTTATCACAGCCACATCCTCACGAAGAAGACCACCAAACAGAAGCGGAATCTCGACCACTTCGCGATCATCGAGAAGGTCGACGTCCCCCGCCTGAAAGAAATGCTGGTCCTCTAAAAGTTTCAATGTTTAACTGGATCGCAGTCAGAAAGCACTCCCATCGGATGGAGTCACTGCCTCCAAAAAAGTAATCAATTATGCCAAGATCAGTTAATTCTGTTGCCTCAAGGGCACGCCGCAAGAAGATTCTTTCCAGAACCCGCGGCAATTTCCTCTCCCGGAAGAACGTCTGGACGGTTGCAAAGAACACCTACGAAAAAGGTCTCACCTATGCCTACCGTGACAGAAGGGCCAAGAAGCGTGAATTCCGCGCCCTCTGGATCCAGCGCATCAACGCTGCCGCCCGCCAGTATGGTATTTCCTATTCCCAGCTGATGGGCCGTCTCGCCAAGCAGAACATCGGACTGAACCGCAAAGTTCTGGCTGACCTCGCGATGAACAATCCGGAAGCCTTCCAGGCTATCGTCAACTCCGTCAAGTAACGAAGGACCGTGAACTGGAAGGACGTCACCCCGAAACAATGGTTGAAGCTGGGCCTCTGGTCTGTGCTTTATATCGCGTGGGTGGTCTGGCTCGGAAACTATTGGTGGCTCCTCGGCCTCCCCATCATCTTCGACCTGATCATTACGAAGAAGGTGAAATGGCTCTTCTGGAAAAAAGAGTACAAGGAGGGGGAGAAGCACAACGTATGGCTGGACTGGCTGGATGCCATCATCTTCGCCGTCGTCGTCGTAACCTTCATCAATGTTTTCTTCTTCCAGGCCTTCAAGATTCCTTCCTCTTCGATGGAAAGCACCCTCTACACGGGTGACCATCTTTTCGTTTCGAAACTCACCTATGGACCGAGAGTCCCCCAGACTCCGCTCACGATCCCGTTCACGCACAACGTCGCTTTTGGCCATGAGTCCTATTCGACCCTGATCCAGAACGACTACCGCAGGCTCAAGGGCCTTCGGAGCGTGGAAAGAGGAGACATCGTGGTGTTCGGCTTCCCCAATGGCGACACCGTCCTCACCAAGGCACCTGCCGAGGACTATCACGCCTGGGTCCGCACTTCCGGAAGGGAGTACACCATCGAACGTCTCGGACCGGTGATCGTCCGCCCCGCTGACAAGAAGGACCATTACGTCAAGCGCTGTGTCGCCGTTGCAGGAGACACCCTCGTCGTGAAGGACGGCCTTGTCTGGGTGAACGGACAGCAGCAGGAGGTCTGGCCGGGTGTCCAGCTGACCTACCGGGTGACCACCAGTGGCGGTCAGATCAATGCCCGGATCCTGGACGAACTCGGACTGAACCTGAAGGAACTCTCCTTCGACGCCCGCATCCCGGCTTATCCCTGGATGCCGCTGACCGAGGCGCAGCTCGAAAAAGTCAAAGCCCTGAAAAATGTGGTGGACGTGACGCCGAACCTCGACGTTTTCCCCACCCCGGGCCAGGACCTGGAAATCTTCCCCTTTACCGGGAAGACCCGTTGGACCCGCGACTATTTCGGACCGCTCTGGATTCCCCGCAAGGGGGCCACGGTCACCCTCGACGCCGAGACGCTGCCCCTGTATGAACGGATCATCCGGGATTACGAGCACAATTCGCTGGAGTGTACCCCCGAAGGCATCCTTGTCAACGGTGAGGCCGTAACGAGTTACACCTTCAAGCAAGACTACTACTTTATGATGGGCGACAACCGCCACAACTCCCTGGATTCCCGCTATTGGGGATTCGTTCCGGAGGACCACATCGTCGGCAGTCCCGCCATCATCTGGCTGTCCACGGACAGCAGCCGGAAGTTTCCGAAAAGCATTCGGTGGAAACGGTTCCTGAAACTCGTTTAACGCCGGAACAGTAAAAAGATTAACAATTAAAAGTCAATAATTATGTCAAAGGTTTGTCAGATAACCGGACGCAAGAGAATGATCGGCAACAATGTCGCCCATTCCAAGCTGCGCACCAAGCGCAAGTTCTCCCTCAACCTCAAGACCAAGAAGTTCTGGTCCGAGGCCGAGCAGCGTTTTGTCACGCTCAAGGTAACCACCAAGGGTATGCGTATCATCGAGAAGAACGGTCTCGATGCGACCCTGAAGGATGCCGCGGCAAAGGGATATATCAACCTTGTCTAACCCTTAAATCCTAAGAATCATGGCAAAGAAGACCAAAGGAAACAGGGTGCAGGTCATCCTGGAGTGCAC
>JAEEHS010000055.1 GCA_016281015.1 Bacteroidales bacterium
GGAATGGATTATTATCTTTTCCATGCTGACGACACGAGGCAGACCGAGATGGCCGGACGCATCATCGACTTTTTCGAGAAGGACGGTTATAAACACGCCCGGTTCAACTGGGATGGGAGCAACCCCCAGGAAGTCTACACGCTGGGCGAGAAGGGATGCAATGCCGTCATCTGCTACGCGCTTGCAGACCGGGACAAATACAAAGAGGCAGTCAAGAAGAACCTTAACCTTGCCTGGGACGCTGGGCTTCTAACTGGACAATTCCGCTCTCACGACGGTCTCATACACTATCTGGCAATGCTTCACCTTTGCGGCAGTTTCCAGATATGGGATGACCCGGAATAGGCGAATCGCGGATTATCACGAGCTTGCATCATTGACTAAACAAACCGTTCGTATGAAACGACTGATTTACCTCTCCCTGGCCGCAATGATGGTGCTGGCCGTGTCGTGCAAGAAAGATCCTAAGGTCGGGACTCCTTCGGTGAAAACTTTGGCTGCGACGGAAATAGGGCCCGAAAGCGCCCGCCTTAACGCCAAGATCGACTTCGCGGGTGTCAGTTGGTCCGGTGTCAATTACGGCTTTTACTGGGGAACGTCCGAAGACCAGGAAGGCACATATACCCAAGGAGAGGGCTACCTTACTGACAGCGGCCCTTATTCGGCAGTGATAACGGACCTTGCTCCGGAAACGGAATATTGGTTCAAAGCGTTTATTGAGATTGACGACGTGCCTTACTCCGGCGAGATCCTGAATTTTACGACAGACGCCAGAGCGATTCCCGAGGAGGCTGTGGATCTTGGTATTGTGATGACCAGGGGTGACGGGACCACCTACAAACTCTACTGGGCCAAGAGTAATCTTTCCGAGGACGGCCTGTGTTCAAATCCTGAGGATTATGGAGATTACTATGCCTGGGGCGAGACAGAGCCGCACGACGGAAAGACGGGATATAAATGGGCCTCTTACAAGTGGTGCGAAGGATCGAACACAACTCTGACAAAGTATAACAACGATTCCTCATTCGGAACTGTTGTCGACGACAAAATTGTTCTTGAGTCTGACGATGATGTCGCCCGGAAACTTGGCGGGAAATGGCGGATGCCTACGGATGAGGAATGGACGGCTCTCCGCACGCAGTGCACTTGGAATCAGACAACGCAGAATGGGAAACACGGTAAGTTGGTGACAGCATCCAACGGTAATAGTATCTTCCTCCCTGCCGCGGGCGGCTGGGACAATGCCACTCTCATAGGTGCGGGGTCCAACGGCCTCTACTGGTCCTCCTCCCGCGATACAGACTACCCGTTCATCGCGTACTACCTGTTCTTCAATTCCGGAGAAGTGGAAAGGAGCAGCCATAACCGTTGCTACGGGTTCTCAGTCCGTCCGGTTTCAGAATAAAAGGACTTCCACGTCTCCATCTTCGTCAAAGGCATGGAGGGCGGGCGTGCACATCGCCCCCCCCAAGCGATCCTACCGGGAGCGTGCACCGGGAGTGCGCACCGGGAGCGTGCACACCGGTTCACCGGACTGGACCGGTAGGCACGAAAAAGGCCATTTTTGAGCCCACCCTGCCATCAGATTGGACCGGTGTGCTCGGGCGCAGTGCCCAAGTGGACCGGTTGACGCTTTCCGAAAGCGCCCCGGTCCGCCGAAGTGTTTGAGATGTTTTAACTATTGACTATATTTGTGGCAGTATGACGTTATGAATATGAAAAAGCTACTGCTTTCCCTGGTCACCCTGGTCCTGCTGGTTCCTGCGGGTGCGAAGACCGATCTCTCCAAGTATGTCATCGTTTATCCCGCCGCTGCGGAGGCGGAGGAAGGCGCCGAGATGGCTGAGAAGGTCGCCGCCGCGGTGGCACGGCTCACGGGCGTGACGATTCCTGTAGTCACGGACGAGACGCCCGCCGTCAAGAAGGAGATTCTCGTCGGGCGGACCACTCGCCCGGAGTCCGCGGCCTTCTATGACGGCAAACCCGACACCTTTGACTATTACCTGGGTCTCCGTGGCGGCAAACTCGTTGTCGCCGGCGGCGGCTGCTGGGCGCTGATGCGGGCCGTCGAGCGCCTCGGCGCCGGGGTTCCCCGGAAAGCGGAGAAGGGCAACATCTACGGCGAGTTCCTCTTCCAGCGCGCAGAGGGCACCAACCTCCGGATCCTGGACGACAACATCTGGGACTACGGCAAGGACGTGAACACCCCCGAATGGGCGGCGCTGGGGGCCGACTGCTCCGACCCCGTCCGCGCCCGCGGCCTGCTGGAGGTGGTATGGGCCTTCCTGCCGGACATCGTGACCCTGCAGGAATATGGCCCGAACATGGACCAGCACCTGCGTCCCGAACTGGAGGAGCGCGGCTACCGGATGGCTTACATCCCCGGCGAGGTCTGGAACCATACGCCGATTTTCTACAACCCCAAGTCGGTGACCCTCAAGGAGACCCGATACCACAAATACGAGCCCGCCGACTGGAGCAACAAGGGCTCCAAGTCCTACAATTCGGCGCTTTTCACCCTGAATGAGAACGGCAAGGAATTCATGGTCATCAACACCCACCTCTGGTGGAAGAGTGAAAAGGCCCGGCCCGGAAGCAACGAGGCCCGTGCCGCCCAGGTCCGCAAGATGATGACCGAAGCGGACGATGCCGTCTTCACCCACGGCTGCCCCGTCTTCATGATGGGCGACATGAACTGCAAGCTGGATTCCAAGGCCATGAAACAGCTCCTTGCCGCCGGCTACAAGCCGCTTCACCGCCTCGCCCGCATCAGCAGCGACCCGCGCTGCGGCCACCACGAGTGCAACGCCAAGGCCTTCTCCCGCAAGGAGAACAAGACCAACGAGGACGGCATGGGATGCATCGACCAGTTCCTCCTGTACAACGGCAACGGGGAAATCCACGGCAAGAGCGCCACGGAAATCCTTGTCTTCCAGCGAATCTACGCTTACTTTACCGTCGAACTGACCGACCACTACCCGAATTACGCGGACATCACCCTCCGCTAGCCATCCTTTGCAAAACAGAACAGCTGTAACGAATATGCGTAACCCCGTGAAACAAACCCTTCCTCTTTTGGGAATCTTCGCCCTGCTGCTGGCGGGCTGCGAGGTGTCCAATCCTGATCGCGGCGGGAAAAGTCCCATCGTCTCCATCACCAAATCCTACACGTTTACCTGCAATGCCGACCTGAAAACCCTCTCGGACGTGTACGTCGTCTATGTCGGGGCCGACGGAAAACCATCCGCCCCGGAAAAGGTCAACGAACAGAGCTGGGAGCGCAGCGGCATCGAGGTCCCGGTCAAAACGAAGGCGACGGCCGTGGAGGGGAGCACGGCCGGCATCAGTGTCATCTGCAACCCCAATCCGGTTCCCGACAATGGCGAATATGATGTCCAGTACGAGATGAACTGCGTCTATACGATTACGCGCGAAGACGGCACCACCACGAATCTTCCCGCCTGGCACATCAATCCCCAGATGCCCGCCGTCGAAGGCCGTACCGCAGGGAAAACCTGCAACGCGGTCAGCCTCTCCTGCACCAACGACACACAGATTGTCTGTGACGACCAGGGCAATGCGTATCTGGCCGACTCCAACTACTGGCAGGAGGAAGAAGGCGAATATGTCCCGGAAGGGGAGATGGGCGGAAGAGACCAGGAGCCCCCGACGCGCTGGGTCGCGGTGGACTATGTGGATATTCCCGAAGCGGTGGACCTGGGTTTTACCGTCGACGGAAAACCGCTCCTCTGGGCGACGAGAAACATCGGCGCCTGTTCGCCCGGTGATTTCGGCGGCCTGTATGGCTGGGGGGATGCCAGCGGCTACCATACCGAGACCAATCCGGTCTTCTATCCCGCCCGTCATCCTGAAAATGTCGTCGGCAAGAACGGAAACAGCATCAGCGGAACCCGCTGCGACATTGCCTACTGCACCTGGGGGACCCAGTGGAGAATCCCCTCCAAGGCGGAGTGGGAAGCCCTGGCCGCCAACTGCGGCTGGAAGAAAAAGCAGGTGGACGGCAACTGGGGCATGGAATTTACGTCCAAAATCAATGGAAACAGCATCTTCCTGCCGGGAGCGGATCAGCGCTACGGCGAGAATCTCTATCGCAATTCCAAATCGCCCGAGAACTGTGAAGGCCGTTACTGGTCCGGCGACTGGGTCGCTACGGATGCCCAATTCGCCTATCATTTCTTGTTTTCCCTGTCTTCCGGGACCGTCAACTCCAAGGCCCAGGGCAACAAGGACCGCTACTTTGGGATGTCCATCCGCCCGGTGACGTCGGTCAGACCGTAGTTATTTTGCCCTATGAAGCGAATCTGTTTACTGCTGAGCCTGCTGGCTCTGTTTGGCGGCGCGGGCAACCTTCTGGCCTGCACCACAGCGATTGTTTCGGCCGAGGCCTCGGCTAACGGACGGCCCATGATCTGGAAACAGCGGGATGCCTCGAACATCTACAACTGCCTCCGGCATGTAAGCGGGCCCCGCTATGATTTCACGGCGGTGTTTCCCGTCAAAAACCCGGCCGGGAAATCCGCCTACGGCGGGATCAATACCGCCGGATTCGCCATTGCGAACAACATGTCTTACAACCTGAACGAGGAGGATTCCGACAAGAACCCGCGGAACGGGCTGTTCATGTACCTGGCGCTCGGGCAGTGCGCGACGCTCTCCGATTTCGAGACGCTGCTGGAGAATCGCCCGGATTCCATCCAGATCAGTTCGAATTTCGCCGTGATTGACGCCCAGGGCGGAGCGGCGTATTTCGAAGCCGGGAACAAGGGATGGACCCGTTTCGACGTCCCGAAGGGAGGGATCCTCTACCGGACGAATTTCTCGCTTTCCGGGAGGGAGAACGACGGCACGGGCTATGCCCGCTATGAGGCCATCGCCAAATTGATGAAAAAAGCCCCCAGAGGCGGCTACAAGGCCGAATTTTTCCTGGACGTATCGCGCTGCTTCTATGACGGAATCAACGGAAAGGACGCCCTGAGGGGCCGAAGGGGCTATCTCTATGACAGGGATTTCATTCCCCGCACCACGTCCGCTTCGTCTCTGGTGATTGAGGGGGTAAGCGCCTCTGACAGAGCCGATTCCGGGATGATGTGGTTCGTGGCCGGCTATCCTCCCTGCGGCTACGGCGTGGCATGCTGGGTGGCCGCCGGGGAGATGCTTCCCGCCTGCATTTCCGGGAAGGCGCCGGCCAACGCCCTGGCCGCGGATCTGATGCACCGGGTCCATCCCTTCCCCTGGAAAGGGAGCGAGAACTTCCTGGAAATCAAAACCTTAAAGTCCATTTCCTCCAAGGTCCGCAAGGCCGAAAAGACGGAGCTCTCCGAGGCCCGCCGCTATGATGGACACTTCCGCAGGGAGGGCTTTGACCCGGAGTGGCTCCGCCGCTACAACGCCGAAGCCGATGCACGCTTCCTCCTATTTAAAACCAGCGTGGCGGAATGAGTTTTTCACCCTGGACCTTACTGATTGACGGCGGGATCATTTCCATTTTCCTGCTGCTCGGAAAACTGCTTCGCTCCAAGGTGAGGCTCGTCCAGCGCTTTTTCATTCCCCCCAGCCTTCTGGCTGGATTTTTCGCCTTGATCCTCGGGCCGGAAGTCCTCGGCGTTCTCCCGCTTTCCGAAAATATGGGCACGTATGCCGGAATCCTTATCGCATTGGTATTCAGCTGCATACCCTTCACCTCCCGTCGGGAAGGACGAAAAGCGAAGGACGCCCGCATCGGCCGCATGTGGGCCTATTCCCAGGCCGGGATGCTCTTGCAATGGGCGCTGGGCGGAGGCCTTGGACTTTGGATTCTGTGCCGCTTCTGGCCCATCAACGAGTCCTTCGGTCTCGCGATGCCCGCCGGCTTCTGCGGAGGCCATGGCACCGCGGCGGCCATGGGCGAATCCTTCGCGAACTATGGCGTCGACCAGATGCAATCCCTGGCGATGACGGCGGCGACCGTGGGCATCATCGCCTCGGTCGTCATGGGCATGTGGATCATTTCCTGGGGTGCCGCCCACGGCAAGACCGCCTTCCTCGGCGCCTTCGACTCCCTCGCCCCCGAACTCAAAACCGGCATCCTTCCGAAGGACAAACGCCAGAGTATGGGAATGGCCTCATTCTCTGCCATTTCGCTTGACTCCATGAGTTTCAATTTCGCCATCATCGCGATGACGGCCCTCGGCGGATACGGCCTGGCCAAAGGGATTGCCCATTTCTTTCCGGCCCTGATGCTTCCGGTGTTCAGCTGCGCCTTCATCGTGGGCCTGCTGCTTCGGTGGATCTTCTCGAAATTCCGCGTCGAAGAGCATCTGTCCAAGCCCATCATCGGGCATTTCAGCGGGGCCTTTACCGACTATCTGGTTGCCTTCGGCGTCGCGTCCATCAAGTTGGAAATCGTCGGCCGTTTTATCGTCCCCCTGTCCATCCTGCTGGTCGTCGGCCTGCTCGTGACCCTCCTCTATGTCTTCTGGGTAGGGAGCCGTATCCACCGAAGCTATCCCTTTGAAAAGTCCATCTTTACCTGGGGCTGGTTTACCGGGACCATGGCCATGGGAATCGCCCTGCTCCGCATCACCGATCCCGATGGAAAAAGCGGCTGCCTGGACGATTATGCCTATGCCTACCTCTATATCGCGCCCGTTGAAATCGCGCTGGTAAGCCTGTCGCCCCTGGCCTTCCACCAGGGCTACGGGGGACTCTTTATCGGCATCTGCGCCGCGGCCGGCCTCGGCATCCTCGCCTTCGCGGCCCTTCGCGGATGGTTAACGGCTAATCGGTAATCAAATTTTCGAAAAATTCGTATCTTTGTGCCGGAGGACTGATTATGAAACACTGGGTAAACAATTTCTTTGGCCTGCTCCTGGGACTGCTGGGCTTTTCTTCCTGCTCCCCCAAAATGTACGGGCCACCTGACTTCCGCGCAGAGTATGGGGTGCCGCACGCCACGTACAAACTGAATGCGGAGGCGACGGACGAGGAGGGAAATCCCGTGGAGGGCATCCGGGTCGTGGTCGCCCCGCAAGGGGAAGAAAGCGACTGGAAGAACGACACCCTGTACACGGACAAGGCCGGAAAGGCGGAGCTGCAGCGCCTCAAATACACCTGGCCTTCCACGGATCAGATGAAGGTAGTGTTCGACGACGTGGACGCTGCGGAGCGGGGCTCTTTTGAAAGCACCACACTGTACAAGTACGGCCTGGATATTCAGAAGACCGGCGAGGGCAGCGGAACCTGGGATCAGGGATCCTTCACCATCACGGCCAAGGCAAAGCTGAAGAAGAAATAATGGACCTTCGCCATAAGATAGGCCTGGAGCTGAACCGCCACCTGGCGAAGGAACTCATGAAGGACCATCCGCTCCGGGAGATTTTCTGGGAATGCACCCTCCGGTGCAACCTTCACTGCCGGCACTGCGGCAGCGACTGCAAGGCGCTCTCGGGGCTCCGGGACATGCCCTTGGAAGACTTCCTGAAGGTGTTGAAATCGGTGAAGGATGCCGGTGAAGACACGCATCAGATCATGGTGGTCGTCACCGGCGGCGAGCCCCTGATGCGGCCGGATCTGGAGCGCTGCGGCCGCGCTTTCTACGAAATGGAATTCCCCTGGGGCATGGTCACCAACGGTTATGCCCTGACCGCGGAAAAACTCCGTCGCCTGATGGCGGCGGGTCTTCGGTCCATGACGGTGTCGTTGGACGGCCTGGAGGTAAGTCATGACTGGCTCCGCTGCGTTCCGGGCAGTTTTTCCCGTGCGGCCGCGGCGATCCGCCTCGCCTGCGGCACCCCGGACCTGGTTTTCGACGTGGTAACCTGCGTCCATTCCCGGAATTTCGGCGAGCTCGGGCAGCTGAAAGAGTTTCTGATCGGCTGCGGGCTCAAGCAGTGGCGCCTTTTCACCATTTTCCCCTCGGGGAGGGCTGCAGACGATCCCGACCTACAACTCTCAGACGCGCAGTTCCGCTCCCTGATGGACTTTATCAAAGCCACCCGAAAAGAGGGCCGTATCAAAGCCAGTTACGGCTGCGAAGGCTTCCTGGGGGACTACGAAGGCGAAGTCCGCGACAACTTCTTCTCCTGCCAGGCAGGGATCACCGTCGGCGGCGTGCTCAGCGACGGATCCATCTCCGCCTGCACGAGCATCCGTGCCAACTACCACCAGGGCAATATCTACCGGGACGACTTCATGGAAGTATGGAACCAACGCTTCCAGCCTTATCGGGACCATGGCTGGATGAAAACGGGCGACTGCGCTGCCTGCAAGGCATGGAAATACTGCCTCGGCAACGGCATGCATCTTCGGGACGACGACGGAAAGCTCCTCCTGTGCCACCTCCATCGCCTGGAAAAAGCGTAGCGCTACGCCGGATCGAAGGAAATGGAGAAGGATCCATAGGTGCCTTCCACTTCCACCCAAAGCCTGTTTTTGTTCTGCGTGCCGAGGTAGGAATTACGGAAGATGTAGGTATTATTATTTTTGGTTTCTTCCCATTCGAGGCCGCTCAGCTGCGCCTCGCTCTGCTTTTTCTGATACGTGTACGTCCCCTTGATGGTTTTTGACACCGTACTGCCGGAATAGATTTCCAGGACGACTTCGCCGCCGGAGGAGAAGCTTAGGTCGTATCGGCTATATTCGAATCCGCCGAAGCCGTCGTTGATACGGCTCCACCGGGTCCCTTCCAGATTGAGGGGTTCCTTGGCACAGCCGCCAGCAAGGAGCAGGGAAAAAACGAGGGAAAGAAAGAACAGCGCTTTTTTCATAAGGTATCAAAATTAAAAGTAGATAATAGGAAGGACAAAGGCCCGCGACGACTTGTCCATGTACTTGACGCCGGCCTCGTATTTACTCCCGGTTTTCGTGATGGTAAACACAGGGGTCTTTTCATCTCCGGCCTGCTGGCAGGTCCAATAGGTGTGTGTATAATCATAAGCCGGAGAGCCTATCGAGGCCAAGCCATTCTGCAGAACCTTGATTTTGTCAGTAACATTATACTTCAATTTCCACTGATCGATATCGGCTTTCAGGTCGCTGAAAGGAGGACGCTGGTCGTAGAAGATGAAGAAAAGGTCCGAAATGGAAGGACAGATCCAGGTGGATCCGAAGAAATCCGGGTTGTATTGATTCCTGCACTTTGCGCTGAAACCTTCCCCACCGTACACATTCTTTTTGTTGTCCGTATAAAAACTACCATAGAAGTCGCTTTCCCAGCTGAAATCGCTGACAGTGAGCTTTTTCGACTCGTTCGATGAAGGAGCGAGCATCTCTTCGTCCACAAAGAAATTCATCGGCTGGACATCGTGGGAGCTGCCGTTCCGTCCGTTCCGATAGACCAGGGCGGCGGTATTGATATAGGCGGACATCCTGTATCCCTGCATATAGGTCAAGCGCCGTTTGTCCTCGATATTTTTCGTATACCACGACGGCAACGCGTCCGAGTAAAAGATGTCATCATCATCTTCACTGAATTTTTCCCCGGTATCCTTGTTTTTTGCGCGGGAAAGGTAGTCACAGTTCCGGGGAATGGCGATGCCGTGGTAGCTGACACTTCCAATCTTCAATCCGCCTTTATTGTACTGCTTGTAGAGCGTATCTTCGTCCAGGTGCGTGGATCCTAGCCAGGCGATGATGGACGCGCAATCATAGGCGCCAATGGTACCGTATTTACTATTGAGGTTTTCGAAAACCCCGTTCCCGCGGTTGCCTCCATCGTAGAAATACCCGGTGGTATGGCACAGTGCATCACCCAGCTTCGGCTCGTACGGGTCGAGCTCGGAGACAATGAAATCCACGGTCCGCTTGCTGCACCCCACATTGATGGTCAGAGAACTGGAATTCGTTTTGCTTACACTGGACGGGGTCGCCGAGGAAGGAGCGTATGCCTGAAGCTGTTTGTCAGCCGTTTTGGTAAACTGGACCTCACCGTCATGCGCCTCGATGTCAAACGGA
>JAEEHS010000056.1 GCA_016281015.1 Bacteroidales bacterium
ATGAGAATGTTATTACTCATACTCAAGTACAAAAGTAATAAAAAATCACAAGTGTCCAAAGATTGTTTGACATGGGCCCATCAATGATTCGCTATTGATTGCATGTCAGATTAATACAGTCCTTGGACACCAGTGAAACAGGAATGAAGAAACTATAATACAAACTCCCCTTCGTAGACATCTCCATTGAGAAGGACGAAGGTGATTACCCAGTTCCCGGAAGTGCCGGAGATCGGGATAGCGGCGATGCCGCTGCCGGAGACCGTGTCGCCGGTGCTCTCGCCGGTCGTCAAGTTCTCAATCGTGACATCCACCGACACTCCCGCGTTCGCGAGATAAACGAAGACCGAGCCCGACACCTCATCATACTCCGCCTCAATCTGGACGGCCGAAGGGACACGAGGACCACCGGGAGGGTCTATCGGTTTCTTGATTCGAATGAGGATCGGCTCTTCTGCCGTTCCAATGTTTGTGTTAGAAAGGGAGCATGCCTGCAACCCTGGCAAGCCAACCCCTGTCATCATCCCAATGACAAGGAGAAGAAACGCGGTAATCTGTTTCATACCTTTTTACTTTTGTGTTGAAAACTGTAGCACAAATATACAAAGGCATGACTGGTTTATCAGCAAAAACAATCTAACATTTTTATCTATATTGCGCTTATAATCAACAATATACAAATTAGCGTTTCTAACATGACCTAACACGGAAGCATTTTGCATACTCTTCGGCATATACCGCGGCTTCGGGAATGTCCAATCCAGCTATTTTTTCCGTATATCGAGTCTTCCTCATCCCGATAGTTGAAACGGGAAGACCTGTGAAAAAACTAATTGTTTTGACTGAAAAGCCAGAGAAGACCATGATTAAGATGGTCCAGTCCTCCTCTCTCAATAGCTCACCCTTATTCTTCTTCACAGCAAAGCCCTCACGCATCTTCGCAATCATATTATCTTTCTGCATGTTTAGTTTTGTCTCTAAAGCGACAAGATATTCCTTATTGTTTCGGAAGGCACGTAAATCCCGTCGAAAACTCTCTATCACTTCCTCGCGCGTAGAATACTCCCGATTTGCCACCTTATTCTCAAATCTGAAATACAAATCAGACAAACTCTTCAAATATTTCACCTTATCATGGACCAGTGCTTCTACAGAGTAGGCAATGCCCTCTTGATTCGTCTTCATTCTTTGTAATTCCTCCTCCACATCCGATACTCTTACCAGCGATTCTTCCAGTTCTATCCTTTGCCTACGGCTCTTTGTTATAAAATACCCAGAGACTAACAGGCATAGAAGCAATATTATGATAAGCAAAGAGAGAAGATTCTTTTTTTGCAGTGCCACCTCACGCGCATCCCGCCCATACAACTCTCCAAGAGCATAAGACACAGACTGTCGCAATTTTTCATTTACCAACGAGTCTTGAAAAGCAACAGCTGTTTTTAGAGACGACAACGCTCGCTCATATTGTCCCTCGGAACTATCTACAACATACTGATCATAGATAGCGGCTATGCGGTCTTCTTCGCTCGCCGCCTCTGATGCAGCCTTTTCCCAGTAATACCGCATTGAATCCGGCTGGTTCAAAAGGCCAAATGCCGTGCCTACTGTCGTGTACTCCTTTGCGCTAAACTGCGAATATTTATATTCCTTGGCCAGGCGATAATACCTCAACACACCTTCCGCATCTGGAGGCGTAAGCGAATACATGACATCCATATAGGCTTTATTGACCTGGAACTGGATATTATCATCCGATACGTTTTTTAGTTTCCGCAAGACGCTATCACAAGAATGCACATCCCGCATATTCAGATAGGTCAATGCGATGGATAACTTTGCATAATCCGCATATAATTGTTCTCCCGACCCGTGGAAAATGGTGTACGCTTCTCTCATATATTCCAGGCTATGAACTATATCATATGTCTGGTCATAAACCACAGCTATATTCCTCAACGATAATCCCTCATAATGCGCATCAACAAGTTGACGTGCATCTTCCAGGCTCCTCCGAAATGAAAGCATTGATGCAATGTAATCTTGCTTGTTCAGTTGGACCCGTCCAAGACTATACGCCGATAACATCCGTTCTCGCGACAATGGACGCTTTTTGTAGTAATTCCAGGCTACCAAAGCCAGAGAATCATCCTCGACATCTATATAGTTTTTGTCCAGGGCCATGCTGAAAACCCTGGCAAACTCAGCCCGGGATCGAGGGCTAACTGATTGGAACTGTTGGAACGGCAACAAAAGAGACAACGAGGAATCCGGTTGTTCCGACAATAATTCCTCCGCGTCTCTTACTGCGTGGCGATAGCTGGACTCCTCTCGACAAGAGACGGCGACAAGAAACAATAGCAAGACAATGAAACGCTTCATCTTTCATCCTTTTTTGTAAATATAGCGATTAATGTTGAAAAGAAGCTACCACGAGGAAAAGGTATTACAGTTTTCAACACCCCGTGGTAGCAAAAAGACGACCCGGCCAAAAGACCGGGTCGCCGATATAATCAACTCGAGCCGACTTTTGAAGTGTAACTAGCTGTGGCAAGCATCAGTAGCATTCAAAGGGGTCCCAAGTGAAGTATATCCACTCCACGGGAACCCTTTAGCCCGCTACTGGTTTGAATTGCCACATTCGTTACAGCGGCTAAATAGGTTCCTTACTTACTATTTAGTGTATGTCACCGCAAAGATAAAAACTTCCCTTCTAATTTACAAGAGACTGTGTTCCATGCGTCCAACACGGTATCGACATTTATGTGTACATAGAAACTAGCCTCTTTGGTCGAAACCATGTTCACATGCGATCTAAAACTGCCAATTAAGGGGTTCTTCGCCGGTATGTGAACGGAAATCATGCACCATAAGCGAAAAACATGTACACATCCTGGATGAATCAGGGCGGGCATAGACGCCGGAGAGGCAGGGGCCGGCGGACGGCGTGGCCGTCCGCGGCCTCGTGAGCGGAAGGGGCCCACAAGCGAAGCGAAGTGGGAAGGATAGCCCCGAAGGGGCGTACCGGCCCGCCGGCCCCTGCCCGCAGGCGACAGCCCGACGTGCAGCGCCGCCCCGCCAGGACCTGCGGAAGAACGAAATGGGCCGAAATCGTTCGTCGGCGGGGACAGCTTGACCTGCAGAAGAACGAAAACGGGCAAAAGCGTACCTGCGCAGGGACAGCGGAGCTGAACGGCAAAAAATCCACCCCTCACAGCGCGTGCGAGGGGCGGATAAAAGGGAGGAGCGTCAGGCCCACAAGGGGGCCCGGCCCGACGATGGCAAGATGACCTTACTTCTCAGCCTTCTTGGTTGCGTCGAACATAATCGGCGTACCGATCATGATGGAAGCGTAGGTACCGATGAGGATACCGAGGCAGAGGGCGACGGCAAGACCGCGGATACTCTCACCACCCCAGATCGCGATGGCGATCATCGGGAGGAGGGTGGACACGGAGGTGTTCACGGTACGGGTCAGGGTCGCATTCAGGGCGGTGTTGACCGTCGAACGGAAGTCGTCCTTCGGGTGGAGGGCCTTCTGCTCACGGATACGGTCAAAGATAACCACGTTATCGTTGATGGCGTAACCGATGATGGTCAGGATGGCCGCAATGAAGGTCTGGTCCACATCCAGGTTGAACGGCAGGATCCCGTTGAACAGGGAGAAGAAGCCGATAACGATGAGGGCCGTGTGGGCGAGGGAGACCACGCCGCCCAGTCCCCAGGTCCATCCCTTGAAGCGGAGGGCGATATAGCCGAAGATGACAATCAAGGCCAGGAAGACGGCGATGAACGCGCTCCGGGTGATGTCGCGGGCGATGGTCGGACCCACCTTGTCAGAGGAGATGATACCGTTGGGGTTCTCCAGCGTGGACGTGAAGTCGCTCAGCTGGACATCCTCGGCGTAGAAGCCCTTGAGGGCATTGAAGAGCAGGCCTTCGATTTCGGCGTCGACCGCGGTGTCCTCGCTCTTGTTCTTGTACTGGGTCGTGATCTTCATCTGGGAGTCACCACCGAACTGCTTGACCTCGACAGAGTACTGCGACTCGCCGGCGGCGGCAGCAGCCTCTTCGAAAGTCGCCTCGACGGCGGCGCGGACATCCTCGGCGGTGACAGCCTGGTCGAAGCGGACGACATAGGTACGGCCGCCCGTGAAGTCGACACCATAGCTAAAGCCCTTGAAGGCAATCGAAGCGATCGAGATGACAATCAGGGCACCGGAGATGAGGTAGGACCACTTCTTGGCACCGATGAAGTCGATGTTCGTGTTCTTCAGGAAGTTCCGGGTGAAGTTGTTGGACAGGCTCACGGTCTTTCCGGCCTTGATCCGGTCGTCGAAGATCAGACGGGTGATGAAGATGGAGGTCACCACGGAAGTGATGATACCGATGATCAGCGTCGTGGCGAAGCCCTGGACCGGGCCGGAGCCGAAGACGTAGAGGATGATACCCGTCAGCAGGGTCGTCACTTGGCCGTCGATGATGGCGGAGTAGGCGTTCTTGTAACCGTCCGCGACAGCCAGCGAGAAGCCCTTGCCGGCGGCGAGTTCTTCCTTGATGCGCTCATAGATAATGACGTTCGCATCCACGGCCATACCGAGGGTCAGCACCAGACCGGCGATACCCGGAAGGGTCAGCACGGCGCCGAAGCTCACGAGGGTGCCGAAGAGGAAGAGGACGTTGCACAGCAGCGCTACGTCGGCGATCAGACCGGCGCCCTGGTAGAAGAACACCATGTAGATGAGCACCAGGCAGAACGCGATGAGGAAGGAAATCAGACCGGCGCGGATGGAAGCGGAACCGAGGGACGGACCGACCACCTGCTCCTGAATAATCGTAGCCGGGGCGGGCAGTTTACCGGACTTGAGGACGTTCGCAAGGTCTTCCGCCTCCTGGACGTCGAAGTTGCCGGTAATCTGGGAGTTGCCGCCGGTGATTTCATTCTGGACCGTCGGGTAGGAATACACGAGGCCGTCCAGGACGATGGCCACCTGCTTCTGGATGTTGTCGCGGGTGAGGTTGGCCCATTTCTGGGCGCCTTCGGCGTTCATGGTCATGGACACGGACGGGGTACCGCCGCGCTGCTGGCCGTCGAAGGAGACACGGGCGTCGGTCACGACACCGCCGTCAAGCGGAGCCTTGCCGTCGGCGGAAGTGACCTTGATGGCCACGAGTTCATACAGGTTCGCACCCTGGACAAGCTCGGAGGGCTTGACGGTCCACATGCCCCGGAAGCCCTGCGGAAGGACATCCTCGGCGATCTTCAGGTAAGCGTTGACCTTGGCCGTGTCGATGCCGCTGGCAAAACCGATGCAGGCGTTGTTCCAGCCGCTGGGCTGCAGCACGCTCAGGAGCGGATTGTGCGTTGCGGTCGTATCGCCCAGGTTGCCGAGCACTTCGGCGACCCGCTCGTCGGCGCTGTACAGGTCCACTTCATTCCCCTGGAAGGTCGGCCAGAACTCGAGGGAGGCCGTACCCTGGAGGAGTTTGCGGACACGCTCCGGATCCTTGACACCCGGCAGTTCGATGAGAATCTTGCCGGAGGAACCAACCTGCTGGATGTTCGGCTGGGTCACGCCGAAGCGGTCGATACGGTTACGCAGCACGTTGAACGAGTTGTCGATGGCGCTCTTGGCTTCGCCGCGAATCACCTCGATGACCTCTTTGTCCGTGGACTCGTTGCGCACCTTGTCGCGGAGCTCATAGGTTCCGAAAATCTCGGCGAGACGGCGCCCGTTGGCATTCTCGGCCCACGCCTGCTCGAACAGGGTGATGAAATCGGTCGATGTGTTGACATTGTTCTTCTTGGCTGCCTCGAGGGCTTTGAGGAAGTCGGGATCCGTGCTGTTTTCGGCGAGCGCCTTCACGAGGTCCTCGAGCTGGACCTGCAGCATCACGTTCATACCGCCCTTCAGGTCAAGGCCCAGGTTGATTTCCTTTTCCTTGACGCTCTTGTAGGTATATCCGAGATAGACCTTCTCAGCGCTGATGGAGTCGATGTAAACCCTGTTCTGGAGGGAAGCCACCGAGTCCAGCACGAATTCACGCACCTCGGGGGCAACATTGTTCTCAGAAACGAACTGCTCTGCCTGGGCCTGGGCGGCCTTCGCGGCCTTGTTCTCCTGGATACGCGTCACCGCGGTGAAGGAGAGCTGCCAGATGCAGGCAATTGCGAGCAGAATCGCTACGAATCTGATGGCACCTTTGCTTTGCATGTTGAATGTATTTTTAATTAATCAATTTATCGTTTTCGGCGGGTGCAGGGCACACGACCGCAAAATAGGCGACAAATTTACGATTTTTTTTCTGATAAACGAAGTTTCTTGGAAGTATTTCGTATTTTTGCAGTCCATTATGGAGCGGAGCATACGACGGAAAATCCTGATAGGGCTTGTTCTCTGGGCGGGCATCCTGCCCGGGAGAGCCGTTGTTTCCGCCCAGGAGCCTCTCCACAGGGGAGACAGCCTCCACCGCCGCTACCAGTTCGAAGAAGCCCTGTCCGCCTATCTGTCCGCCCTCCGCGGTGCCCTCCGCCTGGAAGCCCAGCAGCAGGTCTACAGCCGCATCGACCAGGCCCAGAACGCGCTGAATATGACCGGAGCCTGCGCCAACCCGAAAGTGGTCGCCCGGCAGACCTTCTCCCGGGAAGACTTTTTCCTCTACTATCCCCTCGAAAACAAAGCCTGGCGCAGCACGCCGAACCCGCTGGACACGCTCAGTGGTCCCTTCCCCCTGTATCTGCCCCAAGGGACAAGCCGCAGCATCTTCTCCGCCACGGACGCTTCCGGGGTGAGGAACCTGTACCTGTCGGAAAAAGGGGATACCGCATGGACGAGCCCGCGGATCCTTGACGAACGGGTGATGAGCGCCGGAAATGAAATCTTTCCCATGCTCTCCGCCGACGGAAACGCCCTGTATTTCTCCTCCGACGGGCTCTACGGAATGGGCGGATACGACCTCTATGTTTCCCGGAAAGATCCCGCGACCGGGCGCTGGGGCGCCCCGGAGAACCTCGGCATTCCCTTCTCCTCCCCCGGCGACGACTTCCTGGTGATGGACACGGACGACGGGAAATACACCCTTTTCGCCTCCAACCGGGACTGTGCGGCCGACAGTGTCTGTGTCTATGTGCTTGAATACGAGACGCTTCCCGTTCGTTCTCCCGTCCGCGACCCCGAAGCGCTCCGCCGACTCGCCAGCCTCCGTCCGCTGCAGGACCGCTCCCGGATGGACAATGGCGCGGCCGTCACCGGCCTCACGGTCGGCAACGACAATACCCGGGCCTACCGCGCCAAGGCCGAACAGGCCCGCGCCCTCAGGGACAGCATCTACCGCTATGAACGGGACCTGGACGCCCTCCGTTCGGTCTTTCCGTCCACCGAAGGGGAAAGCCGCGCCGCCCTGACCCGGATCATCAGCGAGAAGGAAGACAGGCTCTATCCGCTTCGACAGGCCCTGGACGAGGTCGGGAGTGAAATCCGGCGGATTGAACAGTCCTTCCTCAAAGGCGGCGTGGTCCGCACCGTCGAAGACCGGCCCGTCGTGGGGGCCTCCCAGGGCTATACCTTTACGAAAAAAATGATGGGCGGGGATGTGCGCCTGCGCGTTGCACGCCGCCGCGCGGCAGCGGACGAAGCCTTCAGCATCACGCCGGTCGGCCATTTCGCCGAAGCGGACACCTTCCCGGATGGACTGGTGTTCCAGATCCGGCTCTTCACCAGCCTCCGCCACGCCACCCTGGACGATATCCGCGGGCTCAGCCCGGTCTACGAGCGGCTGGGAAACGACCTTCGCTACAGTTGCTGCGCGGGAATTTTCCGTTCCTACCAGGCCGCCCTCGAGCGGCTCAATACCGTCCGGAACCTTGGTTTCCGGGATGCCGGTATCGCTGCCTTCCGGGACGGCCGGGCAGAGAATCTGGATAACGCCAGAAGGGAAGCGCCGTAAAACTTACTTCGCCTCCGCGGCCTCAACAGCCTTGAAATAACGATAGGAATTGACCTTGAGCTCACCGACGGCGGCCTCATCGCAGACGATGGTCCCCGCGGGATGGGCCTGCAGGGCACTGACCGTGCAGTAATGGGACATGGGGCCCTCGATGGCCGCGGCGATGGCGCGGGCCTTCTTGGAGCCATAGGCCATGATGACGACCTCCTTCGCGCTCAGCACGGTGGCGACACCGACACTCATCGCCTGGGCAGGTACCTTCTCGGGATCATTGTCGAAGAAGCGGGAATTAACCTCACGGGTATCCTGGGTCAGGGTCACGACGCGGGTGCGGCTCTCCAGCGAGGAGAACGGCTCGTTGAAGGCGATGTGGCCGTCCTCGCCGATACCGCCGAGGAACAGGTCGAAACCGCCGGCCGCCACGATGGCTTTCTCGTAGTCTTCACATTCCTTGACGGGGTCAGGGGCGTTGCCATTGAGGATATGGATATTCCCGGCGGGCTCGTCGATGTGGTCGAAGAGGTATTTGTGCATGAAGGAGTGGTAGCTCTCCGGATGGCTCTCCGGGAGGCCCACATACTCGTCCATGTTGAAGGAAATGACATTCTTGAAGGAAACTTCACCGGCCTTGACCATGCGGATCAGCTCGGCGTAGGTTTCAATCGGGGTGCTGCCGGTGCAGAGACCGATCACGAACGGCTCGTCGGTGCGAGCGGCTTTCTCATTGATTTTGGCCGCGATGTAATGGGCAGTCCAGAGAGAACTCTCGGCGGAGTTCTTGCGGATGATAACTTTCATAATATTTGAAATTAAATAAAAATTAAAACCAGAACGATTAACAAAGTTTCAAGAAAACTTCGATCGCCTGATACTCCGCCATGCCGAGCTGGTCATACAGGCGTGCGGTGTTGGACGTACGCTCCTCGGCCCGCTGCCAGAACTCACGCGGATCCTCGCCCGGGAAGGGGACGATGTCCTTCTGGGAAAGGTGGCGGAAGATGGCATGGCGCTTCTTGACGACCTCGTCCGGAGACAGGGGCACGGCCATGTCCACGCGGCCCAGTTCCCATTCCATCCAGGCGCCGCGGTACAGCCAGATGTGGAGTTCGTCCATCCAGGCATTCCCCTCGGCGCGCAGCTGCTCGACCGCCTCCAGGGCTGCCTCGGTGCAGACGCGATGGGTTCCGTGCGGGTCCGCCAGGTCGCCGGCCATGAAGATCATGTGCGGCTTGAGACGGGCGATCAGTTCTTTGATGATGTCCACGTCCGCCTGGGTGCGGGGATTTTTCTTGATGCCGCCGCTCTCATAGAAGGGCAGGTTCAGGAAATGGGCATTGGTATTGTCGTTCAGACCGAAGCTGCGGACGGCGCCGCGGGCCTCGCTGCGGCGGATGGCGCCCTTGATTTCCAGGAGCTGGCGGGGCTCCGGCTCGCCGGGGACCTTGCTGTCCACCAAGGCCTTCACTTCGTCGAACTTGTCGGCGAAGCCCAGCTGGAAGGCGCAGTCCATGTGCTGGAGGACCACGTCGTCATGGACCGCGACATTGCCGGAGGTCTCATAGGCGACATGGACATCGTGCCCCTGGGTGACGAGGCGGATGAAGGTGCCGCCCATCGAGATGACGTCGTCATCCGGGTGCGGCGAGAAGATCAAGACGGTCTTCGGATAGGGTTTGGCGCTCACCGGACGGGTGCTGTCGTCGGCATTGGGCTTGCCGCCGGGCCAGCCGGTAATCGTATGCTGGAGGTCGTTGAAGACGTCGATGTTGATCTTGTCGAAGGGACCGAACTTTTCGATCAGTTCGCTCAGGGAATTGTCCAGATAGTCCTTTTCCGTCAGTTTCAGAATCGGCTTCCCGACCGTCTGGCAGAGCCATACGACGGCCTTGCGGACGAATTTCGGGGTCCAGTCGCAGGGTCCCACGAGCCAGGGAGCGACAATGCGGGTCAGGTTGGAGGCCGCCGTATCGTCCACATAGAAGGAGATGTTGTCATGGACCTGCAGCAGGGACGCGGGGCAGTCGCCCGAAGGAATGCCCTCGGCGATGGCCTTGACGGCATCCGCCTTGTCTTCACCCCAGGCCATCAGGATGATGCGGGAAGCGGAGAGCATGGTGTCGATGCCGATGGTGATGGCGCTCTGCGGCGTAGCGGCCAGGTCGTGGTTGAAGGCACGGGCCTGGCGCTTGCGGGATTTATAGGACAGGCGCACGGTGCGGGTCCGGCTCTTCAGGGCCGTACCGGCCTCGTTGAAGCCCACCTGGCCCTGCTCCCCGATGCCGATGACCAAAAGGTCCAGCCCCCGGGCGATCTTGTCAAACGAGGCGCAGTAGTCGGAGACCTTGTCCTGCGGCACGGTGCCGTCGGGAATATGGACATTCTCCTCCAGGATGTCCACCTTGTCCAGCAGGGCCTCATGGATCCGGAAATTCCGGCTCTGGCGCTCGTCCTTGCTGGAAGGATAATATTCGTCGATGGTCACGACCTCCACCTTTTTGAAAGAAACCTTGCCGGCGTTGTAGCGGCGGGCCAGTTCGTTGTACAGGGAGGTCGGGGTGGACCCCGTCGTCAGCCCGAGGCGGAACAGGCGTCCCTCGGGACAGGCATTGATGGCGTCGACGATGATGTCGGCGATGGCATTGGACGCCGGCCGGGATTCGGGATAGATCTCGGTCCATATCTTCTCATAGGAATGAAGAATGCCCTTCGGGAGATTCTTCTCGATCAGGCCGCCCTCATAGGGGAGTGTAAAGTGTTTGCTCATATCAGAGTTGATTGTCTTTCAACTGGAAGGTATTGCCCTGGGACAGGTCGCCCGTGTCGAAGCCCCGTTTCAGCCAGCGCATCCGCTGGGCGGCGGTACCATGGGTAAAGGACTCTTCGACGGCATAGCCCTGGGCCTTTTTCTGGAGGTAGTCGTCTCCGATGACCGAGGCGCAGTCGACAGCCTCTTTGAGGTCGCTGTCGTCCAGCGAACCGAACAGGGCATTTTCATAATGGGCCCATACACCGGCGTAGAAGTCCGCCTGGAGCTCGATCCGGACGGAAATACGGTTGGCCTCGGCTTTGGACAGGCGTGCCATCTGGTTGTGGGCCTGGCCGAGGGTCCCGACGAGGTTCTGGACATGGTGGCCGACTTCATGGGCAATGACATAGGCATAGGCGAAATCCCCGTCCGCGCCAAGCTGCTGCCGCATGGTCGCGAAGAAACTCAGGTCGATGTAGAGCTTCTCGTCCGCCGAGCAGTAGAAGGGGCCCATGGCCGCCTGGCCCGTGCCACAGCTGGTCTGGGTAGAGCCGGTATAGAGGACGAGGGTTGGATTGCGGTAGGTTCCGATGCCCGCCTTTTTGAAATAGGCGCTCCAGACATCCTCCGTCGAAGCGAGGATCTGCCGGGAGAATTTGGCCAGCGCCTCGTATTCGGGGGTACTCTCGTAGCTCTGGCTCTGGGTGGTCATGCCCGCGCCGCCGGCGTTCTGGACATTCTGGACCACGTCGCCGAGATTTCCGCCCATCAGGAAAGTAATAATGGCGATGACGGCGATGCCGCCGAGGCCGAGACCGGCCTTACCGCCGCCGGAGAGTCCTCTCCGGTCTTCAACATGGGTGCTTTCGCGTCTTCCGTCGAGTTTCATACGTCCGATTGGTTATCTTAGTCTACAAAGATAATCAAAATTGGAAATAAATGAAACTCTGGAGGTCGGCGGTGATGAACTGATAGAAGAAAAAGATGATGCCGACCACCGCGAGGGCCATCCAGAAGAGCGGGAGACGGCTGAAAGCAAGGCGGTAGCGGCGTTTCCATCGCTCGGGAAGCCAGTGGATCAGCATGCCGGCGGCGAAGATCACCAGCACGGCGGCGTGCTCGCGGGCCATGGCCGGGACGAGCGAAAGGTCCCAGGCGGAGCCGATCTGATGGACCATGCTCGTCGCGGTTTCCCACGCCTCCTCATTGGCGAGGGCCGGGTCCAGGTTGGATCCGCTTCGGAAGAACAGGCGGGTGAAGGTGATGAAGACGAAGGTCTGGAACACGGCCCAGGCCATTCCCATCCACTGCACGGCCTTCGTATCCTCCCCCTTGTGGACCAGGGCGTAGACGAGCCGCACCAGCGTCCCGGCCGACAGGACCAGCATCCAGACCAGGAAAAGGTTCCATACCGGGGCCGGGGCCCATTTCGTCAGGCCGTAGAGCAGCGCCGTGACGCCCACGACCACCGCGGTCCGCGCCCAGACGTTCCACTGCGCCCAGAACTTGTAGATGACCTGGCCGATGCCGTTCAGGCCGCCCCAGATCATGAAATTCCAGCTTGCTCCGTGCCAGAGACCGCCGAGGAGCATGGTGTTCATGGAATTGACATTGGCGATGAGGAGTTTCCGCCTGTCGGGCCGGAGGTATCCATACAGCGCGATGACCAGCGAGAGGACCCCCACGCCGAGCGCCACCCACCAGCTGCCGCTGAGGAAGGAGCCGATGGCGGCGATCAGGAAAATGATGATCCAGGTGCCCGGGGTGGCGTTGCGGTTGCCGCCGAGGGGGATGTAGAGGTAATCCCGGAGCCAGCGGCTCAGCGACATGTGCCAGCGGCGCCAGAACTCCTGGGCGCTCTGCGCCTTGTAGGGCGAGTTGAAGTTCTGGGGCAGGTGGAAGCCCATCAGCATCGCCACGCCCGTCGCGATATCCGTATAGCCCGAGAAGTCCGCATAGACCTGGAGCGAATAGCAGAAGAGCGCCGACAGGTTTTCGAAACCGCTGTACATCAGGGGGTTCCCGAAGACCCGGTCACAGAAATTGACCGCCAGGTAATCGGCCAGCACCAGTTTTTTCACCAGGCCGTTCATGATCCAGAACACGGCGATGCCGAACCAGCGGCGGCTCAGGTTGTAGGGTTTGTGGAGCTGGGGAATGAACTCGGGGGCGCGGACGATGGGACCGGCCACGAGCTGCGGGAAAAACGACAGGAAGAAGCCGAAGTCCAGGAAGTTCTTCACCGGCGCAATCTTTCCCCGGCGGACGTCCACGACATAGCTGATGGCCTGGAAAGTAAAGAAAGAGATGCCGACCGGCAGGATGATGGCGTCCACACGGAAGATCTCCGTCCCGGTGAGGAGGTTGCCCCATTCGCCCACGACATCATGGACCTGGATCGACAGGCCCAGCAGGTTGTTGACAAAGTCCACCAGGAAATAGGCGTACTTGAAATAGGCCAGAACGCCGAGGTCCACGATCACCGACAGGATGACCCAGAAGCGTTTCCATCCTTCCCGGGAGCGATGGACCGCCCGGGCGGCGAAGTAGTTGTAGAGGATGACAAACAGCAGCAGGATCAGGAACACCCCGCTGGTCTTGTAGTAGAAGAAAAGGCTGACGGCGAACAGGTAGGCGTTCCGCAGCATCACCTTCGAATGGAAAAGGCTGAAAACTGCGAAAACCAGGGCGAAAAACGCCCAGAAATAGAACTGGGTGAACAGCAGGGGATGCGCACTGTCGAAGGAGAACAGGGCGTGGAAGAAATCCCGTATGATGTCCATTACCGGCATACCTGGCTGTATCGGTCCATGAGGGCGTTGAACAGGAGATCGCCGAAGAGGGTGTAGCCTTCGGCGGTAAAATGGATCCGGTCCCCCTGTGCCAGACCGTCCTGGGCCCAGGCATCGACGCTTCCGAGACCCCCCATCAGGGTGAACTGGTCCCAGACGGCCGCGTTGTATTTCCGGGCCAGGCGGATGACGGCGGCGGAAGCTTCCACCCCGTGCGGGTTCGGCCCGCGTCGATGGAAGTAGCTGTCCGTCAAGGTGGTAAAGAGAAAGACCGCATTCGGATTGGCTCGGAGCGCCTCCCGGACAAGGCGGTTGTAGCGCTGCTCGAAGGCCTGGGGGTCAAAATCTTCCCCCTGGATGTCGTTGATGCCCAGGGAGAAGATGACGAGGTCCGGCTGCAGAAGGCGGAGGTCCCGCTCCCAGTCCTCACATTTGAGCCAGGAGACGGTAGAGGCCCCGTTGACGCCGGCTTCGCTGAGGGTCAGCCCGTCCGGGGATTTGTCCAGGTAGGCGCCCCGCAGGGTGAAGGTCCCATAGGGCTTCCGGAAACCGATGCGGAGATAATCACAGTAATGCGGCAGGTCGAAATGCCAGTGGCCAGGCTCCGGATGGCCCCGGAGGGTATCGCGGCCATAGATCAGCACCGGCTCCATGTCGCCGTAGCCGAGGATGTCCACGCTGCGGAAAGTATAGCCCGGGGAGGCGAATTTGCGCTCGCGGGGCGTCAGGTCCACCAGGACCGAAGCGCTGTCCGTCGCCGTGAGGCTCATCCCCGTCACCCCGAGCCGGGTTTCGGGTTTCAGGCAGCGGTCGGCGCTCCAGCTGCCCCAGCCCCGGCTCTGGTAGCTGGAAGGGGTGTTGGTCCCGGCGGCGGCATAGGGAAAGACCAGTCCCCGTCCCCCGTCAATGCCGTAATGGAGGCTCAGGAGATTCCGGCGGAGCTGGTCGGTCCAGGTACCGGCCTGGACATGGGAACCGCCGATGTGGAGCATGCGGATTTTTCCGCGCCCCGTCACGACGACTTCGTCCAGGCGGCGAAGGAACGCATCGAAGGCGGTAGAATCGCCGGGAAAGGTCAGGCGGCTGCGCTCCAGGGCCGCATACGGCAGGTGCGGGACCCGCCGGTGGAAACGGGACTGGGCGCCGGCGACAAGCGGCAGCAGACAGAGGATCAGAAGGAGGCCGCGTCTCATGGTTTCATCGCCCGGCGCACCGTCTCTTTCGGAAGGGTTTTCCGGAGATCGTAAAAATCATAGCAGGTCACCAGCGAGCGGGCCAGGGCGTCCCCGACCTTATTCGCCCCGGCCGGGGTGAAGTGGATGTAATCCGGACCGGCATAGGCCGGAGAATGCTTGACCCATTGGACCATGGAATTCTCCCCGCCCATCATCCGGTAGAGGTCCCAGTAGGCGATGCCTTCCCGGAGAGCGGTCGCCTTCAGCGAATCGACCATCTCTTCCAGGCGGGGCCAGGTACGGATTTTTCCGCCCTGGGACTTGCCCATGTCAGAGGGCCCGATGAAAAGGATGCGCGCAGAGGGAGCCGCTTCCCGGAAGAAACGGATCTGCTGGGCGATCGCCTTCTGGTACCGGGAAATCACCTCCGTGCTGCGGGCGACCGGCATGTAGTTTCCTCCGAACTGGAGGATGATCAGCTGGGTGTCGTCCAGGGCGTAGGATGCCTGCAGGACCGGCTGGGACATCCGGGTGAAGATCGTTCCGGAGCAGCCCCTCAGCGGAATATTGTCCACGGCGATGCCCGCCTTTCCGTCGGTGGAGATGCCGTAGATCTCCGCACTGCCGCCGAGGCGCAGCGTCGCCTTGGAGACCGCGCGGGGGAAATCCCAGCGGTAGAGCCGGACGCCGGCGCTGTCCGTGACCACGCTCCGGGGCTTCAGCGTATCGGAAACGACACTGGCCGAGAACTTTCCGGAAGGCCGTCCGCAGAGCAGGCTCACCGACGAGAAACTGCGGACATGGTCCTTGGCGGACTTCTGTTTCGTCGCCCGGAGATTCACCGTGGCACCGCCGGAAAGATGGACCACCTGGGCCAGCACCCCGTAGCGGTTGTGCGGGGCGCGCATGGTCGTCGAATCGCCGTACATGGTGAACGGGACCAGGTTCCCCTCCGCACTCTTGGAAATGCTCGCGGACGGGACATTGCTGATGGCCGGGAACATCCCGGTGCCGCTACCGCCGAATCGCTTCTGCAGGGCCTCACGGAGTTCGGAAGAGATGCGGTCCATCTCGATCTGCGAATCGCCGTAATGCTTCACCCGCACCGTCCGGCCCGTCTTCCGGGCACTTTCGAAGGCGCGGAAGACCGGGTCGAAGTAGGTGTAGTCGTTGCCGGGCAGATAGATCCGGTCCGGATTCTCGTAGAAGAAACTGCGGTAGAAAGCCAGGGTGTCGCCCTGGACCTGGAGCCGGCCCTCAACGGCTTGGAGGACCGAATCCACATCCACTTTCTTCTCCGAACGCTCCGCAATCATTTTTTCCAGCGAGGCGAAGCGGAGGTTCATCCCTGCGACCTCCACCCCTTCCGCCGGAGCCGCCACCCAGCCGATGCCGAGCAGCGCGAAGACGCCGAAGAGGAAGAGGGCAACCTGATAGGCTTTCATGGGAGGAAATCCTAATGGAGCATGACGGTCAGGCCGGCCATGACGATGGACACCATACTCATCAGCTTGATGAGGATGTTCAGCGAAGGACCGGAGGTGTCCTTGAAGGGATCACCGACGGTGTCACCGACGACGGTGGCGTGGTGGCTGGAGGAGTTCTTGCCGCCGAAGTGGCCTTCCTCCACGTACTTCTTGGCATTGTCCCAGGCGCCGCCGGAGTTGGCCAGGAAGATGGCCAGCACGAAGCCTGCACCCAGGCCGCCGGCCAGCAGGCCGATCACGGCCGCGGGGCCCAGGATGGCACCCACGAGCATGGGAACGATGATGGCCAGCAGGGACGGGAAAATCATCTCGTGCTGGGCAGCCTTGGTGGAGATCCGCACGCAGGAGGTGTAGTCCGGGCGCTGCTTGCCTTCGAGGATGCCCGCGATCTCGCGGAACTGGCGGCGGACTTCCACCACCATCTTCTCTGCGGCGCGGCCGACGGCGTTCATCGTCAAGCCGCAGAACAGGAAGGCCATCATGGCGCCGATGAAGATGCCCACGAGCACCATCGGGTTCATGAGGGTGATGTCATAGTAGTCAACGATATCCACGATGCTGGCCGATACGGTATCTACCGTGCGGTCGCCGATTTCCAGCACCGTCTTGCCGATGTGGCCCAGGCCGATCTTGATTTCCTCGATGTAGGAAGCCAGCAGGGCCAGGGCGGTCAGGGCGGCGCTGCCGATGGCAAAGCCCTTGCCGGTGGCGGCGGTGGTGTTGCCCAGGGAATCCAGGATGTCTGTCTTCTCGCGGACGGAAGGATCCAGCTCACTCATCTGGGCGTTGCCGCCGGCGTTGTCTGCAATGGGGCCGTAGGCGTCCGTGGCCAGGGTGATGCCCAGGGTGGACAGCATGCCCACGGCGGCGATGGAAATGCCGTACAGGCCATGCGAAAGGGTGTCTACGCTGAAATGGAAGCCCGTGGCAAAGCCGTAGGCCAGCAGGATGGCCACGCAGATGGTAACCACCGGAACGGCCGTGGAAATCATGCCCAGGCCCACGCCGTTGATGATGACGGTGGCAGGACCTGTCTGGGAACTCTCTGCCAGTTTCTGGGTGGGCTTATAGGAATGGGACGTGTAGTATTCCGTAATCTTGCCGATAATCACACCGGCCAGCAGGCCGCTCACCACGGAAAGGGCCAGCATCCACCAGTTGGGGAAGCCCAGCACATAGAACACGCCGAAGGCGATGATGGCAATGAGGACGGCGGCCAGGTTGGTCCCGCGGCTCAGCGAGCCCAGGAGGTCTTTCAGGGACGCGCCTTCCTTGGTGCGGACTACGTAAATACCTAATATGGAAAGCACTACGCCAATGGCGGCGATCATCATGGGCGCCATGATGGCACGCATCTGCACGTCCGTTCCCTCATTGAAGAAGGCCGAAGCGCCGAGGGCCATGGTCGCCAGGATGGAGCCGCAGTAGGACTCATAGAGGTCTGCGCCCATGCCGGCGACGTCACCCACGTTGTCACCGACATTATCGGCGATGGTGGCCGGGTTGCGGGGATCATCCTCGGGGATGTCCTGCTCGACCTTTCCGACGATGTCGGCGCCTACGTCGGCGGCCTTGGTGTAGATACCGCCGCCCACGCGGGCGAACAGTGCCTGGGTCGAGGCGCCCATGCCGAAGGTCAGCATGGTCGTGGTGATGACGACCAGCGTCTGGGCCGCCGAGGCCTCATGGACAAAGGCATTGAGGACCATCCACCAGATCGAGATGTCCAGCAGGCCGAGTCCCACTACGGTCAGACCCATGACGGCACCGCTGCGGAAGGCGATTTTCAGGCCGCTGTTGAGGCTCCGCATGGTCGCATTGGCCGTACGGGCGGAAGCATAGGTCGCGGTCTTCATGCCGACGAAACCCGCCAGCCCGGAGAAAAAACCGCCGGTCAGGAAGGCGAACGGAACCCAGGGATTCTGGACGCCGAAGCCATAGGCCAGCACGGCAAAGAGAACGGCCAGCACGGCAAAGACAATGATGACGACTTTGTATTGCTGCCTCAGGTACGCCATGGCGCCCTCCCGGACATACTGTGCAATCTCTTTCATCGTCACGGTCCCTTCGCTCTCCTTCATCATCTGACGGAAGAAAATCCATGCGAAAAGCAGCGCAATCACGGCTGCCGCAGGGACAAAATAAAACAAAGCATTCATATAAATTATTGGTTAACAGTTATTTCCAAAGTAACTATTTTCTTGATTCCAGAAGTAAGTGTCAGCTGGGCCTCCACCGTATGGACCCCGGCGGTAAGGGTGACAGAGGCGGAAGAGGCCGGTTCGTCGTCGTAGTACCAGTCCACCGAAGAAACCGGGCGGGTCTGGCTTTCCACCAGCTCAAAACTGAAACGGTCCCCTGCCTGGTACACCCCGTCACCCGGGTTCGCGATCAGGTTGTAATCCAGGTCCTCCTTCGGAACCGTCACGGTGAAACCCACCTGGTTGGACGCATAGGTGATCCCGCTCAGGGAAATCGGGGAGGTAACCCCGTCCCAGCTGACGGGCGTATAGCTGTTGTTACTGTTGTAGGGGAAGGGAATCCGACTCTCCCACGAATAACTCAGACTCGAGGGCGAGGCGGCCGGAATCAGATAGAAGCAGGGGTGCGATCCGTTCTCGTTGATGGAATTCAGTTCCATCCAGTTGTTCCAGAGTTCCGCGGCACTCACCTGCACATTTGTCTGTTTTCCGTTCACATAGGTGGAAATGGAAACCAGGCGTTCCGACTGGTCGGCATGGTACACCAGCAGGCCGTGCCCCGGCAGGGCCGCGTCCCAGCCATTGGCACCCCGCGCTTCCAGGACGAAGAATTCCCCCTCCTGCTCCGTCGGAATCCGGTAGGCGACGTTCTCATCGATGGAGGGAAGCGTCACGTAGCCGGAAGCAGAGAATTCCCTCAAGTCCGTCTCGCTCTTCCAGCCCAGCATGATGCGTTCCATCATGTTGAAATAAGGGGGCGTCCGGCCGTCGTCGTTGTAGGAGCCGCTGCACATGGTCGAGTAGGAGTACAGCCCGTCGGACGAACCGTTGGTCTTATAGTCCGTATCGTAGAAGTCCGGAAGGCCCATGGCGTGGCCGAACTCGTGGCAGGCGGTTCCAATCCCGCACATCGTCCCTCTCCGGCTTCCGCTGCCGATGCGCTCATTGGTACAGGCATAGGAGTCCAGCTTCACCCCGTCGAGCGTGACAGTCTTGCCGGCGCCGCTTTCGATATACCACTGGTGGGGCCAGATCGTGTTCTCGTCGTCATTGTCGTCATCCGCTTCACCATATCCGGCGTAATACATGAAGACCATGTCCACATAGCCGTCGCCGTCGTTGTCGTACTGACTGAAATCGACGTCTCCATCCAGGGCCCGGCAGGCTTCAATCACCGCCTGTTCTGCCCGCAAATCATTGCCGGCGCTGTCGTTGGCCCCATAATAGGAATAGGTGTTGGGAAGCGGCACCGGACCGAAGACATCGAAAATGGGCTCGAAATAGCCATGGGAATTGTCGTAATAAAAGTCACGGGCGGAGCCGACACCGCCGTTGGCCGAATAGCCCGGATCGTTCAACAGCGAGCGGAAGGCCTCCTGCGGGTTCTTGACGGTAAAAGAGAGACCGGAGAATTCCACGAGTACGACCAGGAAATGCTTCTGTCCCACGGCAATGGGCTCTCCGCTGCGGGCGGCGCGGACGCGGTGGGCCGTGCTGCGGCGGGAGCGGGCGGTGGCGCGGCGCTGTCGGGCCGATGCTTCGCTTTCTTCGCGGTACCATCCCTCCGCATCCAGGCGGAGGGTGCGGCCGGTGTGGACATCGATGACGCTGTGGCCCCACTCGTCTCCGACCCGGCGGAGGGTCAGGGTGGTGCCGTCCGGCTGGACATGGACAAAGGTCCCGGGATGGGCCGGGATCCCCTTGCAAAGGAGGCTTGAGAGCAGCGCGGCTGCTACGAGAATCACTCTTTTCATAGGGCGCTACTTTTTAATGATGAAACCTTTGCCCGTCCCGTCGCCGATCCAGACCTTGGGACCGTCTTCCCCGACGACTTTCATCGTGTAGGAGCCCTCCAGGAGGGTGTTGACGCCTTTTCGCCAGCGGACGGAGACCGTCACGGGATCCCCCTTCACCAGGCTGGACCGGTAACCGGACAGCTCCAGCTGCTCCTTGGCGGAAGCATTCAGGAGGGTAAAACAGTAATCCGGGCCATATTCCCGGCTGTACTGGTCTTTCCCGCTCGTGTAACGGCGCTCCTTCGAGCCGAGATACAGGCCGTACTCGCTCTTCTGGAGGATCGGATCCTCCTCGGCGACGCCGCCGGTGGTGCCTTTCCGGTAAAGCTGAATCAGCACGCAGGAGGTGGAAGTGCCGGCGTAACAGGAGAAGCGAGGGTAGGAAGTATTGTACAGCAGCCAGTTCCGCTCTCCCTTCATGGCCTTGACGGTCGCATCGGAAGAGGAGGAAATAGAGATGACCCAGCTCGCATAATCATCCACGGAAGGAACCGTCACCAGGTAGTTCTTCTTGTCAAGGCTCTGGGCGGCCAGATAGCCGTCCGCGGCGTGGAGGGCCCAGGTCCCTTCTGTCTTTCCCTGTTCCAGGGTCACGACGGCGGCGCCGGAAGGAAGGGTGGAAATCGTCGTGTTTTCGATGACGACATCCACCGGCGAACGGTAGTTCGTATCCTGGGCTCCGAGGGCTTTTTTCTTGCCGCTGTGGACGATGAGGATCTCGTCTCCCACCGCAAGGGTGGAGGCATCCGTGACCAGGGTGTAGACTTCACTACCGCCCTGCGGCTCAACTCCTTCCATGTCCACGCTGAGATGGGCGATACGGCCGGGAACGAGCGTCCGGTTCTCCGGCAGGAGGATTTCTTTGACGAAATCGCCCTGGTCGGTATGGACCGTCACGCTGAGCATCTCGTTGGAAAGGTCCACGGGGGCGCAGGCGAACCAGACATCCTCGGTCCGGGCGGTGATGAGCGTCAGGGTGGACGATGCGCCATTCGGCGTCAGGGTCTCGCCGTTCCAGTACCACGCGCCGCAGAGCGGGGTGGTCGCCGTCAGTTCGATTCCGCTGACGACGGCCCCTTCGGCGGACAGGTTCTTCAGGGACAGGCGGCCATAGGCCGTTACGTGGGAAAAGTGCATGGACACTTCGTCCGGCAGGGTCTGATAGGTGCCCGATACGGAGGAAAGAATCTGGGCTCGTTCGTCCGGAGAGCCTTCCAGCGGGGTCTGGACCGACGGGATGAAGATGCTCCATGCCTCGCGGCTCGGCGACAGGGAGACGGCGGCGGTGGCGGGCGACAGGGCCCGGAAGACATAGGGCGCGCCGGATCCCGCATCCAGGGCCAGGGCAAATCCGGCCGTGAGGCCGTCGGCCGAGGGTGTTACCGGGACTTCCACCGGGGTAGAAAAGCCCTGGGCTACGCTGATGGAGGGATTGTCCGCCGACCAGAGGGTCGGATAACGGTTCCCTTCTTTTTCTCCGAAAACGGTTTTGGTCGGCAGGGCGCCGAGGCGGAACTGCACGGTCTTTTCCCCCACGGGGGCTTCCTGTTCATGGGAGACACAGGCACTCGCCGCCAGGGCGGAGACGAAAAGGATGAAAACAAATCTTCGCATCACGCATTCCCCCAATCTACTTCCTCTCCGGGATCAAGGGTGCCATTTCCCTGCGATGCCAGAAAATGACTGTCATAGCGGGGCTGTATCATCCGGAGGTCTGGTTTTACATACACGATATTCATTATTGCACTTGGATGGTCAGGTAAATACGCTCGGTCGTCCCGTCGGAGAATCGGAGCCGGGCCTCGATCTGGTGCGTCCCGGCGGTCAGGCTCACCGAATCCGCCTGGGTCAGGATCCCGTCATAGTACCAGGTGATGCCCTGGGGGGCCGTTGAAGAGGCCTGTACCAGAGAGAAACTGAAGCGGGAGCCGGCGGCATACTGCCCGTTCCCGGGATTGTCAATATAGCAGAAACCAATGTTCGCCGTATCCGGAACACCTGTCTCCGCAGAAATCACAGGGGTGTAATAGTCTCCCGAGTCTCCTAAATCCGACCATGCACGGGGAGAAGTGGTCGAGAAATAGGCGATATATCCCTTGTCTTCCTCCCCGCAGGTCGCCACCACAAAGGGACTCGGCGAGTTGCTGTTCATGATGCCGCAGCCAATGTAGGTTTCTCCGGGACGGATGATGTAATTCTGGGCGGAGACATCCACGGTCTGGAACGTTCCAAAACTGGGAGCCACGACTTGCTGGGTGAAAATCCTTTCACCGTCCACCTCGACGAATACATACAGATCGCCGGTCACGGCGTTTCCGCTATATTTGCCACGCGTATAGAACGAAATGGTTTTCAATTGTTTTCCTTTGAATAAGCCCAGTTCCTCAGCCGTAAAGCGGACGGCAACGGCATGGGATACGCCGGCAGACGATCCGTAGTAGTACAGATTATTGTTCGGGTTGTAGCGCTGCAAGTCGCTGGGAAGGGTCTCTCCGGTTTTCATCAGGTAGACATTCCATTCCAGCGCTTTCTGGGGAAGGTCCAGTTCCTCGGTATCGCTCACATAGCCTGTGGCGGAAACAGACAGGACATAGGAGCCGGCGCTGCTGCCATCCAGACTGATGGAATAACCGCCGTCCGCATCCGTCTGTACAGTATGAAGAGGGGCCTTCCCCCGGACCCGGGCGGCCCGCCAGGGTGCAGAAGAAGTCGATGTCGTTGCATAACTTCCTGCAAGGTAGAGTGAAACGCTCGCCCCTTGAATGGGCTTCCCTGCGGAATCCAGAACCTTTCCATAAAGTCCCGGCGTGGATCCCGGCCGGACCACGAAGGATACGTTTCCGCCCGAGAGCTCAATATCCGAAAGCCAGAGGGCCGGTTCCGCCCCCGCCCAGTCGGACGGGTAATATTGATGGACCTTGCCCGCACCGGGGAAAGGAATGTTGGACTGAGGGCCTGTATAATCGAGGGAGGCCTGACTGGCCGAAGGGACGATATAGAAACAAGGATGCGCGCCGTAGGCGTTGATGCTGTTGTGGACGGCGTTGGAACTTTCCCACCTGTCCCAAAGGTATTCGGCCGAATAAGAGCCGGTGACCAGATGGGACGGCGATTTGTCCACATGATAGACCAGAAGCCCCTCTTCCGGAAGATAGCTGTCCCAACCGGCCTTGGACCGCGCCTCCAGGACAAAATACTCCCCTTCCGCCGATGAAGGGAGGGTATACGCCTTGTAATTGTCGACCGTCTCCAGCGTATAGGACCCGGGAGCAGAAATCTCCGGGACTCCGTCCAGCCAGCCCAGCATCCGGAGTTCCTCAAAGTTCAGGTAGGGCGGGGTGTTCTCGTCGTTGTTCCGGCTGCCCGAGCACATCAGCGAATAATTGTACAAGGCACCCGCCTCGCCGTTTTCCCCATAATCGGTATCATAGAAGTCCGGAAGGCCCAGCGAATGGGCAAATTCATGGCAGGTTGTGCCGATGCCGCACATGACAGTCCCCGTGTACCCCTGGTATTCGGAAGTACAGAAATACATCCGCAGGCGCTTCCCGTCAAAATTCCGGGTGCTGGAAGTAGAAGAGCGGTGGGGCCAGATGGTATCCTTGTTGTAGGTTCCGCCTCCGTCGGCCTGGTTGTAGCCGGCGAAATAGAACAGGACCATGTCGATATAACCATCACCGTTGACGTCATACTGGGAAAAATCTACGCTGGAATCCAGTTCGATGGCAGCTTCCAGCAGGGCTTTCCGGGCACCGGCCGCATAATTGCTTCCACCGTAATCCGCCACTTTCCCGCTCACCTTTACGGGCGCAAAAACATCGAAAACAGGACGGAACTGATTGTGGGAATTCTCCTCATAGTAGTCCTTGACGGAGCCCGTCGCTCCGTTGAAGGAGTAGCCGCGCTGATTCAGGAGGTTGCTGAACGAGGCCTGCGGATTGGAAATGGTAAACGCCTTATCCTGGAACTCAATGAGGAACACCGGGATATGGCGTTCTCCCAGGGTCATGTCCGTATAGGGCGTCCATGACCTATGGATGGGGGACCAGGCCTGGGCGCGCTGCCCCCTCGCAGCAAGATAATCTGAATAGGAGGGGCCTTCCGTTTCCCGGAGGAATCCATCCTCTCCCAGTTCCACGAAACGACCGGCGTCGTCTGTCGTGTAATGGAACCATTCGTCACCATGCTGGCGGACATAGACCACGGAACCGTCGGGCTGACGATAAGGAATCTTGCCGGGATAGGCGGGGTTGGCCATGAGCGGGAAGAACGCTCCCACCAGCAGACTCAGGGTGAAAATCATTCTTTTCATGGCTCAGAGGGTTTTAATGACAAATACGGTTTGATCGGAAGAAAGCAGCCAGGCTTTGCCGCCCTCCACCTTGATGACCTTCGCCTCCACACTGGCGCTGAACTGGCGGACACGGCTTACGGCGCCGGACCACTGAAGGGTCAAGGTTTCGCCGGGCGTCAACGTCAGGGGAAGGAGAGAAAGTTCGTACACCGCCGACGAGGCAGGACGAAGGAGACGGAACGAATAACTGTCGCCATTACGCCGCAGGCTGATCTGGTCCGTTCCTTCGGCATAGAGGTAATCGGACCCGGCATAGCCATAGACGCCGATATTCTGCTGGGGAAGGTCCGGGAGGTCGAATTCCCCGTCAAAGGAGAAGTTCAGGGTCTTGATGAGGCCGCCCTGGAAGGAGGCGGGGGAAGGAAGGGTGACGGTCCGTTCCTGGTACGACTGGTTCCCGTTTCCGTCTTCCATCACGACGCTGAGGGTCAGGACGGCACCCGCAGCGGCCTGGAAGGGCTTGAGGCCGAGGTACACATCGGCGGTTTCACCCGTGGAAAGGAGCGCTCCGCCTTCCACCTGGGTCCTAATGGCCGGGGAAACGTTGCCGGAGGCGGTGAAAACGCCGTCCCAACGGACCTGGAACGCTCCTGAGACTGCCTCAGGGGCTGTGAAAGAGACTTCCTTGATGCGGGAAGGCGTCGCCTGGGCGTTGGTCACGTGGACCCTGATGACCGAAGCGAGCGGACGGAGGGTCACGGACGGAACCGCGTCGAAGGCCACCTTCCCGGCCTTGCCGCCCAGCGGGAAGCCGGGACCGGCGAGATGGGCCTTGCTGTCGTAGCCGCTCTGGGTCAGGGTACCCTCCAGGGTGACGCTGCCTCCGGGCGTCGAGCCGCTTTCCGGGTTGCCGGGATAGAAAAGATACCAGTCATACAGGCCGGTGGACAGCTCCTGGACCGTGCCTACGGCATGTCCCGTGGCGGGAATGTCGATTTTGAACAGGCCGTCCCGAATATAGGACGCCGTGCCGGCGGGGGCATGGAAAACGGAAACAGGATCGTCCATTTCCCAGCGGGTGGACAGGCCGTCGTTGACGGTCTTGGTCTCCCCGGGGGCCGCAATCAGCGCAAAGGGGCGGCCACCGGAGGGTTCCGGAGCTTCCTGCTCCCGGAAACCGCACTGGCTCATAAGCAGGGTGACCGCCGAGAGGGCCAGGATGGTGAGACTGCGTTTCATGGGCCTAAAAATTAATGGGGTCCATATCCTCTCCCCAGTCTCCGATATTGCCCTCGGTGGTTGTGAGGAAATTCCATTCGCTGCGCAGCGCTGCCACGCGGAGCTGCGGACGCAGATATTCTGTTTTCTTCATCATTCAGGTACTTTGATGATGTCTCCATGTTCCTGGGAGACGGTTTCTTTCCAAAGTTCGGTATAGCCGGGCCACTCCACCTTTTTCGGCACGCCTTCGGAGTAGTCCGAATGGACAAAACTGCCGTCCTCGTTCTGGGGCTTCACATTGCCGTCCATGAATTTGACGAGCAGTTCCTCCTCCAGGGCCGTCCAGGCCTTGAACTGGTTCTGGGCGGTCTTGAGGGTGTAATCCGTGACATATTTCACGATGCTCTTGTAGGGCTTCCGGGAAATCATGACATCGCCCTTGGAGGCGAGTTTTTTTTGGAGCTTGACGACGATCTGGTTGTACATCACCACTGCCATGCTGTCCACCGTGTGGGTCCTGTGCTCCATCTGGTCCGTCTCGAAGGCGTCGATCCGCTCGCGGACATGCGGCGCCATCTGGTTGTACATCCGGTAGCAGGCGTTCGAGATGCGGTTGTTGATCCAGAAGGAGGCTGTCGGGGAATAATGCAGCAAGTCGCCGTTCCCCTGCCGGAAGCACTCCGGGACGGCGGTCGTGGCGGTGTAAATCGGTGTCAGATAAGAGGTTGCGGCGTCGTCCGTGCCGAACCAGAGAATGCCGCCGACGACGTCCGGCACATAGTCCCGCGCCTGGCCGACCATCCAGAAGCCGGTCTGCTGGGTCGCGATGGCCCGTTCATTGACATAGGTCTTGCCGTCGAATTCCCATTCCATGGGCCGCCAGCGGTAAGGGAGAGCGTTCCCACCGGCGCCGATGTCCTGGGTCATATCCATCGGAGAGCCTTCGAAATGGTCCCGCATCACGTCCGCAACGTCCTTTACGCCGATTTTGCGGCGGGGATAGACGTACAGCGGAAGGTCCTTTTCGAGGTTCTTCCCCATCACGTAGTCCAGCCAGGTGTAGGCATCCTTCGTGATGCCGCGGCCCGTCTCGTCATAGAAGGAGAACCAGCCGTCGGTCAAAAGGTTGAAGGCGCTCCACACGCGGGCGTCGCAGCCCCGCACCGTCCCGAAATCCGCCGGGCCGTAGGCCTTCTTGAAACTGAATTCGCTGTCTTCGCCGTCGAAGTAGCCCTTGCGGCGGGCGAAACTGATCACATCGGGCGCATAGAGGCAGTTGTCCGGGTCGTTGAGGGGGAATTTCCCGATGCGGGCCTGGTTGGCGTGGCCGGAAATGGCCCCGTCCGGGATGCGGACCGCCACCCAGACGATGCCCTTCTGGGTGTTGACCTTGTTGCGGATGTTCATTCCCTTGCCGATGAGTTCCATGATCCAGACCTCGTTCTTGTCGGCGATCGTAAACGACTCGCCCTCAGAGGCATAGCCATAGGTATTGGCGAGGTCCACGATGATCCCGATGGCCTCGCGGGCGGTCTTGGCCCGCTGGAGGGTGATATAGATCAGGGAGCCGTAATCGATCTTTCCCAGCTTGTCTTCCAGTTCGCTCCTCCCGCCCCAGGTCGTCTCGGTGATAATGAGCTGGTGCTCATTCATGTTGCCGACGGTCTGGTAGGTATGGGCCACCTGGGGGATGTCCGTGAGATAGCGGTTGGTGTCCCAGTCATAGACTTTCAGCATCTCGCCCGCTTTCCAGTCGGCGGCGGGATGGTAGTATAGTTCCCCGAAAAGGTAGTGGGAATCAGCGGCATAGGAGACAAGAACGGAGCCATCCTTCGATGCCCCCCGCGTCACAATGACGTTGGTGCAGGCGTCGCCGAGCCCCGGAAGGGCCAGGGCCAGGAGGATGGAAAGCAGCGTTTTTTTCATCGTTGGAGTGCTTTTGTATAAAATTTGTTACATTTGTAACCTGCAAATTTAAGAAAAAAAATAAGGGTATGAAATACTTCGCCGCCTTAAGCGTAGCTTTGTTCACTTCTTTTTCGCTGCTTTCCGCCCAAAACCAGGGTCCCCAGACCCCGGAACAGCGCGAAAAACAGATTCTGGAATACATTGACAAAGAGGTCCAGCGCCTGTCTTCGATGCTGGAACTGGAGTACTGGCAGGAGTTCTACGTGGATTCCACCCTCACCCATGACATCCATGCCCGGGCGGAAGAAATGGAACAGATGCAGAAATCCAAGGTCGGGAACGCCGACCTCTACCAGGACATCTGGGACCGCTGGGAGGAGCAGATCGCCCGGACGTACCAGCGTTTCTTCTCGGAGGAGCAATGGAAAAAATACCTCAAGAGCGGCGGCGCAAGGGCCCAGAAGGAGCGGGACAAGCGCCGGGCCAAGGCGGAAAAGGCGGCCTCCGCGCTCAAAAATGAGGGAAAATGATTACCTTTGCAGGACTTTTCAAGCAACGACACCATGAAAGAAGCCATCGAACAGATTTTCCAGGAACTCCAGCAGCTCAAAGCGACGACGCAAAGTGAGGCCGAACAGGCCCGGATCCGCTTTCTGGGAAAGAAAGGTGAAATTACGGCCCTGATGGAGCAGTTCCGCACCATCGCCCCCGAACTCAAACGGGAATATGGACAGAAACTCAATGAACTGAAGAAAGCGACCACAGAGCGCATCGAGGCCCTGAAATCGGCCGCCGCCTCAGCCGAAGAGGCCACACAGCCCAAGCAGGATCTGACCATGCCGGGAGACGCTCTTCCGCTCGGGAGCCGGCACCCGGTCTCCATCGTCCGGGAGCAGATTGTGGATATCTTCCGGAAATTCGGCTACGACGTGGCGGAAGGTCCTGAGATTGAGGACGATTACCATGTGTTCGAGGCCCTGAATTTCCCGCCGAACCATCCGGCGCGCGAGATGCAGGACACCTTCTTCGTCTCCACCGGCCACCTGAATCCCCTGCTCCTCCGGACCCACACTTCTTCCGTGCAGGTCAGGACCATGGAGACGCAGCCGCTGCCCATCCGGGTGGTCTGCCCGGGCCGCGTGTTCCGCAACGAGGCGATTTCCGCCCGTGCCCACTGCATCTTCCACCAGGTCGAGGGTCTGTATATCGACAAGAACGTCACTTTCGCCGACCTCAAGCAGGCGATCCTCCTCTTTGCCCGCGAGATGTTCGGACCGGAGACCGAAATCCGGATGCGGCCGTCCTACTTCCCCTTCACGGAGCCTTCTGCGGAGGTGGACGTCAGCTGCAACATCTGCCACGGAAAGGGCTGCAACATCTGCAAGGGGACCGGCTGGCTCGAGATCATGGGCTGCGGCATGGTGGACCCGAACGTCCTGAAAGCCAGCGGAATAGACCCTGAGGTCTACTCCGGCTTCGCTTTCGGAATGGGCGTCGAGCGGATTGCGATGCTCAAGTGGCAGGTCAACGACCTCCGCCACTATTTCGAGAACGACATGCGCTTCCTCGGCGAGTTCGCTACCGCAACGGAGGTATAAAGCCGTTCCTGGCCTTAATCATTTTTCAACACGACTTCTCCGGCTGAGGCATCGACGGAGATGACACTGTCGCGGCGGACGCTGCCGTCCAGGATGGCCTTCGCCAGCTGATTGACCAGCTCCCGCTGCATCAGGCGTTTCACCGGCCGGGCGCCGTAGGAGGGGTCGTAGCCATGCTCGACCATGTAGTCCTCGAAGGCCGGGGTGAAACGGAGGGTGATGCCACTGTCTTCCAGTTTCTTCTGCAGTTCGTTCTCCTGGATCCGGAGGATTTCCCGGATGTCGGCCCTGGTCAGCGGATCGAACATGATGATTTCGTCGATCCGGTTCAGGAATTCGGGCCGGACGCTCTGGCGGAGCACTTCCAGCACCTTGGCGGAGCATTCGTCCAGAAGGGAGCGCCGGGCGGCGACGGCCTGCATATCGAGTCCGTTGACTTCGGGGAGTCGCTCCATATAGGACTGGATGATGTCGGCTCCGGCATTGGAAGTCATGATGAGGATGGTGTTCTTGAAGTCCACGGTGCGGCCCTTGTTGTCGGTCAGCCGGCCGTCGTCCAGCACCTGGAGCAGGACGTTGAACACATCCGGATGGGCCTTTTCGATTTCGTCCAGGAGGACGACCGAATAGGGCTTGCGGCGCACGGCCTCGGTCAGCTGGCCGCCCTCGTCATAACCTACGTATCCCGGAGGCGCACCGACGAGGCGGCTCACCGTATGGCGCTCCTGGTACTCGGACATGTCGATCCGGGTCATCATGTTCTCGTCGTTGAAGAGGAATTCCGCCAGGGCCTTGGCCAGTTCGGTCTTGCCGACGCCGGTCGTACCCATGAAGAGGAAGGAGCCGATGGGACGCTTTTCATTCGACAGCCCGGCCCGGTTGCGGCGGACGGCGTCGGCAACGGCCTTGATAGCCTCATCCTGGCCGATAACCCGCTTATGGAGAGCGTCTTCCATCCGCAGGAGTTTCTCCTTTTCGCTTTCGAGCATCCGCTTGACGGGGATGCCGGTCCATTTCGCCACGACTTCGGCGATATCTTCGGGGGTAACCGCCTCGGTGACAATCGGATTCTGGATGGCGTCGGCCTTGGCCGTGAGTTCATCGATGGTCTTCTGGGCCGCGGCCATCTTGCCATAGCGGATTTCCGCCACGGAGCCGTAGTCGCCGGCGCGTTCGGCCGCCTGGGCCTGGATCCTGAGGTCCTCGATCTGCTGGCGGGCGTTCTGGAGGCCGGATAGGATGTCTTTCTCTTCCTTCCAGCGCTTCATCAACACTTCCCGTTTCGCCTGGAGCTCCTTCAGTTCCGCTTCCAGTTTCTCGAGTTTGAGGGAGACGCCCTCGCGCTTGATGGCTTCCTTTTCGATTTCCTTCTGGCGGATGGCGCTGTTCAGCTCGTCGATGGGTTCGGGCACGGAATTCATCTCCAGACGCAGCTTGGAGGCCGCTTCGTCCACGAGGTCGATGGCCTTGTCCGGCAGGAAACGGGAGGTGATGTAGCGGTGGCTCAGGTTGACGGCGGCAATCAGCGCGTCATCTTCAATGCGGACTTTGTGGTGGTTCTCGTAGCGTTCTTTCAGTCCCCTCAGGATAGCGATGGACTCGGCCGGGGAAGGCTCGTCCACCATGACCATCTGGAAACGCCGCTCCAGCGCCTTGTCGGTTTCGAAGTACTTCTGGTACTCGTCCAGGGTGGTGGAGCCGATGGTGCGGAGTTCGCCCCGCGCCAGGGCCGGCTTCAGGATATTGGACGCGTCCATGGCGCCGGACGAGCGTCCCGCACCCACGAGGGTGTGGATCTCATCAATAAAGAGGATGATCTCGCCGGCGGAGTCGACGACTTCTTTCACGACACCCTTGAGCCGCTCTTCGAATTCACCCTGGTACTTGGCGCCGGCAATCAGGGCGCCCATGTCCAGGGAATAGACTTTCTTGGACTTCAGGTTCTCGGGAACCGCTCCGTTGACGATATTCTGGGCGATGCCCTCGGAAATGGCGGTCTTGCCGACACCGGGTTCACCGACCAGGATGGGGTTGTTCTTGGTCCTTCTGGACAATATCTGGAGGACCCGGCGGATCTCATCGTCCCGGCCGATGACCGGGTCGAGCTTGCCGGCGGCGGCGCGCTCGTTCAGATTGACCGCGAATCTTTGCAGGAATGTTTGTTCGTTTGCCATAGTTGTATCTCCTTTTCGCCCGGGGGATACGCATGAAGAGCCGTCTGCCCCGCGGGCAAACGGCTAATGTCAAAGTCTGTTCCTCTCAGGAATTCCTGCCAAATTGGCAGATTACTCGGCGGGCTCGGCGGGCGTCTCAGCGGTCGGATCGGCCTGCTGGACCGGGAAGGCAGGGGCCTCGTCGCCGGGGGCGGCCTGGTTCAGGATTTCCGTGCTGACGGCATCTCCGCTGCCACGGACAGAGCCTCCACGAAGCGTGAAGACGGTGATGATACTGAGAACCAGGATGAAAGCGACCAGATACCAGGTAGCTTTTTCGAGAATGGTCGCGGTCTGGCGGACACCCAGCGCCTGGTTGGCGGAGGTGAAGTTCGTGGCGAGACCGCCGTCCTTGCCGTTCTGCAGGAGTACGACGGCAATCAGGAGGATGGCGGCGATAATGATCAGCACGACCAGAATGGTAAATACGGCGTTCATATTTTTAGTTCAATTTGTCAATAAGGGATGCAAAGTAAGCACTTTTTTCTGGATTATCCAAAATGAGACGGGAATAAATTCGCCGGGCCTCGTCCGTACAGCCCTGCTCGGCAAAGATTTCGGCGAGGGTCTCGGTCGCAAAACGGTCGGCAATGTCGCTCCCGTCCGGGGAAGATTCGCTGGGAGAAGAGCTGACCTTGGAGGCGAAACGGGAGAAGATGCTGTCCCCTTCCTGCCGGACATGGTCGTACTGGGCCTGGGAGAAATAGTCTCCGCCGACTACCCGCACCGGACGCTCTTCCTGGGGCGCGGAGGGGACCTCTGTCGTCAGCAGGGAGCGCAGCAGTTCATGGACATCCTCGTCGGAGCAGTCCTCTTCCCTTCCCGCGCGGACGAGATCCGAGACCTTCCGGCGGTCGGCGATGTACAGGGCTTCGCGTCCATACTGGTCCACGCCCCAGGCCTCTCCGCCCCGGCGGGCCATCCGTACGCAGAGTTCCTTGCGGGCAGCGCCGAACCAGGGGTAGAGGTTCACTACGCCGGTGAGTTCCTCCAGGGTCAGGCTGCGAAGGTCGATATGATGCTGTCCTACCACTGCGCCACGGTTGCGTTGAAGATGTCTTCCACGATTTTTTCGATGATGGTCTCGCAGAGCCCCGCTTCGACGGCGTCCAGGGTCTGGGTCGCATCGAAATCCTCATAGGCGGAGAAGGATTTGTCCACATCGTCCTCCGGATATTTCTTGTTGGTGAACTGGACCTTGACCGTCACGGTCAGGCGGTTCTGGGCGGCCTGCTCGTTCGCCGTCACGGAGGTTGCCTTGACGTCGTAGCCGGTCACTTCGCAGACCAGTTCCAGGTCGCCGTCCACATCCACCTGTTCGAGCCGCGTCAGTTTGCGGAACTTTTCCTGCAGGGCCTCGGTCAGGTCGTTGGACAGGGACGGATTGACGCGGAGGGCCTTGTACTCGACGTAGGGAATGGTGATGGTCTTGACATCCGCCTGGATGGAAGTACCTGTAAACGAGTAGATTCCACAGCCGGACAGGCCGAGGGCACAAAGCAGTATAAGAAGGGTGCGTCTCATTTGCGGCGGTATTCTTCCGGCAGTTTCCGGTACAGGGTGCGTTCGGACATGCCGAGCTGCTCGGCCGCCTTCTTGCGGTTGCCATGGTTCTTTTCCAGGGCCTGGCGGATCAGTTCCTCTTCGGTCGCCTTCAGCGACAGCGTGGATTCACGGGGAGCGGGGACTTCTTCCTGCTCCTGCCACTCGGCTTCCTCTTCCTGCAGGGGCGCGACGGGAGCGGGCAGCTGGGGCCTCCCGATCTGGGCCTTGAGGGCGTCGATTTCCTGCTTGAGGTCGAAAATAGCCTTGTAGATGGCCTGTCGCTCGTCCGCGCCGAGACCGCCGGAAGGCTGGGCACCTTCGTAGACGATGGGCGTAGGCTCCCCTTCTTCCCGGGGCATGAAAGGCCGGATGTCGTCGGCGCCGAGTTCGATCCGCTGCCGGGTCGGGCTGATCTTTTCGGACAGCCGGGCGGTCAGGGACTGGGTGAATCCCTGCAGCTGACGGATGTTGCCGGGCCAGCGGTACTCCTCGATGAGGCGGATGGCGTCCGGACGCAGGGCTATCTTGCACATCCCGGCCACCTCGGAGAAATCGGAAGTGAATTTGCGGAACAGCAGGTAGATGTCCCCCCGGCGCTCCCGCAGGGGCGGAATCCGGATCTGGGCGGCGCTCAGCCGGAAATACAGGTCCTCGCGGAACTTGCCGCGGCGGACGGCCTCATACAGATGGACATTCGTCGCAGCGACGACCCGCACGTCCGTATGTTCGATTTTGTTGGAGCCGACCTTGCGGTACTCGCCGCTCTGGAGCACCCTGAGCAGCAGGGCCTGGGATTCCAGGGGCAGTTCGGCGATTTCGTCCAGGAAAAGGGTCCCGCCGTTGGCCTCCTCGAAGTAGCCCTTGCGGGTCTCCGTGGAGCCGGTGAAGGAGCCTTTGACATGGCCGAAAAGCTCGGAATTGACGAGTTCGCGGGCCAGGGCGCCGCAGTTGACGACGAAGAACTCTCCCTGGCGGCGGGAAGAAAATTGATGGATAATCCGGGCGACACTCTCCTTGCCGACGCCGCTCTCGCCCTGGATCAGGACATTGAGGCCGGTCGGGGCGAATTTCACGGCTGTTTCGAGGGCCTCGTTGAGCGCGGGGTCGTTGCCGATGATTTCGTATCTGTTCTTGAGTGCAAGTAAATCCATAGTTCCGGCAAATTTACTAAATAATTTGAAAACTTTGCTTATCTTTGTCTTCTGTGTTATGCGTCAAGATAACGTTTAAGTCTAAACCATATGAAGAAAACACTCCGCATTTTTGCCGCGCTGGCGGCCGTGGCAGGTTCGGTAGCCTGCGCATCCGTGGAAAAAATGGCCAAGATGGCCGAGAACATCCAGATTCAGTGTACGCCCGAGGTGATGGAAGCCATCGGCGGCAATGTCGATGTCCAGGTGGCCGTGACCTATCCGAAGGATTATTTCAATCCCCAGGCCATCCTCGAAGTCACCCCGGTAATCGTCTATGAAGGCGGCGAGGCCGCGGCCGACAAACTCATCTATCAGGGCGAGAAGGTCAAGGACAATTACAAGGTGGTCTCCTCCGATGGACAGACCGTCAGGGAGCTGATCCATTTCGACTTTGTCGAAGGCATGGAAAAGAGCTACCTGGAGCTGCGCGGGGTCGCCAAGGGCAAGGGCAAGAGCGTGGCGCTGCCGGTGGTGAAGGTCGCTGACGGAATGGTCACGACCTATACGCTGGTCAAGCGGAACGGAGCCGCCGCCTTCAAGGCCGATGACTACAAGGAAGTCACGACCGGCACCGCCGAAGGCCAGATCCTCTATCAGGTCAACAGCGCCGAGGTGCGCAGCTCAGAACTCAAAGGCCAGTCCGTCAAGGACTTCCAGGCTGCCCTGGAAGACATCAAGACCAACGGGCGCGCCAAGATCACCGGCACCGAAATCATTGCCTACGCCTCTCCGGAAGGTGCCGTGGACCTGAATGACAAACTCTCCGGCAACCGTTCCTCCTCCGCCGCCAAGGCCTGGAAGCAGGTCACCAAGGGCAGCGATGCCGCCGACCCCTCCGTCAAGAGCATCGGCGAGGACTGGGAAGGATTCCAGAAACTCGTCTCCGAGTCCAACATCGAGGACAAGGACCTGATTCTCCGCGTCCTGTCCATGTATTCCGACCCGGCCGTCCGCGAGAATGAGATCAAGAACATGTCGCAGGTCTACACCGCCCTCAAGGGAGAGGTCCTGCCGGAGCTGCGCCGGGCCCGCCTCATCGCCAATGTCGAGTACCAGAACTACTCGAACGAAGAACTGGAGAAACTCCTTGATGACAACGCCGACGTCCTGGACGAGGAAGCCTACCTCAGGGTTGCCTCCATCAGCAAGGACAACGCCCGGAAAGAGGCCATCTACAAGAAAGCCATCGACAAGTTCGGTTCCGACCGCGCCCAGTACAACCTGGCCGTCGTCTATCTGAATGAAGGCAAGAACGCCAAGGCCGAAGAGGCCCTCTCTGCCGTCAAGAGCGGGGATGGGGACGTGGTCAACGCCATGGGCGTCGTTGCCCTCCGGAAAGACGACCTCGTGAAGGCCGAAGAATGCTTCCGCAAGAGCGGAACCGATGAAGCCAAGGCCAACCTTGGCGCCGTCCTGATCCTCCAGGGCTCCTATGACGAGGCCGCCAAGGTCCTCGCCGACGCCAAGGGCTGCTGCCACAACACCGCCCTCGCCTACATCCTGACCGACCAGCTGGACAAAGCCTCCAAGGCCATCCACTGCGAATGCGCCAAGTGCTACTACCTGAAGGCCGTCATCGCCGCCCGCCAGGGTGACGCCGCCGCCGTAAAGGCCAACCTGGACAAGGCGGGAGAAAAAGACGCCGAGCTGAAAGCACGCGCCGCCAGGGATGTCGAATTCTCCGGTTACGAACTCTAAGCCGTGAGGCCGGGCTCCTGGATCGACCTGGCACTGTGCATTGCCGTTCTGCCGGCCCTTCTCGTGATCTTTCCGATCGAAGAATGGGCCGGCTGGAACGCTGTATACGTGCTCGTCTGTACCGCCTGGAGCTATCTGAACTACTTCCTCCACCGCCGCGTCAGCGCCCTGCTCCTCCTCTCACCCCGCAGGAAGCTGCTGCCCCTGTTTTTCGCCCTCGTTTTCATCAGCGGTGTCGTCACCTTCCTCATCGGCATCTATGAACCCGGCATTCCGCGCGAAGTCCTGGAGAAAGCCCCCCGGCTCGACCCGCACCAGCAGGCCCTCTGGATCCTGTATATCGTCACCACCTTCTGCGGTGTCGCCATCGGTGTGCTGGACACCCGCAACCGCCAGCTGGAAAGCTTCAAGCGGGACACCCAGGCGGCGGACACCGTCCGCGGCGAAGTCGACCTCCGCGGCAGCGAAGCCGTCGGCGGAGAAGAAGTCACCGTCAAGGCCGGCTACCAGACCGTCCACATTCCCCTGTCCGACATCCAGTATGCCGAGTCCCGCGGCAACTACGTCTGCATCCACCGCGACCACGGCGAGGACATCGTCACCCAGATGACCATGAAAGCCTTCACGGAACTGCTTCCGGAAGGGAAATTCCTCCGCGTCCACCGCTCCTTCCTCATCCCCGCCTGGCGGATCGAGAGCCGCAGCGCCCTCGCCGTCCGCCTCGTCGGCGTGGGGCGCGACATCCCCGTCGGACGCGCCCATAAAGAAAACTTGAAATAAAATTCTTGCTATTCCCAAGATTTTACTTATCTTTGCAGTCCCGTCCGATGGGACGGCGCCCGGTGTAGCAGCCGGGCAGGTTTCAAAGCTTTAAACCCGGAGGGGCGGGTGAGTGGCTGAAACCAGCAGTTTGCTAAACTGCCGTACGGGTTATTCTGTACCACGAGTTCGAATCTCGTCCCCTCCGCCTAATGAAACAAAAAGCCGCGCCAAGCTTGCTTGAGCGCGGTTTTTGTTTCATTATGGCAAGCCCGCCGCAGGCGGGAGAGATGCCGGAGGGCGCAGCCCGACGGAATCTCGGAGGGGGCAATATCTGCAAAAATACTCCGGATAATATCCCTGTTTATTTACTCCACCCTAAGGCAGAGACCAGAAGCCAGGTGGAAAGACTACTCCCAATCATCGGAGCGGAATGGAGATGCGGGAATACCAAAATTGTTGAAAAGGCTTGCTCTCGACCAATTCTTCATTCCATATCTGACTGCTGTAGGCTTGGCAACTTCGGAACAGGTTACCATTATCGATTTTTTGTCACCTTGAACAACGGCGACAGCCGGATGAAAGAATCTGTCCTCTCCTGCCAGTTCAAAGCAACCCAGTTCCTGATTGATCGGCCCCAGCCCCATTTTCCCACAGTCGAACGTGACAAAAGCGGCGCCTTCTTTGAATTCAAATGCAATCGGCATCGGCGCTTTGGCATCAATTCCCTTGATTCCGTAGTCATTAGCCAAAGCAAGATAGGCAAGCCTGTCACCCACCGGTTTCTTTTTGGCGGGGTGAATGCACAGCTTTTCCCCGACATCATGCGTTGTCGCCATACCGCTATGGGGAATCATTTTCAGCGTCTGGGCCTGTGCCCACATCATATATCCCGCATGCGGCTTGTCAGGATCATTATATTGATACGGGGCGATTTGTGTGAAGTAAAAGGGCATATTCTCATCACCCCATTCTTCCCGGAGCATTTTTACGAAAGCCGGCTGCAGCCGTTTATACTGCTCATACCTCATTCGATTATGGCAGCCTTGGTACCAGAGAAATCCTTTTGCGGTAAATGGAATGATGGAATGCAGCATCCCGTTGTACAATACGGAGGCTGTCTGATGCGGTTTTACTTCCGGCAACTTCCGATTCTTAAGATGTGAGAGGTCGATTTCTCCGGCGAACTCTTTCTCGAGCAACACCGGATTCATCCAGGACTCTATCGCCGTACTACCCCACGAAGCATTAATGATACCGACGGGAACCCCCAGAACCGCATGAATCTTACGGGCGAAGAAATACGCTGCGGCACTTGCTTCCGCGACTCCGACCGGATCATTGACATACCATGTTGCGTCACAGTCCTCTTCCGGTGTAAACGCCATCTTACGCGCCAAATTACAGGAACGGATAGGAACCGCAGCATTCGCCTCCGAAATGATATCTGCCGCTCCTTCCACCGGCTGGCCCATATATCCCTTCATCTGCTGGGCCATATTCGACTGACCGGCGCAAATCCAGACCTCCCCGATAAGGATATTCTTCAAAGTCAACTTCTCGCCATCATTGAAGGTGATTTCATACGGACCTCCCGCCGCCGGCGTAGAAATCCGGGTGAACCATTTCCCTTCAGTGTCCGCTTTTACAACCGTTTTCGCTTTGGACCAGGTCGTGGTAATTACTAATTTGGAATTCGGTCTTGCCTTTCCCCACAAT
>JAEEHS010000057.1 GCA_016281015.1 Bacteroidales bacterium
GAAATCGGGCTCCTGGTCAAACTCCTTCTGGTTCTTGGGACGGATGAACATATTGGTCACGAAGTGGGCCTGCCAGGCCACCTCCATGATGAAGCGGACCTTCATGCGGGTGTCGGCGTGGGTGCCGCAGAAGCCGTCCACGACGAAGAGGCGCTTGCCGCTGAGCTGCTTCTGGGCCAGTTTCTTGACCGCGCCCCAGGTCTTCACGCTCATCTTGTGGTTGTCGTTCGGATAAGCTTCCGTGGTCCACCAGATCTCGCCCGGCGCACCTTCCTTGGTCGTCTTGTCATAGACGATATATTTGTCTTTCGGAGAACGGCCGGTATAGACGCCCGTCATCACATTGATGGCGCCGAGTTCGGTGACCTGCCCTTTGTCGAAGCCCTCGAGGCCCGGCTTCGTCTCCTCATTGTAGAGAACCTCGTACGTCGGGTTATACAGGATTTCCTTCACGCCCTTGATGCCGTACTTAGCTAAATTGATGTTTGCCATAAAATATATAATATTAATGTTTCTGACTTTCAATCCTGCAAATTTATTAAAATTCCCGGAGTATTCCAATCGAAATCGTTAAATTTGTAGCCGTTATGACGCCGAAAGAGGTACTGAAGACCTATTGGGGCTACGAAGCGTTCCGACCCATGCAGGAGGACATCATCCAGGATGCCCTCGCGGGACGGGACGTGCTTGCCATCCTTCCGACCGGCGGCGGAAAATCCGTCTGCTTCCAGGTTCCCTCCTTGATGAAAGAAGGGATCGCGCTCGTCATCACCCCGCTCATCGCCCTGATGAAAGACCAGGTCCAGAACCTGTCCGAGCGCGGGATCCGCGCCATTGCGGTCCACTCCGGCATGGACCGGCAGGATGTCGAGCTGGCCCTGAACAACGCCGCCTACGGCGACTACAAGTTCCTCTACCTCTCCCCCGAACGGCTCTCCACCCGCCTCTTCCAGGGATGGCTCGGAAGGATGAACATTTCCTTCATCGTGGTGGACGAAGCCCACTGTATCTCGCAGTGGGGCTATGATTTCCGGCCGAACTACCTGGAAATCGGGAAGATCCGCAGCCGGATCGACGCGCCGGTCATCGCCATCACGGCGACCGCAACCCCGCTCGTGGCGAAAGACATCATGGAGCGGCTTTCCTTCCGGGAAGAGAACCTGAAAGTCAGCGGTTTCGAGCGGGAGAACCTCTCCTACATCGTCCGCCGCAGCGAGGACAAACAGGGCCAGCTCCTGTCCATCCTCGAGGCGGTTCCCGGCAGCGGCATCGTCTATGTGCGGAACCGGAAGAAGGCCGAGGAAATCGCCGATATCCTCCGGCAAAGCGGCGTCAGCGCCTCCTGGTACCATGCCGGGATGGGCCCCGAGCTGCGTTCACTCCGCCAGGAGCAGTGGAAAAGCGGTGCGGTGCGGGTCATGGTGTCCACCAATGCCTTCGGCATGGGCATCGACAAGGCGGACGTGCGTTTCGTGGTCCATTACGACCTCCCCGACTCTCCGGAAGCCTATTTCCAGGAAGCCGGCCGCGGCGGCCGCGACGGGGCGCACAGCTGGGCCGTCCTGCTTTGGAACGATCGGGACATCCAGCGGCTCCGCCAGATCGAGGCGGTCTCCTTCCCGAGCCTGGAATTCATCGAAGACATCTACCACAAGATCCACATTTTCCACGAAATCCCTTACGAAAGCGGCGCCGGAAGGCAGCTGAAGCTGGACATCCGCGCCTTCTGTGCCCATTTCCATCTCCAGCTCGCCCCGGTCTACTACGCCATCAAATACCTCGAGCGCGAGGGCCACTGGACCCTGACGGAGGACACGGACATCGCCACCCGGGTCCAGATTACGGCCGACCGGACCGCCCTTTACGGCATCGACCTCCCGGATGGGCGGATGGTCCCGCTGCTGGAAACCCTGATGCGGACCTATACCGGCATCTTCTCCTATCCCGTCACCATCGACGAGGACTATATCGCCGCCCGCTGCGGCGTCTCCGTTCCGGAACTACGGCAGCTGCTATACGGTCTGAGCATCAACCATGTCATCCGTTACATTCCCGCAGACCATGCCGACATCCTTTTCATCCTCCACGACCGCCTCTACCCCGGCAACGTACAGCTATCGCCCGAGCGCTGGAAGTTGCTGCGTTCCACCTACCGGGAGCGGGTCCAGGCCATGAAAGACTATGTCCAGGAGGAAGATGAATGCCGCTCCCGTTTCCTGCTGCGTTATTTCGGGCAGGAGGACGGCAAAGACTGCGGACGCTGCGACATCTGCCGGGAACGCCGGCGGGAAGATCCGACGCAGCGGCTGAAGGCACTGATTGCGGCCCGGGGCGGGAAATATACGCTCGCTGAAATCCGCACGGCGATGGGCCCCGGTGAGGATGCGTATCTCGGCCGGCTCCGGGAAATGATCGACCGCGGCGAAGTGCCGCCCTATATCCAGTAAGATGGCCTCGCAGAAAGATTTGCTACTGAGAAGAATCCGCGAAGGCGGAGCGATGAGCGGGGGCGAGCAGCTCCGGCTCTGCCTGATGCTGTCCTATCCCGCCATCATCGCCCAGCTGTCTTCGGTGCTGATGCAGTACATCGACACCTCGATGGTCGGGCACCTCGGGGCGGCGGAGGGAGCTTCCATCGGGCTTGTGTCCACCTGCATGTGGCTCCTCGGCGGCTTTTGCATGGCCTGTACGAGCGGCTTTTCGGTCCAGGTGGCCCATCTGGTCGGCGCCAATGACTTCGCCGCCGCCCGGCAGGTGCTCCGCCAGAGTCTTGTCTGCGCCCTGCTGTTCAGCGGGGTCATCGCCCTCGCCGGAGCGGCCGTTTCCTCCCCGCTCCCCCACTGGCTCGGTGGCGGGGACGACATCGCCCCGGACGCCACAAAGTACTTTCTCCTTGTCTCCCTGTTCATCCCCTTCATGCAGCTGGACTGGCTGTGCGCTTCCATGCTCCAAGCCAGCGGGGAGATGAAGATTCCCTCCCTGCTGAACATCGGGATGTGCGTGATGGACGTGGTTTTCAACTACCTCTTTATCTACAAGTTGGGGATGGGTGTCGCGGGTGCCGCCCTCGGGACGGGTCTCGCGGAGGTCATCACCGCCCTCAGCATGCTGTACTTCCTCTCGGTCCGCTCCCCGGAACTGAACCTGTTCCAGGACAAGGGGAGCTTCCGTCCCACGCGGGGGGTTCTGAACAAAGCGCTCGGCATCAGCGGTCCCATGGCCCTGCAGAACGTGCTGATGAGAGGGGCCCACATCGCTTCGACCGTCATCGTGGCCCCGCTCGGGACCATCTCCATCGCGGCCAATGCCTTCGCCATTACGGCGGAGAGTTTCTGCTACATGCCCGGCTACGGCATCGCCGATGCGGCCACCACCCTGGTGGGCCAGTCGGTCGGCGCCGGAAGGGCCCCGATGGCCCGGCGTTTCGCCTGGATCAGCACCGCGATGGGCATGGGCATCATGGGAGCGCTGGCCATCCTGATGTATGCCTTCGCCCCCGGGATGATGAGCCTGCTGACTCCCGACGGCGAAGTCATCGCGCTCGGCGCCCGGGTCCTCAGGATCGAAGCCTTCGCCGAGGTCGGTTATGCCGCATCGATTGTCGCCTACGGCGCCTGCGTCGGTGCCGGCGACACCCGGGTTCCGAGCCTGTTGAATTTCGGATCCATGTGGGTCGTCCGTATCCTGCCGGCCATCTTCCTGACCCGGAGGCTCGGCCTCGTCGGCTTCTGGTACTGCATGGCCTTTGAATTAACATTCCGCGGCGCCGCGTTCCTCATCCGGCTCGCCCGCGGTAAATGGTTGAAAAAGATCGACATATATTGACCCGATCATTATGGCAAATCAAAGACTTGATTCCCTGGATGCCCTGCGGGGCCTCGACATGCTCTTTATCATGGGCCTGACGCCCCTCATTCTCTCCGTCTGCGCCCTCTTCCCCGGCGGCAATGAAAGCTGGATCGCCCTCCAGATGCACCATGTTCCCTGGGAAGGGCTGCGGCAGCACGATACCATTTTCCCGATTTTCCTTTTCATCGCCGGGATGACCTTCCCCTTCTCGCTTTCCGCCAAGCAGGAAAAGGGCTATTCCCGGGGCCGGATCTGGTGGAATGTCATCCGCAGGGGCCTCATCCTGGTCTTTCTCGGACTGGTGTACCAGGGATTCTTCAACTTCCAGTTCAAGACCCTCCGCTACGCCAGCGTGCTGGGACGCATCGGCCTGGCCTGGATGTTCGCCGCCATGTTGTATCTGAGCCTGAAGCGTTCCTGGCAAGGGGTCGTGGCCCTTGCCATCCTCGTCGGATACTGGCTGCTGCTGCGCTATGTCCCGGCGCCGGATGCCCCTGCCGGTGCCCATCCTTTTTCCCCGGAGGGGAATCTCTGCGGCTACATCGACCGCCTGCTCCTGCCGGGGCGGATGTACCGGGAGACCTTTGACCCGGAGGGACTGCTGGGGACCCTTCCGGCCATCGTAACCGCCCAGCTGGGCATGTTCACGGGAGATTTCGTCCGGGAGAGCAAGTTCAGCGGCGGCCGGAAAACCCTGTATCTTCTCTGCGCCGGGGCGCTGCTGATTGTCCTGGGCTTCCTCTGGGGGCGCGTTTTCCCCATCAACAAGGCCCTCTGGACCAGCAGTTTCGTCGTGGCGGTCGGCGGCATCGCCATCGTCGCCTTTGCCGTCCTGTACTACCTCATCGATGTACGGGGCTGGAAGAAATGGGCCTTCCCGCTGCAAGTGGTCGGCCTGAATTCCATCACCATCTACCTTGCCCAGCGGATCATTGACTTCCAGCGGATCGGGAAATTCTTCCTGAAAGGCACGGCCGATCTCTTCCCGGAAGCGGGCGGGAAAGTCGTGCTGAGCCTGGGTTACCTCGTGGTCTGCTGGCTCTTCCTGTGGCTGCTCTACCGGAAGAAAGTCTTCCTGAAAGTCTGACAGGCAAGCCTGCCTATATTGATTACTAGAAGAGGAGGACGGCGGTGATGGGATAGTGGTCCGAGAGGTAAGGGACACCGACGTAGCGCTCGTTCACGACGCGATAGCGGTCGCAGTGGTGGAATCCCGAGAAATAGATGTAATCTATCACTTTGTTCGTCTTGCCCCAGCCGTGGAAGGTCGCACTCTTGTCCGAAGTCCTCGCCACGAAACGGGCATCCTGCATGACCTGGTTCAGGTCGATCAGGCAATCATCGTCCGGAGATACATTGAAATCCCCCGTCAGGACCATCGGAATCCCCTTGGGATTCATGGCGCCGATGCGCTGGAGGACCATGGCCAGGCCCCGGCGGCGCGCCTCCCGGCCCTTATGGTCCAGGTGCGTATTGACATAGAAGAATTCCTTTCCCCCTTTGATGAGTTTCATCCGGGCCCATGTCGCCGTCCGGCGGCAGGCGGCATCCCAGCCGAAGGAGGGCTCATCCGGCGTCTCGCTCAGCCAGTAGGTGCCCCATTCGAGCAGTTCCACCTTTTCCGAATTGTAGAGGATGGACATGTGCTCCCCTTTTTCCGATCCGTCGTCCCGTCCCACGCCGACCGCCTTGTACTGCGGCAGGTTCTCCGTAATGAAATCCTGCTGGAACTTGTACGCTTCCTGCAGGCCGAACACGTCCGGCGCCTCTTTTTCCAGCATGGCGATGGTCCCGCTGCGGCGGTAGGGCCAGCTGTTGTCTTCATCTTTGGCAATGCCCATCCGGATGTTGTAGGACATAACCTTCAGGCTCTTGCGGGCCTCTAGTTGCGGCGCTGCTACAAGCAGCACAGACAGGGTCAGAAAGAAAAACTTTTTCATGTCACAAAGATACGATTTTTTCCTACCTTTGCAAACGTATGGCGAGTTACCTTCAGATCGAGAACATTTCCAAGTCCTATGGGACCAAGGTCCTCTTTGACCATATCTCCTTCCATATCAACGAGGGAGACAAGGTGGCGCTGATTGCGCCGAACGGGACCGGAAAAACCTCCCTGCTGAAAATCCTGGCCGGGAAGGATGCCTCCGACAGCGGCGGGAAGATCCTCTTCCTGAAGGACATCCGCATCGCTTTTCTCGAACAGGAATACGACTATGACCCCGGGAAAAGCATCTTCGCCCAGATTCAGGCTCACTCCGAAGCGTGGCTCCGGGAGATGGACGAAGACCATCGCTGGCGCTGGGAACTGAAGGTCCGGCAACTGCTGACCCAGTTCTCCCTGGAAGACGCCGACAAGCTGATGAAAGATCTCTCTGGCGGCGAAATCAAGCGGGTGGCCCTGACGGAAATGCTCTCCTCAGAGGCGGATTTCTACCTGATGGACGAACCCACCAACCACCTGGACATAGATGCCATCGAATTCCTGGAGGCCCAGCTCAAGCATTCCCGCTGCACCCTGTTCACGGTGACGCACGACCGCTACTTCCTCGACCGGGTCTGCAACACGGTGATGGAGATGGACCGAGGGCAGATCTACCTCTACCGGGGTGACTACCTCCACTTCCTCGAGAAGCGGCAGGAGCGCATCGACAACTACAACGCCGAAACCGAGCGGGTGCGGAACCTCTTCCGCCGGGAACTGGAATGGATGCACGCCACGCCCTGCGCCCGGAGCGGCAAGGCGAAGTACCGCAAGCAGGCATTCTGGGACATCAAGGCCCGGACCGAAGACAGCTACGTGTCCCAAAGCGTGGACCTTTCCGAAGTACAGGCCCGCTCCACCTACCTGGGCAACAAAGTCATCGACTGCCACGACTTGTCCTTCTACTGGGAAGGGAAATGCTATCTGGACCATTTCTCCTACAAGTTCCAGCGCTACGACCGTATCGGCATCGTCGGCCGGAATGCCGCCGGGAAGACCACCTTCCTGAACCTCCTGACCGGGGACTGGAACCCGTCCATGGGCGGAGAGATGACGGGGACCCTCGAACGGGGCTCCTCCCTGAAAATCGGCTACTACCACCAGGCCGGCATCCACTTTAAGCCGGGCCAGACCGTACTGGAAACCGTCCAGGACACCCATCTGCTGGGCCGCTTCCTCTTTCCCCACGAGATGTGGAACACCCGCGTGGAGCGCCTCTCCGGCGGGGAAAGGAGGCGGCTGTACCTGCTGACTGTTCTGATGCAGCAGCCGAACCTGCTGATTCTCGACGAACCCACGAACGACCTGGATATCGTCACCCTCCAGCTGCTGGAAGAATACCTGTCCGAATACAAGGGCTCCCTCCTGATTGTTTCCCACGACCGCCACTTCCTGGACCGCCTGGTGGACCACCTGCTGGTATTCTGCGGAGACGGGGTCGTGAAAGACTTCGTCGGCAACTACACCGAGTACCGGAGCTTCATCAAAGATTACGAGGCTGGACAGAACGCCCCCCAGCACCCGCAGGAAAAGCCCGCCGGCCGGCCCGGCGAAAAAGCCGGCGCCCAGGCTGGCGAAAAAGCCCCCGCCAGGCCTGTCATAGCACCGCAACGCCGTAAACTCAGCTGGAAAGAGCAGCAGGAACTCAAAGCCCTCGAAGAAGAACTCCCCCTCCTGGAAGCCGAAAAAGCCTCGTTGGAAGCCGGACTCTCTTCCGGAGCGCTTGCTCCAGACGCCCTGCAGGCAGCCTCCGTCCGCTACGGAGAGGTCCAGGCCCTGCTCGACGAAAAGGAGATGCGCTGGCTGGAACTCTCCGAATAATCCCCTGGCTTGCCCCTTGACTTGCCTCTGGCTTGCCCCCCTGACTCGTCCCTTGGCGCTCGGCCCGGATGCGGCTGGGGAAGGTCCCCATCCTGTTTGGGGAAGGTCAACTTTCGTGGTCAGGACCTTCCCCATTAAAATGCCACGACAGTACCCTCTGATGCCCATTGACCGGGGAAGGTCCCCAACCTCAAATTCGACCTTCCCCATTCACCCCTAGGACCTTCCCCATTTACCCTTGGGACCTTCCCCGTTTGCCCTCAGGACCTGTCCCCATTCACACTGCCCAGGACCTGTCCCCATTCACACTGCCCAGGATCTCCCCCCTTTACCCTTGGGACCGTCCCCGGATGACCCAAAGACCGTCCCCGGATGGACTCAGTACCCAGCCCGAAGGGAGATGACCGGCGCACTACGCTTGCTCGGAATAATGGGGTGTCCATCAGCATCTTTGTAAACTACTGCTATTCAATACCTTGCAAAACAGTCGATGGACAGTGGCGACGAAAAACGGAGGGGTTTCCATGACGCGTTTTGTAAGTTATTGCAATTCAACATGTTACAAAAACGCCGATGGACGGCACGGAGGGCATGGGAGCCGGAGAGGCAGGGGCCGTCGGACGGCGTGGCCGTCCGTGGCCTCGTGAACGGAAGGGGCCCGCGCCGAAGGCGGGGGAAGGATAGCCCCGAAGGGGCGTACCGGCCCGACGGCCCCTGCCCGCAGGCGACCGCCCGACGTGCGAGAGCGTGCCCTTCCGCCCCGACGCCCTCCGGCGTCAACCCGCCGGAACCTGCGGGAGAACGGAAAAGGGCGATATCGTTCGGCAGGAGGGGCAGAAAGGGCAGAAGGGTGCTTTGTGCGACCCCGGGGGCGTGCACACAGGTCCATCGGCCGGTACCTGTGTGCTCAAAAAGGCCTGTTTTTGAGTACACCCTGCCACCAGAGTGGACCGGTGGGATCAAGGGGCAGCGAGGCGGCAGCGGGAAAGCTGGAGGAACTGCTCTTCGGAGAGGACGCCGGCATCCCGAAGGCCCTCCAGGGTCCATTTCTCCCTAGGCTGGTATGTCCGATACAGGACGATCCCATGGGCGGAACCGCGGATGTAGGGATGGGAGCGGAGCTCCGCTTCCCCTGCCGTCCAGAGCGGCCAGGGTTCGGGCCGGGAACAGGAGATGAGGTCCCGGATTCCGGAGAGTTTCTCCTCGTCGAAATGCCAGATGTCCAGAAGCTGCTCCACGCAGCTGTACCCGCCGAGTTCCTTCCGGTAGGAGACCATCTTTCCTGCGAAGAATTTCCCGATACCCGGGAGGGTCGTGAAAGCGGCGGAATCTGCCCGGTTGATGTCGAGACGCGGAATGTCGATATAGGGTTCCAGACGCTCGTAGACACTGTCTGCGACCACATAACTCCGGGCGAAATCGCTCTTTCGGCGGAAACGGCCGCCCTTCTGGCGATAGTGGTCGATGCTTTCAGCCTGTTTGAGCGAAAAGCCCAGGCGCTGAAGGTCCTCCACACTGACGGTATTGGGATTGAAACGGAAAGACTCCACCGCCCGGGGCGCTACCTTGTCCCGGACTTCCGCCAGTGCTTTCGGGCGGGAAGCAGATTTTCGAATCACGATGGGACGATCCGAGCGGACGGCGCCATCCCCCGAAGCCGCCCCGACGCCCTGCGACGAGCCCCCGGTACCCCGCTCAACCCCATATCCCCGCAACGTGCCTCTGGAGTCCGACGAGCCCATGGAGCCCGACGCCCCCCCGCCCCGCCGCTCCGCAGCCACTCCCGGAGTGTCCTCCGTCACCCCCAGCACCTCCCGCGCCAGGGCCGGGTCCACCACGTAGACCGTGTCCGGATGGTCCCGGTTCGCAGCGAGACGCATCACCGAAGCCCTGTGCAGGAACAGCGCCGTCTCATAACCGATGACCAGGAAAACCAGTGCAATGGCACCAGTGACGAGCGAGGCGGAAAGGCCGCTACGCCTCTTCTCCCCCTTCTTCCCCTCTTCCATACTTCTTCTTTTTTTCTTTTACCGGCTCGGCGCCGGCGACCACGATAACAATCTCTCCTTTGGGAGGATGCGCTTCGAACCAGGAGGCCACTTCCACCAGCGTTCCCCGCCGGTGCTCCTCATGGATCTTGGAAATCTCCCGGGCGACAGAGCATTTGCGCTCGGCGCCAAAAAACTCCGCCATCTGCTGCAGGGTCTTGACCAGGCGGTAGGGCGATTCGTAGAAAACCAGCGTCCGCGTCTCCCCCGCCAGGGCAGAGAGCGCGCTGGAACGCCCCTTCTTCTGGGGCAGGAAACCTTCAAACACAAAACGGTCGCAGGGCAGCCCGGAGGAGACCAGCGCCGGAATGCAGGCTGTCGCCCCGGGCAGGGTCTGGACCTCGATCCCCGCCTGGGCACAGGCGCGGGCAAGCAGGAAACCCGGGTCCGAAATCCCGGGCGTGCCGGCATCGCTCACCAGGGCGACGGAAAGCCCGGACAGAATCTTTTCCCGGATCAGTTCCACCGTCTGGTGCTCATTGTACTTGTGATGCGACTGCAGGGGGACATGGATGTCATAATGGTGAAGCAGCACGGAACTCGTCCGGGTGTCCTCCGCCAGAATCAGGTCCACGCTCCGGAGCACGCTGACCGCCCGGAAGCTCATGTCTTCCAGGTTACCGACCGGCGTCGGAACGATATAAAGCCGCCCTGCCATCCGCTCAACCTACTTTCTTTCGGACCGCCATCATGAAACTGAAGACAATGTCGCTCTTGAGATTCCAGTCCGGGAAGCGCTCCGCCACATAGGCGGCCGCCTCGTCCAGGGTCTCCATGGCATCCAGGTCGGCGAGGGTGCTGTCGTACAGGGAGTAGTCCTCCTTGAAGAGGATGGTAATGAACTGGGCGCGGTCCAGCAGGGAGATGCCGCTGCGGATGTGCTTGACGCTCACCCCGGGGCGGGCCTGCTGCCAGGCGTAAGTGCCTTCCGGCGCCGCTTTCAGGCGGACCGGCTTCGGAGCCGGAGCGGGCTCCGGTTCCGCCACCAGCGCCGGCTCAGCGACCGGTTCCGGCTCAGCAACCACCTCCGGCGCCGGCGCGACCTCGACGGTCGGCGCCGAGGGCAAATCGTCGAAGGAGCCGAACTCAATGTCCGTAAAATCAGCGGGGGCCTCTTCTTCCTCAGCCACGGGAACTTCCGCCTCTGAAGGCCCTGCAGCCTCCAGGGCCGCGATTTTTTCTTCCAGGAGGCGAAGCGCCTCTTTCAGTTTTTCCACTTCGCCGCGGATTTCTCCGAGCATTTCCGTATGAGTTTTGTCCATAAATGACTATATTTGCATTTGACAACCCCGCAAATCAAACATCTTAACAAAGATACGGAAATGTTTTTGGAAAACACAAAAAAATCGGGCAGCATTGAAGTCATCTGCGGCTCGATGTTCTCCGGAAAGACGGAAGAACTGATCCGCCGGCTCAAACGCGCCCAGTTTGCCAAACAGAAAATCGCGACGTTCAAACCGACCATCGACAAACGCTATTCGGAACTGGATGTGGTCTCGCACGACTCCCACACCATCTCCTGCACCCCGATCAAGACCCCTGCCCGGATGCTGCAGGTCGAGCCGGACGTCGAAGTCGTCGGCATCGACGAGGCCCAGTTTTTTGATGAAAGCCTGATCGAGGTGTGCCAGACCCTCGCGAACCGCGGTGTCCGCGTGATCGTCGCCGGTCTGGACACGGACTACCTGGGCAAACCCTTCGGCCCGATTCCCGGACTGCTGGCCATTGCGGAAGATGTCCAGAAGGTCCATGCCATCTGCGTCCGCTGCGGCTCCCTGGCGAATCATTCCCACCGTCTGTCCGCCAGCCGCAAGCTGGTCGTCCTCGGTGAGAAAGACACCTACGAACCCCTCTGCCGCGACTGCTACCAGAAAGCCCTCCAGGAAGACAAGGAGGCCTAGAGACGCGGATGATGCTTCAGGATGGTCTCGTGCCAGGTGGAAGTGTCCAGGTGGGTATAGATTTCGGTGGTGAGGATGGAGGCATGGCCCAGCATCTCCTGGACCAGCCGGAGATCCGCCCCGTTTTCGATCAGGTGCGTGGCGAAGCAGTGCCGGAAGGTATGGGGAGAGATTTCCTTGTCAATGCCGGCGACGATGGCCTGCTGCTTGACGAGGTTGAAGATGGACACACGGCTGAGCGGGCGTCCGGCATGATTGAGAAACAGGATATCATTGAAGGAGCGGTCTGCAGGAGCGGGCCGCTGTTCCATATAGGAGCGGATGGCATCGGCGGCCGTCTCCCCGAGGGGAACGAGCCGCTGTTTGTTTCCCTTTCCGACCACGGAGACAAAGCCGTCCTTGAACCAGATCTGGGAGATGCGGAGCGAGGCCGCCTCGCTGACCCGGAGTCCGCAGCCGTAGAGCACCTCCAGGATCGCCCGGTCCCGCGTTCCCTTCTCCCCCACCGGGGGGACCGACTCGATGATGGCGGTCACCTCCTCGACCGACAGGACGGTGGGGATGTATTTCCCGAGTTTCGGCATGTCGATCCGGGCGCAGGGGTCATGGTCGGTCTCCCCTTCCTCGATACACCAGGAAAAGAAACAGCGGAGGCCGCTGAGCATACGGGCCTGGGAGCGCTTGGACAGGCCCGCATCGGTGGCGCGGCCGAGGTGTTCCACGACTTTATCTGTCGTGATCTCCTTCAAGGACATTCCTTCGCAGTCTTCCAGCAACGCCTCCACGTCATGAGAATAGGATGCCACCGTGCTGGGTGACATCCCTCTCTCGATACGCAGATAATTCCGGAAATCCCGGATGATGGCCTTCGGGTCCATCAGAGCGTCCCGTACTTCTTGCCGTAGAGGAGCATCTGAGCGAGATAATCGTCGGTATAGACCGGAATATAGTCGACGATGGCGCCGCTGCCGTCCACGACCGGCTGGATCTCGGGATTGACGAATCCGCCGTAAGGCTTCAGATCGAGCGCCTCATAACGGGCTTTGACTTCCTTGTGGAGCTCGGGATCGATATGGACCGCATAGGTTTCGATCAGCTGCTTGCCGGCTTCGTAGTCCCCCTCGGACTTGATCCGCTGGATCTCGCCGAGCAGCTGGGCGAACAGGGCGCGGAGCTTTTCGTAGTCATTGATGACGAAATACGTCTTCCCGTCCCGCTTCTTCCGCTGGATGACCTTGTCGGCAGCGCCCTTTTCGAAACACCATTCGGCGATGAGTTTGCGGTTCTGCATGTGCGCCTCGGTGTTCGGACGTCCCAGTTCCACGCGGGTGAACTGGACCATCAGGCCGTTGCGGATATAGTTGTCATATTCGGCCTTGTAGGCCTCCGGATCCGGCATGATGCCCAGCTCGACCATCTTCGGATCGGCCGTGTAGTAGAGACCGAACAGGTCTGCCCGCGCCTCTTCCAGCGCCGAGGCATATTCGCCCATGGCGGTGGTGC
>JAEEHS010000058.1 GCA_016281015.1 Bacteroidales bacterium
AGGAGGGGATGTTCCGCTATTTCCAGGCCGTGGCCGCCGAGACGACGATCCCCGTCATCATTTACAACGTCCCCGGACGCACGGGCGCCAACATGCTGCCGGACACGGTCATCCGCCTGGCTGAGGAGGTCCCGGGCATCGCGGGCATCAAGGAAGCCTCCGGCAACTACGCCCAGGCCAGCGAGATCATCCGCCGGGCACCGGAAGGATTCGCCGTGCTGAGCGGCGACGACGAACTGACGCTGGCCCTGATGGCGACGGGCGCGCATGGCGTGATTTCCGTGGCCTCCAACGTCGTCCCCGGCGCCGTGGCCGCACTCTGCGAAGCCGTCGCGCAGGGAGACCTGGCCGCAGCGCGCTCGCTGCACCACTACCTCTCGCCCCTCTACAAGGCCTGTTTTGTGGAAAGCAACCCGATCCCGGTCAAGGCCGCGCTATCCATCCTCGAACTCTGCGAGGACACCGTGCGCCTGCCCCTGGCCCCGGCCACCATCGGCACCCGGCTCCTTCTCAACGATGTCTTGAAGGAGCTGGATCAATAGTTTATTTACCGATAGTCCTATTTAGGAATAAACAGGATGCCGTCTGCGTGAAGGTCCGGGGTATCGGACTGGATCCGGATGGAGCCGCCGCTGTTACGGGGAATCCGATAGCTGCCCAGGTGAACCCATTCGCCGCGGGTCTGGCCTTCAACAAGAAGGCTGTTCCGGTCGAATTCGACCGTCCGGGTCTCGGAACCGAGGGCGACCTCAAAGCGGGTAAGCGGACTGCCGTCACGCTGTTGGAAGGCATAAATGTCATATTCACCGTCCAGGGTTTCCGGGAACAGATACTGAAGATGATTGTCTTCGGGCGCGCCGGTGTATTTCCGGAAGGTGAAACCATAGCTTCCACGACCCTTGACGACCTCCCAGTTGTCAGCGCCCTGGATATACTCTGAATCCTCGTCGATCAGGATGTCCGGCCCCTTTCCGTCCAGGTAAGGATCCTCTTCAAAGACCTTCTGGACCCGTTTGACATCGAGTTTCTGGACGGCGCCCTTGCCGGCCATGGCGGCAGCCAGTCCGGCGGCCTGTCCCATACCCAGGAACACCGGCTCCATACGGATGGAACCGTATGCGATATGGGAAGCGGAAAGGCAGACGGGGACCAGCAGGTTGGTGCATTCCTCCCGCTTGGGTGTCAGGCTCCGGTAGGAAATCGGATAAGGAAGGCCACCGCCGATCTCGACATCTCCTTCATTCTTGACCATCTTCTTGCCGTCCTTCTCGATGACGACACGCTCACAGTTGTGCGAGTCCATCTGGTAGGCGGCGAAGCCGATGCCGTCCGTGACGGTCGCCTTTCCCTCGCAGTCTGCCTGCGTGGCGATGTATTCGCCGACCAGGCGACGGGCCTCCCGGACATAGATCTGGTGGGTCCAATGATCCGTGCGGACATATTCATCCTTCGGCAGGCCCCAGCGCCGCACTTCATTCTGCAGGACTGCGGGGACCCGGGGATCCGTCAAATAGAAATACAACAAGGCGAAGGTGTAGTCTTTATGGGCCTTGAGGATCTGCTCACGATCTTCCCAGGACGCTTCGGGATAATTGTGGTTCATGCCGATCATGTCCGTCGAGAAGGGACCGCGGTTGTTGATGTCCGTCTTGTGGTTCGGCATCCGGCTCCAGATGAAATAGTTGCCCAGGATCGGATTCGGATCCGCCTCGAAGACGCGGACGAGCAGCTCGAACTTCGTGGAATCGTAGTTCTCGGGGCGCGTGATCGGAATCTGGTTTTCAGGGACATCCGTCAGGCAGATACGGTAGTTGTAAGCCTGGACATAATCATCCCCGGCACCTTCTTCTTTCATGGTCCAGTCCGAAATGCCCCATAGCAGGCCGCTGGAGGGGTCCCCGGGAACGACATAAGGATCGATGCCATCCACAAACTGATGATGGATGCTCAGATGGGAGCCGTTGTGGTTTTCGCCATACTCCTCGGCGCTTTCCCGGCCGACCCGGTAACTGACGCCCGCCTGGGCCATCAGGTCGCCTTCATAAGTGGCGTCGATGAACTGGTCCGCTTTCACCGTCAGACTCTCCCCCGCCTTGTTGCGGCAGGTGATCGAGATGATCCGGGTTCCTTTCTTTTCGACAGATTCCAGATAATAACCTTGCTTGAGCGTGATGAGCGGGTTATCCAAATATTCCATCAGGATTTCCTCCGCCACGTGAGGTTCAAACAACCATTGCTCAAGTTTTCCATAGTGCGTTCCCAGCTTTCTGTAGAACTGTTTGGCCAGGCCGATGACAGCCTGCTTGTTACCGATATCGGTCTGTCCGAGACCACCGGTGGTCATGCCGCCGATGGTCACGTCCGGACAAACGATGATGACCTGGCTACCCTCGTGGGCCGCAGAATAAGCGGCCGTGACGCTGGCAGAGGTACCGCCATAGATGCAGACGGTGTTGTGCTTGCAGCCGCTCAGGAACAGAGCGGCCGCAAACACGAGTATGAAAGTGAATCTTTTCATAGACTAATATCCAGGATTTTGTCCGAGACCCGGATTGACAAGGATGTCATCCGCCGGAATCGGCCACAGGTAGTTCCGATTGGGATCGAAGAAACGCTCCTTGAACACGGCAATATACCCGGCTTTCTCCTGAGCGCTCAGGTCGGGCAGGCCGTTTTCGTCGATCGGCGGGATTCCGCCGAAAGGATACTCACCCTTATCCCAATTGTCCAGGAGTTTCAGGAAGTCGGCGGAAAGCTCACAGTTGGACTCGGCACCGCGCTTTCCGTTCCAGCTGGCGCTGCCGGACCATACGCGAGGCAGATAGTAGGACGGTGTATTGAAGACCTTTTCCGCGATCTTCCAGCGGAGCATGTCGCGGTAGCGGGTGTTCTCGAAAGCGAATTCCATCCGACGTTCCATCCGGATGATCTTGCGGAGTTCGGACTGGGAGGCGACGGTTACTTTGGGATAGCTCAGGCCGGTGCCGTTGTAAGCGCGTTCACGGACCTTGTTGATCGTCTTGTCGAGATCGTCCTGCGTCACGGTGCCCAACTCATTCTTGGCCTCGATATAGTTCATCAAGACCTCAGCATAGCGAAGGTACGGATAAACATTATCCGACCGTAAGCTGTAACTGGCAAAATCCGCCCATTCCGGCTTAGAGTATTTCCGCAGGGGAAGACCGGTATAGACCGAGTGGAGCTGGGTCGCCTTGGTGTCGGACGTCGTGATCATCTTTTTGGTCCTGGCATCATAGATCTTGGTCACATACGGGTTGGGGGTGAACTCGATCATGCCGATGAACAGGTAATCCGGGTACTTCTCAGCGAAGGTACCGTCTTCCTTGGCCTTCTGGTATGCCTCATAATCAGGGGAATAAGGCGTTTTGAAAGGCTGGATGGTATACGCCATGCGCGGGTCGCGGTTGCGGAAAGGATCCTTCGGCTCATACAGGGGCGACTTGTCGATCGGCAGGCCGTCCGTGCAGAGATAAGAGCAATACAGCTGGTAGGACGGTCCCGTGTTGGTATGGGCGCCCAGCGTACGGAGCGTGAAGTTACGGACATTGGAGAACGGACCCACGCCATAGGGGACGCTCAGATCACCCTGGAGATAGAACATCAGCTCTTTGGATGATGTGCTGGTGAAGAGGTTCTTATAGTTGTCATGCAGGCTGTAGACACCGAGAGCCATGCACTTCTGGCAGGCTTCGACCGCGACGGCCCAGTCGCCGACCTGCAAGGCGAAACGGCTCAGGAAACCGAGCGCGGCGCCCTTGGTCAGGCGCTTCTGGCCGGAATAAGACTCGGGCAGAAGGCCGGCAGCCTTGTTCAGGCATTCGTAGGCATAAGCCATCACTTCCGCCCTGGGAGAACGCTTCGCTTCATAGGATTCGTCCAGCGTCATCGCGCTTTTGGCCAATACGCAGTCACCGAAATAGGTGGCAAGCTGGCCGTAGCTGAATCCGATCATACACCAGGCTTCACCCAGGTACTGGTCATATTTGGCTTGCGGAAGGTTGGCGGCACCGCTTTCGACTCCCTTGATGACACCGAAAGCGCGGCTGATCGCCTTGTAGCAAGAAGACCAGCGGGTCGCGACGAAACCGGTCTGGGAGTTGATGGTACCCAGGGTGATTTCGTTCTCACGGTCACGGAACAGGCAGTCGTCGCTCCAATAGAATTCATCGATCTGGAAGAAATCCGGACGATACCAGTCGTCGATACTCATCTTGATTTCGGTCTCGGTCGTGTACCAGTTACCGGAAGCAAGCTCGGACAGAGGGACGATGTCCAGATCTGCGCAAGATGCCAGCAGGGCCAGCGAAGCGCCGAAGAGAATCTGTTTGAATATGGTTTTCATAATCCCTTTCATTTAAAAGTTGATGTTGACACCGAACAGGAAGGAAGTCAGCAGCAGGTCACCGCTGCGGTTCCATTCCGGATCATATCCCTTCGGATATTTCGAGAAGGCGGGCAGATCGTCCGCCGAAACATAGAACCTGAGGGAGTTGACTTTGAACTTGCGCGTGAACGTAGCCGGGATGGTATATCCCAGGGTGATGTCCTTGATACGCAGATATCCTCCGTTGAAGAGATAGAAATCACTGGCCGCGTAGATGTTGGTCGTATTGGTCGACAGCATGGGATACTTGGCCTTGGCGTTCTGCTCATCTGAATTGAACGGGCTCCAGTGGCTGTCCATGACATTCTTCGGACAAGCATAAGCCTGCAGGTTGAAGGGCGTGACCGGCCAGCTCCAATAGGAGCGCTGGCGGCCGATACCCTGGAGGGACAGGTTGAAGTCGAAACCCTTCCAGTTGGCCCAGAACTGAGCTCCGTACTGAAGTTCAGGCAGGGAGTTGCCGCACTTGACACGGTCTCCGGAAGCGCTGATGATGTTGTCTTCATCCGGATTCTGGTTGACGAACTGCAGGCAGCCGGGCTTGTCGCTGGCCGTGAGGACAGCGATTTTCTGCCCGTTCTCGTCGGTCATGGCCGCTTCATTGAGGATGATACCCTTGCACTGATAGAGATACCACTCTTGGTAGTAGGAACCCTCTTCCGTCAGCTTGTTGCCGGAAATGGACTGTTTGTCAGCCATATAGCCCATTCTCGAACGATAGTCGGACAGGTTGAACGTAGCGCCGTAAGCAAAGTCGCCGATCTGGTCGTTCCAGGAAATGTCGAACTCCCATCCGCGGGTATTCATGTCCGCCGCATTGGCCTGCGGAGAATTGAAGCCGAAATAGGACGGGAAGCCGATGGAAATCAACATGCCGGTGGTCTTCTTATAGAAGAGGTCGCCGGTGAAGTGGAGCCGGTTCTTGAACATGGCCATGTCGACACCGACGCCGTAGGTTGTCGTGGTCTCCCAAGTGATGTCTTCGAAAGCATAGTCCGTCTGCTTGACATTCTGCACCATATCCACTCCGGTGCCGTTGGGAATGTAACTCGTACCGACATCCAGGATCGCCATGTACGGGAAATCACTGCCGATCTGCTCGTTGCCGAGCTGACCGTAAGAAGCGCGGAACTTCAGGAAATTGATAGCCTTGGACTGGAACCACGGTTCCTCGGAGATAACCCAACCCGCACTGACGGACGGGAAAGTACCCCAACGGTAGCCATTGGCGAAACGGGAAGATCCGTCGCTACGGACATTGGCCTGCAGCAGGTAGCGGTCCGCGAACGAATACATGATACGTCCGAACACGGAATTGTATGCGTTGTGGCTGGCGGAACCGTTGTTGTACTGATAATCTTCCGGTCCCATGTCGAGGTACGGATAATTGTCCAGCACATAATTCGTCCGCTTGGCGGTAAGGTTTTCCCATTGGAAAGAATAGCCCTCATAACCGGCCATGGCCGTCAGGTTGTGCTTACCGAAGTTGACCTTGTAGTTGGCATAGAGCTGGGTGGTCATCGCCCGGCTGTTGTTGCGGGTCTCGTTGACGGAAGTCGAACTGAACTGGGACGCATACTTGTACACACCGCCGTCGTTGAGCTGGAAGGCTTTGGTGTGGTTCTTCGCGTAATAGAAATAGAGCGTCGGAGCCGCAACCGCCGTCAGCGTGAAGCCCTTGAAAGGCTTGATGTCCAACTGGAGTTTGCCGGCGACCTTGTAGAATTCGCCCAGCGTCTTTCCACCCAGATCCATGGCGGCAATCGAGTTGTCACCGCTCTTGCCGTACGCATATTCACCGTCGGAATACCAGATGGGATAGATCGGAGCGCGATACATCAGGGATTGGAGCACGGTGCCCTCCTGCCAGTGGGCGGCATCGCTCCGGGCATGGGCGAGATTGATGTCGGCCGATGCATGGATCCATTCATTGATGTAATAGTCATTGTTGGAACGGACGTTGAATTTTTTGAAATTCTTTTTCATGCTCAGTCCGTTGGCATCGTAGTAGCTCAAAGAGGTGCTGGAGCGGATCTTGTCCGTACCGCCGGTCAGGAACAGGGAATGACGGTGATGAGTCGTGGTCTTCTTCAAGCCTTCGCCCATCCAGTCGGTGTCGGGATAGGTGTCGGGATCCTTCTCGTGATACGAGGCATAGTTGTCGATCAGTTCCTGGGAATACATGGTCGTTCCGGCATCGTTGTAGGAAACTTCGTTCATGCCGGACATCCACAGCGCAGCTCTCGCAAACTCCGGGACAGCCGTCGGCTTGTCAACGCCGAATTCACCGTTGTACGTGATCTTGAAGTCGTCCGTCTTGGCGCGGTTGGTCGTTACCAGGATGACGCCCGCTGCCGCACGGGATCCATAGATGGAAGCCGATGCAGCATCTTTCAGGACCTGGATATCCTTGACGTTCTCCGGTGCCACGTCGCCCAGACTTCCCGGCACGCCATCGATGATGACCAGCGGGTCATTGGTCGAAGTCGTCGTGATACCGCGGACGCGGATCGTAGCTTCGGCGCTGGGATCTCCCGTACCACGGGTGACTTGGACACCGGACATGGTTCCCTGCAACTGCTGGGAAAGCTGGGGAGCATTCTTGGCGGACAGCCGTTTGCCGTCGACCGAAGATGTCGCACCGGTCAAGTCAGCCTTGCGGGCGGTACCGTAACCGATGACGATGACATCATCCAGCACGTCCATGTCCTCCTCGAGGGTTACATTGACCGCTGCGGAGGACGTGACGGCAACCTCCTTGGTGAGATAACCGATAGAAGAGAATCGCAGCGTCTGTCCGATCGTGACGGGAATGGAGTAGTTTCCATTCAGGTCCGTGACAGCACCGGATGTCGGATTTTCGACCACCACGACGCCCGCACCCACGAGCGCCTGTCCGGCAGCGTCAGACACTTTGCCGGTGATGGTCACTTTCCGGTCATTTTGGTCGTTTTGTCCACCCGAAGCATAGGCCGGGGCGAACAGCATAAGAAGAAGACAGGAGTACAGTCCCCTTCTCAGCCATTGGTGAATCCTTGATGACATAATGGTTTGATAATAAGTGTTAATGGGTAAATGTCAATATCAGTTGCCGGACTCGGTGGCCCGGGAGAGCGCCTCCTTCTGGAGGGCGATGAAATCCTCGTCGGCAGGAGAATGCCCGCCCATATAGACGAGTGTCGCCCCCTGCTTCAGCAGCTCGTCCTGCAGTTTAGGGACGGAAACCCGCTGGACGGAGGTCCCTTCTTGGATGGAGAGGGCAGCCGCCGTACCGGCAGCTTGTCCCAGTGCCATCCAGCAGGGCTCCATCCGCAAAGTGGAGAATCCGATATGCGAACCGGAAACAGGCACCGGCAGCAGGAGGTTGTCCACATCCCTGGGTACGATGACGCCGTAGGGAACATTATATACGCGGGTCGGATAGGACAGGAATCCGTCCAGATGGATCCGGCCTGCCTCACGTTTATGATGGGCATGGGAATCGAGCGCATAATGGCTGGACGTGACGGCGTCCCGATGGACCGGTCCCCGGTCGGTCGGTGCCTCTGCATCATTGGCCGTGAAGAAATACATTCCCGCGAAACGACGGCCGTCCCGGACATAGACCTGTCTGGGGAAGTGG
>JAEEHS010000059.1 GCA_016281015.1 Bacteroidales bacterium
CGCAGACGTATCCATGGACATTCTGGATGCCAGCCTCCTTGTAGTTGTTGAGTCCGCGTTCGAGGGCGGCCTCGTTGATGTCGTTGGAGAGGATGTTCTGGATGCCGGCGGCTACGAACGCTTTCGCGATGTTGAAGCCGATGCCGTTGCACTGGATGTTGTACCCACCGTACTCCGAGCAGATGTTGCGGGTGAGCATCTTGAGGCCGCCCTTGGCAGCGGCGTAGGCGCTCACGGTCTCGCGTCCGAGTTCGCTCATCATGGAGCAGATGTTGATGATCTTGCCTTCGCGGCGTTCCATCATTTCGGGAAGGACGGCAGAGGAGACGATGAACGGGGCCACGAGGTCCACGTCGATCACCTGCTGGAACTCACGGCGCTCCATCTCGTGCATCGGGATGCGCTTGATGATACCGGCGTTGTTCACCAGGATGTCGATCTGACCGACTTCGGCATGAATCTTTTCTACCAGGGCCTTGACGGCGACTTCGTCGGTCACGTCGCAGACGTATCCATGGACATTCTGGATGCCAGCCTCCTTGTAGTTGTTGAGTCCGCGTTCGAGGGCGGCCTCGTTGATGTCGTTGAAGATGATGTTCTTGATGCCGGCGGCTACGAACGCTTTCGCGATGTTGAAGCCGATGCCGTAGGAAGCGCCTGTGATCCAGGCATTCTTGCCTTCAAGGGAGAAAGGATTTGCCATATTGTTAGGTTTTTAAAGTGTTTCTGAATGCAAATATACAAACGTTTGTACAAAAATACAAACGTTTGTAAAGATTTTTTTTATCCATTAAATGTGCGTGCGGGGAATGCTGTTGCTGCGATAACTTTCCGAAAAGGAAGAAATCGCCTTGAAATGGTCCAGGATACATTTCTCAGCGGCGTTTTCATCCTGCTGGATGATACAGCGGAGCATTTTTTCGTGTTCTTCACAGACAAGTTCCACAGGAATCGTACAGGCGCCGAGGTTCCGGTAGTATTTCAATACGTCCGGCGTGATGGTCAGCAGCAGCGATGCCAGGACCGGATTGTGGGAGGCGCGGGCGATGGAGAGGTGGAAGGCGAAATCCTTTTCATCCCGGAGGTCCGTCAACATATGGGCCTTGAAATCCTCCAGCGCTTCCTGCATGACCTGGATGTCTTCTTCGGTGCGTTTGCGGGCGCAGAGGCGGATGGCTTCGCGCTCCAGCAGGATACGGACCTGGACCAGTGAGTAGAAGTCAAAGCTATGGATATCCAGGATGTTCCGGAGCTGGTTCTGCAGGACGGAGGCCTTGTGATCAGTCAGAATGGTACCGCTTTGCGGAAAGGTCTTGACAATGCCGTAGAATTCCAGGCGCTGGATGGCAGCCCGCACATGGGCCCGGCTGACAGAGAGGTCTGCAGAGAGTTTCCTTTCTGCGGGAAGACGGTCTCCCGGCAGCAGCCTTCCTGTCTCCATCAGAGAGAGAATATGTTGGGCGACAAGCCTTTCTTCTGAGATTTGAACGTTCGAAACGGGCATTACTTCACTTTTTCGATATAAAAATCTGCAAAATGCAGGATTTCATCCTGTAGTTGGCCGGCGAGGGAACGGTTCTGTCCGAAGGAGCGGTAGATGCCCCATTTCGGACGGAGACCGGTTGTCCCGCTGCGCCAGAGGTCCACATGCTCTTTGTCCACCTTCAGCAGCTGTTTCCCGTCAGACATCCGGAAAACGACCAGATGATACGATCCGTCCTTGGCAAAAGTGGCGGTTTCGCTGACGCTGACCCATTGTCCGAGGAAGTCCGAGAGGTCGGCCTTGGCGAGGTATTCGTTGCCGGTGTTGTCCTCCGTCCGTCCGACATGGATGACCTGGAGCTGCTGTTTCCCGCTGGAGAGGCTGCGGCAGGTGAAGGTGATGAGCGGCATGCTGACATCGGCCGTTCCCTCGCTGTTGTCAATTCCCTTGAGCTGATGGATATGGCAGAAATTGGTGGTCGTCTTCATCCCTTTCGGAAGGCAGAATTTCCAGCTCATGCGGAGCGTCTCGCCCTCCTGCGCCACCAGGGCGGCAGGGGATTTCCCGTCCGTCTTGATTTCATTCCGCTGGCGGTCGGTCACGTTCGCAAGCCCCCGGTCATCGTCGTTCTGGATATGGATGTAGAAATCGAAGACGGGTCTTTTTAGGACCGGATCGACGCTCTGGCGGATATGACGGAAGGGGGCCTCGGCATGGGCACCGGACTGGTCCGGCGGTTCCATATTATAGCCGCGCGAGAGAATCAGTTCATAGGTCTTCTCATCGTTCCCGTCGGCATAGAGCATCCCTTCCTTCAGCTCGGCAGGGACACCATCATCATGTATGCCACCGGGCGTATTCCCCTGGTCGTCTCCATTATCGTCTCCTCCTTCCTCCGCGGGCTTTTCCTGCTTGTCCCGCTGGACGGGATCCGGAATGACGAATCCCGAGGAACAGGCGGCCGTCAGGGACAGGGTAAAAAAAAGTGAACGGATTATTTTCATATTGCCAATAATGTTATATATTTGCGTGGTATAAAATTTGGTTAACCAATTTTTGCAAATTTAATCAAATAATTGATAATTCACTATGAAACGGATCAAATTCTTTGCACTGGCGCTGCTTCTTCCCGCCCTTGCATTCGCCCAGGTTCCCACGAACCGCTATGCCATGAAACTGGAACAGAAGGCTGACGGCAGCTATGCGCTTCAGAAAGAAAAGCGCTATGCCAAGATTCTGGACCTGGCGTCTATCCCGGACTTGTACGTTCCCTATGTCCATGAGAACAACCGCCTGAGCGGCAAACTCTATAACAAAGTGGAGACGGAAGAGATTGTCTATAAGGGAAATCTGAAAATCGCGGTGGACAAGTCGATGGCGGATGGCCCTTCTCCGGTCCTTTTCTTCTGCCATGGCGGCGGCTGGGCTCGCGGCAACTTCGACGCCTCCCGTTCCCTGACCAAATATCTGGCCCAGAACCATGGGATTACCGGCGTCCGTATCGAATATACGCTGGCTCCTGAGCCGGGCGCCCATGTCCAGGTGTCCATCCAGGATGTCCTGGATGCCGTCCAGTATGTCCGGGACCATGCCAAAGAGCTCAATGTGGATCCTTCCCGCATCGGCTTTGCCGGCACTTCTGCAGGTGCCCATCTGGCCGCTTGTGCCGCGATGCTCACGAAGGAGGCAAAGGTCTTTGTCGGCTACAGCGGCATCTATGACTTGACGACGGCCGCCATTGTCCAGAAAACCAAAGATGCTGAGCGGATCGCTTATTTCAACGACCGGGACGAAAAAAGCCTGAAGGACGCATCTCCCCTCTATCTGATCCCGAAAAAGACCAAAATCGCGGCTCAGCTTTTCTGCGGGACGGGCGACATCACGGTCGAGTACAGCCAGAGCGAGGACTTTGCCGATGCCCTGAAGCGTCACAAGGCCACCGTTGACCTCCAGGTCTACAAGAACTACGACCATGGCCTCAACAGCAAGTCCTCCGACAAGATGGAGGAAATCTTCTTCAAGACCGTCGACTTCGTGGTTGCCAACTTGTAGGGATGCTACAGGCATACCGCCTGATTATCAATGTGTTATAAAAAGTCCCTTCCCTCAAAAGGGGGAAGGGACTTTGCGTAAGTGATTGATTATCAAATAGGCCTACGAGAACAGCACGCCGCCGTTGATGTCGATGGCTGTTCCGGTGATGTAGGAGGACTCTTCGCTGGCGAGGAAGGCGACGAGGTCGGCGACTTCGGAGGCCTCACCCTCGCGGCGGAGCGGAGCGGTGTTGTGCAGGTTCTCCCGGGCGGCCGGCTTGGTGAAGCGGTCGTGGAAGGAGGTGTTGATCATGCCCGGGGCGAGGGCGTTGACGCGGATGCCCTGGGGACCGAGTTCCTTCGCCATGGCACGGGTGTGGCACATGACAGCCGCCTTGGCGGTGGCGTACATGGATGCGCCGGGGCCGCCGCCGTCGCGCGCGGCCTGGGAGGAGAAGTTCACGATGGAACCGCCTTCGGTCATCATCGGAACGACCTCGCGGGTGCAGAGGAAGGTGCTGCGCATGTTGACGTCCATCAGGAAGTCATACCATTTCTCGTCCTGCTCGACGATCAGCTTGCGGCCGACGATGCCGCCGACGACATTCACGAGGACATGGACCTTGCCGCCGAAAGCCTCGCCCGCCTTGGCGAAGAGGTTCTTCACATCGGCCGCCTTGGTCATGTCGCCCTGGACGGCGATGGCTTCGCCACCGTCCGCCTTGATCATCGCGACCGTGGCCGCGGCGTCATCGGGGTTGTCGAAATAGTTGAGGCATACTTTGGCGCCTTCGAGCGCGAGTTTGACGGAGATGGCACGACCGATGTCGCGGGCGCCGCCCGTCACGACGGCTACCTTTCCTTCTAATTTACCCATTGTATTGTTGTTTGAAAAGTGAGACATAATTAATTCTGAGGTCCATAGGATTTGTAGGCGGTCTTGACGACGAATACGCCGTTCTCGAGATCGGCCGTTTCCAGGGGATTCTCGCCGAGGAGGGGAATCTTCTTGTCAAAGGAGGGCGTGAGATTCTTCGTAAAGTCGTCATCACCTAATATCCAGTTGCTTTCTGACCCTGCCGCAGCAAAGGCGCGATTGTCAGCATAGTCCGCATGGAAGTAGGAAGGAACCGGCTTGACACGCATGGCGAAGATTTTCTGACCGTTGCTAGGGGTATAGTCTGGGCAGACAACGAGGTTGTTCTTTACGGTCAGGGAGGTCATCGAATAGTTGCGGAAGTTCGACGAGTTGGAGGCAATGTTGTAGAAGATGTTGTTGCTGATGTCCGCGACCATGGGCCACGTCAGCGCAGTCATCGTACTCGATAGGCTGGGGTAGTAGGTAAACAGTAGCCAAGTGCAGACCGACCCTGTCGAATTGTAGAAGACATTGTTGGTCAAGCTTATCTTTTCAAAGGCCGGCCCATTGGTCATGCTGCTCTGAACATTGATCAGGTTCGAAGTACCCGCATTGCTGTTCTCGAACACACAGTTATTGACGCGGATGTCGGTGATTCCATATCCATAGGCGGAGCTGTGTGTGCTATAGAAGTTGGTCGGGCATTTACGGACGACACAGTCTTCAAAGGCAAAGAGTGGAATGTCCTTGGCCGCATTGTTGTTGGTGAAGAAGGTAAATGCCGTTCCGTTCTCCGCCGGGAAAGTAAACAAGATATTACAGGCAGCGAAAGAGACGCCTTTCACAATCCAAGTCTTGAGAGCCTGTTTATTGTTGGAATTCGTGTACTCAATCGTTGTGACCTCCGGCTTTTCTCCCGTCATTTGGCCGATGACCACGATGTCGTGGTCAAAGGTGGCATCTCCTGCGGTTGTATACTGGCCGGGGGCGAGGAATACGACGTTTCCGGCACCACTGAGATTGCTTCCGCCAAGGTTTTTCGGAGTAGAAGCGGTCGAAGTCAACAGGACCGCTTCGCCGTGGGTCGACTTGTTGTAGGTTTTTCCGCAGATGACGATGTTTTCCCCGTCGTTGTACTTTTTGTAGAGGTCGATGTTGCCTTCGACCGGATTGTTCCAAGTCAGGCCGGCGAAGTTTCCCATGTCATAGATGGTTTTCCGCTGGACATTAAAAACAGCAGAGGCGGCTTTTTCGGCCGTCCCGCCCTGGGTATTGGTCAGGATGGCCTTGAAATTTTCGTAGGAGGCGGTACCCGTGTAGCGGATGAAAGCATAATAGTCCGTTCCCTTGGTGAAGGTCCCGTTGGCTTTTACCGTGACGTTGGTGTAGCGCTGGCCATAGGTTGTCAGGCCGTTTCCGATGCCGGAAGGGCCGTTGGCCTGTGCGCTTTTCTGGTTGAACTGGATGATACCGGACATGTTGCGGGTAGAGGAGAAAGTGACGGACGTGACGTCATCGTCGCTGACCTGGAATTTAAGCAGCGCGCCCGTATAGCGGAAACGGAACTTTCCGTCCTCCAGAGAGCAACCGCCCGTGGCAACCAGCGCCTTCGGGTCGAAAGAACCCGCCACGGCATTCTGCTCCGAAGGAATGACGGCGTTGGAATACCAAGTGTCTGCGGCGACCGAATTGTATGTCGTCGAGCTGGCGCCGGGGGTGGCGGCATCATAGGGATAGACCGCAAGGAAGAACTCCGCACCTTCGGAAACTTCCCCGGTAAAAGAGGCCTTGGTGCCATCGATGGCACTGACGGTAAATTTGTGCGGGGTGGTGGGGTTGACGTTGTCATAGATGGCCACTTCGTCGTTCTCGCTCCATTTGACAGCGAGTTCGTCCAAGGTGGCACGGGTCTCGGGATTTTCCGCATAGCTGGCCTCGAAGGTCATGGGAACGAGCTTTTGAGGGGCCTGGACATTGTTTTCCTTCTGGCAGGAAACCGCCAGCAGGGCGCCGAGCGCCAGGGTAAGGAGATAAATCTTTTTCATAGCTTTTCCGTGTTAAAGATTTACCATCCGAACTCTCCACCATCGGTGAAGGTCTCCGTGTCAGAGTTTTCAAAACCATTGCTCGCAAGGAAACATCCTTCGAGCCGGAGCGGGCGCAAGCGGAGCGCCGGCGTCATGTACGTTAAAAGATCTTTTTTATCCATAATATGATTAAATGATTTCTTTCAGTGCATCGTGCTCAATCTTTCCGCCGAAGAGGAAAATGCAGATGAGCGAGAGGGGAACCAGCGAGGCGCCCATGATGAAGAACGGTGTCCAGTTGTCACCCGCGGTGAGCATCGGAACGAAGAGCATCATCAGGATGGTGCCGAGGGTGGCGGCTGCTCCGCCGAGACCGGCCAGCGAACCGACGCTCTTTCCGGTGTACATGTCGCCGGGGAGGGTCTGGATATTATTGATGGTGAACTGGTAGCCGAAGAGGATAATGGACATGACCAGTACGGCGGTCATGGGATCCTGGACAAAGGCGACCCAGACCAGGGACGGGAGCAGGATCACCGCACCGATGAGGATGGCAGCCTTGCGGGAGAAGCCGACGCTGCGCCCCTTCTGGAGGAAGTGGCTGGAGGTCCATCCGCCGGCTATCGAGCCGAGGGCGGCCCCGACATAGGGAATCCACATGTGCGTGGCGAGCTGCTTGATGTCCATCCCGTATTTCTGACCGAGGTAGATCGGCAGCCAGGTAACGAACATCCACCAGATCGGATCCAGGAAGAAGCGTCCCAGGATGACGGCATAACTCTTTTTTCTGGAGAGGAGTTCTCCCCAGCTGAGACCCTTGTCAGAGGTGACCTTGCATTCGGGCTGGCCGCTAACGATATACTCTTTCTCCTTGTCGGTGATCCAGGGGTGCTCCTTGGGGCCTTTCTTGTTGAGTATCAGCCAGGGAATGACCCAAAGGGGAGCGAGGACGCCGATGGTGACGAAGGTCCATTTCCAGCCGAATGCGGCATAGATCAGACCGATCAGGATGGGGGCGAGGATGGCGCCGATGGAGGCTCCGGCGTTGAAAAAGCCCTGGGCGGTCGCCCGCTCTTTCTGGGGGAACCATTCGGCGTTGCTCTTGACGGTTCCGGGCCAGGGGCCGGCGACACCGAGTCCGAGACCGGCGCGGAAGCCCATGATGCCCTTGACGCCGGTGGCCAGGGAGGTCAGCAGGTCGGAAATACCCCAGAGGAGGGCGGAGATGGTGAATCCTTTCCGCGTTCCGATTTTGTCATAGAGCTTTCCGGAAAAGAGCTGGGACAGTCCATAGAAGATCATGAAGACCATATTGATGTCCCGGAAAAGCTTCTTGCTCAGGTCGTTGTATTCGGCCTCGGAAAGGCCTTCGGTATTGATCAGCCCGAGGTCCTCGACAATCTTCGCCCACATGATGCCGAGGGTGTTCCGGTCGAGGTAGTTAATGATGGTGACCAGGACAATCAGTCCCAGTACCCACCAGCGTAGTCCTTTTACTTTCATAGTCTAGATACCAAGGAAGTCAGCACGGACGGGGGAGAAGGTGTCGATGAGGATGCCCTCTTCGAGGCAGACGCAGCCGTGAAGCTCGTCAGGGGCGACATAGTAACCGTCGCCGGCTTCGAGGATCTGTTTCTTGTCACCGATCGTGAGTTCGAACTTTCCGCTCGCGACATAGGTCGCCTGGCTGTGGTAGTGCTCGTGGAGGGTCCCTACGGCCCCTTTTTCGAATTTGACTTTGACAATCATCAGCTGGCCGTCGTAACCCATAATCTGGCGGGTGATACCGGGGCCGGGATTTTCCCAAGGCATCTGCTTGGCAATCTGGAATGTTTCGCTACGTGTTTTCATGGTATGGTTTATTGGTAAATGGCGGTATGGACACCCGTCCAGGAGAGGCTTTCGCCGGAAGGAAGGGTGACGGTATGGGGGGCGTTTTCGTCGGCCGATGCGGTCCAGATGCAGAGCGTGGCGCTGTGCTCCCCGATAAAGTGATAGCGGACAACGAGGGCTTTGCCGTCGTCCAATAGGGTTTCGATGCCCTTGCAGGAATGGACCAGATTCGCGCTTTGTTCTACCTGGAGGTCGTATTTCCCGTGGGTTTCGACGCAGGAGGCGAACAGGCGGTTCTGCGCTCCGTTTTCTCGCAGGAGCAGCATCGGTTCGCTGCGGAGGTTGAAGTCCGGATCGCCCGCGCCGAGACGGCAGAGCTTGATTTCGCTTGCCGGGGTGGTCTGGGTCGACAGGGTGTACATCCGGTGGCCGGTCAGCCAGGTGTAAGCGGTCATCCCTTCCGCGCCGGCCGCTTCGGCTTCGACCCAGAGGTGCTGGTAGCCGTTGTCCTTGCCAAGAGCGTGCATGGTGTCCGTGGCCCGGGTGTAGGGGACAGAAAGGGAAATCATGTGCCCGTTGTAATGGAGCGGAAGGTCATACGTATGGGGCTTGTCGGCGGTAACTTTCAGAAGGTCCATGATCAGCGGATACTCCAGGAAAGGAACGTCGGCGTAGACCAGGTAGCGGGAGTAGACGACGCCGGGATAGACCGTCGATTCGGTGGCGGAGGCCATCTGGAGCCCCTCGCGGAAACTATGGTAGTAGGGCGTCGGCCAGCTTTCCTGGGAACGGCGCCATTTGCCTTTGCAGTAGGTCTTTCCGTCGACGACGAGGGTGTTGTGGGCGACGGTGGACTTGGCCCAGGACTCGTTCTCGTGGGTGTAATGCCCGTTGTACTTGGCCTCGATGTTGAGGAAGCGGGCCGCGCCATAGTCGGTTATCACCTCATGGCCGTTGTCATAGTAGGCATAGGTCAGGCGGTCGAAATGACCGTGCGCGAGACCGTGGGACGTGGCCTTGAATGTAACGGCGCTGTTGAGCGTCTTTTTGTATGGACGCAGGATGACGAAAGCGCCCATATCGCTATTCTCGCCGTCGCGGTAGTAGCCGCTGTGAAGGTCCAGGGGCTTGGCTTCGCCTTTGCTCAGGGCCTGGGCGACGTCGAAGCCGGCATCCGAGACAAGCACCTTTTTCTGATATTTCTCCGCGACGCTCAGCAGGGATTTATCCGAAGGATTGGCGTGATAGGCGATGTCCACGGCAGAAATCAGTTCCTGGGCGCTGTAGCCTTTTTCCAACGCATCGTTGAAATGCATAAATTCGCCTTCGTAGGCCATCTGGAGCAGGCTGTCCACCGCCTTCAGCAGGATTCCGTCCCGGTAGGAGAAAATCTTCAGGGACTTGTCATAATGGTCCAGGCACTGGGCGAAAGTGACGAAGGGCCATATCGCATAGCGAAGATAATAGGCGCCCTCGGTAAAGTAACCGTCTTCGGAGAAGAGCACTTCCATCTGGCGGAGGAATCCGCCCTTGCCGCTGAGGTCGCTTCCTTTCAAGGCTTTCTGGACGAGGGAGTCATCTCCCATGACCATGCCGATCATTCCCACGCCAGCCGTCGCCCAGGTCGCCCAGTTGTTGAGGTTGTTGAACATCTGGGTGTTGGCCCGGTTGTGGGGGAGGCCGTGCATGATGAAATCGGCATAGGGGCGGAAGAATTTCTCTTCCACGGTTTTGCGCTCTTTCTTTGTCATGCTGTCATAGACGCAGTCGTAGGCGACCGCGGTATGGACCAGGAAGACACTCTCGTTGAGGGTCTGCCAGAAAATGCGCCCGGGATTGCTGGACAGCCCGAGCGGATGGAAATCCAGCGAGGGGTAGAAATCAACATAGGCGGCGAGAATGGCCTTGACTTTGTCGGCGTATTTTTTATTGCCGGTCAGCTGGAAGGCGATCCCGCAGTTGTACATGTCGTAGTAGTTCAGCTTGTGCATTTCGTGCGAATATCCACCGCCTCCGTCTTTCGGAACGGGAAGGCAGATGGGCTTCTGCACGGCGTCGTCAGCCTCGGAGATGAGTTTTTCGACAGACTTGTCAAAGAGCGGGATACTCCCTTTGGCCGCCTTCATCTGCCGGACTCCTTCTTGGGTCAGAAGCAGGTTCGGATGCTCGGCCGCCACGGCTGCGCCGGCAATGAAAAGACTCAGTAATATTGCTGTAAATCGTTTCATAAGCGATTGTTGGACTGTGTTTTACCGGAATTGCTGAAGCGGTTGCCCTTGATGGTGACTTTCTCCCAGGGGGCTTCGTCGATGCGGATGCTGTAGCCTCCGCGGCCGCTGTCCGAGAAAGTGTTGTCGGAAATGTCTAGAATCTGGGCGCCGATGATGCGGAGGACCGAGCCTCTGACTTTGTTGCAGCAGTCGTCGAAACGGCAGCGGCGGACGGTCACATAGGGCCCCGCGGTGGATTCGTCACTGCCGTTGCGCGTGATTTGTACCGGGATGCCGAGGATCCGATGGAACGTGCAGTCTTCGACCAGGATGTCATCGGCATTGTAACGGCCTTTGTCCTCGGTCTCCGCCGCGAAATTGATTCCGTCCCCGGAAAGGGAATCGAAAGTGCATCTGCGGACGGTAACTTCCTCTGCGAAAGTTCCTTTCAGCCCACGTACCGGGACGAAACCACTTTCTCCGCAGTCGGAGAAGCTGCAGTCTTCGATGGTCAGTCTGTAGGGCTCGATCATATCCGGGGCCGTCGAAATAATCCCTTTTGCAAGGCTGCGCCCGGGGGTAAGACGGCCGCTGAAGCGGATGCCGCGGACCGTCAGGTCTGCCCCATCGCGGAGGGTAATCATATTGTCGCTTTTCCTTCCGGCAAAGATGACTTCCGGACAGGCTCCTTCCTCCGCCCGGATGAGGGTGGGGGCGTCCACGACGAGGCTTTCCTCCAGCACGTAGAGGCTGTCCTTGAGGACGATTTCCCTGACGGCCGGTTTCTCGGCAGGCGTTTCCTTGTACCAGGATGCTCCTCTTCCTTCCCGGAGGCTTTCCAGCGAGGGTTCTTCGACGGGCGCGTCGGTCACCGTGTTACCTTCCCAAAGGGTTCCTATCGGCGCCAAGGTCCGTTCAAAGTCCTTTCCGGTGTCGAATTCGATGCTCCGGCACTGGGAGAAGGTGTTTCCTTCGATGCGGGTGCGCTGGACCTGCATATAGCGGTTCGGCAGCGAGTTGGGAACCCCGTACATCAGGGCCAGGGCGGAAAAGAAGCGGCTTCCCGCGAGGCCTGAAAAAGTGTTTCCTACCACTTGCTGGTCCTCTCCGACGATCCGGATTCCGCCGGTGTTGCGTTTTCCGTGGCCGATGAAGAGGTTCTCCGAGGCAACATTGCGGTCGCCGTGGCGGAGCGCCAGGACCCCTTCGCACTCCCAGAAAGCATTCTTCTCGATCCGGTTCTCACTGGATTTGATGCTGACCACCTCCACTTCACCGTTGCAGCGCTCAAAGAGGTTTTCGCTCACGAGGGAACGGGAGTTCTGCAGGCACTGCTGGGAGGTCCCGATGCGGATGGTCTCCGCTCCGTTGGAGCCATAGACCGGCCGGGGGCCGAAATGGTTGTGGTCGATGCTGTGGTGGTTGTCGTCGCACTTCGGGTAGTTCAGCATCACGATCAACGTAACGCCGAGGTTCTTTTTCCCGAGGAAACTGCAGTGGTCCACGCGGTTTTCGCGTCCATACAGATGGACATAACTGTAGGAAATGTCGCGCCTGGCGGGGTTGCAGTCTTTGATGACGGTCTCGGTGAGGCGGCAGCCGTGGGCGAGTTCATCGCCGCTGCGGAATTCCACGAGGGTTCCTTTTTCCGCGACGCAGTTTTCCAGGCGAAGGCCGCTGACCGTAAGGCCTTCCCCATAGATTTTCAGTTGGGATTTCCCTTTCAGGACCACGCCGCCCGGGGTCTCGGGCTGGACCACGACAGGGGACTCCTTCGTGGCGTGTCCTTTCCATTTGAGCGTGACGTCTTCGTAGCGGCCGTCCCGGATGATGAGTGTGTCACCAGGGGTGGCTTTTTCCAAGGCCGCGGCTACGTCCTTCAAGGCGAGGGACCCTTTCCCGCAGGAAAGGATGGCCACGAGCGGCAGGAGTATGAACAGTTTTTTTACCATCTTTTGCCGGCTTTTTCACGAATGGCAGCAAGCGTCTGGGAATAGTCTTTCGTCTGAGGCTTCTCTGCGGCTTTGTCCAGGGTGACGCCCTTGAGGGTCCCGCCATAAATGAGATTGTCTTCCCATGTAAGGTTTCCCTGAGGAGTGTCGATGACCTGGACCGCGATCATGTAGGACTTGGAGCTGACGAGGGTGTTCCCCAGGAAGTGGACGCTCTCCGGCGGCGTGTCCTGGCTGTCCCGGCCGCTGTAGTTGACCGTGATGCCGTTACGGCAGTCCAGGAAGAGATTGTCTTTGACGACGGCGCCTTTGACGGTCCAGTAACCGTTCAGGGCGGCCTTGGATTCGCCTCTGACGACGCAGAGGGCGCTCTTGTAACCGCTGCCGGTGAGCTCCAGGAAGACATTGTCCTCGACCCGGTGCCGCTCTCCGATGATGCGGACGCCGCCGACTTCGGTCTTTCCGCCGCCGTAGAAGTAATTGCCGCGGACGATGCAGTCGTTGCCATGACGGAGGGTCAGGGAACCTTCCCCTTCTTCGAAGAGGTTGCCTTCATAGACATTTCTGCAACTCTTGTTGGAGATGATTTCAGCCCGTTCCCCGTTGCAACGGTAGAAATGGTTGCCCTCGACAAGGCAATCCCCGGGATTGAGGGAGAAGTCGCTGGTCCCGATCCGGATCGCTTCCTGACCGTTGCGCGCTTTCCCGGCATCGTCATAATGGGTATAGGGACGGCTGAAATAGTTGTCCCGGATGATGTGCCGGGGCACGATGCCGTCTTCCATCCACACAACCAGCAGACAGCCCATGTTGCGTTTGTCGATGAACGAGCAGTGGGACACTTCATGCTCCTGCCCGTAGAGATTGACCCACTTGGTGTCGATGTCCGAAGCCTTGCTGCCGGTCCCGTCAATCAGGATGTCGGAAAAGCGGCAATGGGAACTGCCTTTGTAGGCAGTCAGGATCTGGTTTTTAACCGAAGTATCCAACTTCTTGAAAGCAAAGCCTTCCGCCACAAGATAGTTTCCGCGCAGCTGAAGGGACGACACGCCGGTAAAAACCACACCGCCCGGGGTTTCGGCTTTCAAGGTAATCGGAGCCTGCTCAGAACCTTCGGCAATCAGTTTCAAGGCGACATTCTCGTAAGTCCCGTTTTTCCAGATGATCACATCCCCGGGGACGATGTCTTTGAGGGCGGCTTTGAGCGAAGCCTCATCGCTGACGGTGACCTTTCCGTCCACCTTGACAGGCGTTACGACAGGGGGGATAGAAAAGGCCGTCTGGCAACCCGCCATCAGGAGGGTCGCCAGAACAGCTTTGAAAACGTTTATGTACCTCATTCTTAATTCAGTACGTTGGACCAATAGAGATCGACTTCCACATAGCCGCCGGATTCAATGTAGTTATTGTCGGCGGCGGTTGTGATGGTGATGTCCCGGATGTACAGATAGCCCGTTTGGTAAACATCCGTGAGGAGGGATGCTTTTCCACCGGTCGTGGAAACATGTTTATATTTCAAGTACTGGAGGAGGATGACATCGCCCTTGGCCCAGTCTTGATTGGGATATCTAGGAGAAGATTTAGCGGCAATTTCGGTGTTGCTTCCGATGTCGGTGAGCGTTCCGTTCGCACAGGCGGTTTTGATTTCCCCGTCCTTGAGTACACCCATAAATACTACGGGAGTTCCGAATTGGCTAGGGAGGGCTGTCGCAAGGTCGGACAGACGATGTGTCTTGAGCTGGGAGCTGGAGTTGGACGGGTTGTTGAATTGCAGGTTGGTATTGCTGGTCACGGAAAGATAGGTATACGGAGTGCAGGCATAGTACTCAGCTTCCTTTTCTGGTGCAATCTTGTTGCCGGAAACTACGAGTGAGTTGCCGGAAGAGGTACAGGCGGGATCGATGGGACGGTTGGACCAGACATCCGTCGAAACCACAACTCCTTCATCCAGAATCAGGAAGGCGTTTGCTGCATCGAAGTCAGTATAGAGCTTTGATCCACAGCCCTTTCCGAGCCTCAGCCCCTTGGTGTATTGGAAAGGCCGGACTTTTATGGTGCCGCAGTCCAGTTCGTTACCTCCGTTCCAGATGGCGACGAGTGTCACATCCTTCTCGGCCGTGCCGGTGATGGTCTTCGGCATGATGAAATGGGCTTCGATGTCGGTAGCGGCAGCGGTGAGCTCAGCTTCGATACCATCCACCTTGAACTTTTCGATGCTGGCGAAGTTCTCTCCCTTGACCACAACTTCCTTCCCGAGATAGAAGGCGGTGTAGTTGTTGTCTGCAGGTGCGGCGGAGGTGAATACCGGTGAGGCAGGGCCGACAGGGGTCGTGTCGATGCGAAGCGCAGCGGCAATGACGACTTTCTGGGCCGGAGTACCGAAGCTCGCGGCGAGTTCTTTGGACTGGACGACGGGATCCATCTTCTCGATGCTGGAGGGGACCTTGATGGTCAGTGAAGTGGCGCTCTGCTCGCTGATAAGAAGGTCTACATCTCCCCATTTGACTCCGTCCACCAGGTCAAGATTCTCTCCGGAGAGGACGATTTCGTCTCCGAGGTGGACATCATCCGCCTGAGAGAAGGAGGTGAAGGCAGGGCGTTTCAGCTGGAACTTTTCAGCCGCCGTAACATCGATGGTCCCGCCGCCCCAGGTGGCAGTAATGGCGATTTCGCTGTGGGCTTCACTGCCGGGAACCGCCGGGACGAGAACGGTGACGCTCTCATCCAGGCAGGCTTGGATATCTCCGTTGACGCCGGCAAAACTGACCTGGGTAACCTGCGTGAGATTCCGTCCGCTGAGGGTGACTTCCGTTCCAACCGTTCCGCTCTTCGGGGTGAAACCGCTGATGAGCGCATCGGTCACGGGAACCGTCACAAAGTAGTCATATTGGAAAACCCGGGTATCCGTACCCTGTTCAAATACTTCCAGCCGGACTTTGGCGGGTTCGTCGGCCTGCGGCAAGTCCAGTGCAGGAATCTTGAACACCAGCGTTCTGATGTCTTTTCGGACGATTTCTGCGTCTTTTCCGCCGATTTTGACGCCGCCGACCTTATCGAGGTTGAATCCGACAGCCGTCACTTCGGTGCCGACATAGGCCCGGACGGTTCCGCTCTCGTTGGTGTTCGGGTCCAACTTGTTGTTGGTAACGTCAATGGCCGGGGTCTGGACCGGGGCTACTTGCTCCCGCTTGCAGGCAGGAAGCAGCAGCGCGGCCATCAAAAGGGCCGTCAGGAGTGAATATATCTTTTTCATGGCTTAATTCAGCTTGGAATAATCATAGTCATACTTCTGCCAGTAGCAGTCCACAAGCACTTTCGAGGAAGCGAACTTGTTGTTGAAGACGCCCCAGTCGATCTGCTTGATGTGAAGCAGGCCCAGACGCTTGATGTTCTTGGCGCGGGCATCAGGATTGTAGCCATAGTTGTGGTAGTAGGCGACGAGGAAGACGATGTCACGTTTGTAGCCGGGATCGTCGACGAGTTCTTTCGTCTGGTGGTCACAGAAATTCTCGCTCTTGATGCCGCCGGCGAGTGAGGTCACGCTGATGCCGGCGATTTTACTGTTCTCGACGTCGATCGGGAAAAGTTCCTCGTTGATCTTCTCGATTTGGTCGTTGATCACTTTGGTAATCAGTTCATTCTCCACGGCGTTACCGGGATCCAGGTAGCGGAAGCAGACAATCGGCGTTCCGGTGACGCTGCTGTTTGAGCCGGGCACCCGGTTGTCGTGGGCGGTGGTCCCGGCGGGATTGGCTGCATTGATGAAGAAATTTTTGATCTGCCCGTTGGAGTTGGCCGGTCCGTTGAGTTGCAGCACATTGCCGGAAACAGAGGAGAAGAAGAAGTAGGGGAGTACGGAATTGTATTCCTCATCCGAAATCATGCCGGGCTTCGGCTGGTTGGCGCTGCCAAACTGGGTGCCGAAAAGTTTGAAGGCCACCGGATCCAGATCGGTCTTCCATTTCTCGTTGGCATAGAGTTTTCCGTTTTCCGGGCAGAAGAAGGAGGCGAAGGAGTTCTCCTCTACCCGTCCGTCACACCACATTTCGATATTCTGCCAGAATCTGACAAACGGGACGAATACGGTGAAGGACTCAGCAAGGGTGAGGCTTTCGTTGTTGTCGAAATACCAGGCCTTGAGCGGAACGACGCTGTCGCCGTCCGGGAATTCTCCCGCGGGAACCGTGAAACTGAGTTCACTGGCACTTTTGAAAACCTGTGCTTCGTAGTCTCCGACCGTAATGCGGTCCACGTTGTTGAGGTATTCTCCCGTGAGGGTGATGCTCCGGCCGACAGCCGTCTTCTCAAACGTATAGGGGTTGAAGGTCGGAACGTAGCGGGTGATGGAAATGCCGGGGGCGTTGTCCCGGGCCGTTTCCAGATCCTTGCTTCCGTCGAAATAGCGGAGGGTGATCCGTGCATCGGCGGATTCCACATAGGGAACGATCACAATGAGTTCCTTGTCGCTCCGGGTGAGAATCTGCGCCTCATGGCCCTTTTCATATCCCACGGCGGTAAAGATAACGGCTTTGGCGGAATTCAGGTACTCACCGGAAAGGAGGATTTCGTCACCGAGTGCGGCGCTGGGCTGCAGCAGGGCGCCTTTAATGGAAGGAACGGCGAAGCTGCACTGGAAGGAGGCCGATGAAAGGCCGGACCCGGCAGGACTGACCAGTTTGACGGGCCCCGAAGTAACCCCTTCTACAACGCGGAGGGTCAGCAGTTTGTTGGATACTTTGGAGGCAATTTCAACGCGGACGGAGCCGATGTAGGCTTCGGTCACGTTCTGGAGAGACTCTCCCGTCACGGTAATTTCCGCCCCGACAGGTGCTGTCATCGGGCTGAATGCGGTGATGACGGGCTCGTGATCGATCACTTCATCGATCGACACCTGGTCACAGGCTGTCCAGATAAGGGTGGCTGCGACAGCAAGCAGCAAATGATAGCGTTTCATAATCAATATCCGGGGTTCTGTGCAACTTCTTTATTGATATCTCTGACCGATACGGGAATCGGAAGCAGGGTCTGCCAGGCGGCAATGGGGTTGATCGTGTAATCATAGTTCCCATAGAAAGCTTCGCTGGCGAAAAAGTTATTCACCGTGGAGACTGCGGTCCCCCAGCGGAGCAGGTCGAACCACCGCTGATTCTCCATGGCAAGTTCCAGTCGGCGCTCCTTGCGGACCGCTTCGCGGAAAGCATATCTGGAGTTCAGATCCGCCGCGCTGTAATCCGGAACACCCGCCCGCTGGCGAATGGCATTCAGCAGCGTCAAGGCCCCGGGGGTCGGTCCGTTCATCTCGTTGTCCATCTCTGCCTTCAGGAGCATGACGCCTCCGAGCCGGATGACGGGGAAGTCGTTCTCGGCGTCGTTTTCGCTGGTCATCTTCTTATCGATATACTTGCTGCAATAGCGGGCATTGTTGGTCACGATCTGGCCGGTGGTGGCATTGTAGTAGCTTTCCTGCAAGGTGACATCCTTGCGCAGGTCGCCGGGATTCTCATTGTAGGCGGCGATGAGGTTGTCAGAGGGGAAATTGTAATGCTTCGGGGAGCCGATGGCGACGTTTCCTCCGTTGTTGATCGGAGCAAACAGCGTTGTGAACGGGGAACCGATGCCAAGTTTACCGCTACGGTAGCGGATGGCGAAAATGATTTCCGCATTCATCTCGTTGTCGGTGGCGAACACCTTGTCATAAGGGACCAGCTGGGTGCCCGCGGCGGGATTTCCGCAGGCTTCCAGCACCTCGTCGAGCAGGGTTGCTCCCTGGGCATATAACTCGTCGGAGGGGGTGTAATGGGTGGCGTAAACCTCAGCCAGAAGGGCTTTTGCCGCTTTCAGGTCGGCACGTCCTTTCTGGGCATCCGGAAGGGTGAGCGGCAGCAGGTTCCCGTCCACGATGGCCTTGAGGTCGGATTCAATCACGGCGTAGACCTCGTCGACCGGAGAGCGCTGCATGTGGCGGGCCTCATCGGCGCCGGTTTTCTTGGTGACAATAAAGACCGGGCCCCAGAGGCGGACGAGTTTGAAATACATGAAGGCCCTCAGGAAGCGGACCTCGCCTTCGAGTTGTTTCCGCTGCATGTCTTCTTCGACCACTTCGAGATAGGGGAAGACCGAGTTCGCGCGGTTGATGACCCGGTAGGCGGCATCCCAATACTCCTGGACCCATTTATTGGCCGAAATGATGGTTCCTTGGTCGAGTTGTTCGATGAGCTTGGTTTCCCCGGCGGTGGACTGGTTGACCCGCATGCGGGCATTGTCGCTGCGGAGTTCGGTCATGGCCCATTCGTGCTCGGCCACATCATAGAGGCCGTTGTAAGTTCCGAGGACGAGGTTCTCCACGCTCTTGGCATCTTTGACATAGGCGTCGGCGGCGACCTCGGAGATAGGATACTGCTTCAGGTTACAGGCACCCAGAACGAGGGCGGCTGCGGTGATGCTGAATATAATTTTTTTCATATCCGTCAGAATTTAATGTCAACACCGAGGGTGACGGTGGAAGTGAGCGGGAATCCGCCCCGCTGGTAACCGGAGATCAGCGGAGAAGAATAGTCACCCGAGGTATAGCGGGATTCAGGGTTGATACCCTTGTAATCTTTACTCCACAGATAGAGGAGGTTGTTTCCGGAAACATAGATGCGGAGGCCTTTCAGGAAATTATGCAGATCTTTCTTGTTGAGGGTGTAGCCGAATGTGGCATTCCTGAGGCAGACATACGAACCGTTTTGCAGGGGGTAGTCCGTCAGAAGCATGTCGAAGCCGAATTTTCCATAGGGGACCTTTCCATTTCCAGGATAGCTGGGGCTGACCCAGCGGTCTTTCAGGTAAGCTGCATTGTATTTGTGGGTCTCGTTGTAATAGACATCTCCGTTGAAGACGGTCACACCCTGGACACCCTGAATGAGAAAACTCAGGTCGAACTTTCCGATGCGGAAGGTGTTCGTCATACCGTAAGTGAATGCCGGGTAGGGATTGCCGAGCGGGATGCGGTCATCATCCGAGAGGACCCCGTCTCCGTTCGAGTCCACAATTCTGAGGCCGCCGGGGACATCTGTGGAGAAGTGCGGATGGGCGTTGATTTCCTCCGTGGAATTCCACACCCCGTCCGTCTTGAATCCATAGTACTGGATCAGGGGATCTCCGACGATGGCGACGTACTGTTCATTGCGCTCGCCGGAGGACGGGTACTCCCGCTCTCCGCCGATTTCAAGCAGTTTGTTCCGCGTCAGGGAGAAGTTCACATCGGTTTCCCAAGTGAAATTCCGGCGGTTGAAATTGACGGTGTTCAGCTGGAGCTCCATGCCGGAGTTGCGGACGCGGCCGATGTTGTTCCAGTATTTATTGAAACCGGTGAAAGACTGGGTCGGCTGCTCGAAGAGGAGGGCGCGGGTGACGGAATAATAGGCATCAGCCGTCAGGTTGATCCGCCCCTTGAACAGGCCGAGGTCGAGTCCGAAGTTGAACTCATCCGTCTGTTCCCAGGTGATGTCGACGTTGGCGAGGGTCTTGGAGGTGTTGGCCGCTCCGTTGACCAGGGAGCCGTTGCCCGTCCCGGTGACGTAGTTCGCGCTGCCGAGCACTTCCATCGCGGAAAAATACTGGACGTTGTTGTTGCCGGTCACACCGTAGGAGCCGCGGAGTTTCAGGTTGGACAGCCAGTCCAGGTGCTGCATCCAGGGCTCCTCGGAGATGCGCCATCCGGCGGAAACCGAAGGGAACCAGGCGTTGACCTTTTCGCCGATGAACAGCGAGGAACGATCCAGACGGATGGAGGCGGAGAAGAGATACTTGTCCGCATAGGAATAGGTCGCACGGGCGAGCCAGGACTCCAGGATCTTGTCCGGATAGCGGAAGGTACCGGTGCCGGCCGTGTTGCCGTTGTTGGATTCGGCCAGGGAGAAGACCGTTGCGGCGTTCAGGGTATGGACGTCGTCGGTCGGGAAGCCTGTTCCTGTCAGGGCGACGCGCTGGACGCGGGTTTTCTGAGCCGTGAAACCGGCGAGGAGATCGAGTTTATGCCGTCCCTTTTTCAGATTATAATTTAAGGTATTCTCTGTCTGAAGGTCCACGAAAAGGGTGCTGAGGTAACTGGCCTCGCTGGGCGTGCCATCCTTCAGGGCGTTGATATTCGCGTAGGAGTAGGAAGGCGAAAGCCGCACCATCGCACCGTTGGAAGAACGGAAAGTCAGGCCTTTGAGGATGGTGACTTCCAGGTAGGCGTTGGCGTTGCCGGTGAAGCTCTCGCTCCAGCGCTCGGTGTTGGCCATCACACACTTCGGGTTGTTGTTGGCGGAGCTGAACGGGCTCACGCCTTTGACCCAGACCGGATTGCCGAATTCATCCACCTCTTCGGTCGGCGCGGAGATGGAATTGAAATGGCTTCCCCGGGCAAAACCGGTGTAACCGCCCGTAAAAGCGGTGGTCCAGTCGTTGTGGACAACCGGAAGGAAGGACGGCGTCCGGTAGAAGTCGATGAAGTTGTTCCGCGGCCGTTCGGCTCTCTGATAGTTCCCGGAGACATTGTATCCGAAGCGGACCCGGGCCGACAGTTCGGCGTCCATCCGCGTGCGGAAACTGATTTTGTCCACCTGGTTCTGCAGCATGATACCCTGGTCGCGGGTATAGGAGGCGGAGGTGTAGTGCTTCACCGTCTTACGGCCGCCCGAGACGGCAAACTGCACGTTGGTGATGCTGGCGGCGCCTCTCAGGCCTTCCCGCTGCCAGTCCGTCGAACCGATGTTTTTCTCGATCCAGGCGGCTGCACGGTCCTGGCCCTTCACGGCCGGTCCTCCGACAGATTCTTCAAATTCCTGGAGGCGGAGGTAGTCGGTCGCCGTAATCATATCGTGGAGCTTGTAGGCATACTTGACTCCCTGATACGCCTTGATGCTGTAGCTGGGCTTTTCGGCATCGCCGCTCTTGGTCGTGACCATGATAACGCCGTTGGCGGCACGGGATCCGTAGATGGCGGCCGATGCGGCGTCCTTCAGCACTTCGATGGACTTGATGTCATTGGCGTTGAGGTTGTTCAGGCCCTGGGCATCCGGGAAGCCGTCCACGATGACCAGCGGTGCGCTGTCAGCGGAGATGGAACCGGTTCCGCGGACGCGGATCGTCGGGGTGACACCCACTTCTGAGGTGTTGTTGTTGATCGAGAGGCCGGCAATCTGGCCTTGCAGGGCGGTCGTAACGTCCGAAACCGGGCGGTCGATCAAACTTTCGCCGCCAATCTTGGAGATGGACCCGGTCAGGTGGGATTTGGCCTGGGTGCCGTATCCGACCACAACCAGTTCATCCAGCAGGGTGGCGTCGGCCTCCATGATGAGTTTGACGGTACCGGATTTCCCCGGTTTCAATTCCTCTGTCCGGTATCCGATGTACGAAAAGACCAGAACGGCATCGTCGGGTACCGACAGGGAGAAATTGCCGTCCAGGTCCGTGCTCGTGCCATTGGTCGTCCCTTTGACAAGGACGGAGACGCCGGGAAGGGGTCCCTGGGCATCGGCGACAGAGCCTTTGACAGTTCTCGTCTGCGCCGCGGCCATCCATCCCGACAAAATCAGAATCAGGACCGCTACGCAGTGTTTCAACTTGAGCGTCGAAGACATAGCAGATAAGTTTTGGTGTTATAATCTTGTCATAGAATTGGTTCGCCAAATTGGTTGACCAATTTTATTTTCTGCAAATATAACATCTTTCCTTCAGAATATCAAAACTTTTTGCGATAAAGTGTAGGTGGTACGCCGTACTGCTCTTTGAAGCGGCGGCAGAAGTAGTTCTGGGTGTTGAATCCGAGCGAATCGGCAATCTCGGCGACAGACATTTCCGGATGCTCCCGCAGCATCTCTTCCGCTTTTTTCAGCCGGCAGGCATTGATGTATCCGGTCGGGCTTTGGGCGGTCACTTTCCGGAAGCGGGCATAGAAAGAGGAGCGGCTCATGTTCATTTTTTCCGCCAGGAAATCATTGTCCAGAGAGCCGTCTCCGAGATTGTCGTCAATCAGTTTTGTCAGGCTTTCCAGGAATACTTTATCCTCCGGATTGACGGCCCTCCGGCTCAGGGGGCCTTCTGCAGGGGCTGTCCCTCTGGACAGGATCAAATTCGCGCATCGCATGAGCAGGCTGTTGGAATCAAAGGGCTTGGCGATGTAGTCGTCGGCCCCGAGTTGGAGCCCCCGCAGTTCTTCATCCCGGTCTCCCAGGGCAGTCAGCAGGACGAAGGGTATATCACGGAGGTTCCTGTCGCCTTTGACGGCGGTGCAGAGTTTCTTCCCGTCCATCCGGGGCATCATCACGTCGCTGACAATGAGGTCGGGATGGATCTTCCGGATGATTTCCAGCGCTTCAACGCCGTCCGACGCGGTATGGACGTGATAGTGAAGGGAAAACAGTTCCCAAAGAAGGGAAGACATCTCCGGGTTGTCTTCTGCGACAACGACGGTCTTTCTGTCCATGTCATTCGGAAGGTCTTGTCTGTCCGTCTCTTTGGGAGGCGCTTCCTTCAGGCGGACAATAAAGTCGGATCCTTTGCCGAGTTCGCTCCTCACTTCGAGGGTGCCGCTGTGCCGCTCGATGATTTCCTTGGCGAGCGCCAGGCCGATGCCGGAACCGGGCAGGCCCTGGCTGACATCTTCTTGCCCACGTACCTGGTAGAATCGTTCAAAGATGTGTTTGAGGTCTTCTTCGGCGATACCGATTCCGGTGTCCCTGACGTGTATGGCCACCATTCCCCCGGAAGCGTTCTCGCAGCTGAGTGTAATCCGGCCGCCTTCCGGGGTGAATTTGACGGCGTTGAATACGAGATTCATCAGCACCTTCTGCAACTGATAGGGATCGGCGATGACGGTAGGAGGCGTCTTGGCCGCCGTCCACTGGAGTTCCAGTTTTTTCTCCTCCGCGATCTCCCGGAATTTTTCAAAGGTTTCTTCCAGGAAACTGTTCAATCCGACGCGCTGAAAATCGAGCCGGACCAGTCCTTGTTCGTATTTCCGGAAGTCAATCAGTTCCGTCACCAGCTGGTTCATCTGTCCCGCCTGGTATTTGACCTGCTGCATTTTATGGGTGACGAGCGGTGGCAGGTGGAAAGATTGGAAGATGGCATCGATCTGGGCGATGATCAGGGTCAGCGGCGTTCGGAGTTCATGGCTGGCGCTGGTGAAAAAGCGAAGTTTCGTTTCGTTCAATTCTTTCTCCCGAGCACTTTTGCGGCGTAGCCGCGCGACGTGGACAATCATCCACAGCAGCAGGATCCCTGCGAGGATCAGCGCGGTTTTTATCCACCATGTTGCCCACCAGAAGGGCTGGATGTCCATCCGGAGGGAACACAGGTTCTCCCGCTCGCCCCGCCGCCTGACGAGGAAGGTATAGGAGCCGGGCTGAAGATGGTTGGCCGTGATGAAGGGGCCTTCGGTTGCCGTCCATCCCCGGTCCAGTCCTTGTATCTTGTACTCGTAGTCCGCCCAGTTGAATTCACTGATTTCATGGGCGGACGTGAAATACAGGTCCACCCGTTCCTGCGCTCCCTTGAGCTGTACGCTTTCCCGGAAGTCCGCGAGGGGATTGCCGTCAATGTAAAGTTCTGAATAATAGAGGTTTTTTCTCTGATCATCCAGCGGGCTGTCCATGCGGAAGGATACCAGGCCATTGGTCCCGCCGGCATAGACGGTCCCATCTTCGGTAACGAGCAGGCCGCTGTCCATGACCAGGGCCTCCAGCGGAAGGTTTTTCCCGCGCAGCCAGGTTTTGACAGGAACGCCGTCCGGGGACAGAAGATGGATGCCGTCGTCGGCGGAAACCACAAAGCCGCCGTCCGGGCAGCGGACCATCTGGTAGCCGTTCAGTTGGGCGGTTTCGCCGAAAGGAAGGAAGCCGCGTTCTCCGAGGCGGAAAAGCCCGTGCGAAAAGGTGCTGATGAACAGTCCGTCGTCGGAGGGAAGGATGCGCATCGGACGGATTCGTTCTCCCTGTAGTTCCAAAGGGTATTCCGCTACAATACCATTCTGTCGGAGGTCGAACGCAATTACACGGGAAGAGGCAATCCATAGCCGGTCGCCCTCGACGGCGATGTGCGCATACCTCACGCCGTCCGTCTTGGGATACAGGAGTCGGGGGGGCTGTTTCCCATTAAACCGAAAGACGCCGTCATCCGTGGAAAGGATGAGTTCGTTCCCATATTGGGCGATGACATTGATCACCGCCATTGGACTATCCGGCCCCTCTACCTCGATGATGCGTGTGAATTTTCCCGAAACCGGATCCAGCCGGAAAAGGCCTTCCTGGTTGGTCGCGATGTAAACCATCCCGTTCTTTGCGTTTTGCAGGAGCCATTTCGCATTGGTAAAGGGCTGTTGTCCCCATTGGCGGATCCGTCCGGTCCGGGGATCCAGCCGGTTGACGCCGCCGCCTTCCGTACAGATCCACACCGAAGCGTCCATCCCCTCTTCCAGATGGCCGACAATCGGGTAGGACAGGCCGTTCTCGGATTCTGATGCCGGGTAGAATGTCAGGGCTCCCGGCCGGATGTCGGTGTAGTTTACTCCGCTGTAATACGTCCCCGTCCACAGGATTCCGTCCCGGTCTACAAAGACGGCAAAAATGGAAGAGTGCGTCAGTCCTCCTTCCCGTTCTTCCCGGGTGTATCGGGAAAAATGGTCCGTTGAAGGGTCAAAGCGGCAAAGCCCATGGAAACTGCCCACCCAGAGGGCTCCCTGCCCGTCTTCGCTGACTCCTCGGATGTTTTCACTGCCGAGCCCGTCCTTGGTTCCATAATGCCGGGTCGTGCCGTCCGGAAAGACGCGAAGCAGTCCGTTCCGCCGACTCCCGGACCAGATCTCTCCCCGGCTGTCTTCAAAGATGCCGTAGTGGTCCGGTGCCGAATCGATTCGGACGGGATCTTTTCCCCGCTGCTGCCGGAACAAGCCCTCGTGATTGATGTACCAGCGGGTACCGTCGCGGGTTACCAGCATTTTCCGGACCTGGTCGAGCGGCAGGTCTTCCGTGTGGACAAGGCCGTTTGCCCCCTGCTGCCAGACTTCCCGGCCGGAGAGGACACAGGTCTGGCCATTCTCGATGAAAAGGGCATTATAAGGCCCTGGCGCATACAGGGCGGTTTCTCGGCTCCCCGCCCCGCTCCGGTACAATTCTCCGTTCGACAGAAAATAGACATTCCCCTTTTCGTCACATACGATGTCCATGACCACGTTGCCGCTTCGGAAGGAGGTCATCCGGTTTCCGTCATAGGTGCTGACCCCGTTCTCGGTTCCGAACCAAAGCCGGCCGAGAGAATCCTGGGCGATGGAAAGGACGGAAGGGTGCGTCAACCCGTCCCGGGATCCCAGATGCCTGAAATAGGGCGCCGGCGCTGCCGCTGCGCTGATCCAGCCGAAGAGGAAGAATAGGACGATGCTGTGTTTCATGGTGTTCTGTTTGTCTTTATTGGACAAAAATATAAATAATTTGCATTTTTGTGCATATGTTTGGTGGAAAAGTCGGCGATATTTGCGAAAAATGCAAAGACTAATAACCCATGAAACTTCAAAAAACTCTTGTACAATCGGGAAGGAATGATTACATTGCTCCTGAATTGTTGATGATCCGCGTGCGGGCGGACCTTAACTATTGTGCAACCGGTTTCCAGCCGGTGGCCGATAACGATCCTTACCAGGAAGATACGGATAAATATGGATGGTAAATCACAAACGATGCGTGCTATGAATACGAAATATTATATGATGGCAGCACTGTTTGTGCTGGCCCTCTCTTGCTCCAAAGAAATGGATATGATGGAATCGGTTCCTCAGCCGACGCTCTCATCGGAGCTGGTTCCGATTACTTTTACCGTGGACGCTCAATCTGCGAAAACCGCACTCGGGGCATCGAACGGTGTCGTCTGGTCTGATGGAGACCAGGTGTCTGTTTTCGATGATGTGATTGGAAATACGGGTTCTTATGAAGTGAAGGAAGGTCGTGTCGCGGCCTCGGTCAGTGAGACGGCGACAAGTGTTTTCGCCCTCTATCCTTCCAGTACGGAGGCTTCGCTTTCCGGCAGTGTCATCACGACGGAGATTCCTGTGGTGCAGACCGCTGTCGCGGGGAGTTTTGGCCAGGGAGCCAACCTGGCGGTTGCCCGTACGACTCCCGCTGACGCCCATTTCGTTTTCCGGAATGTGGGTGGTCTGCTGAAATTTACCCTCCAGGAAGAGGGCGTGACGAAGGTTGTCGTCAAGGCGAACGGCGGGGAAAAGATTGCCGGTGCCGTGTCCGTGACCCTGAATGCGGACGGAACCATCGCTTCCGCTTCCTGCACGGGCTCTTCGACGGTCACGCTGCAGCCGGAGAGCGGCACGCTGACCAAGGGCGCCACCTATTATATCGTTGTCGCTCCCGGGACGCTGTCCGGCGGCGTATCCGTCCTGCTGGAGCGCGAGAATCAGAAGAATCCGCTTTGCCGGAAGGGTAGCTCCCAGCTGGACATCACTTCTTCTGTGATCAAATCCCTTGGCACCGTGACGGAGGCCCAGTTTGACGACCTCTATACCGCCTATCAGGAAATGGACGCGACGCTGTATATCGCAGGAGAAGCGTATAGCAAGGCGACAAAAGGGGAATCCGAACTGCTTACAGCTGATGTGGAAAAATATAACTTACGCGCGAAGTTCAATAACGTTGAACAGGGCAAAGTATTCTTCCTGGAAGCAAATGATGGGTGTACTTTTGATATCCCAAGTGTTGGAAACCTGAAAGCTGATTTTGTGTGGATAAGCCGTTATGCAACGAGGCCCGTAACGTTACGTCCTACAGTTTGTTCGAAACTGATCAAGGGGTCATTGGTTATGCGTAACCTTGTAATAGATATGGTAAATATCGATGGGGTGGCGAATAATACTGGCTACTTGTTTAATAATAGCAATGCCACCGCTGATTATGACGCTTTAACCATTGACAATTGCTCGATTCAGAATATTAAAAAGCCGATTCTGTATTGTAATGTTTCCGGCTATGGTATTAAAAACATTCAGGTGTGGTACAATACGCTTCAGGTCGTGAATACAGGCAATACACAGATCTTCACTTTTTATCAAAGCACTGTACTGGATCATTACAAAAAACTGGTTTTTAAGGATAATGTAGTGTTCAATGCTACCTGTTCTACGATACAATTATTTAATTATGACCAAAGTGTAACACAAAGTGGAACTAATTGGGAGACTGTTTTTTTTGTCCAGAACAATATTTTCTATAACTGCCCGTCGAGCAATGGCCTTATTAAGTTCTACCAAGTAGCCTCCTTAAAAATCAACAATAATATTTTCTGGGCGGCAGATACTTGGGCGAATCACTCCTATACGTTCATCCTTTATGCTCCCGATCAAAGCGCTTCTGTTTTGGATACCGCAGGAAATATCGGTTATGGAACCGATGGGAAAAACTGGACACTGGCGCACAGTAACTCTACCGTAAAAGCTAGTCCGAATCAGATCCCGAAGGCCCCCACCGACCCCTTCGAATTCTTCAATCCGGCGACGGGAGCGTATACCCTCAAAGAGGCTTACAAGTCTTATGGACCTCAGAAATAATACAAATGATTAACGTGAAACAACTTTTGGCTGCAGCGGCCGTGGCGGTACTGTCCGCCACGGCCTGCTCCGGCCCGGACACCCTGGTGGAAGAAAACATCGCGAACGCAAAAGTGCAGCTCGGGGCGCTGCTAACCGCCTCCGAGCAGGGGGACACCCTTCGGATTCCTTCTACCTACAAGGACGGGCAGGTACGTTTTGTCCCCATCGATGACTGGGTGAGCGGCTTCTTTGCCGGATCGCTCTGGTACATGTACGAACTCACCGGGGATGAAATGTGGGCGGAGCATGCCAGGGCGCATACCGAGAAACTCGATTCCATCCAGTACCTGACCTGGCATCATGATGTCGGTTTCATGGTCTATGACAGCTATGGAAACGGCCTGCGGCTAAAAGGAAACGACCCGTACAAGAAAGTCATCATCCAGACAGCGAAATCCCTGTCCACCCGGTACCGGGAAAAAGCCGGCGTCCTGCAGTCCTGGAGCGTGGACCGCGGCTGGCAGAGTAAGCGCGGCTGGCAGTGCCCGGTCATCATCGACAACATGATGAACCTGGAACTCCTGTTCCAGGCGACCAAGATGAGCGGCGACTCGACCTTCTTCCATATCGCCGTCAGCCATGCCGACAGGACCCTCGAGAACCATTTCCGGGAAGACGGAAGCTGCTATCACGTCGTGGATTACGATCCCGAGACCGGAGCGGTCCGCGGCCGTTGCACCGCCCAGGGTTACAGCGATGAATCCGCATGGGCGCGGGGACAGGCATGGGCCCTGTACGGCTATGCGCGGGCATATGATTATACCGGATACCCGCGCTATCTGGACCAGGCCGAGAAAGTCGCCCGCTATATCCTGGGCCGCCTGCCGGAGGACCTGGTCCCTTACTGGGATTATGACTGCCCGGACATCCCCGATACCTATCGGGATGCATCTTCCGCCGCCATTACCGCGTCGGCCCTCTACGATCTGTATGCGAAGACGGGCAAGAGCCTGTATCGCGAGAAGGCGGACGGGATGCTCGAGACCCTCTCTTCGCCCGCTTTCCGGGCGGAGCAGGGGACCAACGGCGGCTTTATCCTGATGCATTCGGTCGGCTCCCTGCCCCACGGCAGCGGAATCGACGTTCCGCTGAATTATGCGGACTATTATTTCCTGGAAGCATTGATCCGGAGAAGAAATCTCAAATGAGACGCTTGGGGCTCATAGGGTTGCTGCTGGCCACGGTGCTGCCGCTGAAGGGATACGACTTCGAGACGCTCCCTTCCGCTGTCAGGACGCGTGGCCGGGGCGTAGCGGTCCTCGATGGCGACCGCTACAAGGATGGAAGCCACTCCCTTCGTTTCTCCTGGACGGGGCAGGCGGAACTCCTGCTGTCCGACCCGGAGGCCATATCAGCCTTCATGGCCAGCCGAAAAGGCGGGGTCATGATGTGGATCTGCAACGAAAAGCCCATGAAGGAGCCCCTGCGGGTGTCCTTCCGGGATGCGATGGGGCAGGATGTCTGCTGGTTTGATTTCCGGATGGACTTCTGCGGATGGCGGGCTGCCTGGGTCCGCTACGAAGACATGCACACGCGGGACGGTTACATCGGAGACAGACCGGTGAAGGAGCGTCGGAAAGATGCCGTTCTGATGGCCCTTCGCCCGTCGCCCCGGGTGGCGGAAGGTTCTTTCTGCCTGGACCGGCTGACTTTCTCTTCGGAGGCGATCCATCACCAGAATACGCCGGACGCGCAGCTTCCGGACAACAATCATTTCCTGTCCCGCCGGAACCTCTGGCACTGGGCCATGCTCCAGCAGTGGGATCTCTATCCGGCGCTGGAGGCATCGCAAAACCCGGATGAGGCTTCTCTGTCGGCGCTGGAGCACCATCTGGACGCCCTGTATGCAAAAGAAAAACCCTCCGGGAAACCGCTGGATTTTGCATCCCTTTCCCTGACCCGTCTTCCCGACGGAACGCCCAAGGGAAAGCCCATCGTGAGCAATGACGAGGCAAGCCCTGCCGATTTGAAATTGCAGCCGGCCTTTACCCTGCTTCACCACCTGGCCTGGACGTATAAGACCGAAGGGGACAGAAAGGCGCTGGAGGGTTTCTTCCTGTTGGCAGACCATCTTCTCTGGCAAGGCGTTGACAAAGGCAGCGGAATGGGGACGAATCACCATTATGGTTATAGTATCCGCGGCTGGTGCAACAGCCTGTGGCTCCTGCGTGACGAAATCCGGGAGGCGGGAAAGATGGCTGCCTACCGCGCGGCGCTGGCGTACTGGAGCGGACTGGCGGAATGCCGCCTGCCTTTCGATCCGGGTCGGGATGAAATCATCGATTCCTGGAATACGCTCCTGCTCCCGCGGATGACCGCGGCCATGCTGCAGGATACCCCTGGGGAGCGGCAGGCCGAGATGGAAGCCCTGACCCGCTGGATGGAAGGGGCCATGTCCTATCGCCCCGGGACCCTGGGAGGCATCAAGCCCGATGGCACGGCGTTTCATCATGGAGGCCATTATCCCGCTTATGCGGAAGGGGCTTTTGCCACGCTCAGCCTCTATTTCAGTCTGGTCGACGGAACCGCCTTCGTGCCTTCTTCGGAGGCTCGCATCTGCGTCAAAAAGGCGCTTCTCGCCATGCGGACCTACTGTCATCTGTATGACTGGGGGATTGGTATCTCCGGCCGCCATCCTTTTGGCGGGTCCATGCCGGCCAAGGTCCGCAGTGCCTTTGGGCGTCTTGCGGTCCTGGGAGACCTGAGCGGCAGCGGAAAGGAGGCGGACCCGGAGCTCGGAGGCGCTTTTTTTGCCCTCAAGGGAAGCGATAAAGAAGTAGCAGAACGGCTGAGAGCCGCCGGAATCAAGGCGGAGGATGCCCCGGAGGGCTTCTTCGTCTTCAATTACGGAGCCTTCGGCATCCACCGGCGGGCGGGATGGATGGTCACCCTGAAAGCCTATAACAGTGATGTATGGGGCTCGGAAATCTATACGCGGGACAACCGGTACGGCCGTTACCAAAGTTACGGTTCCGTCCAGGTGATCCATAGCGGAAAGCCGGCTTCCGCGGAAGATTCCCGCTACAGTGAAGCCGGTTGGGACTGGAACCGCCTTCCCGGCACGACCACCATTCATCTCCCCTGGGACCGTCTCAACAGTCCGAACAAAGGTACCTTGATGGAACGGAATGACAGCCGTTTCCCCGGCGTCAGTTCGCTGGAAGGGCGGAACGGTGTCCTGGCATTTACCTATACGGAGAAAGACCGGCCGCACTTCTGCGCCGGTGCGACGGCGACGCAAAGCGTTTTCTGTTTCGATAACCGTCTGGTCTGTATCGGAAGCGGCATCAGCAATACGTCAGACTGCCCGACAGAAACGACGCTTTTCCAGCAGCGGCTGGACTCGACGGGGGAAGGAATCCTCGTGGACGGGCAACTTTTGAGCGCCTTCCCGCTGAAGTGGCGGGGCGAAAAGCGCGCTGCCGTGCTGGAAGACCTGAAGGGAGATTGCTATATCCTTCCGGACGCGTCGTCGCTGGTGGTGTATCGCCAGCATCAAAAGTCGCCGGACAATACCGCCAGCAAGGTGGGGGAGGGCGATTTTGTGACGGCGGTCCTGGACCATGGCGTCAGCCCCTCCAACGCTTCTTTCGAATACCTCCATCTGATTGAACCCACGAGTTCGGAGCGCCGGCAGTGGAGCCGGAAACGGCCCTACACCGTTCTCCAGTCCGATAACGATGCCCATGCCGTGAAAGATCTTCCGACAGGAATCACGGCCGTGGTCTCTTATCGCGGATACCGTGACGCCTCGCTGGAGATTCCCGCGGAAACCATTCTCATGCAGCGTCCGGAAGGAAAATCCCTCATCATGAGTATTTGCACCCCGGACCTCGGGCTGGATGAAAAGACCTATACCACACCCCAGGAAAGCCAGGTGGTCGAACGGACGGTCCGGCTGCAGGGGAAATGGAAACTCTCTGTCCCGTATTCCGACGCCGTCTTCGGAACAGGGCTGGAATGCTTGACAGACGGAAATGATACAGTCCTGACGGCACGCTGCCGCCATGGACATCCCGTTGAATTTACTTTAATTGCTGAAATATGAAAACTCTGACCAAGTTCATGCTTGCACTGCTTCTGTCGCTCCTGCCGCTCGGCGCCGGAGCGCAGACGGTCACCGTAAAAGGACGGGTCACCGACAGCAGCGGACAGGGCGTGATTGCCGCTACGGTGTATGAAGAGGGCAATACCGCCAATGGAACCGTGTCCGATGCCGACGGAAACTGGAGCCTGAAGGTCGCAGCCAAATCGTCCATCGTCTTTTCCTGCCTGGGCTATATGGATGTGACAGAGCCCGTCGGCGGGCGCAGCGTCATTGATGTCGTCCTGAGCGAGGACGCCGTTTCGCTCGAGGCCTCCCAGGTCGTCAGCGACGGTTATACCTCCGTTGCCAAGCGGGACCTGACCGGTTCGGTGAGTTCCGTGTCCATGGATGACGTTCTGAAAGCGCCGGTCACTTCCTTTGACCAGGCGTTGACGGGTCGCGTGGCCGGTGTGGTCGTGACGACGACGGACGGTTCCGTCGGTACGACCGCGGAAATCACCATCCGAGGCAACAATTCCCTGACCCAGTCCAGCGCTCCGCTCTACATCATTGACGGCTTCCCCTCCGAGAGTTCGATGGCGACGGCGCTCAATTCGGCGGATATCGAGACCATCGACATTCTGAAGGACGCCTCGGCGACGGCGATCTATGGCGCCCGCGGCGCCAACGGTGTCGTGGTCATTACCACCAAGAAAGGCGCTACGGGACGGCCCAAGGTCAGTTTCAATGCCTCCTGGACCGGAAACCGGATTTCCAACAAGGTCAAACTGATGGACGCCTACGAGTTCGTCCGCCTGCAGACGGATTACACCGCCTCGTCCGGCGCGACGAATTTCTACCTGCGGGACGGCCATACCCTGGAGGAATACCGGAATGTGGAGTCGGTGGACTGGCAGGACCGGATTTACCGGGATGCCCTGGTCCAGAATTACAATGTCTCCCTTTCCGGCGGCAGCAAGTCCAGCGGCACCAATTACAGCGTTTCTCTCTCGGCGCTCGGTCAGGACGGTATTATCGTGAATTCCAACTTCCAGCGCTACCAGGGGAAGCTTGATCTGCGTCAGACGATCGGCAAACGCCTCCAGTGGAATTTCCTGGTGAATTATACCCGGAGCATCACCGGCGGAACGAATCCGACCAGCGCCCAGCAGTCTTCTTCGGCTTCCGGCTGGCTGATGTACTCGGTCTGGGGCTACCGTCCGGTCCGTCCGCTTTCCCAGCAGGGAGAAGGGGACGACGAGTGGGCGGACGGGCTGATTGACACGGATGTAGCCTCCTCCAACGACTACCGTTTCAACCCGGCCAAGACGGTGCGGAATGAATACCGGCGGAACGTGATGGACTATCTGAGCGCGAATACCTCCCTTGTCTGGACCATTCTGGAAGGCTTGAAACTGAAGGTGACGGCCGTTTATACGATGAATAAGCGCCGTAATGAGTCATTCAACGGCAGTCAGACCTACACCGGGTATGAAGGATCTCCTTCCGGTAAGGGAATCAACGGGTCCATCTACTGGTACGACCAGCGGACCTGGCTGAACGACTGGCAGCTCTCCTACAACAAGTCCTTGGCGAGGAAGCATCACCTGGCCCTGCTGGCGGTGTTCTCGCTGCAGGGGCAGAATTATGACTACTATGGGACCAGCGTCACCCAGATGACGACCGAGGCTCTCGGGCTGAAAGGCCTTCACACGGGCCAGTACCAGACGGTGACCCCGTTCGAATATGACTGGCGGCTGATGTCAGGGGCTTTCCGCGTCAACTACAATTACAAATACAAGTATTATCTGACGGCCTCTTTCCGCGCGGACGCTTCTTCCAAGTTCCCGAAGGCGAACCGGGTCGGTTACTTCCCTTCCGCCTCCCTGGCGTGGAACTTCAACCGGGAAGATTTCCTGAAGCGGCAGGCATGGCTGTCCAACGGGAAACTCCGTTTGAGCTGGGGCCTGACCGGCAACAACCGGACCTCGACCCCCTATGACTTTTATTCTCAGATTGCTACGCTGCCGGGTAACAACGATTCCTTTGACTATGTGTTCGGTGGCAAGAATACCGCCGGTTACTACCCGTCCAACATGGCGAACGAGCGCCTGAAATGGGAGACGACCGCCCAGTGGAACCTGGGAGTGGACCTGGGCCTGATGGAAAACCGGATCAAATTTACGGGAGATATCTACCAGAAAGATACCTACGACCTGCTTCTGCAGGCGACAATCCCTGCCTCGTCGGGCTATTCGACCGAGATGCTGAACATCGGCTCCATGCAGAACCGGGGACTGGAACTGACCCTGGATGTGGATGTGCTCCGGCTGAGGGATCTGGTCTGGAACGTCAATGCCAACATCGGCATCAACCGGAACAAGGTGACCGCCCTGACCGACGGGCAGTATTCTCTGCTGAGGAGCGTTTCCTGGGACCAGCAGTTCAACAGCCAGGACGCTTACATCACCCAGGTGGGCAAGCCTTCCGGCATGATGTACGGCTTCCTGTATGACGGGACGTACAAGGCGTCCGACTTCAATGAGGCCGGCGTGCTGAAAGACGGGATCGCCTATCTGACCAGCATCGGCCGCAGCGCCACCAAGCCCGGTGACCCGAAATACCGCGATATCAACGGGGACGGCGAGGTCAATGACAACGACCGGACCATCATCGGCTGCGGACAGCCTCTGCACACGGGCGGATTCGGCAGCACCCTGACATGGAAGGGATTCGACCTGTCCTGTTTCTTCTCCTGGAGCTACGGACACCATGTGCTCAATGCCAACCGCCTGATCTTCGATGCAGGCTCCAAGTCGAACCTGAATCAGTTCACCTCCTATCAGAACCGTTTTGACGCCGTGACGAATCCCGACTCGGATACGCCCCGCCCCAATGCCAACGGCATGAACGTCTATTCCTCCCGCGTGGTGGAAGACGGCTCCTACCTTCGTCTGAAGAATGTGACCCTCGGTTACCGGCTCTCGCCGCGGCTGCTGCAGAAGATCCGCCTGGAATCGGTGCGCGTCTATGTGTCGGGTGACAATCTCTGGACGCTGACCCGTTACTCCGGACCCGATCCGGAGGTCTCTACCCGGAATTCCGTCCTGACCCCCGGCTTCGACTGGTCTGCCTATCCGCGGGCCTTCGGCGTGACGGCAGGAATCAACGTAACTTTTTAATCAGGACAAGCCATGAAAAAGACCTTTTTACTGACAAGTGTTGTCCTGGCCTTATCCGCCTGCTCTTTCCTGGATTTGACTCCGACGGTCATCAGCAAGGAAACCTTCTATAAGAGTGAGGTGGAGGCCCGTTACGGGCTCGCCGGCGTGTACGGCGCGATGAGCCATGAATCCTTCTATGGGAACTTCTATTCCCAAATGATTTCCAATACCGACGACTTGAGTTATTTCAACCGTCCAGTCCAGGCGTCTACGGCCTTGCCGCAGTACCATTTCGACGCGGGTAACGAATACATCCGCCAGGCATGGACCCGGATGTACCGGGGCATCCGCAATGCCAACGCCTTCATGGAAGCCATTTCTGTTTCCGAGTTTGATCCGGACGGCGCTCTCTATGCCGAGGCGCGTTTCCTGCGGGCCTATTATCATTTCCTCCTGGCAGAGGCCTGGGGTGACGTACCGCTTCGTGACAAAGAGGTCAAGGACCACGGCGGCGTCCTCTCGGCAGCGACTCCGCAGGCGGACGTGCTCCGCTGGTGTGCCGCCGAAATGGAGGACTGCCTGAATAAACTGTCCACCTCGACGGACCTCCTGCCATCCCGTATCAACCGGGCTGTGGCGGAGGGAATTCTTGCCCGCGTGTATCTGTTCATGGCGGGGGAGAGCGTCCAGGGCATGGACAAAACAGCCTGTTTCAAATCGGCCCGGGATCATGCGGATGCGGTCATCCAGAGCCAGAGCTATCGTCTCAACCCCGACTACAGCCAGGTCTTTATCAATATGATCGAAGATGCCTATGACACGGAGTACCAGGAGTCCATGTGGGAGGTCGAGTTCCTCGGAGACCGCTCCAGCGCCTCGTCCTGGAGCAACGGGCGCATCGGAGACGTGCTGGGCCTTCAGTCCACCGGTTCGACGGGCTACTCCTCTTTCCGGTGCAACTATTCTTACGGGATGTACAATGGCTCCCTGAAGCTCTGGGACCTGTACTGGCAGAAGGACCGGACGGCGGATGAAACGACCCAGAACGTCATCACGGACGTGCGCCAGAGCTGGAACATGGCCCCTTATAATTATGCGGGAAGCAGTAGCTGGGCTCCTTACGGGGTTCCGGGCAGCGGTTCCAGCCGGGCCTCCATCGACAAGACGCCCTATGTTTACAACAGTGTTACGACGACCATGGACCCGACTGCGGCCCAGGCCATCCGTAACTGCGGCAAATTCCGCCGGGAGGTGGACTACGAAGGCGTCAAGGACTCCAAGCGTCTATATACGACCATCAACTACCCGCTTCTCCGCTACGCCGACATCCTGCTGATGTATGCCGAGGCGGCCAATGAATACGAAGGCGCCCCTTCTGACAAGGCCTACGACTGCCTCAAGCAGGTGCGGGACCGTGCCGGGATCAAGACCCTGGAGAAGACGGAATACGACCAGGCTTCTTTCCGGGAACTGGTCCGCAACGAGCGGGGGCGCGAGCTGTGTTTCGAATCCCTGCGGAAATATGACCTGATCCGCTGGGGCATCTTTGTCGAGGCCATGCGGGAATACGGCCAGGCGGCGGAGGATGAGCGCTGGAGCAAGCATGCGACGGCAGCCTATGTCGCCTCGATCGCCGATGCCGTCCAGCCGCGCCACATCTACCTGCCTCTTCCTCTGGAAGAGCTTGGCGTCAACAGTCTCCTGGTTCAGAACCCTCTTTGGTAAGCGCTTATGAAAACGAGATTTGCCATGATGGCTGCGGCCCTTGCAGCCCTTGCGGGATGCCAGCATGAAATCGTAACACCGGTAGACGGCCGGATTACGCTGGATCCCTCCAATACATACTATGCCGGAGAGCCGGTCCGCTTCCGCGTGGGCGGCGCTCCGGACAACATCCTCTTCTACAGTGGTGAAACGGGAGCGCAATACCGTTTCAAAGACCGTTATGCCGTGCCGGTGGAACAGGTCCATTCCGCCACGCTCCATCTGGATTACCAGGCCCGGTACGGGACGGAGGGTGCCCTGGAAGTATGGGTCTCCAACAGTTTCCCGGGCTTGAAGGGAGATGACGGAGCGGCCGACCGTGCTGCCGTAAAGGCTTTGGTAGACGGCGGGATGCAGGGCTTCACGCGCCTGGATTACGCCGAAGGAAAGTCGACCGTATGGACGGCCCAGGATTATCCCATGAACGACTTCCTGGACCATTTCACCCTCGCCTTCCATTGGTGCCCGGCCGCGTCCAATGCGACCCAGCGGACCTATTGGATCAACGGCTCCATTACCCTGGACATGGAAGGCGCCGATCCTTCGACCATGAATATCATGGATCTGGACCCGGTCACAGTGATGATGAACGAGCAGCTGGATCCCTATCACAAGAACAAGGGGAACGGCTCCATCCGCTTCGACAATTCCGCCGCATCCATCTGTTTCCAGGGCGTCGGGGCCAATGCGCTGGGCTATGCGCTCGACGGCTGGGTCTTCACCCGTCCTTCTCCGCTCAACCGGGTCGCTGCGGACAAAGGCAGCGTCATCAAGAACATCCAGAATTATATGGACGTGTACGAATACATCTATGAAGAGCCCGGCAATTATACGGCTTCCTTCGTGTCGTCCAACGTCAACTATCTGGGGGCGAGCGAGGATGTGCAGGAATTCCGCTTTTCCATCATAGAGAAACCTCTCCCGTGAGACAGATCCTGTCCATAACCCTGCTGTTTTTGGCCCTTACCTTGCCCGTAAGCGCCCAGGTGGATTTTGCCCGCCCGGACATCCTTTCCTTTGAAAGCGGGAAGGGAAGCAGTCCGGACCATGCCAAGTTGGGGGAGCGCTCGCTGAAATGGACCTGGAAATGTGCCGGGGCAAAACTCCGGCTGAAGTATCCCGTTCCCTACCGGGCGGAGAATCCGGATCCGGAAGATACGGCTGTATCTTCTTTCGTATGCTGGGTGTATGCGCCGGAGGAGCTGGAAGGCCGTCTTCGCTTTGAGTTCCTGAAAAGGGGCCGTGTCTGCTGCTCTTTCCCGTATCAGCTCGGATTCCGGGGCTGGAGAGGGGCCTGGGTGGCCTTTGACCGGGATATGGACGGAACGCCGGAAGAGGGGATGGACGAAATCCGGATTTGCGTGGAAGGCCCCCGCAAGGGGACCCTGTACTTCGACGGCATCATTCCCGCCGTCTTTGAGGACGCGCGTTACCATACGCCGGATCTGCAAGTTCCCTTTGTCAATGCAGGAACCGAAGTCCACTGGCTCCAGCTGCTTTCCCACTGGCGGAAGGCCCTGGATGTGAAGGTGCCGGACGCTTTGACGGAGGAGGACTGTGCGCAGATGGACACCCTCCGGGAACGCTATGTCCATCTGATGGCCGCTTCCGGCAAAGGCTTTGGCATGGAAAAAGCCCGTGAGGCGGCACGTCTGGCTGACAAACCCATCTTCTTTATCCGATACGGGGAGACCTACCAGCATCTCGGTATCCCGGATGCCGGCAAGCGCTGGCGGGCGGAGGGACAACTCCTACGCCCTTACAATGATGCCCTTTTCCGCGTAGCGCTTAGCTGGCGCAATTGCCGTGATGCGGCGGAGAGGGCGGAACTGGAACAGATATACATCAAGATGACCCGCCACTTGCTGGACGAGGGCTTTGCCGCCGGCAGCGGGCAGGGGACGCTGCACCATCTGGGCTACAGCATGCGGAATTTCTATACGGCTCCGGTCATCATGCGGGATGTCCTGCGCCGCGCCGGCCTCCTGGAAGAAGTCCAGCAGGCCATGGAATGGTTCTCCGGCGTGGGAGAAGTCAAAGTGGCGCCCAAGCGGCCCGGCATGGATATCGATGCCTTCAATACCTACCTGCTGAGCCGGGTGGCGGCCCTGCTCCTGCTGGAAGACACGCCCTACAAATATGCCTATCTGCAGGGACTCTCCCGCTGGATAGACAATGGTTTCCGCTATACCGGGGGCACCAAGCCCTGTTTCAAGCCGGACGGAACTGTTTTCCATCACCGAAGGGCCTATCCCGCCTATGCGGTCGGTGGTTTTGACGGGGCGGTGAAGGCGGTCTGGCTCCTGCACGGGACAGTTTTCGCCGTATCGCCAGAAAGCCATGCCCATCTGAAAAAAGCCTTGATGGAAATGCGCTTCTACTGCAATGCGGCGTCTTTCCCGCTGGCCATGTCCGGCCGGCATCCGGATGGGGAGGGCGCGCTGATTCCCGTCCATTACGCGCTACTCGCCGAAGCGGGGTCACCCGACGGCCGGGAGGCGGTCGATGCCGATCTGGCGGCCGCTTATCTCCGGCTTGATCCGAAGGGAAGTTCCCGTTTTTCCGCCTTTATGGCCGAAGCCTCTCCGAAGGGCGTGCGCAGTTATGGTTACAACTGCTCGCTGTCTGTCCGGCAGGCGGACTGGCTGGTCACCCTTGCCGGGCATAGCCGCTACCTCTGGTCGGCGGAAATCTATCAAGGTGCCAACCATTATGGCCGCTATCTGACCCACGGCAGCATGGAAATCCTCTCCGGCGGGACTCCGGTCTCGGCAAAGGAGAGCGGCTATCAGGTAGCAGGCTATGACTGGTGCCATATCCCGGGAACGACGGCTTCTCCGCTGCCCATGGCCGAGATGAAAGCCCATGTCATCAATCCGGACAAATACTCGGGCTATGAGGAAATGCTGCTTTCAGACGAATGGTTTGCGGGCGGTGTGGCGGAGGGTGACGAAGGAGTTTTCGCCATGAAGCTCCACGAAAACGAGAAATACAACGGATCCCTCCGGGCCCGGAAGAGTTGGTTTGTCTTTGGCAGCCGGATCATCTGCCTGGGAAGTGACATCGAGAGTGACCTTCCCGTCCATACGACCCTCTTCCAGAACGCCCTGCCCGGTCCTGTCCCGGCAGATTCGACGCTGGGCGAAACCTGTCTGAAGGACCGCTTCGGCCATGTCTGGACCGTTCGGGAAGGCAGTGTCGTCCATACCCGGGGCCTCCAGCATTCGCTGCATGAGGAGACGGATGCGCCGACCCGGGGCTGGTTCGAAAAGGCATACATCCGTCAGGATCAGCCTGTGTATGAATACGAGGTCCGGATGGACCCGTCCATAGCAGCATGCGCGTATCAGCGCATCGCCCGGAGCCGTTCGCTCCATGCCGTGCGCTGCGACGGCGCCGTGGCGGCGGCCGTGTTCGAGGGGGGAGCGGTGGACAGCCGGATTGTGATGGCTTCTCCCTGCCTCCTCCTGTACCGGGAGGATGAGGAAGGGCTCCATATCTCCCTCTCGAATCCGGACCTGGCCCTGTATGAGGGACCGGCGGACAAGGCCTATGATGCCGCTGGAAAGTATATTGAACGGAGCGTGTACAGCCGCTCCTGGATCGACAACGACTGTGCTCCGACCCATGTGAGCCTGACCCTCAGCGGTCACTGGACCGTGGCCGAAGCCCCGGAAGGAACCCGCTGTGATTCGGACGGCGTGCTGACTTACCTGAGTATCCCGACCGCTGAGGCGCGGACGGAAAAAATCTTGCTGCAATGAGAAAAGAACCTTTCATCCTGCCGGCTTTGTCGCTGCTCGCCGCATCCTGCGCTCCCAAGGTGCAGCAGCCGAATATCCTGTATGTATTTCCGGACCAGTTCCGCAATTCTGCCATGGCTTTCTGGAATGACCCGGCTTTCGAAGGAGCGCAGCGTTGGCAGGCGGATCCGGTCGTAACGCCGCGGCTGGATGCTTTCGCCGGGGAGTCCCTGGTCCTGAGCCGGGCGGTGTCGACCTGCCCGCTCTCGAGTCCTTACCGGGGAATGTTCCTGACGGGGATGTATCCCGAGCGCAACGGCGTGATTTCCAACTGTATGGCCGAACGTCCGGACAACACCCTCCGGGAGGATGCCGTCTGTATCTCGGATGTCTTGTCCGCGACCGGCTACCAATGTGCTTATATCGGGAAACTGCATGCAGAGGTTCCCATGAAAAACGATCCGGCCCACCCCGGACATTTCGTCAGCGAGCGCCGACCGGAATGGGATGCCTACACCCCGCCGGAGCGCCGCCATGGTTTCTCCTGGTGGTATTCTTACGGGACCTTTGACGAGCATCACAACCCCCATTACTGGGATACGGAAGGCGTCCGGCACGACCCGCACGAGTTCTCCGTCACTCATGAAACCGGGAAGGCGATTGAATTCCTGCGGAAACGGGACCGCCGCCGCCCCTTCTTCCTCTGTGTAGCCTACAATCCTCCGCACAGTCCTTATCAGCATCCCGGAACAGACTGTCTGGAAGAGGATTATGCCCATTACCGGGACCTGCCGCTTTCCCGGCTCTATGTCCGGGAGAATGCGGATACGACGATGGCCAAGGCACCGTCCATCCGGCCGTATTTTTCCAATGTCACCTCCGTGGACCGGCATTTCGGAATGATTCTCGACGAGTTGCAGCGGCAGGGACTGGACCGAAACACGATTGTCGTCTTTACCTCGGACCATGGAGAGACTATGTGCAGCCACGGCACCGCCGATCCGAAGAATTCCATCTGGACGGAATCCTTCAATGTCCCGTTTCTTCTCCGCTATCCCGGCAGAATAGCCCCGCGGGTGGACTCGCTGCTCCTCTCTTCGGTCGACATCATGCCGACTCTCCTCTCGCTTGTCGGCGCGAAGATTCCTCCCAGCGTGGAGGGGAAAGACCTCTCGGACGTATTCCTCGGCCGGAGCGAAGTGCGTCCGGAAGCGGCCCTGTACCTGCGCAATGTTAATGGGGAGGCGGATCCGGATGGATTGTACCGCCATTTCTTCGGTGTCGCCCGGGGAATCCGGACAGCGCGCTACACGATGGAGGTGGCCATCCGTCGCGACGGCGGCCTGGACAGTATCCAGATCTATGATGACTGGCTGGACCCTTATCAACTTCACAATATCGATTACCGGGAAGTCCCGGAGCTCTTTGCCAGCCTCGCAGCACAGCTTTCGGCGCTGCTGGAGGAAAGCAACGACTCCTGGTACCGGGATGGAACATGGGATAAAATATGGAAACAGATATGAAAAGAACATGGAAACTGCTGCTCGGGGCACTGCTCCTTTCGGCGCTGGTCTCCTGCGTAGACACCGCCCCGATAGAAGGGCGTCTGGATGCGCTCTCCGAGAAGATCGCCGCACAGGAAAGTGCCATCGCCCGAGCCAACGACAACGCCATCGCCATCGGGAAATTCCTCCGGGGGGAAGACATCCTGATCGTCTCCTGGAAGGCCCTGGACCATGGCTATGAGATGGAACTCAGTGACGGGACGACCGTGCGGGTCTGCTATGGGAGCGAGACGCCGGCCCTGGTGCCCCTCATCGGCGTGGATGCGGACGGATACTGGATTCTGTCGCTCTCCGGCGGCAAGACCTACGAGCGGATTGCCGGGGCTGCTCCTTTGTCGGACAATGACGGCCATACGCCCCAGGTCCGGATCAATGCGGACGGATGCTGGGAGATATCGACGGATGGAAAACAGTGGCAGGTGCTTCTGGATGGTGCCGGCCGTCCGGTCAGCGCCGTGGACGGCGCCGCGGTCGCCGGGGTTTCCTCCTTTTTCCGGAATGTCGTGTATCAGGAGGATACTTCGTCCATGACCTTTACGCTGCAAGACGGCAGAACCGTTGTCGTCCCTGTTGTGCAGAACTTTTATCTCCGTCTGAGAGGATACAAGGATGGGATGACGCTCCATCTGGGTGAGACCGTGACCTACGCCGTCGAGGCCTCGGATGTGGCCGAAGCCATCGTCCGCTCTCCGGAGGGATGGACCCTGGTCGTGACGGACAGCGAATGCGCCGTGACGGCCCCTGCGAGCGGCACAGACGGGGAAACGGTCGAAATGGAAATCTTGATTGTTTCTTCGAAGGGCTATCTGCGAAAGGTGAAACTCTCGTTCCGCCTGACCACGGCCCCGGACGGGAAGACCGGTGTCAAAACCTGGGACGACTGGGTGACAGGAAGTGATGAAAATGTGCTCCTGGACTATTCCTACGCCGGGTATAACCATGGCGAAAGCGCCCCCGCGGACGCCATGGACCTCGGTTATAAGGTCTTCAATGTCGTGGATTACGGCGCTGTTCCCAATGACGGAAAATCCGACCGTGCCGCCGTTCTCAAGGCCTGGCAGGCCATCATCGGCGAGGGGCAGGTCCAGAAATCCGAAGCGCGTGCCATCCTCTATTTCCCCGAAGGGGAGTTCATTCTCCATACCGCCGACGACGATGTGGACGGAAAGAGCCAGCCCCTGCAGCTGCGCGGCGGATATTTTGTCATCAAAGGGGCCGGCCGGGACAAGACGACGCTCGTGATGGATGCGGCGAACCAGCCTGCTTCCGAGGCGCTCTACAGTTCTCCGGTCATGCTCGAAATCAAACATAATTCCGGTTTGAGTGAAGTGGCGAAGATTACGTCGGATGCGCCCAAGGGTAGCTTCAGCGTGGAGGTTTCGACAAGTGCGGGCATTGCTGCCGGTGACTGGGTCTGCCTGCATGTGATCAACAACAACGCGGCGTTTGTCGCCCAGGAACTCGCTCCCTACAGCGTGGAAGCGACCATGACGAACATCATCGAGACGGGTGTCCAGGTGTATGACTACCACCAGGTGAAATCGGTTTCCGGCACGACGGTGACCTTCGTCGAACCCATCATGCATGCGGTGGAGGCCCGTTGGGGATGGACCTTGCAGAAATATCCCCATTATGAGCAGGTCGGCGTGGAAGACCTGACGTTCAAGGGGAAAGCCAAAGAGAATTTCAAGCACCATGGATCCTGGGAGGATGACGGCGCCTACAAACCCCTCTCTATGGTCCGTATTGCCAATGGCTGGCTCCGCAGGGTGCGTTTTACCTCTGTCAGCGAGGCCTGTACGATTTCCCATAGCGCCAATATTTCGGTCTATGACATCGAAATAGACGGGAACCGCGGCCATTCTTCCATCCGCAGCCAGACCGGCAGCCGGGTCTTCATTGGGAAGGTCTGGGACCACAGCAGCGGTGCCCTGGTTTCCAGCGGGGTGTGGGCGGAAAACACCGGGCAGTACCATGCCGTCGGTGTCTCCAAGCCCAGCATCGGTACGGTGCTGTGGCGCAATACCTGGGGCCGGGACGGCTGTTTCGAGGCCCATGCGACCCAGCCGCGGGCGACGCTCATCGACTGTTGTGAAGGCGGATGGATGCAAATGCGCCAAGGGGGAGACGAGAACCAGGTGCCGAATCACCTGTCGGATCTTGTCATCTGGAATTTCCGCTCCACGACGCCTTTCAGCGGAACCTGGGACTGGTGGAAGACATCCAGCAAGTGGTGGAAGATCCTTCCGCCGGTGGTGGTGGGCTTCCACGGCGAGGTCTGCGATTTCCTCGCCTCCCAGACCCGGGTGGATGAGTCCCACGGGACGGCCGTCGAGCCGGAATCCCTCTATGAGGCCCAATTGAAAAAACGCCTGGGCGCCGTCCCGGCATGGTTGAATGCGATAAAATAAAATGATACACAATATGAAATGCAGATGGATTGCTGCCCTGGCCCTTGTTGTGACGGCCTGCAGCGGACTGGAAAAAATCGAGTCCCGGGTAGATACCCTGGAAAGCCGGGTTACCGCTTTGGAAAAACAGGTGGAGGCCCTGAACAAGAATGTCGCCGGCACGGCCGCCTTGATGGAAGCCGGAACCATCCGTTCCGCCACTGAGAAAGACGGCGTCTGGACCCTGGTCCTTTCCGATGACCGGGTCATTACCCTTACCGCAGGTTCGGTGGGCGTCGGCGCAACCCCGGTGATGTCTGTCGACAAGGATGGCTATTGGATGGTGGATTACGGCAGTGGCGCCCAGTATGTCCTTTCCGGCGGAGAGAAAGTCAAGGCCAAGGGGGCGGACGGTGTGACGCCGGTCTTCGGGGTCAACGCAGCGGGCAACTGGACCGTCAGTTATGACGGGGGAAAAACGGTGACGGAAGTCCTTGGCGCAGACGGGAAACCGGTCAGCGCCCTTCCCGGGAGCGGTGCCGGCGGTGACAGCTATTTCAGCGACGTCCGCTATGAAGGCGGTGTGTTCACCCTGGTACTGAAAAACGGAACGGTGCTGGAAGTTCCTGTCGTGGCGGGCCTTCGCTGCGCGATTGCCGGCGCCGAGTCCCTTCAGGTCTTTGCGAAAGGGGAGACGAAAACGTTCGCCGTGACCCTGGAAGGCGTTGCGGAAACGATGCTGACTGCGCCGCAGGGATGGACGGCATCCCTCAGCGAGACGATTCTTTCGGTGACCGCGCCGCTCACCACGAAGGCGACCCTCGCCGACAGCCGGACAGATGTGTCCATCCTGGCGCTCTCCGCCTCCGGTTATGCCGCTGTCGCCAAGGTGAAAGTGGCCCTGGACGATGCGCCCGCTCCGGTCAGTCCGACAGCGGCCATCACGGCGGGCGAAGCCGGGGAGACGACCCTCTCCTTCACCGTCACCCTGTCGGATGCGTCTTCCTGGAAATATCTGGTCCGGAAGGCTTCCGAAGCGGCTCCTTCCGCTGAATTCGTCAACGAAAACGGTACGCCGGGCGAGGGGACGGGTGCGACGGTCACCTCCCTGGAGGAATCGACCGAGTATACGATCTATGTTCTCCCGCTCAACGGCAGTGTCCTCGGCTCCCTGGCTCGTCTGAACATGACGACCCAAGCGGCGGTCATTACGGACTTTTATGCAGCTTACCAAGCCGGGAAGGACGTCGTCATCGGCGGGGTGACCTACAACAAGAAAACCCATGGCGAGGCCGTCCTGGTGAAGGCGGAAGCGGAGGGAACGGATCTCAAGCCGTCCATCCAGACGAAATCCGCTGTTGTCTTCCTGGAGCAGACGGAAGGCGCCAGCTTTGATATTCCGGCCGTGACGACCATCTCCGGTGACATCGTCCTGTTGAGCCGCTATGCCGACAAGCCGGCAACCGTGCGTCCGACAGTTTTCATCAAGTTGGTCTCCGGTTCGCTGGTGATGAAGAACCTGGTCTTTGATGCGGTGAATATCGCCGGCGGGACCAATGCCACCTATGTGTTCAACAACGCCAATGCCACCGCCGATTTCCAGAACTGGTACATCGAAGACTGCCGTTTCCTCCATCTCCAGAAGCCCGTCCTCTATGCCGGTGCGCTGACTTATGGATTCTGCCATCTGACGGTCCGGAACTGTGTGTTCCAGCTGGTTCATCAAAGCGGCAATCTCCAGCTGTTCAACTTCTACAACTGCTCGGTACTGCATACCTACAAGGAACTTACCTTCGAGAACAATGTGGTCTTCAACGCTTCCTGCGTGGCTGCACAGATTTTCAACTATGGCCAGAATACGGCCCAGGATGCGACGAAGACTTGGGAATGCCCGCTGACCGTGAAGAACAACATCTTCTACAACTGTCCTTCCGGGAACGGCTATTTCAAGTTCTATCAGCTCTCTTCGCTCAAGATCAACGGGAACGTTTTCTGGGCGGATCCCGAATCGACCCTCGCCTCCTACACATTCATCCTGTACAGCGCGAATCAGGACGCCACCGTCATCGACGCCTCCGGAAACATCGCCTATGGTCTGGCGGATGGAAAGAACTGGGCCCTGGCCCACAGCAATTCCACGGTAAAGGCCTCTCCCAATACGGTGTCCAAACTGGATGAGAATCCCTTCACCTCTTTCGATTCCGCTACGGGCGCGTATGTTCTGAAAGCGGCGTACAGTTCCTACGGTCCTGTCCGCTAACGGAAGATTCCGCTTTTTTTATCCGGTCCGGGGCGTTGTCTCCGGGCCGGATTCGTTTGTTTCCGGCGGGGCGGCAAAGAAAAGTTTGGAGATTTGTACAAACGTTTGTATCTTTGCGGCAGAAATGGTAACGATCACACAAATCGCCGCGGCGCTGGGCATTACTCCCTCGACGGTTTCGCGGGCTCTTTCGGGGAGTCCGCGGGTCAAGGAGGAGACCCGTCTCGCCATTGAGCAGAAGGCTGCGGAACTGGGCTATGAGCGCAACATCATGGCCTCGAACCTGCGAAAAGGCCGTTCGGATATCGTCGGTGTCGTCGTTCCCCGCATCCACCGGGAATTCTTCTCCAATGTCATCAGCGGAGCGGAGTCGTTGCTCAACGAGGCCGGCTACAGCGTGTTGATCTGCCAGACCCATGAACGCTTCGAGGATGAGGTCAAGGCCCTGCGGACCCTTCGGAACAACCGGGTGGCCGGGGTGCTGCTCTCCCATGCAATCGGCTCTTCGGATTCGGCCCATATCCGCGACATCCTGGGCCGGGACATCCCGCTGGTCCAGTTTGACCGGGTCTTCTCGGACCTTCCCGGAGCAAAGGTCGTCAGCAACAATTTCCAGGGGGCCTACGAAGCGACGGCCCACTTGGTCGCCCAGGGCTATCGCCGGATCGGTACGCTGGCCGGCTATATGAGCTCAGAGGCTTATGAGCAGCGGCTCGTCGGGTGGCGCCAGGCGCTGCTGGATATCGGACGCTCCGCCGGCGAAGAGATTGTCTTCTACGATACCATCGTGCCGGAAACGGGGCGGGAAGCCGCCATGAAGGCTCTCTCGGCAGGTTGTGACGCGCTCTACTGCGCAGGGGACTTCTCCGCGCTCGGAGCCATTGAGGCGCTCCGCTCCTGTGGTGTCCGGATTCCGCAGGACTTCGGCATCGTCGGAACGGCCAACGAGTCCTTCACGGCGCTGATGACTCCATCCATGTCTTCCCTGGCACTGAATCCCTATGAAATGGGACGCCGTGCGGCGGAAGCCTTCCTCAATGGAGACGACGGAACGATTGTCGTTCCGATGGAACTGAAAATCAGAGAATCATCAAATCATTCCTTATAATATGGCAAAAGTTGTTACTTTCGGCGAGGTGATGCTTCGCCTTTCCACTCCGGGTTACCTGCGTTTCAGTCAGGCCCACCAGTTCGATGCCACGTTTGGTGGCGGTGAAGCGAACGTGGCGGTGTCCCTGGCCAATTATGGTATCCAGACCCAGTTTGTTACCCGTCTTCCGAAGAATGACATCGCGGATATGTGCCTTCAGGAACTCCGCGGCCTCGGTGTCGGACTGGACGGCGTCGTGTTCGGCGGTGACCGCGTCGGTATCTACTACCTTGAGACCGGTGCCGTTGCCCGCGGCTCCAAGGTCGTCTACGACCGGGCGTATTCCGCCATTTCCGAAATCAAGCCGGGCATGGTTGACTGGCGTAAAGTCCTCGAGGGAGCCGACTGGTTCCATTGGACCGGCATCACGCCCGCCCTCAGCCAGGGTGCCGCCGATGCCTGCCTCGAAGCGATCAAGATTGCGAACGAGATGGGCGTGAAGGTCTCCTGCGACCTCAACTACCGGAAGAAACTCTGGAAATACGGCAAGTCCGCTTCCGAGGTCATGCCGGCCCTGGTGGAAGGCTGCGACCTGATCCTCGGCAACGAAGAGGATGCGGAGAAGGAATTCGGCATCAAGCCGGAGGGCTTCGACGCGGAAAAGACGGGCGGCGAGATTGACCAGGCGGCCTTCATCAGTGTCTGCCAGCAGCTGATGGCGAAATTCCCGCGCTGCAAGAAGGTGGCTGTGACCCTGCGCGGTTCGATCAATGCCAACCACAACACCTGGGGCGGTGTCCTCTATGACGGCAAGACCCTCTGGCAGAGCCGTCGGTACGACATCACGCACATCGTGGACCGTGTCGGTGGCGGTGACTCGTTCATGGGCGGTCTGCTCTACGGCCTGCTGGCCTACGATACCGACCAGGAGGCGATTGAATTCGCCGCGGCGGCATCCTGCCTCAAGCATACGATTATCGGTGACTACAACCGGGTGACGGTCGCCGATGTAGAAGGTCTCATCAAAGGCGGTGGCTCGGGCCGCGTTTCTCGTTAAGATTATGTCCAAGTTCAAGAAAATCGATACGATCGGCGTGATCCGGTCGACCGGGATTGTTCCGGTGTTTTACAACAGTGATGTCGAGCTGACCAAAAAGGTCGTCAAAGCCTGCTACGACGGCGGCATCCGTGCCTTTGAATTCACCAACCGCGGCGACGGTGCCCACAAGGTCTTCGAGGAACTGATTGCCTTTGTGCGCAGCGAGTGCCCGGAACTGGCCCTTGGCGCCGGTACCATCCTCGACGCTCCGACGGCCGCCCTGTACATCCAGATGGGTGCGGACTTCATCGTCTCGCCCTGCATGGTGGAGGAGGTGGTCCGTCTGTGCAACCGCCGCGGCGTGCCTTACAGCCCGGGCTGCGGTTCCGTAACGGAAATCGTCCATGCCCAGGAACTGGGCTGCGACCTGGTGAAGGTCTTCCCTGCGGGGACCGTCGGCGGTCCTGCCTTCGTGAAGAACGTCCTCGCACCGCTCCCTTGGGCCATGATTATGTGCACGGGCGCGGTCGAGCCGACGGAGGAGAACCTTTCGGCCTGGGCAAAGAGCGGGGTGACCGCCGTCGGTATGGGCTCGAAACTCTTCCCGAAGGAAGTCATCAAGGCCGGCGACTGGAAAGCCATCTCCGACCTCTGTGCCAAATCCCTCGCCTGGTTCGCCCGCTGAACGCGCAGCGGCTACAGGCTGTCGATATAGGCCTTCATGGCCGGTACCTTGGAATAGGCCGCATGGAACAGTGCGGCCTGATTTCGTGTACGGACGAGGTTGTGCTCCGGGTATTTGATCCGGTAGTAGGTGTCGCCGTTGATGTAGTCGGCGAAGAAGCGGACGGCCTGCATGTAGGGGAAAAGGCAGGCGGCGTAGGGGAGGTTCTCCTTCTCGACGGGGGTGAGGAAGACTTTGGCGGACTCGACATAGCCCTTGGCGAAAGCCTCGAATATGTCCATCCGGAAGTCGACCTTGTCGACGGCCGGGTCGTCCTCGGCGACGGTGTTGGCTGCAGTGCGGAGGAAGTCGCCGAAATCCGAGAAGACGAACGAAGGCATCAGCGTGTCCAGGTCGATGACACAGAGGACATTGCCCTGGTCATCGAATAGCATGTTGTTGACCTTGGTGTCACAGTGGCAGATGCGCTTGGGCAGTTTCCCTTCCCGGTAGAGCCTTTCGGCCTTGCACATCTCCGCCTCGTAGGGAAGCAGGTCGGCGAGAATCTCCTTTACCTCGGCTTCAGCCATCCGGCCCGCCTTGTCGGCGGCGACGGCTTCCCGGAGCTGACGGGCGCGCAGTTCCATGTTGTGGAAATCCGGGATGGTCTCGCCGAGTGTGTCCGGAATGTCGGCGAGCATGGCCTCGAACTTGCCGAAGGTCTTGCCGCAGTAGTAGGAGTACTCGGGATTGACCATCTCGTAGGTATGGGCGTTCTTGATGAAAACCGAGACCCGCCAGTATTCGCTGCCGTCGGTCCAGTAGGTCTTTCCCGTTGCTTTGCAGGGAAGGAAACGGAGCACTTTCCGCTCGATGTCCGGGTCCCCGGCGAGTTTCCCTCGGATATGGGCCGTCGCACAGTCGATATTGTGCTGGAGTAGTTCCACATCCTGGAAAATGGCATGATTGATCCGCTGGAGGACATAGTCGTCCACGCCGTCCGTCTTGACGAGGAGGGTGTCGTTGATGAGGCCATTGCCGAGCGGCTTGATTTCGAGAATGTTGCCCGGGATGTCAAACTGGAGGGCAATCTGTTTCAGTTGTTCTGCGGTTTTCATGAAGAAACTACTTAAAAAGGGTTTTCAAATATACGAATTTTAAAGAATAATCCGTACCTTGCAGAGAATTTTGTAACCACACGTCATGAAACGATCCATTCTGCTTCTCTTGTTGGCGACGGTAATCGCCATCGCTCCGGCCTGGGCCAGGAAGGCCCCCAAGAAGTTTGTCCATGAAACGGTCGCTATCCCCGAGATTAGCCCGAAAGTGATTGCCGTGGAGACGGACCACACCCAGCTCCTGCTCCAGGTGGACAAGAAGGGCTCCGTCCGCACCGTCCATTATGGGGCTCCGACCGGCGAGGCGGCCCAGTTCGTGTCCTTCCGCTCCGGCTATGGCAGTCTGTATGGAAGCGGACCCATGACCTATCCGACCGTCGGCGGACGCTTCATCGGGCAGCCGGCGCTGCAGGTCAAGTATGCCGACGGCACGCACAATACGGAACTCTATTATGTTTCCCACGAAACCGTCTCCCGCGGCGGCGCCGTCACGACGACCCTACATCTGAAGGATTACGTGACGGCCCTGGAGGTCAGCCTGGTCTATGAGGCATTCCGGGCGGAGGATGTCATCCTGATGCACAGTGAGGTCGTTAACGGAGGAAAGAAAGCGGTCGAGCTGCTGGACGTGGCCTCGGCTTCGCTCAACCTGGACGCCGGAGACTACCTTCTGACCCATTTCTACGGGGACTGGGCCATGGAGATGCAGGTGGAACGGACCCCGCTGACCCATGGGGTGAAAGTGATCGAATCCCGCCGCGGGACGCAGGGGACCCAGAATACCAATCCCTCTTTCCTGTTGAGCTGTGGAAAATCCTTCAGCGAGACCGAGGGCGAGGTCATCGGCGGCGCCCTGGCCTGGAGCGGCAACTACCGCCTCAGTTTTGAAAAGAACCATACCGACCGACTGAACATCGTGACCGGTATCAGCCCCTTTGCCTCAGCCTATCCGCTCGCACCCGGCGCCCGCTTCACGACCCCTCAGATGATCTACACCTGGAGCGCGGAAGGCGCCGGCGGAGCCTCCCGGAACCTTCACCGCTGGGCCCGGAAACAGGGCGTCTATGGCGGAAGCCAGGTCAATCCGACCCTGCTGAACAGCTGGGAAGGCGCCTACTTCGATTTCACGACGGAGACCCTGCTCCGCATGATTGATGATGCCGCCTCCATGGGCCTTGAAATGTTCGTCCTGGACGACGGCTGGTTCGCCATGGACCATCCCCGCAACAACGACAAGGCCGGTCTCGGCGACTGGGAGCTGAATACCAACAAACTCCCGGAAGGCATTGACTATATCGCATCTTATGCCCATTCCAAGGGCCTCAAGTTCGGCATCTGGATCGAGCCGGAGATGGTCAATCCGGATTCGAACCTCGCCGAGGCCCATCCCGAGTGGGTGGTCCAGGCCCCCGGCCGCGAAATCTACCAGACCCGGAACCAGTGGCTCCTGGACCTTTCCAATCCCGCCGTGCAGGATTTTGTCTTCGGCGTCTTTGACCGGACCATGCAGCTGTCCGCCAACATCGATTACATCAAATGGGACTCCAACCGGGAAGTATCTTCTTTCGGAAGTACCTTCCTCGGAGAGGAGCAGGACCGTTTCTATATAGAGTATGTCCAGGGCCTGTACAACGTCCTCCAGCGGGTGCGGGCGAAGTATCCCGACACGATTGTCCAGTGCTGCTCTTCCGGTGGCAGCCGCGTGGACTATGGCGCCCTGAAGTATTTCAACGAGGTATGGACTTCCGACAATACGGATGCCATTTCGCGCGTGCGTATCCAATATGGTACGTCCCTGATTTATCCCGCTTCGGTGATGGGCTCGCATGTGTCCGCCGTGCCGAACCACCAGACGGGCAATGTCGTTTCGCTGAAATTCCGTTTCGACATCGCTTCGGCCGGCCGCCTCGGCATGGAACTCCAGCCGAAGAATCTCACGGCGGAGGAGCGGGCCCTTGCAGACCGCTGCATCACCTCCTACAAAGGCTATCGCGACCTGGTGTTCACGGGCGATCTCTACCGGCTGGCCTCCCCGTATGAGGGGGATTATTATGCGCTGATGTATGTTTCCCCGGACAAGCGCCGCGCCGTGGTCTTTGCCTACTGCCTGCGCTACCAGAACCGGGGTGTCGGAACGCACACGTTCCGCCTCCAGGGCCTTGATCCCGCTCGGAAGTACAAGGTCAAGGAGCAGAACGTGGACAAGAGCTGCTGGTGGGGTGACGGAAAGGCCTTTACGGGCGCCTTCCTCGCGGGCGGCGGCTTCAATCCCGCCCTGCTGAAAACCAACACCAGCGCTGTCTTCCTGCTGGAGGCGGAGTAGGAAGCCTCCCGAAAGGACAGGCGCTGAGTATCAAGGGCGGTTTGGAAAACGCCGTGGAACAAAAAACCGGCCTCCGAAAGGGAGGTCGGTTTTTATGAGTCTGTCCGGACGGACTACCAGCGGTCTTCGTCAGAAACGGTGAGTTTCTTGCGGCAGTGACGGCGGCGGGAAGCCAGGACGCGACGGCCGTTGGCGGAGGCCATTCTTGCGCGGAAGCCGTGCTTGTTCACACGCTTGCGGCGGGAAGGTTGGAATGTTCTTTTCATATCTTTCTATTTTTATATTATTCGCGTTTGGATAGGCCCACTTCTGCGGACGGACTGCAAAGGTAGGAATTTTCGCTCAAACCGCCAAAATTTTTTCACTTTTCCAGGTGAATGACCCATTTGCCTTCATAGTAGGGGTCGGAAAGCCAGCTGGAGAGCGGCCAAGTATGGACACTCCCGGGGGAGAGGCGCTGCCGCTGCATGACTTCCGCAATCTCTTCGACGACGTCGCCGCCCTTGAGACAGAGGATGCCGCGGGAGAACCGGCCCTTGACCCATGGGTACAGGTCCGAAAGCGAAGCGACCGCCCGGGAGACGACAAAGTCGAAGGGCTCGCCAAGGGTCTCGGCGCGGGCGTTGACAACCACGACATTGTCCAGATCCAACGCCTCGGCAACGGCCTTTGCCACAAGGGTCTTCTTTCCCACCGAGTCACAGAGCGTGAAACGGGTCTCGGGAAAGAGGATGGCAAGCGGAATGCCGGGGAGACCGCCGCCGGTGCCGAGATCCAGCACCCGGGCCGCGGCGAACTGCTCCCAGAGGCCGCCTGTCGTCTGGAGATAGCGGGCGAGGGCGACGGAGTGGAGAATGTGGTGGTCGTATAAGGCGTCGATATCCTTGCGGGAAATGACATTGATCCGGGCGTTCCATTCCCGGTACAGACCGTCCAGGGCGCGGAAGCGCTCCTGCTGGACCGGGGTCAGCGGGATGTCTTTCCGAAGGAGGGCGATAAACTCTTCTGCATTCATTTGATTTCTCCTCTGAGCATCATTTCGGCGAGTTGCTGCTTGCCGCGACGAATCCGGGTGCGGACGGTATTGAGTTCCAGCTCCAGTGTGCGGGCAATCTCCTCGTATTCCAGTTCTTCAATCATGTATTTGACCATCACTTCTTTATAGAGGGGGGACAGTTCCTCGATGAAGGAGAGCAGGCGGCGGTGGTTTTCATCCTGGATGATCTCTTCTTCCGGGTCGATGTCGGTGAGGGGATCGGACGCGTCCTTTCCGCCGTCCCGTTTTTTCATGCCTTCCTTCTTCTCGTCTTCCCGCCGGATGGTGTCCAGATGGTCCAGGGCGGTGCGGGTGGCGATGGTGTTCAGCCAGGGACGGAGCGAGCGCGAGGCATCAAAACTGCCCAGGGCGACAAACGCCTTCTGGAAACTCTCGCTGACCACGTCGTCCACGTCCGCCTTCCATTTGAAATAGCCGCTCACCCGGCTCCGGATGGCTTTTTCATGGAGTTCGTAGATGGCCCGGTAGGCCATTTCGTCGCCTTTTACCGCACGGGCGACCAACTGCGTTTCATCCAGGGAAAGATAATCCATCTCAATGTGCTTCCAACCAGTTTTTTCCGGCGCTGCATTCCACCGTCAGCGGCACGGACAGTTTGATGACTTGTTCCATTTCCTCGACCACGATTTTCTTCAGCGTGTCCACTTCGTCCTCCAGGGCGTCGAAGAGCAGTTCGTCATGGATCTGCAGGACCATCCGGCTCTTCAGGCCTGCCTCGCTGAGGCGCCGGTCCACGCGGATCATGGCCAGTTTGATGATGTCCGCCGACGTCCCCTGGATCGGGGCATTGACGGCATTGCGTTCGGCCAGGGCGCGGAGCGAAGCGTTCCGGGCGTTGATGTCCGGGAGGTAGCGGCGGCGTCCGAAAAGGGTCTCGACATAGCCGTTTTCGCGGGCGAAGGCGATGCTGTCGTCGATGAAGGAACGGATGGCGGGGAAGGAGGCGAAATAGTCGTCAATCAACTGTTTGGCCTCTTTTCGGCCGAGTTGGAGCCGCTGCGCCAGGCCGAAGGAGGAGATACCGTACATGATGCCGAAATTGGCGGTCTTGGCATGGGAACGCTGCTCGCGGGTCACCTCGGCGGTGGGAACTTTGTAGATTTTGGCGGCCGTCGCGCGGTGGACGTCTTCACCGGAGCGGAAGGCACTTACGAGATGCTCGTCGCAGCTCAGATGGGCCATGATCCTGAGTTCGATCTGGGAATAGTCGGCCGAGACGATAACCCCGTCCGGACTCCCTGGGATGAAGGCTTTGCGGATTTCCTTGCCCCGTTCGGTGCGGATCGGAATGTTCTGAAGGTTCGGATTGGAAGAGGAGAGCCGGCCGGTCGCCGTCAGCGCCTGGTTGAAAGTGGTATGGACCCGGCCGTCCACCGGCGAAATGAAACTCGGGAAGGGCTCGATATAGGTCGAAAGCAGTTTCTTGACAGCCCGCCATTCCAGGATTTCGCCCACGATGGGGTGCCGGGGGGCAATCTCGACAAGGGTCGCCTCATCGGTGGAATACTGTCCCTTGGCCCCGCTCTTTTTGGCTTTCGGGTCCAGTTTCAATTTGTCGAAAAGGACTTCTCCGACCTGCTTGGGGGAGGCGATGTTGAGCTCCGGCTCGCCGGCCATGTTCCGGATCCGTTCCTGCCGTTCGGCGAGTTCCGCTTTCAGTCCGGCGGCGAAGGCGGCAATCTGGTTCATGTCCACCTTGACCCCGGCGAGTTCCATCTTGGCAAGTACCTTGGCCAGCGGCTCTTCCATCTCGAGATAGAGCCGTTCCCGGTCTCCGAGCTCTGCGCGGACGGCTTCCCCAAGGGGGACGAGCACCGCGGCCTCGCGGGAACGGTCGTTCCCGCTGTCCTCGGGCGTATCGTCAAAGAGGGAGCCTGTGACGGCCTCGCCGCCCTTTTCCAGGCTGACGCCGAGATAGCTCTTGGCGAGGATGTCCACATCGTGGCTCCGTTCGGAATTGACCAGGTAATGCATCAAGGCGATGTCCCGCCAGCGGCCCTCCATACGGATCCCTGCCACCGCGAGCAGTTTACCGAGTCCCTTGAGGTCGTAGCCATATTTTTCGATGGACGCGTCTTCCAGGAGCGATTTGGCTTTCGCGAGATCCCCTCCGGGAAGGGAACAGACCGCCTTGCCGACGCTCAGCCAGAGGGTATGGATCCGCTCGGAGAGCCCTTCTCCATAACTTTCTGCCGCGAGACCCAGACGGCCATCGCGCCGGGCCAGGGACGAAAGCTCCGAGAGCGTCACGGTACGGACATCCATGCCCTTGGCGGCCTCCTGAACCGGGGCGGACTGGGCGATATGGGCAATGTATTTTTTGAGCGAGAAGAACTCGTATTTTTCAAAGAGATCGGCCAACGAAGGATCGTAACTGCGGTCGAGGCGCATCTCGTCGAGGGTCGTTTCGAGGGGAATGTCGGTCTTGATGGTCACGAGGGTCTTCGACAGGCCGATATGGTCCCGGGCCTCGTTGAACATTTCCTGCTGCCGCGCCGACAGTTCGTCCAGATGGGCATAGATATTCTCAATGCTCCCGTAGCGGGAAATGAGTTTTCCGGCGCCGACTTCACCGATGCCCTTGACGCCGGGGACATTGTCCGCCGTGTCGCCGCAGATGGCCAGCATGTCGATGATCTGGACCGGGTCCAGGATGCCCCATTTCTGGCAGAGGGCCTGCTTGTCCACGATTTCCGCTTCCCCGCCCCCTTTTCCGGGCCGGAGCTGGAAGATGTGGCGGGAAATCAGCTGGCCGTAGTCCTTGTCGGGGGTGACCATGTAGACATCCATGTCGGGGGATGCCTCCCGCACGGCCATGGACCCGATCACGTCGTCCGCCTCGAAGCCCGGGACCATCAGCACCGGGATGTTCATGGCGCGGACAATCTCTGCCAGCGGTTCCAGCGCGTCGATCACCAGCTGCGGCGTCGGGGGACGGGTGCCCTTGTACGCGGGATAGAGCTCGTTCCGGAACGTCCCGCCCGGCGGGTCGAAGGCCACCGCCAGGTGGGTCGGCGCCTCGCGTTCCATCATTTCCAGCAGGTATTTCGTGAATCCGAAGAGAATGGACGTGTCCACCCCTTTTGAGTTCATCATCGGCCGGCGGAGGAAGGCATAGTACATCTTGAAGATGAGTGCATGCCCGTCTATGAGGAATAGCTTGTCCATATCTGCCAAAGGTACGAAAAATTTATCTGTCTTTCATTTTTTATTTGTATTTTTACGGCGATAATGCCGAGTGACCATGGAAAACGTACGCAGATATCCCGTAGGAATACAGACCTTCTCCGAAATCAGAAAGGGGGGCTACCTTTATATAGACAAAACGGATCTTGTCTGGGAAGCCGCCCGGATGAAGTATGTCTTTCTGAGCCGCCCGAGGCGCTTCGGGAAGAGCCTTCTCACAACGACCTTCGACTCCTATTTCAAGGGGCAGAAAGAGCTGTTTGAAGGCCTCAAGATCATGGACCTGGAGAAGGAATGGAATTCCTACCCGGTCATCCATCTGGACTTGAGCATGGCCCGCAGCAAGGCTTCGGGGAGCGCACTTGAGCGGACGCTTCTTTTCCTGCTGGCGCCCCTGACGGAGATTTATGGATGTGACGAGAAGGCCGTCACTCCCGGTGAGGTTCTCACCAGCCTGATCCGCCGCGCGTATTCCCAGACGGGGAAGCAGGTGGTGGTCATTATCGACGAATATGACGCGCCGCTGCTGGACGTTCTCCACGAGGATGCGCTCCTTCCGGAGTTCCGTCGGATCATGCAGGAACTGTATCAGCCGCTGAAGGCGAGCGAGGCGATGATCCGTTTCTGTTTTATCACCGGTATCACGAAGTTTTCCCAGCTGAGCATCTTTTCGACCATCAACAACCTTACGCTCATTTCCATGGATTCCAAGTATGCGGCCATCTGCGGTATCACGGAGCAGGAATTCGAGACGGACATGGCCCCGGATATCGCCATGCTTGCGAAGGAATATGAGTGTACGCCCGACGAGATGCGCCTCAAGCTCAAGGAGCAATACGATGGATACCGCTTTGCGGATGTCTCTCCGGATATCTACAATCCTTTCAGCCTGATGAAGTGTTTCCAGCAGCGGAAAGTATCCAACTACTGGTTTGAAAGCGGCACGCCATCGTTCCTGATCCGGCAGATGCGGCATTTCCGGACGAACATCACCGAGATGGACAAGATCGAGGTCTCTGCATCGGCATTCGACCGTCCGACGGAGGCCATGACGAATGCCCTTCCGCTGCTGTACCAAAGCGGCTACCTGACCATCAAGGACTACGACAAGTTTGGTCAGATTTACACGCTCTCCATCCCGAACAACGAAGTACGCATCGGTTTTACGGAGGGACTTCTTCCGATTTACACGGGCATGGAAAGCAGTGATGTGCAGGTGGGCTTTGCCCTGCGTTTCTGGCGGAAGCTCTATGCCAAGGACATCGACGGGGCGATGCAGGAGTTGAAGGCATTCCTCGCCGGAATCCCGTATGTGGAGGGCTTTCAGAAAAAGCTTGCCGAGGTCAAGAACTACGAAGGTTTCTACGAATACAGCTTCTGGCTGATTTTCAATATGCTCAATATCTACGCCCGGACGCAGGTTAAATGCGCGGGCGGAAGGATCGATTTCGTGGTGTGGATGAGGGATACCGTATATGTCTTTGAATTGAAGGTCAATGGAACGGCCGAGGAGGCCCTTTCGCAGATCGACAGCAAGGGCTATGCGCTTCCATTCGAGACGGAAGGGCGCGACGTGGTGAAAGTCGGCGTAGCCTTTGACCGCGACACGATGACCGTGGGCGAGTATCTCGTTGGATAATAGGGTATTACATGGCTTTTAAAGAAAACTATCCATCCGTCCTCCTGACCGAGGCCGTCGATGCGATTTCTTCCCTCCCGGGGGTGGGACGGCGCAGTGCCCTGCGGCTGGCCCTTCACCTGCTGAAACAGCCTCAGGAGCATGTCCATCATTTCACGGATTCCATCCGGCGGCTCCGGGATGAGGTCCATTACTGTCGGCAGTGCCGGATGATTTCGGACGGGGAGGTCTGCTCCTACTGCGGCGACAGCCGGCGGAACCACCGCCAGATCTGCGTCGTGGAGAGCGTCCGCGACGTGATGAGTATCGAGGCGACCGGCCAGTATCATGGCCTCTATCACGTCCTTGGGGGCATCATTTCCCCCATGGCCGGAGTGGGCCCCTCGGACCTGACCATCCGGGACCTGGTGGAACGGTTGGAAGCGATGGATACGCCTTCGGAAACGGAAGTCATCCTGGCCCTCGGGGGCGACGTCGAAGGGGAGACGACCGCTTTCTATATTTACCGGCAGATTGCACCCATCGGCGTCAGCGTCACCACCCTCGCTCGCGGCCTCGGCTTCGGTGACGACCTGGAATATGCCGACAGTCTCACCCTCGGGCGCTCCATCGCCGCAAGGCAGCCGTTCAAAGTGTAGATGGACTTAATCCAAGCCATAGAGATCTTCGCCATGGTGACGGGCGTCTTGTACGTCGTCCTGGAAATCCTGCAGAAAAATGCGATGTGGGTGGTCGGGATTGCGACGGGGGCGGCCTGTGCCTATAGTTTTTCCGTTCAGCACAGCTGGGGGATGGTTGGGTTGAACCTTTATTATGTTGTTATGTCCGTAGTCGGCCTGATTCGCTGGAAAAAGGATTCGGCGGCCGTGGGGGAGGGGGAGATCCATCTCAGGCCACTTAAGAAGAGCATCGCGCTCTGGAGTACGCTGATATATATTGCAGGATCATTGGCGCTTATCTGGCTCTTCCGCCGTTTCGGGGACAAGGCGCCGGAACTGGATGCCTTGGCCACGATGCTCAGCGTCATCGCGACCTGGTGGCTCGCCCAGTCCCACCTCCAGCAGTGGCTGCTCTGGATTGTCGCCGATGTGCTGACGACGGCCCTTTGCCTGGTAACAGGTCAGTATTGGCTTTCCATTCTTTATCTCGCGTACGTCTTTTCAGCCGCGTACGGTTATTATCATTGGAAAAAGAAAGGAATTGTTGTAAATTTGCAGGGTAATAATACTGCAGACCAATGAAAAAACTGCTTGCCATACTTGCTTCGCTGGCCCTTCTGTCCGTCGTTTCCTGCGATGAAAAAGACGGCGCCGCTTCCTCCAATCAGCTTCCGGATGAATTGTCTGAGATCAATGTCGCCTCTTCCTGCCCATTGCTGAAAGACGCGGGAGAACTTGTTATCCCTATTGTCCTGACTCCGTCCAGCTTGTCGATTCCGGAGGTGTTGAAACTGTCCGGGGGAGATGAGAAGGTCGTTACGGCGCGTCTTGTCAAGGAGGGACTTGCCGTAACTCCTGTCGGCTCCGGAACCGCGGTGTTGACCGTCTCTCCGAAAAGCGGCCCCGCAGCTTCACGTAGCGTGACTGTCCAGGTGATTGACGGAATCAAGAGCATATCTCTTTCATTCAATACGGAAAAGGGCGGGGAACCGTTATGGCTTGGTTCTGCCGCCCGACTGTCCAAGGGGCAGAAGTATTACCTTGAAGTCGTGATAGTGGACAATTCCGGCAAGAGTATCCAGACTCCTGTCACATGGTCCGTGTCAGGCGGTGGAATCACTTTGTCCCAGGAAGGCGTTTACGGCGTGGCGGAGGTGACTGAGGCCGGAGTATATCCCGCCCCGGTCATTAAGGCTTCGCCCCTTGTGGACCCGTCCCGCAGCGTGAGTGTTACGGCAAATACCTTTGATGCTCCCTCTTCCATCTGTTTTGAGAAGGATTTAGTCAATGTGAAGCTTGGCGTAAGTAAACTGATAGGCGTATCCGTGCTGCCGGAGACGGCAATTCAGGAACTGTATTACAAGCCGGAGACAGGGCTGTCGCTGTCTCCGGCATCGGCTCCTTCGGGCGGTACTTTCAAGAATTATTACAAATTGACCGCATCCTCGTCTCCTTCAAAGCTGCTGTCGGTTTCATTTGCCTCCAAGGTCGCATCTTCGGTGACGAATCAGCTTAAAGTCGATGTCTGCGATTTCGACGAGAACGAGGTCAAAGTGGGGGACTATGTGTTTGTGAGTCAGGGCGGAGCCCTGCGCAGTGCGGATTGCGGTATCAGGACGAAAATCGGTGGCTATGAGGACGGAGTGGCGCGCCGGGTAAGTGATGTGATCAAGAGTGGAGAGACTTTTCTTGGCATTATCATAAAGTGTGGCCTGAAAACACCTTCCGAGCTCTTTCTGAATAATATGCTAAGGCCGAGCGGTTCCACCGGTCTGGAAAATGACAAGAGCTACTTCCCCGGCTTGTCGAACAGCCCCAACTGCCACGGACTTATTATTGGAGAACCCATTGCCGAAGGGTCAATATGGGAGTCCGGCGGCACGTATCATACCAAAGATTTGAATCAGGATCTTATTGGTCTCTATTATACTTATCACTTTTGTCAGACTTCTCCTTCGAGTAGCTTTACCATAGCCGACGAGTTTTACCGCTATAATCCGGGGCGTTATACCGGCCTTAAATGGTTCATCCCCGGGAACTGTACTTCACTTCTTCCGCTGGGCGAATATCTTCATGTCAGGAAATCTTTTGTGGCAGCCAACATGGATCTGAAGCGCAAAGCGCTGGACGTCAATTCCAACGAACCTACTTATGTATGGGCGATTGCTGATGCCAGTGCAAGCGAAGCCTGGGCTTACAGATTGGACACGTACGAGAGCTCTTATAAGTTCGAGAAGGCTGTCAAAATGAATAAAAACGGATCTGGCAGTATCATACCCGTTTTGTTTTTCTGAGCTTTTTTCCGTACTTTTGCGCGGATATGCTGAGTGTTTTCTACAGAGAAAGTGGGAGAATCCTTTACGTGGATACGGAAAAGGAACTCCAGGGGCTTCGTCTCGAAGATGTGGTCTGGATCGACCTGGTCCAGCCGTCCGGGGCGGAGAAAAGGGCTGTAGAAGCATTTCTTGGCACGGAAATCCAGAGCCGGGCGCAGGCGGAGGAGATTGAAAGTTCCTCCCGTTATTACGAGGCGGACGATGCAATTTTCGCCAACACGAACTTCCTGACCCCGGGGCCGGAGGAGTACATGATGCAGCCGGTCTCCTTCACCATCGTGGACGATACCCTGGCGACCCTCCGCGAAGTGCCGCTCCGTTCCTTTACCGAACTCCAGCGCCGGATGCAGGTCAATCCCCGGCAGTATCCCAGCGGTTTCAGCGTGTTTGCTTCGATCCTGGACCAGCGTGTCGACCTGGATGCGGATATGATCGAGCTCCTGTCGAAGGAGATCTCCCAGTATGCCAAGCGGATCTCCGACCAGGAAGACATCAATGAAGAACTCCTGATCGATATCTCCCAGTTGCAGGAAAACACGATGATCGTGCGGGAGAATGTCGTGGACAAACAGCGCCTGATCTCGAACCTGATGCGGTCCTCCAAGGTCCCGAAGGCCCTCGAAGGACGGCTGAACGTACTCCTGCAGGATATTTCTTCCCTGATCAACCATACGAATTTCTGCTTCGAGCGTCTGGAATACCTCCAGGATACGGTGCTGGGTCTGATCAACCTGGAACAGAACAAGATCATGAAGGTCTTTACGGTCGTGTCGGTCTTCCTGATGCCGCCGACCCTGATCGCAGGCTTTTACGGGATGAACGTGCGGCTTCCGATGATTGCGGCCGATGAGCCCAACGCTTCTTTCTGGAACTGGATTATTATTATCGGAGTCATGGGCTTGAGCTGCTTGATTATCTGGTTTTTCTTCCGTAGAAAGAAATTACTTTAGTTTTGTAAATCAATAATAATTGATTATCTTTGCACGCCTTTTTCCGGAGGCGTGCTTTTTTTTGCCCCGGAAAGGCACAGGAAATAATGTTTAACTACTAGTTTTTAGAATTATTAAAACTATGTCAGAAGAAATCAAAAACGTGGTGGAAGAAACTCCCGAGGTTGAAACTCCCGAGGTGGAGGCTCCCATCCAGAAAGAAACCAAGAAGGCTGTGCTGAACGCTTCCGTAGCCCCGGAAGAGTTCGACTGGGATGCTTTCGAGAACGACAGCCCCGCCGGTGAGAACCGCGAGGAGGTCGCCGCCCAGTACGACCAGACCCTGCAGAAGGTCACCGAGAACGAGGTGGTCGAGGGTGTGGTTACGTCCATCAACAAGCGCGAGGTCGTCGTGAACATCGGCGCCAAGAGCGAAGGCGTCATTCCCGCCCCTGAGTTCCGTTACAATCCGGACCTGAAGGTCGGTGACAAGGTCGAGGTGCTCGTCGAGTCCGCCGAGGACCGCAAGGGCCAGCTCGTCATCTCGCACAAGAAAGCCCGCCAGCTCAAGTCTTGGGATATGGTCAATGCCGCATACGAAGCCGGCGAGATCGTCAAGGGTTATGTGAAGACCCGCACGAAGGGCGGCATGATCGTCGACGTGTTCGGCATCGAGGCCTTCCTCCCGGGTTCCCAGATCGACATCAAGTCCATCCGTGACTATGACGTGTTCGTGGATACCACCATGGACTTCAAGATCGTCAAGATCAACCAGGA
>JAEEHS010000060.1 GCA_016281015.1 Bacteroidales bacterium
ACGCGAATGCGGCATCAAGTACACCCTGAACGTGAACAAGACCCCGCTCGCGGAGGGCGTAAAGGAGATTTTCGGGGAAGAAGGGTACCAGGCCGCCTTTGAAGTGGCCGGCGTAGAATCCTCCATCCAGTCGCTGATGGCCACCATCGAAAAGGGCGGAGACATCGTGATCGTCGCAGTTTTTGCGCATAATCCAGTCATCAACATGGAACATCTCGGCGAACACGAGCTCAATCTGATCGGCACCCTTATGTATAAGCATGAGGACTACCTGAAGGCCGTCGAGGAGGTTGATAAAGGCACGATTAACCTCAAACCCCTTATCACCGACCGTTTCCCCCTCGAGAAGTTCGACGACGCCTACAAGTTCATCGACGCCCACAGGGAGACCTCGATGAAGGTGATGATTGACCTGGAGATGCCGGAAAAGTAGGGCTGTGATGAAAATTCTGTCAAAAATCCTGCTGCTGACAGCGCTGCTTATCCCGCTGTCGCTGCGTGCACAGATTTATGAGCCGGTTTCGCTGGCCATAAACAGTGAGAATGGCATTTATGCCCCCGGAGATTCCGTTAAAATCACCGCCATCATTCGCGGTGGAGCAGAAGACAAACTGCTTCTGCGGGTGCTGCGTTATGGTGAAGAGATCAGCAAAGAGACCCTTTCGCTTCCCGAAGGGGAGACTTTGATCTACGCTGACGCATTTCCGGAAGCCACCTCCGTCATCGTCAATCTCGGTCCCGCATCGAATCCGAAAGTGTCGACCGCGATCGGCTTTCTGGTCGCTCCGGAAACCTTCCGCCCGGGCTTCCCTACGCCCGGCAACTTGACGCAGTACTGGCAGAAGGAGGTGAAACGGCTGCGGAAATTAAAGCCGGTGGTCAAAACCTATCCGGCTGTCTTCGACGACAATGAAAAGACGGATGTTTCCCAATTCGAGTGCTACAGAATTGAAATCAATATGCTGGACGGAAGGCCCTGCAGGGGGTATGTGGCCTATCCCAAAGGGGCCGAACTGAAGAGCCTGCCCATTTTTGTCTGGCTGCACGGAGCCGGTTTGCTCAAGCGCGGAAACAGGGCGCTGGCCTCCCGCGTGCTGACGGAAGCCAAGAAAGGATGCATCGCCCTGGATATCAATGCGCACGGTTTTGAAGACGACCAGCCGCAGGAATATTATGCGGAACTGGATGCCGGAGAACTTCGGAGGTATGCCTACAAAGAATATAGCGGCAAGGGCGACTATTATTTCCACAATATGTATCTCCGGGACATCCGTGCCCTGGATTATGCGACCACCCTGCCTTACTGGGACGGGGAACGCATCGTCGTGTATGGAAGCAGCCAGGGCGGCGGGCAGGCGCTTGCGCTTGCCGGCATAGACCCCCGGGTAACGCATTGCGTGGCCCTCGTTCCGGCCTTGACCGATATGGGCGCCGTGCTGGACGGCCGCAAGTCCGGCTGGCCCTCCGCGGCCAATAAAAAGAACGCCCCGACCTATCTGGGTCCGAGTGTAATGGCCTATCACGACGGCGCGCTGCTGGTTTCCCTCTTCAAGGGCGATCTCTACATCGAGGCAGGAAACATTGACGTCACCTGCGACCCGGCCTGCGTTGCCGCGGCCTACAACAATGCCGTCCGTGTAAAATCCAAACAGATTTACTTCTTCCCGCGCCGGCCTCACGCCGACAGGGATCTTTTGAACGATCCTTCCTGGAAGGAGCAGGTCCTGAAAAAGCGGGAAGCCTTTATCCGGGAAGCCCTTCGCTGAGGAGGGATCTTCTTGTCGAGATGAATATGCAGCGCAAAGGAATCATCGCCGTCGGCAACTGGATTGTCGACAATGTCAAATTCATCGGGCGTTATCCCCGGAAGGGGAATCTTGCCACAATCCTTTCTCAGGAGGAAGGGTTAGGCGGATGTGCTCATAATGTCCTGGCCGATCTGGCCGCGATGCACAGCGGCATTCCGCTTTATGCGGGCGGCTGCATCGGGGCGGACAGATACGGCAGGATGTGTCTGGATGCCTGTGACCGGCTCGGGATAGACCGTACCCATCTCAAGGTCCTGGAGGGGACGGCGACTTCTTATACGGACGTGATGTCGGAAACAGACGGCGATGGTTCCCGCACTTTCTTTCATTGCCGCGGCGCCAATGCGGAACTCACGGTGGACCAGGTCCTCGCCTGCAAGTCTCCCGCGCGTATTTTTCATCTGGGGTATCTCCTGCTGCTTGATGCGTTGGATAAGGAGGATACTGAATACGGCGTGGCGGCTGCCCGGGCACTGGACGGCCTGCAGCGGCAGGGGTATGAGACCTCGGTGGATGTCGTTTCAGAGGAAGGTGACCGTTATCGCAAAGTGGTGCTTCCCTGTCTGAAATATATCGACTATCTGATTATTAACGAGGTGGAGGCCGAGAACTGTCTTGAGACTCCGCTCCGCCGCGAGGGGCAGCCGGATTTGCCGGCCATCAAGGCCGCTGCTTCCGCCCTCCTGGGGCTCGGCGTCGCCAAACTCGTCGTCATCCATTTTCCAGAAGGAGGTGTGGCTGCGGAGCGCAACGGCGAGGTCTGCTACGCGCCCTCTTTCCCGGTCGACCGCAGCGAAATCGTGTCCTCTGTCGGAGCTGGTGATGCCTTCTGCGCCGGCGCGCTCTACGCCATCCACGAAGGATGGTCGTTGCGGGAAATGCTGGATTTCGCGGCGGCCAGCGCCCGTTTCAACCTGTTCAGCGCCACCTCCAC
>JAEEHS010000061.1 GCA_016281015.1 Bacteroidales bacterium
CTGGAACCACTGGGAAATGTCGTTGTACTCCCGCTCAAAACCCGCAAGCTGGCTGCGGAAATACACCAGGTCGATGCCGGGTTCCTCGTCCCCGAGGGAGCGGATGATGATGTCCTTGATGAAATCGGCATCCACCTTGGCCCCTAGGAACACATTCTGAAGGCTTCGCGGAATGTTCTGATACTTAGCCGTTTCCATGATGCAGAAGCGGGCGAATTCCTTGCCGGTGGCGCGCTTGTTGCCGTAAATGATGTCCCGGTACTCCTGGTATTCGTCCACGATTCGCGTCATGGGCGCTCCGTCCAGACGACGGCGGATTACCGAAGCATCGGCCGTCACTTCCCCGGCCTCATCGACCAACCATTCCCTGCGGAAGGGCGCCCCGATGAAGCGGAAGACGCTGTGGGCGTGGGAGCGGAACACCAGCACCGTGAAAGCTCCGAATTCCGTCTCCACCTCATAGGCAATGTAGGAATTGGCGCCCGGAAGGTAGAAATCGTCAAACGACTTTTTCTCCCGGCTGATGCCCAGGTGCGTCTTGTCCCCCGTATAGAAAAACAGGATGGCGCGGAGCACGGTGCTCTTTCCAACGCCCTGTGTGCCAATCAGATGCACATTCCCATCCAGGCGCACTTCCCCGTAGCGGATGTTTGCGCTGTTCACAAATACGATTCTACTGAGCTGTCTCATCGGCGGCCTCCTCTTCGCTGATCGTCAACATTTCCACCAGCCCTTCCAGGAAATGGAAAGCCGATGTCACCTTGTACACCTGCTCGAACTCATTCTCCAGTTCGATGAACCCGGCCTTGTCCATATCGTCCATCAGCATCTGCACCGTGTCCTTGGCGCTGTGCTGCCCGGGATAGAGCCTGCGGGCCTTCTCCTTCAGCTCCACATCGGCCGATATGGCCTCGGTGATGGCCGATGGCGTAAAGCGCACGCCCGTGGAGAAGCCGCTGTGGAAGGTCTTCACAAAATCCAGCCGGTCGATCCACACGCCCAGGGTGGTGAGACGGCGGCTGAGCTCCGTGCGGGACTCTTCGCGGGAGAAATGGAAGTAGCCGTTCCCCTGCTCCAGCACAAAGCCAATGCCTTGATAATAAGCCTTGTACTCATCGAAGTTCTCCTCAATATAGTCATAGAGGCGGCGGACATCGGCCCGGGTGCTGTCCTGGCTGATGAACCCTCCCCGCGAGAGGAGTTCGAATATCTCTTTGGTCCTGATCATCTTGCAAAAACTAAGGGATAGGTAAAGCCGCCCGACTGCTCATAGCGGTCCGTGATGCGGAAATCTTCGTCGAATTCCACCGCCAGGCGGCAGAAAAGGGTGAGGGTGTCTTCGGAAGAAAGAGCACCCTCTCTCTCCCGCAAAAAGCTCATCAGGTCTTTGGAGCTGCCCAGGAAGGCGCTCCGCACCTCGAATGTGTTCAGGGTGTCCTTCACCACCGCGCCACGGGAAAGTTCCTCGGGCGTCAGGGGCTCCGGATCAGTCTTCCGCCTGGCGGTAGGATTCTTCAGCGCGGCATGCGCATCCTTCAGGGCCGCGATGCCGTCGGGCGTATTCACGAGCGCCTCCAGCGACGGCAGGCAGTTGTACCAGGGGCGCTTTTCCAGAAAGGCGGGTCGATGCGTCTGCAGCGCCCAGATCACATCCGTCCCGCTCTCCCACACCAGCTGGTCCTTGAGGTACTTGATGCGGCGGATCTTCTCCACCAGCCGCTGCTCCGCCTCAATCTTATTCAGGTACACGATGATCTGGCGGTCCAGCTCCAGCAGACCGTGATAAGACTCTGTAAGTGAATCCTTTACGTCAGCTACCGTCTCCTTCAGGTGAGCGTCCATCCCCGGACCGAAGAACACCTGCTGACGCACGTCGAAGAGCTTTTCCGCCTCCTTGATCAGGAGGGCGATATCGGCCCGCTTGCGGTCCAGGTTCTCCAGGCGCTTGCGCTTCACGGCATAGTCCCGCTCATTTTTGTAGGTGCTGTCGATGGCCCGCTTGAGGTCGATGACGTTGCGGTGCGTGGAAAGGGCGATGCTCCTGAGGATCCGCAGGATTTCCCCCATATAGCGGTGCCTGCGGGCGTCCGATCCCACCGTGAGCCAGAGTTCGATGTTCTCATTCAGCGCGTCGATATGCTGCTTGACGGAGAGGACGTTGATTTCCTCGTTCACCTCCAGCACCTCCTCGAAAAAGCGCAGGTACGTGTCTTCCAGCACCAGCAGGCCCTCCGCCTCGCGGATGACCCCGTGTTCCAGTAGATAATCCAGCCTGCGGGTGTCCTGGGAAAGGAAGTTCTCCAATGCCTGCTCCCTTCGGAGCGACGGCGCTTTCCTGTTCACGAACAGGAACCTGAGTATGTCCTTTTCCCGGGAGATGACACGCAGCAGAGCGTCGATGTCGCTGAATGCATTCATAGTTCAAGGCGGACGCCAGGTTTAGTGCATCCGTCTACAAATATACGAAATTTTGTTGGATTTACTACGGCTGCGAGAAAAATTTCCCTGAAATATGCGCCGCCGCTCCGCGCCCCGTGCATACTGGTCCATTCGCTTCGCTCTGGTGAGCACACTGGTCCAATCGAATGACAGGGACCCCCTACGCGTCGTTACCTTTTTGGCGGCGCTTGCAGGCGATTCAGGAAAAAAAACAGTATCTTCGCACCAATATTGTACATTTATAATAGACGGAAGCCCACACCGGTATTTGCCGCTGGAGAAGAATAAACACTGCTTGAGATATGAAGAAACTGATACTCTGGGACCTGGACGGGACGCTCATCGACACGCTGGAAGATCTGGCGGAGGCCGTCAATCACGCGCTGAAGCTACGCGCTCTGCCGCTCCATGGCATCGATGAATACAGAAAGATGGTGGGCCACGGGGTGCGGAACCTTGTGCAGCAGGCGCTGGAGGCTTCGGGCCAGGAAATCAACGACCAGGGGGTCGATGAGGCCCTTGCAGACTTCAAGGCGTACTACGAGGCACACATCGACGTGCACACGAGACCCTATCCGGGCATCTCGGAACTGCTCAGGGAGCTGCAGGCAAAGGGGGTAAAGATGGGTGTGGCCTCCAATAAGTTCCAGGAAGGGACGGAGTACCTGATCAAGGAATTTTTCCCTGACATTCAGTTCGTTGCGATACTCGGGAACAGGCCCGGGCAGCCGCTGAAGCCGGACCCGGCCATCGTAGAAGAGGTGCTGTCAAAAGGGAACATCGGCCGGGAAGAAGCCGTAATGGTCGGAGACTCCCCTACCGATATGCGCACGGCAGCGAACGGAGGTATCGGGGCCATTGCCGTGAGCTGGGGGTACCGGACCAAAGAAGAACTGGCGGGAAACCGCATCGTCGATACCGTGGAGCAGCTTCGGGAGCAACTGGACGGTTTTTACGTAAGCGAGCCCATATCCACCCCTCCGCCGCAGTTCGGGACGAAGCTGCAACAGCTTGTCTATGAGACGTTTGCCTCCAAGGACATCCCCTTCAGCCGCGTGGACACAGATCCCGGCATCACCATGGAGGACTGTCAGAACATCGACGCCAAAATCGGCATCCATATCGTCAAGACCATCTTCCTCTGCAACCGCCAGCAGACAGAATTCTACCTCTACGTCACCTCCGACGACAAGCCCTTCGTCACCCGGGACTTCTGCGCGGCGATGGGAGGCATCCCCCGCGTGTCATTCGCCTCGGCAGAGAAACTGTGGGAACTCACCGGCGTCCGCGTAGGCGCCACCACGATTCTCAGCGCCATCCTGCCGGAGGCCGCTCCTGTCCATCTGGTGATGGACGCCGCAATCTCCCAAGCGAAATGGTTCGCCTGCACCGACGGCACCCCCACCTGCTTTGTCAAGCTCCGCACACGGGACCTGCTGGATAAGTATCTGGAAGGGAGGGAGTTGAGGGTTATCTGACGTCCCCCCGGACGTGCTGCTACGCCTCCCTGGCGTGCACACCGGTCCAGTTAGTGGACCCGCGTGCACACAAAGTATGATGCCAGGTAGTACGATATGCCTTCTACTACTATTTGCTAGAACACAATGCAAAAATTACCTCACCTCTCCCCTATAGTTATTCTTCGCATACTCCGCAAACGTATCACACTTGTACTGCGTAATCTTTTCTGTCGCAGCGTTGTAAACATCCTCCAGCGTCAGGAACCGCAGGTTGGCCAAAGCCCCGTCTATCCCAACGTCAAAGCGCAAGTCCATTGACTGGGCGTTATACTCGTCCAGTTTTCCATGACTATGGCCGTGAAGCATCACCGAACCCCTCGGTTTCTGGTTCCACGTCACCATCGGATAATGACACATCACGACGCTGAATTCTTCCTTCAGGAAGGGCGCGACAGTAGGCTTGAACCGCATCTCCTTTATTTGGTAAACCTCTTTGAAGTAGTTATGGTATGAGCGAATCGACCCATCGTGATTTCCCTCAATCAGGAACTTCTTCCCGGGCAGCTTTTCCAGAAGCCGATGCGCCTCCTCGCTCTTTAGAAACGTCAGATCCCCAAGGATATAGACTGTATCACGCTTGTCCACCGTGCTGC
>JAEEHS010000062.1 GCA_016281015.1 Bacteroidales bacterium
GCAAGTGCGCGGATGGAAACCAGCGGCAGTCATCCACGCGGGAAGATCATTCCCCAGGACCACTTCATACTGTCCCTTCCCGGGATGTTCCAGAGTAAGGATGTGCTTGAAGGGAGACTCGATTGCGGAATAAAACCTGTCCGCATTCCAACCCTTTGCATCAGTTCCGTCAACGGCAATGACGCGTGAACCAATGTAAATCGGAGAATCTCCCGGTTTGTAGAAGAGTTTCTGGTCCATGGAAGACGGACTCTCCAGAAGAGAAACTATATATTCCCTGCACTTCCGGGAATAATTGTCTCGCCAGTCGGGAGTGATATCCCCGCCCCATGTGACAGTAAGATATTCCGGATCCCACCATCTGACACGCTCCACTCCTACCGGAGGATTAACGGCAGCGGCACTCAATGCCGCGGTAAGACAAAGACAAAGCAAAGCGAGTTTTTTCATATCAAACTAATTTGCGACCTTGCAAAGATATACCTGTTTTTATTATTTGTTGTGGTGGAATTCACCACAAGGGTGGCATTTCTTGCAGATAAGAAAAAAAGTCGATACCTTTGGTATCATGAAAAAAATGCTGTTTATCGTCGCCATACTCCTGTGCCAGATACTTGCTGCCCAGGAATTCGGCATTGTCAACATTTCCGTCTGCAACCTGCGTGCGACCCCTGATTACGACGCGGAAATGGTCTCCCAGGCCCTCCTCGGGACACCGGTCCATATCCTGGAAATTACGCCGAAGAACAACTGGCCGCGTGTCCAGACGCCGGACAGCTATACCGGCTGGGTCCATAAGGACGGTATCACCCTGCTGTCAAAAGAAGAATACAGCGCCTGGAATGCGGCGGAAAAGATTGTCGTGACCGCGCTCTTTTCCATCGCTTATTCCGCTCCTTCCCGCCGCGGCGGCACGGTATCCGACCTCGTCGCCGGTGACCGGCTCCGCCTCGTGGAGCCTTGCGGAGGGTGGTGGAAGGTCGCTTTTCCGGACGGCCGGACGGGCTTTGTCCCGCAGCGGGATGCCCAGCGGGAAGGCCCCTGGCGCAGTAAACTCCGCCAGGATGCCGACGCCATTATTGCGACGGCCCTGACCATGAACGGTTTCCCCTACCTCTGGGCCGGGATGTCACCGAAAGGCATGGACTGCAGCGGCTTCGTCCGTGCGGTGCTATTTCTCCACGACATCATTATCCCGCGCGACGCCTCCCAGCAGGCGCCCATGGGCGAAAGGATCATGGGCACGGCAGACCTTCAGAAAGGTGATCTCGTGTTCTTCGGGCGGAAAGACACGGTGAAAACCCGCGTTTCTCATGTCGGCATCTACCTTGGCGGCGGACGCTTCATCCATTCCCTGGGACGCGTTAAAATCGCCTCGTTCGACCCTTCCGCCCCCGATTACGATGCTTACAATGCCGGACGCTATCTCTTTGCCTCCCGGATCCTTCCCTATATAGACAAACAGGAAGGCCTCAACACGACGGCCACGAATCCCTATTATCATGAGTAACCGACGGGACTTTTTGAAAATCAGTGCACTCGCCGCGGCCGGCCTGGCCGTCGGGTGCAACGCCGTCCGCTCCTGCGGCGGGAAGAAAGGGGACGGAAAGATGCATCTTCGCTTCTTCCCCTATGAACTCCAGCTCCGGCATATCTTTACGGTCTCATCCTTCAGCCGGACCACGACGCCGGGCGTACAGGTAGAGATTGATTATGAAGGCCTTACCGGCTATGGAGAAGCGTCCATGCCGCCCTATCTGGGACAGAGCGTGGAATCCGTCAGCGCCTTCCTGTCGAAGGTCCGTCTGGAACAGTTCGCGGATCCTTTCTGCCTGGAAGACATCCTCAGCTATGTGGACCGTCTCTCCCCTGGAGACAGCGCCGCCAAGGCGGCCGTGGACATCGCCCTCCACGACCTCGTCGGAAAGCTTCTCGGCGCCCCCTGGTACCGCATCTGGGGCTTTGACCCGGCGAAGGCGCCCCTCACCACCTTCACCATCGGCATCGACACCCCCGAGGTCGTCCGGGAAAAGACCCTCGAAGCGGCGGACCGCTTCCGGATTCTCAAGGTCAAACTGGGAACGCCCCGGGACCGGGAACTGATCGAATCCATCCGGAGCGTGACGCAGCTGCCCCTTGCCGTGGATGCCAACCAGGGATGGACAGACCGTTTCCAGACCCTCGACAGGATTTACTGGCTGAAAGAACAGGGCGTTGTCATGGTCGAGCAGCCCTTCCCGGTGGCGGCACTGGACGACAGCTCCTGGCTCACCGAACGCAGTCCCCTGCCCATTTTTGCCGACGAATCCGTCCAGCGGCTGTCCGACGTCCGGCGGCTCAGCGGTGCCTTCAGCGGCATCAATATCAAACTGATGAAATGTACCGGCATGCGGGAAGCCCATAAAATGGTCACCCTCGCCCGCGCGCTCGGGATGAAGGTAATGCTCGGCTGCATGACGGAAACTTCCTGTGCCGTTTCCGCCGCCGCCCAGCTCTCCCCTGCCGTCGATTTCGCCGACCTGGACGGAAACCTCCTGATTTCCAACGACCGCTTCTCCGGCGTCGGCCTGTCGGAAGGCCGCCTCGTCCTTCCCGCCGCGCCCGGAATCGGCGTCACGCCGCTTTAACCGCCGTATCGATCTGGTCCCGATAGACGACGAACTTCTGGAAGAGGAATTCCGTCGTAACGTTCAGGAGCATATTGATGCCCGTTACCAGGTATTCGTTCCATCCGAGCGTATCGGCAAGGTAGCTTCCGAGCCACGTCGTCGCCGGCGTAAAGACACAGTAATAAGCGAAGACCAGCAGCATCGCCTTCGGGACATTCGCCGCGGAGCGGAAAGTGAATTTCCGGTTCAGCGTAAAATTCCATAATACGCTGAGAACCAGCGCTATCAGATAGGACGGCCAATACGGCCAGTCCATCAATTCATTCAAAAGGGCAAAACTGCCCATCTCGATAATCCCGGCGCTGGCCGAGAATAGTACAAATTTTAGAAATCTCCAGGTCTCGTTCATCGTCATCCATTGGATTTTTGCAAAATTAGTCTTTAATTTGCAAAATTTTTCAATCCGACACAAAAAAAAATGAAACGTATCCTCTCCACCCTCACGGCCTTGTTGCTATGCAGCATCCTCTTCGCACAGAATGACCTTGCTGACAACATCCTCGGCGAGTATTCCGGCCGGACCGGACAGTTTCACTTCCATGCCCGGATCTCCCGCTCGGCAGACGGAACCTATCGGGCGGACGTCATCCATGTCGACAACCTGGTCCAGCGTGACGGCAGCATCCTGCGCGATATCAAGAATCCCGACAAAAGCCTCCGCGACACACCGGCAGACCGCATCGTCATCTTCACCGGCCTCCAATACTACCCGCAGCAACAGCGTTGGGGCGGAACCAAAATCTATGACCCCCGCCGCGGCATCAAGGCACCGTTCGATGCCTGGTTCACCTCTCCCGACAAGCTGAATATCAAGGGCTCCCTGCTTGGCGTCAGCAAAACCGTCTGCTGGACCCGGCTCAAATAAACCCTCCGTTTTGTAACTATCGAAAAAAATCGTATATTTGCATCCCCAACCCAGAGGTGAGTTGTCCGAGTGGTTGAAGGAGCCTGCCTCGAAAACAGGTGTACGTGTGAGCGTACCGGGGGTTCGAATCCCTCACTCACCGCATTGAACAATTCAAAAGCCCCACCTGAATGTATTCAGATGGGGTTTTTCTTATTTTAGGGCTCAAAAAAGTTGCACCAAAATTGCACCAAACTGTGACAAGACCCTACTTTGGTAAGTTCAGTGGAGAGGTATTTTGGAGAGCAACAGGTCTAAAATAAGTGATTATCTGACAGTGTTTGAACAGTACTTTGGATTAACCTTGACCAGTTTCTCAAAGAACTGTTTCATCCATTCTTCCACATTGTCTTTATAAAGGCCACTACC
>JAEEHS010000005.1 GCA_016281015.1 Bacteroidales bacterium
GATGGGAATTGAACTCATGACCTCATCCTTACCAAGGATGCGCTCTACCCCTGAGCTACACCGGCTTTGAATTTCGTTCGAGCGGAAAACGAGGTTCGAACTCGCGACCCTCAGCTTGGAAGGCTGATGCTCTACCAACTGAGCTACTTCCGCGTTGGTGGGAGGTGGTGGACTCGAACCACCGAACCCTGAGGGAGCGGATTTACAGTCCGCCGCAATTGCCACTATGCGAACCTCCCATTGGCTTTTTCAGTATGTCAAAACTCTTTCGAGCCGATAGAGGGATTCGAACCCACGACCCCGAGATTACAAATCACGTGCTCTGGCCAACTGAGCTATATCGGCAGCTCTCTGTGAATCCTCCACCTGTGAAAGGGACTGCAAAGGTAGAAATTTTTTCCGAAACAACAAAATAATTTGCTAATTTTTCATCATTTCCCGCAAAAGCTCATAGATGGACGAACTGTCCAGACAGCAGGAGGCGCGCTGGGCAGCCTGCGTATCCTGCTCGATGAACTGGTCCGGAATGCCGAGCCCCTTGATGAGCGGAGCGTCCGTCTTGCCGGAGAAGTATTCCGACACGGCGCCGAAAAGGCCGCCTTTCAGGGATCCGTCCTCCACCGTCAGGATTACGTCGAACTTCGCCGCCTCCTCCAGGATAGACAGATCCAGCGGCTTGAGGAAACGAAGATCATACACGGAGGGAGAAGTCCAGTAGTCGACCTTATGGCGCTCCGCCGCTTCCAGCGCCCGGTTCACGACGGGGCCGAGGCCCAGGATCGCGACCCGCTTCCCGTCCATGAGTTTTTCTCCCTTTCCGACGGGCAGCGCCTCGAAGGGGGCGTCCTGCCAGGGAACGCCTTCCCCGCCTCCGCGCGGATAGCGGATGATCATCGGCATATCCTTGATTTGCAGGCCGGTATACATCAGCTGCTTGAGCTCGATCTCGTTACGCGGAGCCGAGATGATGATCCCCGGAATGCAGCGGAAAGCCGCCAGGTCGAACGCGCCCTGGTGCGTGGCTCCGTCCTCCCCCACCAGTCCGGCGCGGTCGAAGCAGAAGACCACCGGAAGCCGCTGCAGGGCGGCATCATGGATAATCTGGTCATAGGAGCGCTGGGCAAAGGAAGAGTAGATGTTGCAGTAGGGCTTCATGCCGCCGGCCGCCAGGCCGGCCGCGAAGGTGACCGCATGCTCTTCCTCAATGCCGACATCGAAAAAGCGGTCCGGATAGGCCTGTTCGAAACGGGTCATGCCGCAGCCGGAAGCCATGGCAGGGGTGATACCGACCACTTTCGGGTCCATGCCCGCCAGATCGGTCAGCACCTGCCCGAATACATCCTGGTAACGGTCGACGCTCGACACGCTCCGGATCCGCTCGCCGCTCACCGGGTCAAAACGACCCGGAGCATGCCAGGCGGTCGGATCGGCCTCCGCCGGAGAATAGCCCTTCCCTTTGCGGGTCAGTACGTGGAGGATCCGAGGCCCCTTAAGGCCTTTGAGCCGGCGCAGCGTCCCGGTCACCTGGGTGATGTCATTCCCGTCGATGGGCCCGAAATATCGGAAACCAAGGGCCTCGAACAGGGCGCCGCCGGAATCCCGGACGATGTTGGATTTGGCCTGGACCACCTGGCGCTGGACCCAGTCACGGAGTTTTCCTTCCCCGAGGCTGTCCCAGACCTTTCCCTTCATCTTATTATAGGTAGAGGAAGTCGTCACCCGAAGCAGGTAATCGTGCAGTCCGCCCAGATTGCCGTCAATGGAAATATTGTTGTCGTTCAGGACCACCAGCAGGTCCGCCGACGAGGCACCGGCATTGTTCAGGCCTTCCCAGGCCAGGCCGCCGGTCAGGGCCCCGTCACCGATGACGGCGACCGAGCGCTCCCCCGTCCCCTGCAGGCGTGCCGCTTCGGCAAATCCCAGAGCGGCGGAGATGGATGTCGAGGCATGGCCGGCCCCAAAAGCATCGTAAGGGCTTTCATCCCGGCGCGGGAAGCCGCTGATGCCGTCGGCCATCCGGTTGCGGCGGAAAGCCTCCCGCCGCCCGGTCAGGATCTTATGGGCATAGGCCTGGTGACCCACGTCAAAGACCAGATGGTCCTTCGGGGTATCGAAGACACTGTGCAGGGCGACAATCAGCTCCACGGCTCCGAGGCTCGAGCCCAGATGGCCGGGATTCTTCGCGCAGCACGCAATCATATACTGACGGATCTCGGTGCAGAGTTGCTCCAGCTCCTTGATGGATAGTTTCCGCAGGTCGGCGGGAGATTCGATTTTGTCCAGAAGTTCGTACATATCACTGCAAACGCATATTATTCTGAGTCCGCGCGAACAGGAGCGACACCACGACGGCGGCGACGCACAGTCCCACGAAGAGCAGTTCGACGGCGACAGGACCGCTCGCCGAAGGGGCTGCACCGAGAATTTTTCCGGCGAGCATCTTGAAACTCAGCAGGCCCAGGTTCTGGACCCAGTAAATCAGGGCGAAGGTCGTTCCCAGCACTTTGTCCGGGACGATTTTCGGCACGCTCGGCCAGAGGGCGGCCGGGACCAGCGAGTATCCGAAGCCCAGGAAAACCATGGCGAGATAGCCGTACAGCGGCACCCCCGCCGGGGCGAAAGCCAGCAGCAGATGGGCCGCGAGCGCAAGGACCGATCCCGTCAGCATCCAGCGGGGGCCATGACCGAAACGGTCCACCATCAAGCCGAAAAGGGGCGCGAAAATGACCGTCGAAAAGGGCAGCATGGACACCATCCAGCCCTCCGTGCTGGCAGGGATGTCGAAACGCGGAATGAGGATGGCTCCGGCAAATTTCTTGAAGGCGATGATGGCACTGTAGAAGAGGACGCACAGCAGGCCCAGCAGCCAGAAGTTCCGGTTTCGGAGAATTTCCACAACGTCCCGAAGCCGGAACTGATCCTCCTCGCCGGAAGCTTTTTCAAGCCGCCGGTCAGCCGCCGCGTCCAGAGCCACGAAAACGGCCCAGAGAATCAGTCCCAGGGCCATCAGGCCCATCCCGAGCAGCGCCGGCCGGGCTGTTTCCGCCAGGGAGTACACATGGCCCTCCTGCTGGGCGACAAGACGCGGGGCCATCACCAGGGCGAAAGCCGTACCGAGCCGGGCGATGGCAAGCTGCAGCCCCATGGCAAGGGCCATCGGCCCCCCTTTGAACCAGCGGGCGATGCTGCGCGTCACGGCCGTTCCGGCCATTTCCGAACCCAGTCCGAAAAACATACAGCCCGCATAACTCACCGCCAGGGAATGGTCCCCGCCCCTTCGCAGGGCCCAAAGCACCAGCCCCGCTCCGAGGACCATCATCCCGACAAAGAGGGAGCCGCTCACCCTGACGCCCCATTTGTCCAGCAGGATACCGCCGACAACGAGGCCGCCGACGACGCACAGGACACTGTATCCGCTGGCGTAGAGGCCGTAACCGGCCGCATCCCAACCCAGCATCGTCCGGGAAGGATCATCGAAGAGGTAGGAGATGCTGGAGAACATGTCGTCAAAGTAGTACGACGCAAACATCGGTACCACCAGACAGGCAAGGGCCGCCCACGGGAGCCATCCCGGTAGTTTATGCGCGGATGGAGCCATTATTTCTGCGAGCACTCGTCCTTGGCCAATTCGGCCGCAAGCGTCTCTGCGTCAACAAGTTCCGGAGCCTCCGCCTTGATATTCGGAAGTTCCAGGCCAAGCCCCTTCCTGCGGTCCACGACTTTCAGGATCAGGCCAAGCACCAGCGCCGCCACGCCCAGGCAGGCGAGCATCACCAGCGGAGCGGTGTAATTGAACTGTGTCGGATCCGTCACGCCGGGATTGGTCTTGTCGAGGACCTTCCCGATCAGCAGCGGGAAGAGCCAGAGGCCGATGTTCTGGATCCAGAAAATCAGCGCATAGGCCGAACCGATGACTTTGGCGTTCACGAGCTTCGGAACGCTCGGCCAGAGGGCGGCCGGAACCAGCGAGAAGCTCGCTCCGAGCACGAGGATGGTCACATACGCGACAATCACGCCGCCGACAGCATTGCCCTTGAAAGCGGGCAGAATAAAGGCGAAGGTCAGGTGGCAGGCAATCAGGAGGATGGCGCCGAGAACCAGCATGGACGCACCTTTTCCTTTATGGTCCAGGTAATTGCCCAGAATCGGGGTAATCAGCACCGCCAGCAGCGGGAAGACTGCGAAAATGGACTCGGCGCTCTGCCGCATATAGCCCATGAAGCAGTACACGATCAGCGAGGCGACCGAGACGGAGAGCCAGATATATTGATTCGTTTTCTTTTTCTGGAAATTGGAGGCAAACCCCGCCGCCGCGACGATGAGCATGATCCCATACTGGACGATGGTCACGCTGCCGGAAGCCCAGAAGGAATCCGCCGCCGGGAGGGTCAGGGACAAGTTGCACTGGAGCATGTTGACCGCATACTTCTGGAAGGGGAAGATGGCGGAATAGTAAAGCACGCAGAGCAGGGCGACGATCCAGAAGCCGCCGTCTGAGAGGATCTTGCCGATGTCGCTGACCTTGAAAGGATCGTCCTTTTCTTCAGCCTCGCCGGTCTGTTCGTCCAGTTTCCTGTCCATGAAGAAGTAGACGATGGTCATGATCAGGGCGATGCACAGGAGCACGACGCCGAAGGCGACGCTACGGGAGACGTCAACCCTTCCGCCGAGTTTGGCAAAAAACGGCGAGAAAATCATACAAGTCGCCACCCCGAGGCGGGCGAGGGCCATCTCCGAACCCATGGCCAGGGCCATTTCCCGGCCTTTGAACCACTTGACGATACCCCGGCTGACCGTGATGCCGGCCATTTCGCAGCCGCAGCCGAAGATCATGAAGCCGCAGGCGGCGAGTTTCGCAGAGGCGGGCATGCCGCGGTAGAAGGGCGAAACGCCGAGTTCGTCAAAGAGCGGGATATAATTCAGATTCTCCGTGAACCAGGTCTCCATGGAACTGCCCATGAAAGCCTCGCTGACGGCGAACCACTTGATACAGGCGCCGAAGAGCATCACCGCAGCCGACAGCACGGCGGTGAAGCGCACCCCCATCTTGTCGAGGATGATGCCCGCAAAGATGAGGAAGAATACGAATACATTCAGGAACACTTCTGAGCCCTGCATCGTACCGAAAGCGGTGGAATCCCAGCCACGGGTCTCCTGCATCAGGTCCTTGATCGGAGAGAGGATGTCCATGAAGATGTAGGAGCAGAACATTGCGAGGGCCAGCAACAGCAAGGCCGTCCAGCGCATCGCAGCGCTGTCTCGCAGGGTCTTTTGAATCTTTTCAGTCATTTTCGTATCATCTTTAATCCTGCGAAGTTAACAAAAAAATGGATATTTCCCCATCATTTTCCTCACGCGGGCACGTTTCCGGCCTTTTTCCTGCCCGCGGGAGTGTTTTTGCCCCGCCCGGGCAGGATTTCCGGCATTTTTGTGCCCGCGGAATAGAGTTACTGGACCGGAGACTGTGCCGAGAACTCCTTCCAGATGAAAACCTTGTCACCGCGGCGGGGATGGATGCGTTCGCCGGGGTGCATGTCGGGATTCTGGTTGACCTGGTCCACCGGCATGCCGGAGAGCGGAACGGCGATGGAGCATCGTACGCCCTGTGGGCAAAGGTCCGCAGGCTTGAGATCCACCCGCATGTCTTCCACCTTCATTTCGAGGACACCGGTCGTATGACCGATGAACAGAATCTCGTCTCCCTGGCGGAGGGGGGCAGCTTCGACGGCAACCTCGACGACACCGATCCGGTCGAACCAGTTGGTGACCTTGCCGATGTACTGCTTGCGCCGGGTGGCCTGGGAGCCGTAGACCGCGCTCCACTCGCCCAGCTTCTGACCGAGATAGTACCCGTCCCAGAAGCCCCGGTTGAACACCTCGGCCAAACTGGCCTTCAACTGCGCGGCCAGCTGCGGGGTGTAGCGCCCCTCGGCGACGGCATCGGCCGCTTCCCGGTAGCAGCGGGCGCAGCGCTTGACATATTCCGCGCTCCGGGCACGCCCTTCAATCTTGAACACCCGGACCCCCGCATCGATGATCTTGTCCATGAATTCGATGGTACAGAGGTCTTTCGGGGACATGATGTATTTGTTGTCCACCTCCAGTTCAAAGCCGGTTTCGAGGTCCGTGACCTGGTAGCCGCGGCGGCAGACCTGGAGGCATTCGCCCCGGTTGGCAGATGCCCCGTAAGCCGCCAGGGATAGGTAACATTTGCCGGAAACAGCCATGCAGAAGGCCCCGTGGGCGAACATTTCGATGCGCACCGGCTCCCCGGACGGACCGCAGATGTGCTCCCGGAGGATGGTTTCATGGATGGCTTTCACCTGGTCCAGGTTCAATTCCCGGGCGAGGACGACGACATCGGCCCATTGGGCATAAAAGCGCAGGGCTTCGACGTTGGAGATGCTCAGTTGGGTGGAAATATGGACCTCGAGCCCGATTTTGCGGCAGTAAAGGATGGCCGCCATGTCGGAGGCAATGATGGCGTCCACCCCGGCTTCTTTGGCCGCATCCAGGGTATCCCGCGCCGCCTGCAGATCCTCCCCGTAGAGGGTGATATTGAGGGTCATGTAGGTCTTGACTCCGTAAGAGCGGCAGATACGAACGATTTCCGGCAGGTCCTCCCGCGAGAAATTGTTGGCCGAATGGGAACGCATGTTCAGCCGTCCGATCCCGAAATAGACGGAATCGGCTCCGCCCTCGATGGCCGCCACCAGGCAGTCGAAACTCCCCGCGGGAGCCATGATTTCCAAATCCTTTTTCTGCATAGGCCGTAAAGTTACGGTTTTCTTCCCAATAACATTCCTCCCACGGGCACAAAAATGCCAGAAATCCTGCCCGGGCGGGGCAAAAACACTCCCGCGGGCAGGAAAAAGGGCGGAAACGTGCCCGGAGAATCCGTGGTATCCGTGCATGCCCGTCAGAATCCGTGCGAGCCTGTCAGGGTCCGTGGAGGACAGTCATCATTCTGACTGAAGACTGCCCATGAAATGGATTTTGACAGATTTTCCGCAAAAAAGGAATATCGTTTGCGATACAAAAACGCCTTACAATAGCGTGTGATGGGTTATTTAAAGTTAAACGTTTTGTTCGCTGGTAAAACGGATAAGTTTTCCAATCTTTGCAGCAACAGAAAATGACAGATGCCATGCATGAAAGGAACACATACTGGACAAGGGAAAGGGAATGTGAACAAATGTTTGCGGGAACGGGTCCCTATTATATGGTTACAACGGCACAGCAGGACTGGCTGTTGTATAAGTCGCGGGAAGAGTTTATAGCCGGGACAAATATGGTGGCTGTCTCTGCGGCCCTGTCCGGATTCACCATTGTGGACGATGTGCAAATGAACAATCACCACCATATGATCGGTTATGGGTCTGTTGGAACCGTAGAGTCTTTTGTGGAAATACTTCGAGAGAAAGGGCGGCGCCTTCAGTTGGCCCTTGGAAACAGATCATTGAAAGACTGGAATATCCGAATCGACGAGACTGCGGATCTACGTCAATTCAGAAATCAAGTCGGATATGTGGACAGGAATGCGTTTGTTGCCCGGCGTGACAGTACGCCGACAGGTTATCCATGGGGCTCCGCATATCTGTTTTTCAACGGGAACTTATGGATGCAGCAAGAGGGAAAACCCTGGGGAGAACTCAGCATCGCCAGACGACGTGACGTTTGCCGTTCTCATGATGTGTGTCTGCCTGAGAGATACAGAGTGCTGGATAGGATGATACTTCGGAGCAGTTTTGTGGATTATGAACGCACAGAGAGTCTGTTCAACAGTGCCAACCAGTATTTCTCCATGCTCACGCGCCATGGTGAAGCGGACATTGAAATCGCCCGCCTGCTGGGAGAAGGAATACAACTTCCCAATGAAGAAGTATTTCAGATCGTTGGAGGGTGGTTTCCGGGGCAGAAAATCAGCACGATGAGTATGGAAGAGAAGTTCGTTGCGGCACGGAAGATGAAAAAGCAGTTAGGGTGTACGAATAAACAAATTGTGCAGATCCTTCAGCTGGCACCGAACATGGTTGACCAACTGTTTCCACACCCCAGATAGTCTCCAGCGCGGGCACAAAAATGCCGGAAATCCTGCCCGGGCGGGGCGAAAATACTCCCGTGGGCACAAAAATGCCGGAGATCCTGCCCGGGCGGGGCGAAAACACGTCCATGGGCAGAAATGCGGAGATTATTTCGTCCTGCCGACGAGGGACTGGGCAAAATGACGGAGGGAGTCGACGGCCTCGGTAGAAATCCGGGCTCCGGTGCCCTTTCCGACGGCCTCATCAGAGAGTTCCGCGATGGCCCTTCGGGCGTCTTCCGCAACGCCGACGCTGTCGTACAAGGCTTTGACCCGGGCAATCTTCGCAGCCTTCTCCGAATCCGTAAAAGCCTCTGCCGCCAGTGCTTCCTCCAGTCCTTCCGCACCTTTTTCTGCGGCACGGACCGTCAGCCAGGACTTCTTTCCGTTCAGGATGTCTCCGCCGATGGGCTTTCCGAAGACCTTTTCGTCCCCGTAAGCATCCAGATAGTCGTCCGCGACCTGGAAAGCCAGGCCCAGTTTGTAGCCATAGTCGTACAGGCATTGCCGGCTCTGCGCGTCCGCCCCGCCGCAAAGCGCTCCCATTTCAGCGGCGCAGGCAATCAGCACCCCGGTCTTGAGTCCGATCATCTGCATGTATTCGTCCATGCCGACCTGGCTTCGCTGCTCGAAGTCCATGTCCATCTGCTGACCGTCGCAGACCTCGGCCGCCGTGCGGGAAAACAGTTCCAGCACCTGCGGCAGCACCGCGCGGGGCGCCTGGGCAATCCGCTTGTACGCATCGATACACATCACATCCCCGGAGAGGATGGCCGTGTCCGGATTCCATTTCTTCCAGACCGTCTCGCTGCCCCGACGGAGCGCGGAGCGGTCCATGACATCATCATGAATCAGGGTGAAGGTGTGGAACACCTCCAGGCCGGCCGCCGGCTGTAGAATCTCCTCTCCCGGCGTATCCTGGAAAAAAGACCATGTCAGCAGGCAGAGCCGCGGCCGAAGCCGCTTCCCCCCGAGCGCAATCATATAACGGAGCGGATCATATAGGCCCGCCGGCTCCCCCTGGAACCGGATATCCCGGAACAGCTGCTCCAAGGCAGCATCCAACTGTTTTTCTGTCATCATAACGATCAGTGGCTGGTATAGGATATCGAAGGTTGGCGAAGGGATTCCCGAAGGGCATCGTCATAGCGGAGACGCACCCGGATACCCGCTTTCTGGAAATAATAACGTACCGCAATCTCCTCCTCGATAAACGGCAGGATTTCCTCTTTCTTCAGGCGCAGGAACGACTCCTTGTCCATATCCAGCGCCTTCTCCATCGCATCCAGCCGGTCTTTCATCGCATCCTCGAGCCCGTCCTCGACGAGGGTCTTCCGCATCTCGTCAAACTGGGCCCGCGCCGTCGAACGGTAGTCGAACTCCTTGTCAGACGCGAAGGATACGAAATCATCGTAATCCGTGAAATGGAACTGGTCCACCGGCGGGATCGTCTCGTGCTCCCGGACAAATTTCAGGGCATACTGCTCCACGATGCCGCTGAGCACCAGCGAGTAGGTCAGGCGGGAATACCTGCGTCCTTTCACCTCAAAGTCCGGTTTGATGCCGCCGCCGTCCCGCACCTTGCGGCCATGGGCCGTCGTAAACTCGTGCGTCAGGGAATCCGGAATATGGCCTACGGAGCCATCCTCGTTGCGGTGGGAATAGTCGATGGCCTGGACACAACGCCCGGAAGGCGTGTAGTACTTGGCCGTCGTCACTTTCAACTGCCCGTCATACGGCAGGGGCCGGATGCTCTGGACCAGGCCTTTTCCATAGGTCCGCGTCCCGACAATGGTCGCCCGGTCGTAATCCTGCAGGGCGCCGGAGACAATCTCCGAAGCGGACGCCGAGGCCGAGTCCACCAACACCACCAGCGGCATGTCGGTATCCACGGGGATGCCCATGGTCTTGTACTGGGCATGAGAACCTTCCGCACGGCCTTTCGCCGTCACGACCACACTCCCTTTCGGAACGAACAGCGACACCATCTCGACGGCTTCGGTCAGCAGTCCGCCGCCGTTTCCGCGAAGGTCCAGGCACAGGCGCTTCATCCCCTGCCGTTTCAAGGCCAGATAGCCGTCCTTCACCCCCTGGGCCACCCCGTCGGTGAATTTTGACACCAGAATATAGCCCGTCGTATCGTCCACCATCCCGACATACTCCACAGAAGGAAGCACGATGCGCTCGCGCACGACGGGCACCTCAATGACATCCCCGGCCTTCCAGCTGGCGCCGCCCCGGAGCTTCTTCACCTGGAAACGCACCGTCGTGCCGGGTTTTCCGCGCATCTTCTCGGTACACTCCTGGCTCTTGAGCCCATGGGTGGAGAGCCCGTCGATGGTCAGGATTTCGTCGCCGCAGCTCAGGCCCGCCCGGGCGGAGGGACTGTCCTCGTAGGGCTCGTTGATGATGACATTTCCGTCCAGGTCCGGCTTGTAGATGACGGCACCGATGCCGCCGTAGGTATTCGACAGCATCATCTGGAAAGTCTCCTGCTCCTCTTCCGGCACATAAACCGTGTAGGGGTCCAGCGCCTCGAGCATCGCATCCACAGCCGCACGCTGGATGCGGCCGACTTCCAGGGAGTCCACATAGGAACGGCTCAGTTCCTTCAGGATGGCGTTATGGACTTCCACCCATTTGCCGAGGGTGAAACTTTTCGACTGGGCGGCGGCACTTCCCGAAAGGACGAGGGTGAGGGCCCAGATAAACAGACATTTTTTCATTCGAATATACACTTGGATTCATCAAAGGCCGGTGTCTCGACTCCCAGAAAGCGAAGGACGCTGTGGAAGACATGGTGCTGGCCGACCGCGGGGAGTTCTTTCAATTTCAGTGCCGCATCGTCCGTCCAGACGAGGAAAGGAATCTCAATCTGCTCCCGGGGAGCCATACTCATCGGAACCCCATGCATGTAGAGATTGTTCTCACCGAGGGACTCTCCATGGTCGGAGACATACAGGAGGCAGGAGCGGCGCTGAGGAATATCCCGGAGCATCCCGATCAGCTCGTGCAGCAGGAAATCCGTATAGACCAGGCTGTTGTCGTAGGCATTGAAGAGTTCCTCCTGGGAGACCTTTGCCATCTCGACCGTGCTGCAGACCGGTGTAAACACCTCGAACTGAGGCGGATACTTCGTATTGTAAGCCGGCCCGTGGTTCGTGTTCGTATGGAGGACGACAAAGACCTTGTCCGCGCTGCTCGAGAGGATTTCCTCCTTCAAGCCGGCCAGGAGGATTCCGTCGTACGGGTCCGTCACTTCGGGATGGAGTTCCCGCAGCTGCGTATCCGTAAAATACTTGTCGATATGGACCGGCGGCTCGCCCCAGTTACTGGTCCGCCAGATGACATCCGCCCCCATCCGGTAGAGGTAGTTCGGCAGGATTTCATGCAGTTCGGGGGCGTCCACCGGCTCCAGGATGGCCTTGACGCCGGCCGCCGTATAGGTTGCGGAGGATTCCGCCACATAGGCCTTCATCCCGTCCCCGGCCGTATAGGGGTTGGTATTGCGTCCATAGCCGTAATAGGCCAGATGGTCCCGCCGGGCGGACTCGCCGATGACCAGGATACAGACGTCCCGGCTGGACGAGATGGCCGTCGCATCGGGAAGCGGAATCGCCCGGGCGTTCCGCCGCTTTTCCGCCCCCAGGTACCGGAAGGTATTGACCGTGTAGGACCAGGGCATCAGGAGCGACCCCAGCTCGGTCGCATTGCGGTCAATCCAGGGCCAGTTCTTCATATTCCCGAACGCGACGCCGAGAACCAGCGCCAGGGAAACGCCCGCCCGGGAGAGCAGCTGCTTCCAGGAGCCGTACGACACGTTCCGCCCGAAGACATAAAGGGACGGAAGGACGCACAGAGCAAGGACATAGAGGACGAAAGAGAGCGAGAAGAAGCCCGAGGCTTCGGTCCATTGGGTCCGCAGCACGTTCCCCATCATGTCGTCCGTCACCAGGACTTCGTAATGGTTGACAAAATAGAGCATGACCGCGTCCCCGAAAAGGGTGAAGCAGATCAGCCCCTTGCCGACGCCCCTGAGCAGAAACGCCAGGAGATAATACAACAGGAAATCCAGTGCGAGCAGGAGCAGGACGGCACTGACAAAAAGGACCACGCCGTTGAATCCTCCTTCGAGACTGCCCACCAGGTGCCGGAAAAAGGGAATATGGAAGGCCGCCACCGTAAAGATGGCCAGAGCCAGCGCGTAGCGGGTCAGCGATGCGGGGAAATGTCTCATCGGCGGGCGGGTTTCAGGGTCAGGTACAGAAGGAAGAGCGTCCCCGCGGTCAGCAGCAGGATCAGGAGATTGAACAGGATGGTCCAAAACCAGTCGATCGGCTGCGGGGTATCGTCAAGGGGTGTCGGCGAGACGGAGGCGTCATAGCGGGCGAAAGGGTTGGTATAAATGACCGCCGTATCCGGGAAATACGCCGTCAGCCGGACGTACGGGTCGGAGGGCTGCATCGTATAGGCGATCCGGACCGTGTCCCGTATCTCGAGAAGGGTGGCATGGTCCTGGCCCGTCACACGGATCCATTCCGCGGGAGCCGACAGGCTCATGTACACGGTCGAATCCCGGAGGCCGATATCCGTGATACAGGGAAGTTGCCGATTCATTTCGTGTTTGACCGCCCAGTCGCCGTTGCCGTAATCCGGGACCTTCATGGCGTAGTAGCAGCCGCTGAGCAGCGTCTTCCGGATGTCCTCATAGCGGCCGGAAGGCGTGCAGAGGAAATTGCAGCGGACGGCGACGCACCAACTGCGCTCCGGATGGTGGAGATCGTCATTGGCCAGGCCGAAACTGTAATGGCCGGCGCTCAGCGCCCAGTCCCAGTACTCGTTTTCGAAGCTGATGCCGGTGTCCAGTTCCATGATCTCGTAGCCGGAGAGCGCTTCCATATGGGAACGGGACATCCCGACGGTCCGGTACGGATGGTTGATCTGGACAAAATCCGATTGGCGGTCAAGCCGGTCCAGTTCGAACTGTTTCTGGGACGCCAGCAGCGGAAGCAGCGGGTCGAAATGCTGGACCCGTTCGCTGCCGAAGACCAGTTTATGGAACTTGAAGGGGCTGTAGCCCTGTTCGTAGACATTGACCTGGAGGGCCGTATCGAAGGGATGCTTCGTGAGCTCGTTGTGGTTGGAGAAGGTGACGATGTCGTAACCGTACCGCCGGAGGGAGTCCCAGGTCTCCTGGGGCCAGGTCGGGCACTCATTGAAAGGGAAAGGGCCTTTTACACGGGTATGGCAGTGAAACAGCGCGCGTTTCCAGCAGTTCGCCGTGTCCAGGTCCCGGTATGGATTGAAAATGTCGGGGCCGCTGAAGGGTGCCGGCTCCCGGAATTGATAGATGGGACTGACACTCGTCACCAGCACGGCAAGGAGGAGAATCAGAAGAATTGCGGCCAAAAAACGTTTCATAGTCCGCAAAGATACGCAAAAATCTGCTATCTTTGCATTATATACCACCACAGAATGAGTAGAAGAAGAAACCGGAAAGAGAGCAGCCGAAAAGGTTCCCGAAAGAAAAGAAAGATCATTCCCGAATACATCGGGACGGCCATGATGTCCCGCGAGGGCTTTGTCTTCGTCAAGATTGAGGGCCAGGAGGAAGATGTCTACGTCAAGGCCTCCAAGACCCGCGGCGCCCTTCACGGGGACACGGTCAAGGTCGCCGTCACCCAGGAGAAAGTGGGCAGCGCCAAGCGCCGCAGCGGTGAGATCGTCGCCGTCCTGGAGCGTTCCACCAAGCCCTTCGTCGGCATCCTCCACATTGTCGGCCGCCAGGCCTGGGTCCTGATGCAGTCCAAGACCATGCCCTATGACATAGCCGTTCCCGTCCCGGAAGGCGGCGAGCGGGGCATGAAGGTAGCGGCGGTCGTGGACGGCTGGGAGCGGGGGGAATCCCATCCCCATGGACACGTCGTCGATGTGCTGGGCATGCCCGGAGAAAACAACACCGAGATGCACGCCATCCTGGCCGAATTCGGCCTTCCGTACCGTTTCGAAAAGGAAGTGGAGAACGCAGCCGACCAGATTCCGGACCAGATTACAGACAAGGACCGCGCGGGGCGCAAGGATTTCCGGAAAGTCCTGACCTTCACCATCGATCCAGCCGACGCCAAGGACTACGACGACGCCCTGTCGTTCCGCCGCCTGGATAACGGCAATTTCGAGGTCGGGGTCCATATCGCCGACGTTTCCTACTATGTCCATCCCGGATCGGCCGTGGACAAGGAGGCCCAGGCGAGAGGCACCTCGGTCTACCTGGTGGACCGGACCGTGCCGATGCTCCCGGAAAAACTCTGCAACAAACTCTGCTCCCTGAGGCCCAACGAAGAGAAGCTCACTTTCTCGGCGGTGTTCGAAATCACCCCGCAGGCCAAGGTCTTGAACCCCTGGTTCGGCCGGACGGAAATCATCAGCGACTGGCGCTTCAATTACGAAGAGGCCCAGACCCTCATCGAGGGCGGCGAGGTCGAAGGCGTCTCCGATGCCCTCAAGGACGCCATCCTTACCCTCAACACCCTGGCCCTCAAGCTGCGCAAACGCCGTTTCGCGGCGGGAGCGGTCAACTTCGACCGGCCGGAAATGAAGGTCATCGTGGATGAAAACGGCAAGCCCGTCAGCGTGAAGCAGAAATTCTCCAAGGAGGCCAACTGGCTCATCGAGGAATTCATGCTCCTGGCGAACCGCCATGTCGCCGAATTCGTCGCCACGGGCGGAAAGATGGGCGGGAAAGCCCTCAAAAACGCCAAGACCTTTGTCTACCGCGTCCATGACGAGCCCAATATGGAAAAAGTCAGCGGCCTGAGGGAATTTGCGGGTACGTTCGGCTACAAGATGGCCCCGATCGAGGATGGACAGAGCCTGGCCAAATCCCTCAACGGCCTCCTCGCTGAGGCAAAGGACAAGCCCGAAGCCGGCGCCCTCCAGCTCCTGGCCCTCCGCGCCATGGCCAAGGCCTGCTACTCCACCGACAACATCGGCCACTACGGCCTGGCCTTCCGCTTCTACACCCACTTCACCTCCCCGATCCGCCGCTATCCGGACCTGATGGTCCACCGCCTGCTGGCCCTGTACCTGGGCGGAGCGGATTCCCAGTCGCGGGACTACTATACGGCCCAGTGCAAGCATGCCTCCGAACGGGAGGTAGTCGCTGCCGAAGCTGAACGGGAGAGCATCAAATACAAGCTGGTCGAATTCATGGCCGACAAGATCGGGCAGGAATTCGACGGGCAGGTCTCCGGCGTCACCCAGTGGGGTATCTATGTAGAAATCGAGCCGACCAAGATCGAAGGCATGGTCCCCTACCGGACCATCAAGTCCGACTTTTTCGACTTTGACGAAGACCATTACTGCGCCCGCGGCCGCCGCAGCCGCCGGGTCATCCGCCTGGGCGACCGGCTCCGCATCCGGGTCAAGGCGACGAACCTGGACCAGAAGATGCTGGACTACGAGCTGGTGGAACCGGACATTCCCGAGCAGCCCATCGAGGAGGAGCGTCCTCTCAGAGCAGCGAAACCAAGAGGAAGGCGAAGTGGGCGATAATCCCCGCGCACAGCCCCGCGACGGTATGGGCGCCGATGGCCTTGGAAATGGCTTTGCGGTAACCCAGTGAATCGAGCATGGCCGTGTGGGTGGACAGGAAGCCGCTCCAGCACATGCCGATGGCCGTAAAGACGGCGATGGCGTTCCCGTCGAGGATCCCGGCCGCATGGAAAGTCGGCAGCAGGCCGAGGGCCGCTCCGACGGCGCCGAGGGCCGTCATCGGGAAAGCGATCAGTTCCATGTGCGTAAAGCCGAAGAGCCATTCGAAGACCCAGTGGATCTTCTCGGCCAGATAGGGAAGGATCGGTACGCCCTGGGAAGAACTGCCGTCATAGACGCCCCCTTCTCCGGCACCAAAGGTGATCATGATGACCGCGGTGGTGATAATCAGAACGCCCGGAATAATCTGGAGGCCCAGTTCCACCCCGTTCTTGCCACCGTCGAGGATGGCATTCAGAAAACGCATGAAGACCCCGTCTTTCTTGATTTCTTCCACATGTTCCTCCTGGATGACTTCCGGGGTGCCTTCCTGGACGGGGCTGTCGAGTTCCGGCCAGGCCTTGAGGCAGCTGCGCTGCATCACTCGGGTGGAAATGACGGACCCGCAGGCAGCTCCGAAAAAGCCGATCAGCGCCGCCGCCATCTGTCCGTATCCGATCATCGTAATCATTACGACGAAGCCCATGCCGAAGGCCGTTCCGAAATTCGTCAGGGAAATCAACTGGTATTTCTTGAAATAAGCCGAGAAAGTTTTGTCCTTGGACAGGGCGATGATGGCCGGGTTGTCGGAAAGGAAGGTCATCACGGCGCCGAGCGCCGCCACGCCGGGAAGCCGGTACAGGGGCTTCATCAAGGGACGCAGGAAGCGCTCCAGGAGCGTCACCACTCCGAATTCGGACAGCAGTTTCGACAGGGCACCGGTCAGCACCGTAATGCCCATCAGGTAGAATACCGTATTGAGCAGCAGGTCATGGGCCGTGTTCATCAGGGTCTTGAGCATGTTCCCTCCGCCCATCCGGCTTCCCAGCAGGGAGAAAACCAGGATGAGCAGGGTCAGAAAGACGACGGCCTCAACAGTGGAACGGCGGACTTTTTTCATTTTCATGGATCAGGATTGGGCGAACAATTCCCTCAGCACCGGCAGGCTGCGGATGTTGAGGGGATACTCCAAATGGTATTCAAGATAGTGTAAAAGGATTTCACAGAGGGCATTACGCTCCGTTCCGTTCAAGGGAAGGAGCAGGGTGGCGGAGAAGTCGGCACCCAGAAGGGTACGGAGAGCGGCGAGGTGTTCTCCCGCGAAGGGAGCGATATCCTCCAGGGAAGGGCGGAACCCCATGGCCCCCGCGAATTCCAGCAGCCAGCGGAGCGGATAATTGGGATAAGCGCCCTGGAGCGAATCCAAGGTCAGGACACTGCTGCGGGCCCATGCATACAGTCCCGGCTCATTCACGCCGTCCCGAAGGGCCCTCAAGAGCACTTCCGACAGGAAAAGGGTCATGGCATTTTTGCCCATGTTTCCCCGGATGCCGGGGAGCGGCTGCGCCTCCTGAAGGTGGCGGGCCGTCCAGAGTTCCGACTTTGGATTCGGGACAATCTCCGCCTCCACCAGACTCAGCGGCGAGAGCAAGCCCTGGGGGCTCTTTTTCCCGATGCGGACCAGATAGCCCCTCCGGCCGTATTCCTGGGACAGGCTGTGGAGGACGATGCCGTTCTCTGCGAACTTCGTCGTCCCGAGGACCATCAACTCGATGCTGTGAGGACCTCCGTTCATTTCTTCAAGGCTGCAGCCATGGCCCGGAGCGCCTTTCCCCGGTGGGAAATGGCGTTCTTCTCTTCCTCGCTGAGTTCGGCGGCGGTACAGTCATATCCTTCCGGCATGAAGACCGGATCATAGCCGAAGCCGCCGGAGCCGCTGCGCGCCTTGGCGATGGACCCTTCCATGACACCCTCGTAGAAGTGTGTCTCGCCGCCGACAATCAGGGTCACGACCGTCCGGAAACGGGCTGTGCGCCCTCCTCCGGCCTTTTCCATCTCCCGGAGGAGTTTGTCAATATTGGCGGCGGAATCTTTCGCCTCCCCGGCATAACGGGCCGTATGGATACCTGGCGCACCGCCGAGGCTGTCCACCTCCAGGCCCGTATCGTCGGCAAAGCAGTCCATGCCGGTCCGTTCATAGAGATAGCGGGCCTTCTGGAGCGAATTTTCCCGAAGGGTCTGACCGGTCTCCGGGATATCCTCCAGGATCCCCGCTTCGGCGGGAGTCAGCAGTTCAAACCCCTCTCCGAGAATCTCCAGCGCCTCGCGGATTTTTCCGCGATTGCCGCTTGCAAATACCAGTTTCATCGCGAAGGGATCAGCGTAAAGTTGTATTGATAACTGCGGTCGGTCCAGAGGGTCCGGCTGCTTTCGGGCCAGGCTCCCCAGCTGTCATAGCCCCCGACTCCGGTCATCGCACCGTCCAGGCAGACTTCGGCGAAGGGCTGCGTGGGAACATCCGAGAGATGGGTCTGGGCCTTGACGGGACCGCCGTCCAGGTCTTCCACCCGCTGGCGAAGGACATTGAACTCGAAGGGCGCTTCGGCTGTGATGCGGAGCCCCTTCAGCTGGAGCCAATCGGTGTCGGTATGGTGTCCCGTCTCCTGGGGCCGGACGTAGGGATAGTACTGGGCGGAGGCCGTACTCCTATACAGGCTCTTGTGCGTCCCTGTGAAGCGGTCGCAATAGTTCTCCACCGGACCGCGCCCGAAGTAGGAGAAGGTCTCGTCGGAAAGGCGCATGCGAAGGCCGATGCGCGGAAGGTCGCGGTGGATGCTTCCGCCCCGGAAGTCCATCCCGACGGTCATCACTCCGGAAGGATACAGCGTCAGATGGCACGTCTCGGTGCAGCCGTCCGGCAGGGCATAGACCGCCTCGAGCCGGACGGAGCCATCCTCCTGCTTGAGGGCTGTCGCCTGGCAGGAGAAGCGTTCGGACGCCTCTTTCCAGGCGGCGCAGCGCTGCTGCATCTTGTTTCCATAGTCATTGTCCACCGGGGCTCTCCAGAAATTCGGCCGCAGGCCAAAGCCTTCCTCAATCACGTCCCGCCCCTTCACCTTCCAGGATTTCACATAACCCCCTACCTTGTCGAAGACCAGTTGGACGCGGTCGTTGGCCATCCGGATTTCCGCATCTCCGTCCACCACCTGGAGCGCCTTCCCTCCGGTGCGGAATTTTTCCTTCAGCCGGGCATTCTTCAACAGATAGGCGTCAAAGGCGTTCTCGGTCTCGAAGATAATCCGGTATTCGGCCTTGCGGCCCATCCGAGGCAGACGGACCCGGAAGGTGTCAATCCCCTGGGCCGGCGTGTCGAAATGCAGTTTGCCCCTTCGGATGCGCCTCCCGTCCCGTTCCACCCGCCAGCGGATGGTATAGGGCTTCAAGTCTTTGAAATAGAAGCGGTTCTGGACGGAGAAAATCCCTTTCAACGTATCCACGGGCGCGATATGGATGTCCTGATAGACATGCTTGACTTCGTAGAAGGCCGGATGCGGCTCCCGGTCGGGATTGACGATGCCGTTACAGAGGAAATTGCCGTCGGACGGTGCATTTTCCCCGTAGTCGCCGCCGTAGGTCCAGCCGCGCTCCTTGTCATACAGCCCCTGGTCCACCCAGTCCCAGATAAAGCCGCCCTGGAGGTGGGTGTGGGCATAAATCTGGTTCCATTGCAGGTCCAGCGAACCGGTGGAATTCCCCATCGCATGGGCATATTCCGACGGGCAGACCGGACGCTCGGCGTATTTTTCGCCCATGCTGCGGAACCAGTCGGCGTCCGGATACTGCGGGACGATCATGTCCGTATGGGCCTTGTACTCCGCCCGTTCATAGACGACAGGACGGTTCTGCCCATCCTTCTCCAGCGCCTTCAGCACCTTGTAGGCCTCGGTAAAATTCACCCCGTCCCCGGCCTCGTTCCCGAGCGAGAGGATGGTGACGCAAGGGTAATTCGCCGTCCGGTGGTACATGTTCAGGATGCGGTCGATGTGCTTGGGATACCATTCGCTCTTGTTGCCGAGGGTCCGCTCCGGCGCATAGCCCATGCCATGGGACTCGACATTGGCCTCGTCATAGACATAGAAGCCAAGCGAGTCGCAGAGTTCGTAGAACTCCCGCGGCTGGGGATAATGGCAGGTGCGGATGGCGTTGATATGGGCCCGGCGCATCAGCAGCAGGTCCTCCAGGATATTCTGCCGGGTCAGATAATGGCCGGTCCAGGGGTTGTGTTCATGGAGATTGACTCCCTTGAACTTGACCGGCTGTCCATTGACCAGCAGGGCCTTGACCTCGCGATCGCCATCCTTGACCTTCGCGATTTCGATCCGGCGGAAACCGACATGGAAGCGGGTGTATTCCCCATTGACCTGCAGGAGCAGGGTATAGAGCTGCGGCGTCTCGGCGCTCCACTGCCGCACATCCGGAATGACATCCGTGATGGTCGCCATCTCGCCGGAGAATTCGAAACGGGCGTCCGCGACCGTCTTCCCGTCCTGGTCGATGAGTTCATAGAACACGTCCGCGGGAGCATCCGAACGCATCTTCATCCGGAAAATGCCGTTCCTCAAATCCTCGTCCAGGGTAGATACAATGCTGAAATCAAAGCCGCAGGCGGTCTTCTCGCTCGAGAGGTACACATCCCGTTCGATACCGGAAATCCGCCAGAAGTCCTGGCACTCCAGATAGGAGCCGGTCGAGTAACGCAGCACTTTCAGCAGCAGCTCATTCTCTCCCTCTTTCACTGCATCCGTAATGTCATAGCGGGCGAGCGACTTGGAGTCCTCCCCGTAGCCGATCTCCCGGCCATTGACATAGACATAGGTGCCGGACTTGACCCCGCAGAGATTCAGGAAGATGCGGCGGCCCTGCCAGCGCTCCGGCACGGTAAACGTCCGGTGATACAGCGCCCCCGGAAACACTTCCGGCAGCTGCGGCGGCTGCGGATTCACCGGGCAGAAATCGTAAGGATGGTTGACATAGATGGCTGTTCCCCAGCCCTGGATCTCCCAGTTGCCCGGTACGCGGATGCTGTCCCAGGCGACCTTTGCGCCCGGTGCGGGAATCCGGTGATGGTCTTCGTAGTACTTGAAATCCCAGGTCCCGTTGAGACTCAGGTAGTTCTCGCTCTCTCGGAACCCCTTGACGAGGGCATCGTTCCGGTCGGCGAAGTAGATGACTTCCGTCCGCCGGGTTTCAGCGTTGACGCCCGTTACCTGGGTGTCTTTCCAGTAAGGAAGTTCCTGGGCTTCGAGCAGGGACGCCGTCATCGCAACGGCAGCAAGCAGTGTGGTCAGTTTCTGTATCATATCCTACAAATATACGACTTTATTTTGATATGCAGAAACTGTCCTCTCGACGATTTGTCCGGGCACGTTTTCCGGCCTTTTTCTGCCCGCGCCAAGCCAGGGGCGGGGATGGTCCTAGGGGTGAATGGGGAAGGTCCCGGAGATGAATGGGGAAGGTCGACTTTCGTGGGCCGGACCTTCCCCAACAAAAGGCCACCACAGCACCCTCTGACACCGAATCACCGGGGAAGGTCCCCGCCCTCAAATTCGACCTTCCCCATGAGGCGGGCCCTTTTTGGTGCTCAGAATAACACTATGACTATTCTAAAGGATCATGAAGCGCATAGTTCTCCACCAGCGTCGCCACCGGCTCGATCAAGTGGTTCTCCTTAACCGCACGAATGTAGTGGCGGACGCCATTGTCGAGACGGCTGAGAGCGGCAACGTTGGAGCCTGGTTTTGTATTGGCGATATCGGAACCGGCTATCGTCACGGACTTCCCTCCTTGTGCCGAAATCGTCATTTCAGCACATTCGCCTCCCCAGAAGAGCTCGTCAAAGTAAAAACGGAGCTGCTTGCTCTCTCCAACTTCGAGATGAATTTCACTTTGCTGCCCTGTATGTTGGTCCAAATCAAAGTGAATATCATAGGGGGTCGAGGAAGTGTTCGTGAAGGAGATTTCGTTGGAACACAGGTAGTCAATGATGGCTCCGACATTCGCTTGGGAGCCCGGATAGGCAACGGCGGTTTCCAAGACCTTGATACGGAAGGCTTCCCCGCCGATGGATCCGGAAAGGTCCATGACGGCACGCCCGTCGAATCCGACGCTTCCGGAAACAGAGACATTTTCAAAGGGGAGATCCTCCTGCTTGAACCCGTTTAATAGAAGAAATCGCTCAATGGAAGAATCTGTAAAGGACCACACCCCCTGCAACTTCTGACATTGAACATCAAAACGATCCTCATTCTTCTTCATGGACACATTCGGGATAAAAAAGTGCAGAGAAAAATGCGCTGAAGAATAAACGAAGTCATAAGAGAGCGTTAAGTCACAAAGGCCCTCCCGGGATTGAGCAACTGATAGCGTCGCCTTTTCGGGCCCCAGGTCCACAAGCTGATCGCATCCCGCTTCACTGCTGACGATGTACAGCGTTTTCCCTTCCGCGATCTCCTTGGAAAAATCCTGGGAAGCGCCAGACGGCGCATCCGTTTTAGCACATGCCGTTGCAACAAAAGGGACGACAACGGACACGGCGACCAGTAAATGAATCAGTTTTGACATGGCGTAAACAATAAAATATAATAATCATTTCATTACATCAACAACAGCCCGTTTCGTCTCAAACGTTTCGTAAGGTGGGAACATGTGAATATCCTTCATCGCCTCTGTCGGGGGATAACTGATCGTCCAATGGAGACGTTCCATATCTTCTCTTTTTAAATCATAACGGACAAGGACATCACTATAATCTTCCACCTTCCACCACGTTACACTATTATGATTTGCGTCAAAAACCGTAATGGATAGGTATCCCCCATAATCTATTTCAGAAACAGTAAAATAGTCATACCACGACATGGGCTTTTCGAAATGACCATGTATTTCCCGAAATGATTCGCCAGGAGATATTATGGCTTTTTTGTTCCATATAATGATAGACGAGTCGGCCGGATACATATCTGAAAAGCCCCACTGAAGAGCTGTGTCGGATTTGTTCTCTATCACGATGAAATAATCTTCTGTACGGGGTGTACATGCACACAATATACAAAGGTATAATGTAATGACCAAAACAGATTTATTCATTGCTAAAAGATTCATAAGGTGGGAACATGTGTACACCCTTCATGGCCGGTGTCGGAGGGTAACTGATTGTCCAATGGAGACGTTCCATGTCTTCTTTTTTTACGTCATAACGGACAAGGACATCACTATAATCTTCCACCTTCCATCTCGATGTACTATTATGATTGAAATCAACAAGGGTTATGGACATATATCCCTGAAACTCCGAGTAAAAGAAAGAATACCAAGTTGAGATGCCTTCTTCATAATTCGTCTTAGTATAAGACTGTTCACTGTTCGGTCTTACACATTCACTTTCATCCGCTCTCCAAAGAACAACAATAGAATCAACCGGGTACATGTCCGATAGCCC
>JAEEHS010000063.1 GCA_016281015.1 Bacteroidales bacterium
ACCGCTGTTGACGGTTACCGGCATAAAGCGGTAATCCACCACATCGGCATTTGCGGCCACTCCTGCAAAACCGATGTCAGTGGCGGCATTCAGTTTGGACGGATACTTGGGAGAGGCCGGGTAATACGCATAGTACTTGTCTGAAGCCGGAACTTCTCCATCCACGGCGGTAAACGATGCGTTCGCACCTTCGTTGAATGTGGTGTATGCGAGGTTCGTTCCGACGGATGCGCCGGCATCGGCGCCGTTCGCTACGCTGAATACGGAGATATTGTCTCCCGCATTCCAGGTACTGACACCAGCATCGGTTGTTACTTTCGTTTCAAATCCGGCGACAAATCTAACGCCGCCTTTTCCGGAGCTTACGTTCTGCGGCTCCTCGGCCGGCTTGATTTCCTGCTTGGCACATCCCACCACCAGCAGAATGGCGCCCAATATGCTAAAAATCTGTTTCATAATCGCCAGGGAGTTATTCAGTGTCAAGATCTTCATAATAATAGTTCTCGAACGTCGACTGTTCGGTCGAGAGAACGAGGAAGCCATCGTTGCATAAGAGAGGCCTCTCTCTCATTTCAGGGGGCAGATAAAGTTTTTTTTTCATAATCATATGGTTTTATAAGTTAATTGTCGGGTTGCATTTCTACACGCAGTACCTGTGTCTTTCCCTTTTTAATAATGTATTTGATGCGGACAAACCAGCAGCCGGGCGCCGGTTTCTCCATATTGGGATAGAAGAATTCGTCATCGACCTTGCTCCTTGCCACCTTGAATCCGGCCGGGCTTGCGCTTTTTTCAGAGAGGATTACTTTCAGGCGCATCGTTTTGTTTTCTCCGGCGGAATTCACGCCTGTCAGTGTAATGACGCCGGACTGTTTGTCGAAGGAGAAGCCGTCCGCGCGGGTCGTCAGGTTCCATACGACGGCGGCATCCTTGAGAGGGCGTGCCGCAAGGGAATCCTCCACGACGACACGATTTCCTTCCAGCAGGGAAACCCTCCTCCGGGCCGATTTCAGGGTTCCTGCGTAGGTCTTGTCCAGATTGGCCACCGCATACATACTGTCCGTCTCTGCACCGCAGGCGGTGAATTCGGCCTTGGTCTCCAGGTTCTGGAAAGTTCCATTGATGGTCAACGTGTTGTGGCTGAAGTTATTGTAGCGGAGCAAGTCGTTCCAGCGGAGCGCATCCGGCTTCATATTGAACAAAGAGCCCTTCTTGAGACTGACGAAGGCGCTGTAACTGTCGCTTCCGAGGTCCTCCGCCCAGCGGACGCCGCCCCATTCGAGCATAAATTCGCCGACATCCATGTGGCCGTGGGGGCAGCTCGGATTACCGGCCTTGAAACCGACCCAGATATCGTCCTGCGTCCAGCCACTCCGCATCGTGCAGATGGGATTGAGACCGCGGACGATGTAGAAAAGATCCTCCGGCTGCTTTGCCCGGGCGAACTCCGCGCAGGGGCTGTCGCCGGTTCCGGCTCCCCAGATGAGCATCAGCGGATCGTGACGGGCGTAGGGGCCATGGACAAAGGACGGATCGCCGGTCCATCTGTCCAGCATCGCTTTCTGGTGATACAGAAGGGTAGGGTCCCCCGTCTTTTTGTAGAACCAGAAGACGCAGTGTTCCGGGAGATTGTCTCCCGTAGAATTGTCGCTGAACGAGAACGACTGCTGGGTATTGGTCAGCAGTTCGGAGAAATATTTCCCCGTTTGCATGAAGCCCGGGATGGACTCGAGCGCGGCAACGCTATCGGAACCGAAATTCATCTCCATCGCATCCAGATACATCACGTTCAGCATCGTGCCGTAGCCCCAATAGCCGATACCCTGGGAATAGGCACCGTCCGGGACGTATTCCGCCTCCATCGGGATGCGGATTTTCTCTCCCGACCGGGCCAGGATACGGTCGCATACTTCGGTCGCATCCTCATGGATGGCAATGGCCCCGATGGCCAGGCTACCGTGGCAGATCTGGCTCCAGTTGCTGGTCATATCCATCCAGCGGAGGTTGTATTCGGGATTGCCGGCGCCGCCTGTTTCGGAGGTGATCAGCGCCTTGTCACGGATGCTCACCATCAGCGCGTTGCGAAGATCCGGCGGGAGCGCATCATAGAGCCAGTCGTAAGCGATGGTGGCGGCCAGATTGATTTCTGCGACATCCAGGAAGTGGTAAGGATTCCAGCTCTTGAGATCGCAAATGTCCCGGGCGAGGCTCTCTGCTTTCCTAAGGAAGCGTTTATCCGCTGTCATTCGCCACGAATAAGCCAGGAAGAACATCCTCCGTACGGCCTCGCAGCCGATGTGGTGCATCTCCTTGCGGGCGTTGAGTTTGAATTCCGGGTTGGGCTGCGCCAGCATCTCTCCGCTCTCCGCAAGAATGGCTTCATGTACCTTCTGCCAGCGCGTATCCGCCCGGATATTCCGCCTTAGCGCCTCTTCCTCACCCTTCGGCAGGAAAAGCCTTGGGTGCGGAGGCAGGGCGAAAACCTGCAGCGCCACAAGCAGCGCGGATAGGAAGGCGGCGAATTTCATCAGTACAGCGGCTTCAGGTTAACGGTGAAACGATAATCGGTCCAGGAAGGGACGGTATAGGTCAGCCGGAGGAAACTGATTCCTTCGTTCTGGCCCTCATATTTGTGCTCCGGCTTTGCGGATACAAGCCGGGCTGTAAAGGCGAGTTTGGAACTAACGCTCAGTTCCAACTGTTCCCCTCCCTTGGCGGTCAGGATTATCCGGGAGCCCTTGCGCTTTATCTCCACGGCCTCGGTCGTCATATTCCAGACCATCGTGACGGGATTGTCTTCGCAGGAGGTCCGGTCCTCGATCCGGGCGGAAATGCCATCCAGATGGACAGTGCGCACCAGCGAGGTCATCTTCTTGGGATAAAGGGCGGTGATGTCTGACGAAGCCGTCATCGAGGCTTCGTCGGCTTCAATGGTACAGAGGGCACGGGTCTCCTGGTACATGCCTTCCGGATAGGTGGTGCTATGCGCGAAATTGTTGTATTTGGTGAGCCGGGTCCATCGGTCGCTTCCGGCCCACATGTCGAAGAGCCCGATGCCGTGTACCTGCACCTTCCCATAGTCGTCACTCCCGAGGTCCAGGGACCAGCGCACGCCCTTGTATTCATAATAGAAGGAGCCGACATCCATGTGCCCGTGGGGGTTGCGGACCTTGCCGGCCTTGAAGCCCAGATAGGCGTCGTCCTTGTCCCATCCAGTGCGCATCACGCAGATGTCATTGGTCCCGTGACCGGCGTAGAAATTCCCCTTGGGTTTCTCCGGAGCGGAGAGATGCACCGCCGGATGCTCACCTGTCCCGGCGCCCCAGATGACCATGAAGGGGATCAGCCGGTTCTTAATGGTCTTGACATACGATTTCGTCAGGTCGAATTTTTCAAAGAGCGGCTTCTGCCAGTAATACATCTTCGGGTCGGGACGGATGGCGTTGAACCACATGACGGCCGGCTCCAGATAGATACGGGTGCTGTTGTCGGAGTATCCAAAGGTCTGGAGCGAGGGGGTGATAAGCTGCTGCGAATAATTGCCCGATTCGATGAAGCCCGGCACATCCAGGTACTCGTTGATAGATTCTCTTCCGAAATATTTCCACATCGCATCCAGGAACAGGATATTGTACTGCGTGCCGAAAGCCCAGTACCCGAAGCCCTCAGGGAAGCAGCCCTCGGGAGGATACTCCGCCTTCATCGGAATCAGGATATTCTTCCGGCTGCGCTCGAGAATGGCCTCGGCCTTCTCCGCCTCCTCCGTCAGCAGCGCAATCGAGGCAACTGCCATACCGCCGTTGCAGACCTGCCCCCAGTTGCTGGACATTTCAAAGCGGTGCCCGTTTAGCGGATCCAGGGCGCTCTCGAGCCCCTTATGGATCAGATTGGTCCGGATGGAGTCCTTTGCTGGCCCGGACAGGTAGTCGTAGAGCCAGTCATAGCCGATGGCGAGAGCCGTGGACATTTCCGCAACATCCAGAAAATGAGAAGGGTTCCAGTCGATGAAGCCGGCGGCGTGAAGCATTTCCTGCTCGGCCCTTGCCGCAAAGGCCTCCAGACCCTCTGTCCGGTAGGCATAACTCAAGAAAAGTACTCTTCTGAGTACCTCACAGGACACTGCATGCATCCGGGGGCCTTTAATGACCCTTTCGCAGAGGGGTAGTGTATCGATGACAGCACATTCGGCCACGATGGCTTCGTGCATGCGGGTCCATGTTTCATCCTGCCGGATGTTGGCCATCAAGGCCTTTTCTTCTCCCTTGCGCAGGAAAAGCCTGGGGTGCGCATCCTCCGCGGCAAATACCAGGCAGGGAAGAAGCATTTCCAGAAGCAAGAATATGAGTTTTCGGGCCCCCATACGTCACAAATATAAACTTTTGATGACCAATGGCAAAAGGATTGATTCTTAAAACGTTTTACGTTATTTTACTAAATTATTATACTTGTCGGGCGCCTTTCCCAGCAGGCAGATGGCCGTGCTGACTAGGGCTCCGATTGGACACCACCAGGGCCAGGCGATGAAGATGGCTTTGCCGAGCAGTGCGGTTGAAAGCGGCGTCAGGATGTATGGCTGCAGGAGCAGGACGACCAGCAGGCCGGCGACCAGTGCGGTAATCACACTTCGGGTGTTTCCCCTTTTGGTATAGAGGGCGGTGATGAATACGCCGAGCATACCGGCATAGGAGAAGCACATCACACCCGTTGCGAAGTCCACCAGATTGAGTCCGCTTGCCTGTTGCATCACGGCGGTGACGATGGCAAAGCCAGTCAGAACAGCCCCCATCAACGCGGCCATCTTCTTGGAGGATCCGAGCTGTGCCGCATCGGAAGAGATGGCTTTTCCCCGGGACTTCCGGATGGGGAGGTACAAGTCACTGACGAAACTGCTTGCCATGGCATTGATGGCGGAGTTGAAGCTGGAAAGCGCCGCTGCCAGAAGCCCCACGATCATCAGCCCCCGCACGCCCGCGGGAATACAATTCTTGATAAACTGAGGAAAAACGTCACGGGCATCCGTAAAGAAGCCTGAGGCTGCGCCGGCCGCGGGATCGGCGGTATACTTCACATAGAGCAGCAGACCGATGGAAAGGAACACGAACACGATGGGAATCGCCATCAACTGGGAATAGACCAGCGAAACGCCGGCGCTCTTGATGGAACGGCAGGTCAGCTGGCGCTGCACGAATTCATGGTCGGTGGAGAACTGGGCAAACTTAAAGATTGCGTACGCAATCAAGGCCCCCGCCAGGTTGTAAGGCTTGGTGATGTCGAAGCGCGGATCTATCAACTGGAGCTTGTTGCCGGGTTCCCAGCCTGTCATACTGCCGTCCGCCGCCATCGCATAGGCGCCTTGCCCGGGCATCTTCACCATCCCCAGATGCAGCCTGTCGAGGACTTCATGGAAGCCGAGACCCAGCTGAGAATAGACGATGACGAGTGCCGCAACGCCGGTGCCGACCACCAGCAGAATCTGCAGGGCGTCGATGTAAAGCAGCCCTTTGATGCCGCCGGCCATCGTATAGATGGTGCTGATGACCCCCAGAATGATGATCGAATACATGATGAAACGGAAGTCGATGGCGCCGAACGCCATCACGGAAACGGCGATGGCGGCGATGAACAGCCGGCTTCCGGACGTGAAGAGCTGTCCGAGGAGGAACATGACACTACTCGCCCGTTTGGAAGTCTCTCCGAAGCGCTCCCCGATATAGCCATAGATGGTGATGGTCTTGGCCTGGTAGAGTTTCGGGAGCACAATCAGGGCTACGAAGATGCCGCCGATGACGGCACCGATGCAGCTCATGATGAAAGTGATATTGGTGTTGAAACCCAGTTCCGGGGAGCCGACGAAGGTCCCGGCGCTGATGGACGTCCCCGTCGCCGCCAGGGCGACGAGCCAGGTCGGCATCGAGCGGCCCGCCACGAAGTAGTCTTCCAGATTGCGGTTCCTCCGCGAAAAGAAGAAGCCGATGGCCGTGAGTCCGCACAGAAAGAAGGCTACGATAATCCAGTCAATGACGCTCATAATTTCAGCAGTTCTCGCTGCGTTCAGCGGTTGTGTCTATCAAAGTATAGGTCTGGAGATAGGGCTTGGTGCTGTCGCCGGCCCCTTTTTCCATCAATTCCTGCAGTTCGTCAAAATGCTCCCGGTACACCTGGCGAGGCAGGCAGGATCGGCGACGGCAGATATCCGCGGCCATGCCGATGACCTCGCCCTCCATGGCGCAGGTCCGCATGACACGGACCGTCCCCAAGGCCAAGTGGCTGACGCTGATGTCGCGTCCGGCCATCAGCATATTCTCGATATCCCGGTTATAGAGGCAGCGGAAGGGAATCGGATAGTAATCCAGCGGCGTCAGTCGGCCTCGGCTGAGCCAAGGGTCTTTGAAGCGGGCGGCGTTGTCGGGATCGGGCTCATGGTCGTCGATGTACCAGGAAGTCGAGACGCAGCCGTCCGGATACTGTACAAAATCCAGAAGGTCGTTTTCAGTTAGGACATGGTCCCCGAACAGCCGCCGGCTTTCACGTTTTCCGGCATAGTAAGATAGCCAGGTGAAATCCTCGCAGGCGACTTCGTCACGGAAACGGGAATGATTTTTCAGGTAGGACCAGTTGGAATACGCGACATACATCCCGTAGTCACGGATTTTTTCAGCATCCGCAATCATGTCATCCCGCATGCCGACTTCCCAGTACCACTGGCCCCGGCGGGCATTCTGGACGGTCTCCTCATCGATGGCCAGTCCCCACTCAATATCCGGGAACGCCACGGGGGCAGGACGTGTCTCGCTGTACCACTGGATGGAGGCGCCCAGCGTAATTCCGTCAGCTTTCTCGGGTGCGGATGGTTCTCCGTATACATCCTTCGCTTCGCGGCCCATAGCCCATTTTGCACCGGCAAGGACCCCCAGTGTGGCATCTCCGGTGCAGTCGGCAAATACATGACCTTCCAAACGGATTTCTTGGTAATTGTCCACCTGGGTCGCGATGACGGCCTGAATGCCCTCGCTATCTTTTTCTACGCCCGTAACGCGATATCCGGTAAAGGCGGTAATGTTTTTCTCGGAGGCAATGGCCGCAGCTTTTTTCTCATCTTCATAGATGGCTGCGGGGCGGGCGTTTCCTTTCTGCGCGGGACCGAACTCATTCAGGAGATAGCCCAGGGCGGGGAATCGTCCGATATTCAGCCTCCCTCCCAGACCGACCCGCACTTCTGAAGAATTGTTCCCACCGAAGACCTTCCGATCTTGGATGAGGGCTACTTTTCCGCCCAGCCGGGCGGCGGTGATCGCTGCGCACATGCCGGCGACACCCCCGCCAACCACGACAAAATCAAATTGGCCCTTGTCTTCCGGTGCAGGGATGTCCAGCAGGCTCCTTCTCAGGCTGTCGATTTCGCCCGGGGCTTCACCGTCCGTGGTAAGTAGTACGGCGTCAAAACGGGCGTCAAAGCCATCCAGGTCGTGTACGGTCAGTTGGTGTCCTCCGGCCTTCAAATGGACAGTTCCTCCGCTCTGCCAATGCCATTCTGGACTGCCGCTCCCGAAGACCGTTTCCAAGGGCGTTCCGTCAAGCAGAAGTGTAAATTTGCCGGGGCCGGGGGTGTCTGTCCAGTAGGCTGTCCAGTTTTTGGTGCGGACCCATACATGATAATCGTTTTCTGTGGGGATTTCAAATCGGGTGCTGGCATCCGCTACCGGATGGCCAAGTCCGTGGGCCAGCATCTCTGAGGAATGCATCACTTCCATGAACTGGGGATCCGGAATCCAGCCTCCGGGATGATCGAACAGGGAGCCCGGAAGGAGTATGGCGTTTTCTTTTTCTATCATTATTTTAGCCTGCTTCCCAGGGTGTAAAGGGGGTTGATGATTCTTGTTTCAAGTGCGCCGTTGTCTCGGATGGCGCTTGATAGCATACGGAAAGAATACTCTGCGACCAGTTTGGTCGGTTGGTTGACAAAAGAGTACCCGGGCGTAAAGATTTCCGAGCGGTCTTCCTGGTCGAATCCGACGACGGCAAAATCTCCCGGAACATCGAATCCCAGTTCATTGATGGCAGAAATACCGTCTATCGTAATGGCATTGGATGGGAAAATAATGGCGTCCACCCCTTCCTCCCGGGCATTGTGGAGGACGGAAACCATGTCTCTGCGCATGGTCTCCCGGGCCAGGATGGCAGAAGTAAAAGGGATGCCGTCCTGCTGAGCCTCCAGGCGGCACCCTGCCTCCCGTGCGATGAGGGTCGGGATATCTGTTTCGTAACGCACCAGGCCGATATGCCTGCACCCCTGTCTGGTCAGGAGTCTGACCGCGCAGCGTCCCGCCTTCTCATTGTCAAGAAGCACGCGGCCGACGCCCTCCATGCCGGGGAGGTCTCTGTCAAACAGGACGACCGGAAGCCGGCGTTTGAGAATTTTGGCGATGGAATCTTCTACACCATTGCAAGGGGCGATAATAAAACCATCCACACCGGAATACAGGAATTTGTCCACCAGTTGACGGAAACTCTCTTTTCTGTCATCCGTGCTGGCAAACAGGGTGAGATACCCCAATTCGGTTGCCAGTTTTTCAATCTTGCGGCAAATCTGGCCGAAGCAGGTGTTGGAAATATCGGAAACAATGACGCCGATGGTGTCATTCCGGCCCGTTCTGAGCGAAGAAGCCGCCTTGTTGCGATGATAGCCGAGACGTTCGGCTGTTTCCACGATCCGCTCGGCCGTCTTCTGGGAGGCAGAGCAAAGGTATTCCCCTCCGGGGCCCCTTCGTGCGTTCAGGACGAAAGAAACGAGGGAGATGGAGACTCCGGCCGCTTCCGCGACATCTCGGATGGTCACTTCCTGGGAAACGATGGGTCTATCACTCATAATAATACAAAGATAAAAGTACCAGTTGGACAAAGATAAAAAAACAGATGTAAAACGTTTTACAACATTTTACATCTGTTTTACAAACGCCGCAGGAAGCGGGAATCAATATGCTTTTAATCGATAGATAAATCCAAGTTCAATGCGGTGGGAGGTGAACGCCGGGGCTTCGCCGATGAGGCGGTGAGCGCCGGTGTAGGAGAGAAAGACGCGAAGGTCCTGTCCCTCCATGGGGAAGAATTCCAGGGCGCCGATCCAACCGAAACTCTGGCGGTAGGTTCCGGCGCCGGCGGTGGCGACCCTCTCGTACATGCCTTTTCCCATGAGGTTCCACCGGGGGGCGAACTGCCAGTTGGCCTTGGTGACGAAACTCTGGTAGCGGACTTTTCGCTGGAGAGCGCCGAGGTCGGCGGAGGCGATGAGGAAATGGTCCAGGTCCTCCCAGGCGCCCATGTAGTCGAAGTACCACTGGAGACGTTCCAGGTTGAGCTTCTGCCCGAGGAAGAGCATCTTGGAATAGTGGTCCCGGGCGAGGGTGATGGCCCCGCCGCCCCAGCGGGTGGTCAGGCGGCCGTCAAACAGGGAACCGTTCCAGTTGAGGATGTAGGCAAGGGGGAGGCGGGTCGCTGTGGGAAGGTCTCCTTCGCCCGCATAGGTGTCGGCATAGGCCTTCGTGAAGGAATTGGTGACATTGAGGACGAATTCCTGGGTCGGGACCGGGGTCCAGGCGAGGGCCGCTCCGGTGAAAAAGACCTCCATGTGATTCAGCAGGTCCGAATACTGGTAGATGTAGAGCGGATTCTCGTCGTACTCGTAGCCGCCCCAGAACTGGCACATCTTGCCGCCGTAGAGCCGCCACTGGTTGTTGAACTTCCAGCCGATCATCATGATGTCGGTCGCCTGGGAGAAGCGTTCGAGGCTGAGGGGGGCGTTGGAGCGCTCCAGGTGGTGCCGGAGCCGGTAGTAGAGCTTCTCGTGGATGACACCGGTCATTTCCAGCCGGAGGTGGCGGGCGCGAAACGCCGCGTTCCACCCCTCGGCCTCGTTCCCTGCCTGCAGGGCCCCGGCGAAATTGACATAGAGGTTGAACGCATCGTTTTTCTTTTCCAGGTGGAGCAGGCGCCTGGACAGGCTCTCATGGGCATCGTAGGCTTCCCCGATGCCGGTATTGCCGCCCTGGGCAAGGGCGGAGAGGGGGAGAAGAAGGGCCACAAGGCCCATGACCATCTTACGCATCCTGCAATCTGTCTTTGAGCGCCGCGACCTTCTGGCGCATTTTTTCCGCTTCGCTGTGGAGCCATTCCCGGTCCATGCCGCCTTCCGGCACCCCTTCGACGTGGAAGGGCTCGCCGATGGCGAGGTGATAGGGCTTCGGGAAATGCCAGAAGGCGTTGTACACCGGAATGACCTGGGCCCCGCTGAGGGCGGCCAGGCGGACGGCGCCGGTATGGAAGGGGAGTAGGTCATCTCCCTCCTTGTTTCGTCTCCCTTCCGGGAAAATGATGATGCTCTCACCCCGCCTGAGGGCCGCGATTGAGTCCTCCAGCCACTGCTGGGAATGGTTTTTCCGGTCCACGGGGATGCACTGGGCATGGGTATAGAACGCGCGCGTGAACGCGTTCTTTTCATAATAGTCCAGTGCCACGAGCGGATGGAGCAGCTGGTGGTAGTACTGCACCATCAGGATGACCGGGTCCATCAGGCCCACATGCCGGCCGATAAAGATCGCCGGGCCGTCCAGGACGGGTTTGGGTCCATGGACCACGGGCCGCTGGACGACGGCCACCATGCCGCGGGCAAAGACTCTCAGCGCGCGGTCCGCTCCCGAGAGGCGGGCTTCCTTTATGGTTCCAGCCATCTCTTACGGAACGATGATGTTGATCTGCTGCCCTGTCACTTCGACCGTCAGCGGGAGCGTGCCGGGGATTTCCCCGTCGGCTTCCACCCAGTCGCGTTTGCCGCTCCCGAGCGGGGTGATGGTCATTTTGCGGAAACGCTTGGAGATGATGCCGGGAAGGGTCGCGAAGTCCCCCTTGAAGATGTGCATCATCTGGGACATGCCTTTGAAGTGGTTGCAGCCGGGCTGGATGGACACTTCCACCACTCCGTCCGTCCAGTTGCCGCCAGCTTCGTTCTGCTGGAGGCCGCCGCCGCGGTAGATGCCGTTGCCGAGGACCGCCGTGAAGAGTTTCCCGCGGTAAACGGTTTCACCGTCGCAGACGATCTCCACAGGACGGAGTTTCTTGGAGAAAATGGAGTAGGGGGCCACCAGCGAATAGAGGATGGAGCCCTTGTAGCCCTTGTCCTTGAGGGCGTTGGTGTTGTAGCAGATGTTCGCGTCAAGGCCCACGCCGCCGATGTTCGCAAGGCAGAAAACCCCGCTGTCGAGGGTCAGCCGGACGATGTCTTCCTTCCCGGTATGGCCGCGGAGGATACACGCGGTCGCCTCGGTCACGTCCTCCGGGATACCGGCGGTCTTGATCCAGTCGTTGCCGGTGCCGGCGGGAATGACGGCGAGGGTGAAGTCCCCGAGGTCCGCTCCCGGCGTGGCGTCGGCATAGCGGAGCAGTCCGGTCATCACTTCATGGACCGTCCCGTCACCGCCGACGGCGATCAGTTTCCGGTAGCCTTTTTCGGCCGCTTCCCGGGCAAGGTCGATGGCATGGCCCTTATGGGCGGTGAGGGAGGCTTCCACCTGGGCGCCGCCGTCCGTGAGCTGTTTCTTGTAGGTCTCCCAAGTCGCACCGGTATCCTGGGTCGCGGCGTTGGGATTGGCAATCATCATCCAAATCTCGTTCATGGTATGGTTAGTTTTAGTAAGTCGACAGAGGGATAGCCGCCGAGGCGGAAGGCAAAGGCGCTTCCGAGCCCCGGACTGACGTGGAGGGTCTGTTCCCCGTGGGTATAGACCCCCTCGGGGTGCGGGAATTTCCAGGTTTTGGGATTCAGGCCCGCCAGTTTGTATTTGAGTCCATGGGTATGGCCCGACAGGGTGAGGTCGATGTCCGTTTCCGGGACGACCTCGGCGTCCCAGTGGGTCGGGTCATGGGAAAGAAGAATCGTAAAAATGCCTTCCGGAAGGCCTTCCAGTGCCTTTTTGAGGTCTCCGCCCATCTGGCGGAAATAGGCGTTGGAAGAGATGTTCTCCACACCCGCAAGGGCTATCTTTTCGCCGTCTTTCTCCAGGAGGGCGTGTTCGTTCAACAGGAGTCTCCAGCCCAGCGAGCGCTCCAACGAGAGCAGCCGCTCGGTGTCGGCGATGCGCTCCGTTTCGTTGTGGTGACCGTGGAGGAGGTAATCATGGTTTCCGCGGATGGCCCAGACCCCGAGGGGGGCGCTCAGCCGCTTGAGCTCTTCCAGGTAGCCGTCGGCCTCGTGGGAGTCGAAATTCACGAGGTCTCCCGTAAAAAGGATCAGATCCGGCTTCTCGGCAAGGACCGCGTCCACGATGCGTTTGATATAGGGATTTGCCTTTCCGAAGGAGCCGAGGTGGAAATCCGACAACTGGCAGATCCTCAGCCCATCGAAAGCGCGGGGAAGCCTCCGGAAGGGGAGGGGGGTCTCGACGGTCTTCAGATGGGTGGTGACATGGAAAATCATCACCGCGAAAAAGAGGCTGACGGCGCATCCGGCAATGGCGGCCACCGTCGGAGACAGGGCCACGAGAAGGATATAGATGAATTCCGGAAACTCGAAGATGAAGGTCAGATAGGAGAACACCCGGAGCGATTCGGTGTACTGGATGCCTCTGAAGATCCGCCAGAGATAGAATCCGGCCACGAGGGTCGGCAAAAAGGGCAGGATCTTTCCCCATAGCGGCCAGCCGGTCGCGAGACAAATCACGATGTCCGGGAGCACACCGAATAGCAGGTAGAAGAAAGCATAGGCCCTGAATTTCATACTGCAAACTTACGCAAAAATCCGCAATTTTTTGTAAGTTTGCAAAAATATGGACCAGGCATCGCATATCCTGCCGCTGGAAAGCGTATGGAATCCGCGGGATCTCGGGGGGTGGACCACCCGGGACGGACATCGGGTGCGCGCTCACCTGCTCCTCAGGACGGGGCACCTGTCCAACGCCTCCTCCGCCGACATCCGTTATCTCAGCGGAGAGTGCCGTCTCGCCAAGATTTTTGACTTCCGGACGGTCCAGGAAATCGAGATCCAGCCGGACCGGGAAATCCCCGGCGCCGAGAATATCCACCTCCCGGCCATCGATCCGGAGGCGGAGATGCAAAATGGCTCCGCCATCCCCCAGGAGGCCTTCAAGGACCTGGAGACGCACCTGGTGGGGCTCTGCTTCACCCCGGGGGCCAAGGCCATGGCCAAGGACATGTATCCTTCCCTGATCCGGAGCGAATACACCCAGCTCCAGTATGCCGCTTTCCTTCGGATGATCATCGAAACGCCCTCCGGGGCCGTTCTCTGGCACTGTTCCCAGGGGAAGGACCGGACGGGGCTCGCGGCTGCCTACATCCTTTCGGCGCTCGGCGCTTCCCGGGAGACCATCCTGAAGGATTACCTCCTGTCGGAGCCCTGGTACGACAAGCCGGTGAGGGCCATCTCCGAAAAGGTCATCGCCCGGGGCGGCGGCAAGGAAGAGACCGATGTCATCCGCGCCTTCATCGGGGTGAACGAGGAGAATTTCTCCGACTCGCTGGCTATCATCGACCGGGAGTACGGCGGAATGGAAAGTTATCTTCAACAGCAGCTCTTCCTGACCCCGGAGGACATCGCCCTTCTTCGTGAACGCTATCTTGAATAACCTTAATAACCACAGATCCATTATGGCAAAAACTCCTACCCCCCATATCGGGGCCCAATACGGCGAAATCGCTGAAACCGTCATCATGGCGGGTGATCCGCTCCGCGTCCAGTTCATGGCCGAGCATTATATCGACAATCCCGTCCAGTTCAACAGCGTCCGCGGGATGCTGGGCTTTACCGGGACCTACAAAGGCAAGCGGGTCAGCGTGATGGGCCATGGGATGGGCATCCCTTCCATCGCCATCTACACCTACGAGCTCTTCCATTTCTATGATGTGAAGACCATCATCCGCATCGGCAGCGCCGGCGCCTACGACGAGGACCTCCACCTCGGCGACCTCGTGCTGGCGATGGGCGCCTGCACGGATTCCAATTATGCGGCCCAGTACCAGCTCGGCGGCACCTACGCCCCGATCGCCGACTACGGCCTGCTCCGCCGGAGCGTCGAGACCTGCGAGCAGCGCGGTTTCCGCTACAAGGTCGGAAACGTCCTCTCCTCCGACGTCTTCTACAGCGATACGCCCCAGACCGGCTGGATGAAGATGGGCGTGCTGGCCGTGGAGATGGAAGCGGCGGCCCTGTACATGAACGCCGCGCGTGCCGGCAAGCGGGCCATGGCCCTGTTTACCGTTTCAGACCATATCGTCCGGGGCGAGGCGACGACTTCGGAGCAGCGTCAGAAGACCTTCACGAACATGATGGAGGTGGCCCTGTCGCTGTTGTAGCCGTCCGGAGTAAAAAAGTAAAAAAAGATTTGGTGATTTCCGAAAAAGTGTCTACCTTTGCAATCCCGTTCGAGGAAACCCTCCTCGGGAGGCGGAGGACTCGTTAGCTCAGTTGGTAGAGCACAACACTTTTAATGTTGGGGTCTCGGGTTCGAGCCCCGAACGGGTCACCAGAAACCGCACTCTTAGCTCAGCTGGTAGAGCAGCTGACTCTTAATCAGCGGGTCTAGGGTTCGAGTCCCTAAGAGTGCACGAAAGCCGGTCCATCGGGGCCGGCTTTTTTGTTATTTCTTTTTCTTTGCCATGAGGCGGAGGGCAGAGACCAGGAGCGAGTCCCAGACGCGGGAGGGAAGCAGCTTGCGAAGCACCAGCAGGGCGACGCCGCCTCCGCCGGGATGGTAACGCAGGCGGGGCCGGCGGCTCAGGGAAGCCTTGACCACAGCTTTGGCCACTCCCATGGGGGAAGGGAACCTCAGGTGTCCGAAGGCATAGGCGAGGAGCGAAGCCTCTCCCTCGGCCATGTCCTCGTAGATGGTCCCTGCGGAGGATTCCCTCAGATGGGCGGCGGCGATCAGGCCCCATTCGGTCTGGGCCCAGCCGGGTTCGATGATCACCACCTGCGTCCCGAAGGGCTTGGTCTCCATCCGGAGCACGTCGCTGAAAGCCTCGACGGCATATTTGGAGATATTGTACCAGCCTCCGAAGCAAAAGCACATGCGCCCGGCGACCGAGGAGACGTTGACGATGCGGCCCGTCCCCTGGCTCCGCATGACGGGAATGACCCGGCGGGTCAGGGAGACCATGCCGAACAGGTTGACATCCATCTGCTTGCGCCCTTCTTCGAGGGGGACGGTCTCCAGGGCGCCGAAATAGCCGTATCCGGCGTTGTTGACCAGCACGTCCAGGCGGCCTTCTTCCCGGAGGAGGGTCTCCAGGGCCGCATCGATGGACGCTTCGTCGCTGATATCCAGATACAGGGGCGTTACGCCCTCGGGAATCTGGGCGGTGCGGCGCGCTGCACCATATACTTTATGCCCCGCTCCGGCGAGGAGCACGGCGGCTTCTTTTCCGATGCCGGAACTGGCGCCGGTGACAAGGATGACTTTGGGTTGCGCTTTTTTCATGGGCATAAATATACGGAAAAATTCAGTATATTTGCAAATTATATGAAGTGTCTTATCGCCATCATCGTGTCCGTTCTTGGATTCGGACCAGTCGATTCGCTGTTCCATGCCGGGGCCTTGCAGCCCTGCAAGGAGGGCCTGGAAACCCTTCTTACCCAGGCGGATAGCGACAAAGAAAAAGCCCAGGTCCTCTGGCGTCTTTCCCGGGTTACCCTGCTTGAGGGGGAGGCGGTCCAGGGAAAGGAAGCGCGCCGCTCCGTCTTCGACAAGGGGGCGGATTACGCCCAGAAGGGGATGAAACTCGACCCCTCCAACGAGAAATGTTACTTGTGGCACTGCGCCAACCTCGGCCGCTCCTTGCAGACCCGTCCGATGATGGAACAGGCCTCTGCCGTTCCCCTCTTGCTGTCGGATCTCACGACGATTCTTGACAAACTGGGGAAGACCTCCTATTCCGAAGCCTGGCAGGCGCTGGCGGAGATCTATTACAACCACCCCTTCAAATCCAACGACGCCGCCATCAATTTCACCCGGCGCGCCGTAGCGTGCATCCCGAAGGGGGAACTCCGCCTGTCGACCTATCTCTCCCTGGCGAAGATGCTGCAAAAGCGGGACTGGAGTGCATCCAAACGGCTTTCTGCCATAGAGTCCAACCAGGACAAATTCGAAAAGGGCAAGGCTTCGAATATCGAAAGATACAGCTGTTATGACGGACATTACGGCCCCGGCGGGACGGCTCCCTGGTCGTCCCGGGCCCTATCGCAGATGAGCGACCGGGAAGAAGCCGCCGCCATCGTCTCCTATGCCCTCAGGCGCTACCAGCGCGCTTCCGCCCACACCCCCGTGGACAAAGAAGATTACCGGCAATTACAAGCATTTGCTAAAACCCTATAACCAAAGACATGGAACCGACCTATTACCATTTCAACAACTCCCAGGACGTTGTTTTCCGTCAGACCCAGTTTTCCCTTTTCAAGCGGGTCTTGAACATTGTTTTTTCCCTGGAACTCGAAAAAGGCTTCGACAAGGCCCTGATGACCCAGGCCTTTGAAAAATTATACGAGCGGAATGACTGCCTGCGGCTCACCATGGTCCGCCGGGGCAAGGAACGCCTCCAGTATTTCGCCCCGGAAAGGCATGTGGGGAAGATTCCCGAAGTGGATTTCAAGACCGCCGGGGAGATGGACCGCTACATCCGCTGCTTCCGCCGCAAACCGACCAACCTCTATAAAGGTGACGCCCTTCGCGTCGTGTATGGAACCAATCCCGACGGCCGGCAGATCATCCTCTGCAAGGTCAGCCATTATGTGGCGGATACCTATGGGATCGGCATCCTCGTCAATGACCTGCTTTCGGTCTATGAGGCTTTGCGGGAGGGAACGCCCCTTCCGCCCGCTCCGGGCAGTTTCGAGACCCTTCTCGCCCAGGACAACCAGTTCCGGGGCACCACCGAATCGGTGGAAAGGGACCGCGCTTTCTTCAATGACTATTTCCGCGTCAAGCATCCTACGCGCCCCTTCTACTGCGGCCTCCATGGCAACGGCAGTGACAAGTGGCTGAAACTCAAGGCCAAGGGGAAACCCTCCGTGCCTTATGTCTTCGTCCGCTGCGACACCGAAGGCTTCCGTTTCGTCCTTCCGTCCTCGCTGGTCAAGACCGTCCGTCCCTGGTGTGAGGAGAACGCCATCAGTTTCAACACCTTCTTCTTCTACACCTTCGGCATCGCCTGCTCCCTTCTGAACGACCGGGCACCGAGCATGCTGCCGCTGGAACTGCTGAACTGCCGCGGAACCCTGGCCGAGAAGAAGGCCGCCGGGACCAAGGTCCAGAGCCTGGCCGTGTGCCTGGAAGTGGACTACAAGCGCTCCTTCGCCGAGAACATTGCCCGCATGGACGAAGAGCAGAAAGAACTCTACCGCCACACGCGGCTTTCCTATCTCGAAGTGCAGGCCCTCCACACCAAGGTCTACGATTATTCCCAGATCTCCCAGCTCTACAACTATACCTTCTCCTACATCCCCGTCAGTTTCCCCGAGGGCGTCAAGCTCCAGGTCCACAGCAACGGCAAGGGAGCCCTGATCGCCTATGTCGCGCTCATGCATGATGTCAAGACCGACGAGATCGTGGTGGTATATGACATCCAGACGCGGATGATTTCCCCTTCCCAGCTCATCGAGTTCCAGAATACCTGGGTCCATGTGATGGAAAAGGTGGTCTCCGCGCCGGACCAGCCGCTGGAGGAAGTTTTTCCCGCATAAGAAAGACAACGAAACCAACCTAAACCCATATTTTTGAAATGAAATTACGCACAGAACGCCAGATGCAGGCGAAGACGCTGCTCAAAGACGGTGAATACCGGAGCATACGGGATATGCTGCAGCGGATCAACCGGATCATTCCTCAGAAAAAGATTCTGGCAGGACTCGACAAAGACAAACAGATTTATTATTATACGGCTTCCCAGCTCTATGAAGAAGTGATGTGCCTCGGCGACGGTCTGATCGACCTCGGCCTGAAAGGGGCCCATATCGCCATCTTCTCGGAGAACAGCTGCCGCTACGTCCTCGCCGACATCACCGTTTCCAGCGGTGTCGGCGTGGTCACTCCCATCGACGTCAATGCCCCGGTCAACCTGGTGGTGACCCTGCTGGGCAAATGCGACGCGGACGCCGTCCTGTGCGGCGCCGGCTACATCGACCGCATCCTCGAGGCGCAGAAAGAATGCCCCCGGGTCAAGACCCTCATCACCCTGGACCGGAAAGTGGAAGGCTATCCTTTCTACGACGAGCTGGTTGAAAAAGGCCGCTCGCTGAAGGAGCAGAGCGTCTACCGCGGACTGGTCAGCGAGCCCGACGCCCCGGCCAAGATCCTCTTCACCAGCGGCACGACGGGCGCCAACAAGCCGGTGCTCCTGTCCAACGCCAACCTCGCGGCCAACATGATGAACTGCATCGACGTGATCCGCGCGAAGGGGGACAATACCTCGATGAGTGTCCTTCCGATGCATCACGCCACGGAGATCAACACCCACATCATGGCGCGTATCGGCTGCGGCCGGCTCACTTACATCAACGACAACATGCGCAACATGATGGTCAACATCAAGATTTTCAAGCCGGATGTGATCACCATCGTGCCCATGATTGCCTCGGCCTTCTACAAGACCATCTGGGCCCAGGCCAAGAAGGCCGGAAAGGACGAGAAACTCCGCAAGGGCATTAAGCTCTGCAACCTCCTGAGAAAATTCGGCATCGACAAGACCCATGACCTCTTCAAGGATGTGTATGCCCCCTTCGGCGGCAACCTCAAGCTGATCGTCTGCGGCGGTTCCATGCTCAATCCGGTGGTCATCAAGGGCATGAACGACCTCGGCATCCAGATCCATAACGGATATGGCATCACCGAGTGCGGCCCGCTGATTTCCATGAACGCCGACACCCTGGACGAGCACCTCAGCGTGGGACCTGCCTGCCCGGGACTGGAAGTGAAGATCGAAAATCCCGACGAAGACGGGGTCGGAGAGCTCTGTGTCCGTGGAAAAAGCGTTTCCCATGGCTACTACAAGGACCCTGCGGCGACGGCGGCCGTGTTCAGCGAGGACGGCTTCTTCAACACCGGTGACAGCGCCCGCATCGACTCGAAGGGCCGCATCATCCTGGTGGGCCGGAAGAAGAACACCATCGTCCTGCAAAGCGGCAAGAACATCAGCCCGGAAGAGGTGGAGAACGTGATCGAGACCCATCTGGACTATGCCGACGACATCGCGGTCTATCTCGCTGCCCTGCCCCTGGCCGGCGGCACTTCCCGGGACATCCTCTGCGCGGGCCTCTACATCAAGGATCAGGAGATCCGCCGGGATACGGCCCGGATCCGTGCGGACATCGAGGCGGTCAACGCCCTCCTCCCCGAATACAAGAACATCGAATACATCGAGCTGGTCGACGAGGAGTATGAAAAGACTTCGACCCGCAAGATCCGCCGGACCCAGCTGCCGACCGTGTGTTCAGGTAAAGGTATTCATTTGATTTAAGCGAGAGACACCATGGATATCAAGGCCATTCTCCTGGACATTATCCAGGACTATATAGATTTTCCTGCCAGCGAAATCGACACCTCCGCCCCCTTCAAGGCGGTGGCTGCGCTGGACTCTTTCATGTATATCGAGATGATCAGCGCCCTGGAGGAGAAATTCGGGATCAACATTCCGAATGCCGACCTCCGGGGGTTCAAGACCATCGACGACATCATCGCCTACGTAGAAAAACGCGTCTCATGAGAAAACCCCTTCTCCTCCTCCTGCTGCTCCTGCCCCTCGGCCTATGGGCGCAGCGCCCGGCCGAGATTCCGGATCACCGCGTGGTTCTGACGGACTTCGGCGGCGTCCCGGACGGCGTTACGCTCAACACGGAAGCCTTCCGGAAGGCCATCTCCGCCCTGTCAAAACGCGGCGGAGGACAGCTGGTCGTCCCCGAGGGCCTCTGGCTGACCGGCCCGATTGTCCTGAAGGACGCCATCGACCTTCACCTGGAAAAATCGGCGGTCATCGTCTTTACGCCCGACAAGAGCGCGTATGTGGAGGAGGGAAGCGGTCGTCCGTGCATCAGTGCGTCCAAACGCCATGACGTGCGGATTTCCGGAGAAGGAATCATTGACGGAAACGGAGAGTGGTGGCGCCCGGTGAAGCGCTCGAAAAACAGTGACGAGGAGTGGAAGCAGTACCTCCGCAAGGGCGGCAGCGTGACCCAGGACGGTTCGCTCTGGTATCCCTTCAACCTGAAGCATTTCCCGAACGTGACCGCGGGCGAGAAGAGCGAGGAGAAACTGCGTGCCCATATGATCCGCCTGACCGACTGCGAGCGGGTGACGGTCACCGGGGTGACGATCCAGAACGCCCCCCGCTTCCACCTCGTCCCGACCCGCTGCCGGGATGTCATCATTGAAGGGGTGACCGTCCGCTGCCCCTGGAATGCCCAGAACGGCGACGGCATCGACATCATGTCCTGCCGGCATGTCCGGATTTCCGGCTGTACGGTCGATGTGGGCGACGACGGCATCTGTCTCAAGGCCGGCGCGGGACAGCGGGGCGTCGAGGCCGGTCCCTGCCAGGACATCCTGATCGAGAACAACACCGTCTTCCATGCCCACGGGGGCTTTGTCATCGGTTCGGAGTTCTCCGGCGGCATGGAGGACATCACCGTCCGGCACAATGTCTTTTCCGGGACGGATACGGGCCTGCGTTTCAAGAGCGCGCCCGAGCGCGGCGGAGTGTGCCGCAACATCCGGATCAGCGACATCGTGATGACGGACATCAAGAATGAGGCCGTCGTCTTCCAGACGACTTATGCCGACCGCCCGGCCGGCTATGAGGACAACCAGGCCGCCCGGACGGAGCGCTTCCTGCCGGATTTTACGGACATCGTGATGGAGCGGATCGTCTGCCGCGGTGCGGCGACCGCCATCCGCTCCCAGGGACCGCTCAGCCAGATCCATGGGATCGTCCTGCGGGATGCGACCTTCTTCTACAACGAAACTGAGCAGGCCATTGACGACCCGCTCAGCATTCAGATGGAAAACGTCCGTTTCCTGACGTTCTAATAACCGAAGATTTCTTCGAGGGAGACCTGCCGGAGCGGTCCGAGGGTCTTCAGGTACGCCATGTCCAGGTCCTTCGGATCCCCGAGGATGCCGTAGGTGTAGGTGCGCCCCTGGATCCATTGGGCGTGGGTGGCCACGAGATCGTCCATCGTCAGGTCACCGATTTCGGCATAGACCCGCTTGCTCCGGGGCTCGTCCAGGCCGTATTCCCGGGCGGTGAGGTAGCTGTAGAGGACCGCCTCGCCGACCGTGCGTTCCGTGCGGAGTTTCCCGAGGATGGACGCCTTGGCGATCTCGAGGTTCTCCGGTGCCAGGGGCAGGGTTTCGATGATCTCGTCGAAGCCTTCGACCGCCTTGCGGAGCTTGTCGTTCTGGGAGGCGATGAAAGCGCGGAAGGTGTAGGTGTCCTCGAGGTTGAGGGGACCGCCGAGATAGGCGCCCGCCCCATAGGCCAGGGCGCGGGATTCCCGCATTTCCTGGAAGACGATGGCGTTCATTCCGCCGCCGTAGTACTCATTGAACAGCTCGATGGCCGCATCCTGTCCAAGATCCAGCTTTTCACCGCGGTTCGAATACTGGACGTAGTTGAACTGCCGGGACGGGTAGGGAGCGACGATGACTTCCTTCGAAGGGGTCAGCTGCTTCTTGGCGTAGGTCTTCTGCAGCGGAGCGAGCCCTTCGGTCTTGTGGACCGGATCCAGGTCCTGGAGCACCTTCCCGGGGGCCTCCGGTCCATAGTAAAGGATCCGGTGCTGGTGCTCCATCAAGTCTTTCAGGCAGCCCAGCAGGTCTTCTCCCTTCAGGGCAAGGACCTCCTCGTTCGAGAGGGTCTTGGCCTGGAGGTATTCTTTCCCGTAGATCAGATAGTTCTGAAGGGCGCTGTTGCAGGCGCGCTGGTTTTTCTTCGCGTCCATGCGGCTGCGGAGAATGTCCATCTTCAGCTGCGAGAGCACGGCCTCGTCCGCCTGGGCGTTTTTCACCAGATCTTCCACGATCGCGAGTGCCTCGGCGGTATGCTCCGCCAGGCCGGTGACCTTCAGGACGCTGGTATTCCCGCCGACCGAGAGGGTCCATTCCGAAGCCAGGGCGTAGAGCGAGGAAGCGACCTGCTCCGCGCTCCGCGTGGGCGTGCCGAGGTAATTGATATAGGTCGCGGCATAGGGGAGGAGCGGGTCGTTGTCGCTGCCCCGGTCGAAGCGGAAGCTCAGCGTGGCGATATCGTTTTTCTCGTTCTTCTTATAGAGGTATTCCAGGGCGTTGTGCTCCTTCACTTCCAGGTCCTTCCGGAAGTCCACGAAGACCGGCTCGATCGGCGCGGGCTCCAGCGCGGCGATTTCCTGGAGGAAGGCGCTCTGCTTGTCCCGGTTCGTCACGATCGGGGTGATCTTCGGGGCGTCGATCTTCTTGATGGAGGTATCTTCGCCGATGTGCTTGTAGACGATGGCGCAGCACTCGGGGGCGAGGTATTTCCCGGCCCAGGCGATGATATCATCCCGGCCGAGCGCCTGGATGCGCCCGCTCCGGCCCACCTCGCTCTTCCAGGAAGTCCCGTTGACGAAACTGTCCACGAAGCGGTCGGCCCGGCTCCGGTTGCTGATGAGTCCCTTCATCTCGTCGAGTTTGTAGTTGGCCTTGACGGCTTCGAGCAGCTCGTCGGAGAACGCCCCCTCGCGCAGTTTCTGGACTTCGGCAAGCAGGAGGTCTTTCACCTCGGCGAGTGACTGGCCTTCCTTCGGCATCCCTTCCACCAGGAACAGGCCCCCCTCGGTACGGTTGTAGGGGAAGATGCTGCCGGAAAGGATTTTCTGCTGCTGAAGGAGGTTGAGGTCCATCAATCCGGCCATGCCGTTGGAGAGGATCCGGGAGGCAATCTCGGAAATCTCGCTCTCCTCAGAATGGGCACCGGGCGTCCGCCAGCCCATGAAGACGAACTCGGCCTCGTTGCCGAGGATGTCTTTCACCCGCGGGGCGGTGAGAGGCTCTTCCGCGGCGAAATGCCGCTCGGGAAGGTCCCGGTTCGGCTCCCAGTCACCGAAGTATTTTTTGATGGTCTTCACGACCTCGTCCGGGTCGAAATCGCCGGAGAGGCAGATGGCGATGTTGTTCGGCACATACCAGGTATCCTTCTGGTGGCGGATGGCCTTCAGGGAGGGATTCTTCAGATGGTCCTGGGTGCCGATCACCGTCTGGGTGCCGTAGGGATGATGGGCAAAGAGCATGGAGTCGAGGGCGTCTATGGCCTTCTCCCCGTCGGAGGTCAGGCCCATGTTCTTTTCCTCATAGACGGCCTCCAGCTCGGTATGGAAGCCCCGGAACACGCAATTGCGGAAGCGGTCGGCCTCGATGCGGGCCCAGGCGTCCAGCTGGTTGGAGGGGATTTCCTCGACATAGCAGGTCACGTCGTTGTTGGTGTAGGCGTTCGAGCCTTCGCTGCCGATGATGGACATCAGTTTGTCGTATTCGTTCGGGATGGCGATCATCGAGGCGGCGTAGCTGACCGAGTCGATTTCGTGGTAGAGCGCTTCGCGTTCCGCGGGATCCGTCAGGGTGCGGTACACTTCGAAGAGGGAATCGATCTGCCCAAGGAGGGGTTTCTCGGCCGCATAGTCCTGGGTCCCGAACTGCTCGGTCCCCTTGAACATCATGTGCTCGAGGTAATGGGCCAGGCCGGTATTGTCCGCGGGGTCGTCTTTCCCGCCGACGCGGACGGCGATGTAGGTCTGGATCCGGGGCTCGTCCTTATTGACAGTCATGTAGATTTTGAGCCCGTTGGAGAGGGTGCAGATTTTCGCATCGAGGGGATCGCCCTTGACGCTTTCGTAGCGGTTGCAGGAGACGGCCGCGACAAGGGCGGCCGCCAGGAGGAGGATCAATCTTTTCATGATTCGGATTTATATTCCAGGATGTCGCCGGGCTGGCAGTCGAGTGCCTGGCAGATGGCGTTCATGGTCGAGATGCGGACGGCCTTGGCCTTGCCGCATTTGAGGATGGAGAGGTTGGCCGGAGTGATGCCGACCCGTTCCGCAAGCTGCTGCGAGGACATGCCGCGGCGGGACAGCATCAGATCCAGGTTGACTACAATAGCCATGGTTACTTACTTTTCGTCCACCGGCTGATCTTCCGCAGCGGCCTTTCCTTTCAGGTAGGAAGGAAGTTCCATGCCGGCCATCTTGAAGAGGTCTTCCAGCGGAGGAACGGATTTCATCATGCCGGAAATGAAGTTCGACGTGGCGGTCTTGCCGTCAGCGCCGCTGCCGGTATCCCAGACGGTGACCTTGTCGATGTTGATGCCCTTGACGGCCTCGACCTGGGTCTTGACGAGTTCGGGGAGTTTGTCCGCGATCATCATCAGGACGGCCTTCTGCGGGTCGCCTTCCGCGGCGCCGACCAGCTGCTGGAAACCGGTCGCCTGCTTCGAGAGGATTTCGAGGATACCGCGGGCCTGTGCGTCCATCTTGGCATAGATGGCGTCGGCTTCACCCTTGGCCTTGCGGCGGATCTGTTCGGCTTCGGCCTCGGCCTCGATGATGGCTTTCTCCTTGTCGATCTGGGCGGGAACGACGATATTGGCTTTCTGGGTGGCCTCTTCCCGCTCGGCACGGGCCATTTCAGCGTCACGCTCGCTCTTGTAGGCTTCTTCGAGGGCCTTGGCGGCCTGGACCTTTTCGGCAGCGACGGCGATGCGGGCGGCTTCTGCCTCCTTCTCGCGGCGGGCTGCGTCGGAATTCGCGATGGTGATCTTCGAGGCGTTTTCTCCTTCGACGGCGAGGGCGTTGGCCTCAGCGGTCTTGATACGGGTGTCACGCGTGGTCTCGGCAATCCGGATGTCCTTGTCCCGGTCGGCCTCGGCCTTACCGATTTCACCGTAGCGGTTCTGCTCGGCGACGGACTTCTTCGCGTCGTTGATGGCCTTGGCGGCGGCTTCCTTACCGAGGGCCTCGATATAGCCGGATTCGTCGCGGATATCGGTGACGTTGACGTTGATCAGCTTCAGGCCGATCTTGCGGAGTTCAGCCTCCACGTTGGCGGAGACGCTGGCGAGGAATTTGTCGCGGTCGGCATTGATTTCTTCAATGTCCATGGTCGCGATCACCAGACGGAGCTGGCCGAAGAGGATATCGGTCGCGACGTTCTGGATGTTGTCCGGAGACAGGCCCAGCAGACGCTCGGCGGCGTTCGTCATGACATCCGCTTCGGTGGAGATACCGACGGTGAAGCGGCAGGGGACGTCCACGCGGATGTTCTGCTTACTCAGGGCGTTCGTCAGGTTGCATTCGATCGAGATGGGCTTGAGGTCCAGGTAGGCATAGTCCTGGAACACCGGCCAGATGAAGGCGGCGCCGCCATGGATGCACTTGGCGGAGGAGGAACGTCCGGTCTTACCGTAGATCACGAGAATCTTGTCTGAAGGGCAACGGCGGTAGCGCTTCAGGATGGCGGCCAAGGTCACGAAGAGGACCGCCACGATGATGATAATCAAGGTTGTCGTCATGGCTTATACAATAATGGATTATACGATATAGGAGTTGAGTTCTTCTACCAGGAGGGTCTGGTTGTCAATGACTTCCACGACCTTGACGGGGGTGCCGGTCTTGATGGTGTCCCCGTCGGTCACGGCGTTGTATTCGCGGACGGCGCCGTTGATGGTGATCTGGACCTTGCCTTCGCCGTGGCGTTCGCCCGGGATGGACAGGTAGGCCGACCCGTTGCAGCCGACGGCGGATTTGTAGAGGTCGATGGTTCCGCTCTGCTGCATGCCGGCGAGCCATTTGAACAGATACATGACCGCGGCGACGAGCGCCACCCCCACCAGGGCGGCGACGAGGTACAGTACAAGGGGAGAGGCGATCTTTTCGTGGAGCAGGACGGCGGTCCATCCGAAACCGAGGAAGAAGTTGACGAAGTTCCGGAAGGTGTACAGGCTCGACCCGCCCTCGATGTTCGACAGGTCCGCTCCGTCGGCAGAGCTGTCCACATCGATGCTGAAATCGCTGTCTGCGTCCGCTCCGATGAAGGTCATGATGGATTGGATGACGAAAATGAGGGAGGCTGTGAGGGTGATGCCCCAGAGGATTTTCATGGCGGTGTCAAGTCCCGCCCACCAAGTTGCAATCATAGTGTTTTGTTTGTTTTCTGCAAAGATAGAAATTAATTATCGAAAAACAATAATTTTTTATTGAAAAACGATAAATTTTATTGAATTAGGTATTCCATGGATTTTTGCATCAGTTCGTCGAGGGCGCTGGTGGCGGTCAGGGCTTCGAGGGGAAAGCCGAGTGCGATGACCCGGCGCCCGTCGGTCTCATAGCCGACTCCGGCGCTGATATCCGTTCCGCCGTAGCGCAGCAGGATCCGCCCTTTGTCGGAGGCGGGCAGGATTCCGTCCGGATTCTCCACCCGGTAGCAGCCTTCCCGGAAGGAGCGGTTGTAGGAGAGCGGGGCGCTGAGCCGCATCCCGTAGGGATTGATGCGCCCGGAGGTGTCTCCGAAATTCGTCACCCACTTGTACCCCAGCACTTCCTGGATAAAGGCCTGGGTCGTGCTCTGGTCCTTCAGGGGGATGGGATAGACTCGGTCCCAGGCATCCGTCCCGATGTAAGCGCCTGACAGGAGGATGTTTCCGCCCTTTTCCGCGTAGCGCCGGAGTGCCTGCTGCAGCGCTTCGGGAAAGACCGTGAACCGCTCCGGGAAGGCCCTCAGGGGGACGGTCACCTGTTTGCCGCAAATCAGGTCCAGCCCCTCGGCCTGGACATCTCCTGCGAGGCAGAATGCTTCCATGCTCATGGACGAGAAGCTGTAGCCGGCTTTCATCAGGGCCCGGCCATGGACGGCAGGATAGTCAAACGTGTTGCCGCCGATTTTCCGCCCGGCGTATTCGATGAAGGAGCCGCCGAAGCCCGGATTGTCGTCGTCGGTCCAGACACAGCTTCGGTCGAACTGGTTGACTTCCCCTGCGAAAAGCAGGTCCTCCTCCCAGGGAACACCGCTGTCGATCCGGTCCATGAAACCCGCATAGGAGGGCGTGTCGAACCAGGCCGGAGCGGAGACCCGGGTAAAATTGTTGACGACGACGACCCTCTTCGGATTTCCCGCTGGAATGCCTGCGGAAAGGATCTCTGAGGGGAAACTCTTGCCGCCCGGGTTCCAGGCGACAACCCGCCAGCTGTAGAGGTGCCCCCGCTGGAGGGTGACGGTTGTGGAGGTCCCGTCGAGGCGGACGCCCTCGTCAAAGGCGCCGTCGTCGACCCGTGTCTGGAGAAGATAACCCTCCGGAGCGGCGGTCGGCTCGAGGGGATCCTCTGTCGGGGCCCAGCTGAGCGTCACCTTGTTGCCGCTCAGGCGCGTCGCGAAGGCATGGACCGGCAGGGGCTGGACCCGGTACGGGCAGCCATAGCGGTTCGAAAGGAATTTGAGGACGCCTTTGTAGACAGCGCGGCAGACCGTGAAGCGGAAGGCCGGATCCAGGCCGTAACGCATGTCGGCGAAGTTCTGGTGGGCCAGCAGTTCGAGCAGCATCGCCGGGACGCCGGTCGTGCGGGATTCGCTGTAGGAACGGTCCCAGGTCCCTCTCCGGGTCCAGGCGGGCTCCCACTGGGCGCGGATGTCGTCGACGACCTGGGTCTGGACCGCATCCGAGAGGGCCCGGCAGCTCAGGCGGGATTCTCCGCTCGGCAGCTGGTCGGAACCGTCACATTTGAGGGTATAGATGGCGAGGGTGCCCACAATGGAATCGTTCGGCGTGACGCCGGCGTCAGTATGGAAAGCCAGCGAAAGGTCCAGGGGGATGCCGAGGCCTTCGGTGTCCGGATTGACCCGGCTGCGGCCGCTCAGCCAGTTGCACCAGCGTCCGCGGCCTGCGTAATCCCGGGTATAGTCGTTGTCCCAGTCGGTGAAGGCGGTGCTGTCCGCCCCGCTCCAGATCAGGTTGTAGTAGGCTCCTTCGGTGTAGGCGGGCATCCCGGAGAGCCGGCCGGCGCGGCGCACGCGCCCCATGCCGCCGCCAAAGCGGACGCCGTCCGCCGTGACCACGCCTTCCTCGGCGCTGTGGTTCGACAGGATGACGCACCCGTCCCGCCCCTTGTCAAAATCGAACTGTCCCAGGTAAATCCAGGTCCCGCCGCCGATGCGCTGGTTGACCTTCCGGATGGTCTCGCCGCCGAGGTGGCGGACGGTGTATTCGGCATCCGTGACGCTGTTCCCGAGACTTTTATAAGATACGTAGACGCCGTAACGGCCCCGCCGGGGGATGTCGGGACGCCAGGTGGCGTGGGCGTCCGCGCGGCCCTTGACGGTCCGGATCATGCGGGCGGAGCCCATGCGGAAGGGATTGTCCGAGGTCCGGTAGGTGGCCTGGCGGTCGGCAAAGCCGATGCCGGCATCGGTCCAGAGGCCCGTCTCATGGTAGTTTCCCCGCCGCCGGACCCGTTCTGCGCGTTCTCCGGCAAAGGCCGGATCGTTGTCACAGACCACTTCCAGCACCTGGGTATCCCGCTCCCGCGGGGTCATCACGACTGCGCCGGCATTCTCCAGCATCGGAATCAGGAAGGGGAGGACGTAGCTCTGCGTATAGACATCTTCCAGGGTGCGGTGGGTCGCCGCCCGCTGCCATTCCCAGCGCTCGGTCTTGGCCTCGTAATAGCGTCCATGGCTCTGCCAGAGGGCGATGTGCCGGCCGCTGAGGCCGAGGGGCCAGTTCTCCTCGCTGCGGACGAGGGCGGGGACGGCGTTCCGGTAATCCGCCGTCCGGAATTTCCGAGAGGAGGGCTTGCCGCTGTTTCCGATCGGGTCCATGGCCAGGGAGGCGTTGACGGGGGTCTTCTGCTTGCCGGCATACAGGTCGCCGAGCGTATAGCCCCGGTAGGAGGGCGGAAAGAGCAGGCGCCACTCATCCCTGAGCCAGGTGATGTCTCCCGTGTGATAGGGGTATTCTGCGAGATCCTGGCTGAAATAAAAGTCCAGGATGGAACTGCCGCGTTTGGTGACGCGGTTCAGTACCAGGGGCGTATTGACGCCCGTGCGGCGTTGGAGGCGGACCTTCAGGGAGTCCGTCGCTTCCTTGAACTCTTTGGTCAGGCTGCTCTGCCCCCACAGCAGGGGACTCCAGAGCAGGAGGGCGGCGAGAATCAGTTTTTTGTACATGCGCGGCGCTGTTTCCGGATGTCGATGAAAAACACAAGAAGACTGGACACGGCGAGGGCCGCGAGATCGGCGATGAAGTCCGTGCCGTCGCCGCTTCGCCAGGTGGTGAGCCGGGCCTGGCCCCATTCGGTCGCCGCTGCGATTACACAGCCCGCCAGAAAGGTTCCCACCGCCCAGAAAGCCGACGAGCGGAGCGAGTCGGTATGCTTGTCAAAGGCCATGAAAGCGAGGCAGGGGAAGGGGAAGAACATGCAGAAATGGACAATCTTGTCCGTCGGAATTCCGAGGAACTCTTTCTGCACCTCGGGGACGGAGGTGAAGTTGGCGAAACAGAGCACCAAGACCGTGACCAGATAGCCCGCCAGCAGGATCCGGGCCCATAGAAGCTGCCGCTTTGTCATACGAGTCTCAGTTGGCCGAAGTATTCAGGGCGGTGGAAATCCGGAGCGGGCGTCTCGACCGGGTTCCAGCTGACATAATGGGGATGGGCTGTTTTGTCCCCGCATTTGTAGAAGTTGGCCCGCAGCTGCTGAGGCAGCGCCTCGCTGTCGACGCCGATCAGTTCGAAGGGAATGACGAGGGTCACCCGCCAGTTCCAGATACCGCCTTCGAAATCCTGCTCGCCTTCGAGCTGGGCCGTCCGCAGAATCTGCTGCATCTCTTCCCGGGGGCGCATCACGCGTCCCTGTCGGGAAGCCCCCCTGGCGGCAAGAATCTTTCCGAGGGGATTGATTTCGAAATTATAGTAGAGGCTCCCGTCCGGGTCCTCGACGAAAAACTCCACGCAGCTGTCTTCCCATTGCCGCTGGTTGTCCTCCAGGTTCCGGGCCCTCAGGTCCAGTCCGCTCACGCGGAAATCCACTACCAGTGCATCTTCCGTCCGGGCGATGCGTCCATGGGCAAAGGGGGCATAGGGGTAGTCGGAAGGCCAGTTGACCTCACGGATGTCAAAGCGGGCGCCTTCCAGTTCCAAGGCGGTGTCAAGATCGGTTTCTTCCACGCCGGTCAGCAGGGGTACGGAGAGTGTCTTCATCACTTAGAGGGCTTGCATGTCATTGAGTTTCTTGTAATAGCCGCCGAGGGCCGTGAGGCTTTCGTGCGTGCCGCGTTCCACGATCCGGCCTTCGTGCATGACGATGATCTCGTCGGCATCCTTGATGGTGGACAGGCGGTGGGCGATGGCGATGGTCGTGCGGTTTTTCATCAGTTTGTCCAGGGCGTCCTGCACCATCCGTTCGGATTCCGTATCCAGCGAAGCGGTTGCTTCGTCCAGGATCAGGATGGGCGGGTTCTTGAGGATGGCCCGCGCGATGGACAGGCGCTGGCGCTGGCCGCCGGAAAGCTTCGAGCCGCGGTCGCCGATATTGGTCTGGTAGCCTTCCGGCTTCTCCATGATGAATTCATGGGCATTGGCAATCTTGGCAGCGGCGATGACCTGCTCCTCCGTCGCCCCGTCCACACCGAAGGCGATGTTGTTGAATATGGTGTCGTTGAACAGGATCGGGTCCTGGTTGACATTGCCCATCAGGGCGCGCAGGTCCTTGACCCGGACGTCCCGGATATCCGTTCCGTCCAGGGTGATCCGGCCGCTCGAGACATCATAGAAACGCGGAATCAGGTCCACGAGGGTGGACTTTCCGGCGCCGGATTCGCCCACGATGGCGATGGTCTTTCCCTTCGGGATGTCCAGGGTGATGTTCCGGAGGATCTCCCGTCCGCTTTCATAGCAGAACGAGACCCCTTCAAAGTGGATGCGGTCCCGGAACTCCTGGAGGGCGACGGGCTTCTCGGGATCCTGGATCGGGTTCTCCGCCTGGAGGATCTTGTTGATGCGTTCGATGGACGCCAGGCCGCGCGGAATGCCGTAGGCGGCGCGGGAGAGTTCCTTGATGGGCGCGATCACCGAGTAGAGGATGACCATGTAGAAGATAAACTGGGACGCGTCCATGAACGTGCCTCCGAGCAGGCCCTCTCCCCGGATGATCAGGGCGCCGCCGAAGCCGAGCACCACCATGATCATCACCGTCCCGAGGAACTCGCTGACCGGATGGGCCGAACTCTGCCGGACGGCGACCCGCGTGTTCTTGTCCCGCATCTGAGAGGTGACCTCGTCGAAGCGGCGGCTCATTTTCTTTTCGGCATTGAAGGCCTTGATGATGCGAAGGCCGCCGAGGGTTTCGTCCACCTGGGACATGGTGTCGCTCCAGAGCTGCTGGGCCTGGAGGGAGGAGCGGCGGAGCTGCTTTCCGATGACCCCCATGATCCAGACGAAGCCCGGAACGAAGAGGATGATGAACAGGGTCAGTTCCGTGCTGGTAAACAGCAGGATCCCAAAGTAGAACAGGATCAGGATCGGGTCCTTGATGAGCATCTCGATGGAGGAGGTGATGGACGCTTCCACCTCGCCGACGTCCCCGCTGATCCGGGCGATGATGTCGCCCTTGCGTTCCTGGGTGAAGAAGCCGATGGGCAGGGAGAGAATCTTGTCGTAGAGGCTCAGCCGGATGTCCTTCACGATGCCGGTGCGGATGGGAATCATCACGGCGGCGCTGCCGAAGTAGCAGGCTGTCTTGAGCAGGGTGAAAAGAATCATCACCGCGCAGAGAAGGAAAAGGGCGTTCGTGGCGCCATGGACCTCGGAAAAGGAGGTGACCCAGGCGTAGGTGTTGTTGACAATCAGGTCCTTGAACGAATAGCCTTCCGTCCCCCAGGGAATGAACGTGTAGGTCGCTGTCTCAATCTTGAACAGGATGTTCAGCAGCGGGATGATGACCGCGAAGGAGAAGATATTGAAAACGGCGGAAAGGACGTTCAGCAGGATCGCGCCGCCAAAGTAAATCTTATACGGAGAGGCATACTGCCTCATCATTTTTAGGAAATCGCGCATCTCAAAAACAGTAATCCCACAAATATAGTCAAAAAAAGCCAAACCCCTTTTAATTCTATCCGCTTTTTCGTAAGATTGTCGGTAAAACCATCCTGATGATGAACCGGTGTGCCCCCCCCGGTGTGAACGCCCCCCGGGTGTGAACGCCCCCACGGTGTGAACGCCCCCCGGGTCGCACAAAGCACCCTTCAGCCCCTTCTGCCCCTGCCGACGAACGATATCGCCCCTTTTCGTTCTCCCGCAGGTCCCGCCATGTCCTGCCGTCCCTGCGCCGGTACGCTTTCGGCCCTTTTCGTTCTCCCGCAGGTCCTGGCGGGGTGACGCCGGAGGGCGTCGGGGCGGAAGGGCACGCTCTCGCACGTCGGGCGGTCGCCTGCGGGCAGGGGCCGGCGGGCCGGTACGGGCCTACGGCCCTATCCCTCCCACTGCGCTACGCTTGTGGGCCCCTCCCGTTCACGCAGCCACGGGCGGCTACGCCGTCCGCCGGCCCTTGCCTCTCCGGCTCCCATGCCCTCCGTGCCGTCCATCCGCGTTTTTGTAACATGTTGAATTGCAATAACTTACAAAATGCATCATGGATACCCCTCCGTTTTTCGTCGCCACTGTCCATAGACTGTTTTGCAAGGTATTGAATAGCAGTAGTTTACAAAGATGCTGATGGACACCCCATTATTCCGAGCAAGCGTGGTGAGTCGGTTCTCCCTGCGAGCGGGGTACTGAGTCCCTCCGGGGACAGGTCCCGGGGGAGGGAATGGGGGGAGGTCTTGAGGGTAAATGGGGATGGTCCTGGGGGAGTGAATGGGGGGAGGTCCTGAGGGCGAATGGGGAAGGTCCCAAGGGTAAATGGGACAGGTCCCGGTGGAGTGAACGGGACAGGTCCTGAGGGCGAATGGGGAAGGGCCCAAGGGTAAATGGGGAAGGTCCTAGGGGTGAATGGGGAAGGTCGAATTTGAGGTTGGGGACCTTCCCCGGGGAATCGGTATCAGGGGGCATTGTGGGGGCATTTCGATGGGGAAGGTCCGGGGCATGAAAGTCGACCTTCCCCAAATGTTGCCAGGACCTTCCCCAAATGATGCCGGGACCTTCCCCAGGCCTCACAGGGACCTTCCCCAAAAGACGGGAGGGACGTGGCACTGGATCAGGAAGAAACCATAAAAAAAGAAGGTACCATTCATATAATGGTTCCTTCAAAGATAGCGGGAGATTTCAGTGGTCTGGATGACTGGACTTGAACCAGCGACCTCCTGGTCCCTAACCAGGTGCGCTACCAACTGCGCTACATCCAGAAGTGGACCGCAAAGATACGTCCTTTTTTTGGGAATCCCAAATATTTCTCAGGATTTTGGCAGGATGAGCCTGCGGATGTTGCAGCCGGCGTAGTTGCCGAGGACGATGACAGGGTAGTACCAGAGGATCGCCGGGGCCCATTTCCAGGCGCCGACCAGGTATACGACATCGGCGATGGAGTGGTAGAAGCCCGACACGATGAAAAGCGGCACGCCGAAAAGCACGGGAACGAGGTTCCCCTTCGTCCGGTAGAGCCAGACGGAGAGGTCGATGATGAGTCCGCAGCCGACGGCGCGAAGGAAACTCCGCCAGGGACCTTGGGCGAGACGCCCCGCGACGACGCTCCGGGCCCGCTCCATGGGCTCTCCGCCGAGGGAAACGACGAGAAGACCCACGAGGATACAGCCGATGATGTTGAACAGCCAGATTTTGGCGAGGGCCCAGATGTCTGTCATCACGCCGGCCTTCCCCGTGTAGAGGAGGGTGCCGGAAAGGACGACCCCGACAAGGCCGAAGGCAAAGATGACAGCCCCGGGAATGCCGCCGAGGGCAAGAAAGCCGTAGGCGCCGAGCCCGATCATCAGCCCGGCCATCAGGGAGAGTCTGTTGTCCATATTCATCTTTCTTTCATGCATTCGATACAGGCCCATCCTTCGCGGAGGGAGGAGCCGACAACGGTCCCGCCGGAGGCCTGGACGGCGTCCGCTACAGCGGGGATATCCGCCTCGAAAAAGCCGCTCAGGAGGATCCGTCCTCCCCGGCGGAGGGAGCGGAAATAGGTCGGCATATCCTCGATGAGGATGTTGCGGTGGATATTGGCGAGGATGATGTCATAGGTCCCTGCCTGCAGGAGCGAAGCGTCTCCGCAGGCGGTCTCCACCCGGGAGGCGACCCGGTTCCAATGGACATTGCCCCAGGCGGAGCGGGCCGCGACGGCGTCGATGTCCACGGCAAAGACCTTCCGGGCCCCCATCTTGGCAGCGAGAATGCCCAGTACGCCCGTCCCGCAGCCCATGTCCAGGACCGAATGGTCCCGGATCTCCGGCTCCAGGGAGAGCATCCGCCCGATCATCATATAGGTCGTATGGTGGGCGCCGGTCCCGAAGGCCATGCCCGGGTCGATCCAGATGTTGAAGCGGGTGCGGGGAAGCACTCCGGCGGCGGGGGACTTGACGGTCACTTTTCCCTCCACGACGAGGGAGGTAAAGCCCGATTCCCATTCCTTGTTCCAGTTCTCGGAGGGGATCAGCGAGGCTTCGAAGCCCGTCACTTCCGGGAAGGCGTCCAACACCACTTTAACGTCCCCCCTGCGGTAATCCTCCCGCTGGATGTAGGCTTTCAGGAAGGGCTCCTCGGTCAGGAAGCTGTCATAAGGCAGTTCCGACAAGTCGGCGACAATCCTTTCCGCCAGCTCTTCTGAGAAGGGTTCCAGGCGGATGGCGACTTCGATATAATCCTGGCTATTCATCCTTCTTTTCCAGTTCTCCGGCGGCTTTCTCGGTCAGTTCCAGCACTTCGCGGCGCAGCTGCTCCCGCTTGGAGGCCACCCGCTCCTGAATGTCTCCGGTGAAGTCGTCACTGCTTCGGAGCGTATCCAGCACCGCCTCCGTCACGCCGGCGGTGTCCACCACCTCACCATGGAGGTTGACGGCGTTGATCCGGTCTTCCAGCACCTGCTGCTGGCGGTTTTCGGCGATGGCTTTCTCGACGCCGATTTCAAAGATGTTATGGATCGAGGAGAGCAGCGAATACTGGACGGTATCCAGCTGTTTGGTAAACACCGGCACGTTCGCGCTCTTGTAGCGGGCCTTGGCGAGGCCGATTTTGACATGGTGGAAATCCGGCCCCCAGGCATTGATGCCGAAACGCAGCAGCAGGGGAGAGCGGATGACCGAAATGTGGTAGTCGAAGGAAGAATCCAGGTGCTGGATGCCGCTGGCGGCCAGCAGGTAGCGGTCCACATCCAGCACGAAGGGGAATACTTCCAGGACGTTGTCCCGGATCATGCCCGTGACGGACATTTTGTCGATGCGGGCTTCGTTCTTGTTCCGGAAGAGGAGATATTTCGCGATTTTCTTGAATTCCTGGCTGTCTCCGGACAGGGACAGGTCCTTGCCGGAAATCTTCATGATGCCGTCCACGGTCGGAAGGACCACGTTCATTGCCGTGTCCACGTCGGCGGTCGCCGCCAGTTCGCAGTCCAGGTCGCCTGCGAAGGATTTGAGCATGGGCATGATTGTGTCCACGGCCGGGAAGAGGGTAATGACCTTTTCGGCGGTGATGTCCACAAGGTTGAGGTCGAAGCCGGCCTTCAGGTCCTGCCGGTTGCGGGTCGAATAGAAGCCTTCAAAGTAGATATCGCCCATGTTGGAGGCCGCCAGGGCGTTGGTAATCTGCAGCGTACGGTCCCGCATGGCGATGTCGGCCGCGGCCCAGCTGACCTGGAGCGAATCGTATTTGATGCCGCTGGCTTCCAGGATGAGGTTGGCGTTGAGGTTGGAGGGCAGCACGAGTAGCCGCGAGGAGGTGGAGTCCGGCAGCTCGGCGCTGTCCGAACTCCGCTCCGCCTCCTGCTCGATGATTTCGGTGCTTTCTTTCGGCGGTTCCCAGGTCGAGTAATAGGCGTAGGCCCGCATCAGCTCGTTCGCGTCCAGGTAGTCGGAGGTGACTTTGGCGTCCAGGTTGAGCACCCCCCTGCGGAAAATGGCGCGCCTGAGACCGCTCAGGCTGGCCTCGGCGCTGAGGTCGGAGGCACCGGCGTTGAGGGTGATGTTCTTCAGGTCCACCCGGTCGTTCGAGAAGGAGCCGCGGGCGTCCTTGACATAAGTCTTCAGCGGGAGGGAGGGCAGCATCAGCCGGGCGGAGGCGAGGTTCAGGTTCCCCTCGAATTCCCAATCCCGGTAGTACTGGGTCAGGGCCTTGGAAAGGCTGATTTGGATATCCTTGTCGGCGAAGTCGTCGGCTTTCCGGCTACGAGAGCGAAGGTGCGAGAAAAGGGAGTCCCGCGGCACGCCGGGATAGACCCGCTGGAGGGAATCCAGCAGACGGGCGCGCCGCTCGCTGTTTCGTACGCGGGCCTGCCGGCGGGAAGCGGCCGCGTCAAATTTAAAGTTCCTGAGGGCGTAGGCATTGCCTTTTTGGCGCACGAAGAGCCGTTCGCTGTCGGAAGTCAGGCTGAGGCGGGGCGTCGGCCGCTCCTTGGTGGCCGGGGTGATGCGGAAGGTCTCTTTGTTGCCCTTGAGGAAAAGGGCCAGGCCGTCCATGTCGCGGAGGCCGAGCCTGTCAAATTTCACCAGGCCCATCAGCGGGGTCAGCTGCTTGCCACCCTTGAGGATGTCGGCGGAGTTCTGGGCCAGCAGGAGGATGTCCCCGCCGCGGGCGTAAATATCTTCTTTCCAGTTGAGGCTCAGCGTGTCCATCTTCGCCTTGAGCCTCAGAACCCGCGCACCCCGCCGGATATTCTTGTCAAAGGTGTTGCCGGTCGTTTCGAGGGTGATGTCCGCCTTCCGGATATAGGCGAGGGCGGAGTCCGGCGCATCGTCGAGGCGGAGTTCGTCCGCGGTCATGTCGCAGTGGATGTCCGCATTCCCGATATGGACCATGTCCAGCTGGGAGAGACGGGCGTTTCCATGGAGATTGGCTTTCAGCGTCCCCGTGCCGCTGATGCCCCGTTCGCGGGTAAAGGCGTGGGTCAGCGAATCGATGCGGGCCCTCACTTTTCCGTCCAGGGCGAAGAGCGGGTCTTCTCCGAGCAGGTCTTCGGCCGATGCGGTCAGGTCCGCCCGGGCGCCGACGATGTCGCAGAGAAAGCGGCTCAGCCTGACATCAAGGCGCATATCGCTGTCGGTCACGGCATCGGCTTCCACTTCCAGGCGGCCCAGGCGGGGAATCCCCTCATAGTCCAGCCGGGACGGCGGGACGCTCAGGTGGGCATTGATGGCGGGGAAGCGCCCTTCGCCGTAGTCTCCTTCCACATGGGCATCCAGCGAAAGGACCGCGTCGGTCTTGATTTTTTTCAGCGCCGGCAGGTTGCGGTCGAATTCGCGGATCAGCTCCCCGAGCGGGGCGCGGTCCACCGTCACGTCCGCGAGGATGGATTTGCGCTCCGGATGGAGGACGATATCCCCGTTTCCGTCCAGGTGGAGGGCCGATACGTCCAGTCCCAGGCGGTCCAGGCGCACTTCCAGGGCCTGGTCTTCCCGCTCGGGGAGTTCCCCTTCCGCGTCCACGCCGATGGGAATGCGCATCCTCCCGAAGGCGTTCGTGGCGAGGAAGGCCTTGGCGCGGGCCGTCAGGGAGAATTCCCGTCCCTTTCCTTCCACGCCCAGGTGGTCCAGGGCGAGAGCCAGGGTGTCGGAAGGCAGCCGTCCGGACACAAAGAGGGTGTCCATTTCGAAGCGTCCCCGGGTTTCGTCCAGTTTCCGGGTATGGACTTTTCCGTCCAGGGCCATGCGCCGCATGGTCAGGAGGGCATGGAGGGTATCCACCGGGTCGGTGAATACGATGAAGGGACGGTCTGTGAGGGCGATTTTATGGAGGGAGATGGCAGGCAACGGCTTCTGGAGGCTGTCCTCCGCTTCCGGCTCTTCTTCCGATGAACCGATGGGCAGGATGTTCCAGTTCGCCGCCGTGGAATCATAGTAATGGGCGAAGATGCGCGGCCGCTCCAGTTCCACCCGGGGGATGTCGATTTCCCGCCCTTTGATAAAACTCATGTAGTTGAGCGCGAGCGAGAGCCGCCGGAAGGAGGCGAGGGTGTCCACCGTCTCACCGCGGCCGGCTCCTACGAGGGAAAAGCGCCGGGAGGAGGTGTTGAGGCTGTCGTACGAGGCGAACTTGTCGTGGGGATAGGTCAGCGCACAGGAGTCAATCGTGACTTCCAGATGGGGGAAACTCCGGAGGACATGGGCCTTGACCCGGGAGAAAACGAGGTCTCCGTCCACATAATCGCTGCCCACCCGGTTGACGATGCGGGTCAGCACCTTTTCGTTGAGGGCCACCTGCAGGGCGATCAGAAGGACCGCGAGTCCCCCCACCAGGCCCAGCAGGACGTTCCGTATGACTTTTCCGGCTTTCATCTATCCCACAAAGATAAGAGATTCCCGCTTGAAATACAAGAAAACCGGCCTGGAATCCAGGTCGGTTTTATACAAAAAGGTGTCAGGGGATTACTGCTCTTCCTTCAGACGAAGCTGCTGAACATAGATCGCCTTCTGCAGGGCCATACGCTTCTTTACGGAAGGTTTCTCGAAGTTCTTGCGGGAACGCATTTCGCGCACCGCACCCGTCTTTTCGAATTTACGCTTGAATTTCTTCAGCGCCCTCTCGATATTTTCGCCTTCCTTAATCGGAACAATGATCATGCTTTTACACCTCCTTTTTCATTTCGGGACCGCAAAGGTACGTAAAATTCACGAATTTGCAAGCATTTCCATAAATTTTTCCATTCCGCGGGTCGCGACGTCCCGGATGTGCGTGATCCGGCTGTCATGGACGGCTACGTCCGCCGGGTCAATCAGGTAGATGGGCGTTTCGATCTTCGCATAACGGTACAGTCCGGCGGCGGGATAGACCTGCATCGAGGTGCCGACAATCAGCAGGATGTCCGCCTCGCTGACCAGGTCGGCGGCTGTCTCGATTTTCGGGACGGCCTCGCCGAAAAAGACGATATGGGGCCGGAGCTGGCTTCCGTTCGGCGCCAGGTCGCCGAGATGGACCTCGCCGAAGCCGACGTCGATGACCTCCTTTTCGCTGTATGTATGGTCATAGACTCCGTTCTCAGGCCGGACTTTGGTCAGTTCCCCATGGAGATGGATTACATGCGTGGAGCCCGCCCGCTCGTGGAGGTTGTCCACGTTCTGGGTGATGACGTCGACGCTGTAGTCCTTTTCCAGGGAGGCGATGGCGAGATGGGCGGCATTCGGACGGGCATCCCTCAGCTGGGCGCGGCGCTGGTTGTAGAAGTCCAGTACCAGGGCCCGGTTCCGGTACCAGCCCTCGATGGACGCGACATCGTTGACGTCATACTGTTCCCATAACCCGCCGGTGTCCCGGAAGGTGGCAAAACCGCTCTCGGCGCTGACGCCGGCGCCGGTCAATACGGAAATTTTCTTTTTCATTCGGCTACTTCAAAATAATATTTCCGGACCCAGTATTCGAAGAGGGGATCCTGGAAGGAGGGCGTGTCCGCCTCGTCGAAGGTCAGCAGTTCCTTGTGCATCAGGGCATCCTTGACCCGCTTGACGTTGGCCGAGGAGTTGAGGCTGTATTTGCGGATGATGTCCGAGGCGCTGAAACGCGTGACTCCGTCGACGGTCGCTTTCAGGAAGTTGACCTGGTGGGTCGTCAGGCCGCTGACCATGGCGCGGAAACGCGGTTCATGGATGGCGACGAGGCTTTCCAGCGCTTCGACGAGCACCGGCTCCATGATGTAGCCCCGGGTCATGGCGTCGCAGATGAATGCGAAATGATTGATGTACCAGAGATGGGATTTCAGCAGTTTGGCCGCTCCGACGAGAAGGTCCCGGTTGATGACCTTTCCGCTGGCCGTGAAGCCCTTCTGGACATGGTCCGCAATCTCCCTTTCTTCGACGGGAGAGAGCGCTACGTGCTCGACCCGGCGCCGCAGCAGGATGCTCCGCTCGAAGATCTCCTTCATGGCGTTGACCCGGGACCCGCAGAAAAGGAAACAGAAGTTCCGCTGTCCCGCTTCCGCCATCTCCTTGATGACGGCGGCGAGGGGCCGGATCAGGCGGTCGCCGTCGTCCTCCGTGAAGCTGATGTTCTGGAATTCGTCCAGGATCAGAATCAGTTTCTGCCCACGGTCCGCGGCGATGCGGAAGGGGAGGCGAAGCAGGGCGAGGATGTCCTCCTGGTCCATTTCCCAGGACAGGGACAGGACCTGGTCACGGTCGGCAAAGGCTTTCGCGTCGAAGACGAAATGCGTCCCGTCCAGGTACTGGCGGCAGATTTGTCCATACTCGGCCGGGGTGGAGGCCACCATGCGGATGACGGTGGACCCGAGGCGGGTCAGAAAGCCCTCCGCCGTCCGGATGTTCAAGCAGGAGAGCTGACCGACGACGAAACTTTTTCCGCTCATCCGCATGTTGAACAGGGTCTGCTGGATCAGCGAGGTCTTGCCGGTTTTCGGGGGCTCGTAGATGGACACATGCTCCCCCTGGGAAAGCAGGTTCCCCAGGAGGACGCAATCCGCTTTCCGGCCGATGAAATTCTTGCCGGTTACATATTGGGAATAGGGGAAGGCTGTGTCCATAAATCTTTAAGCCTCAGGTGCTTGTTCAGCCTCCGGCAAGACGGCTTCGGCCGGGGCCTCAGCCTCGGAGGGTTCTTCCGCCGGGATTTCCACGCCGGGCTTTTCCTTGTAGCGCGGCAGGGGACTCTTGATGCCGAGAGGGGCGAGGACGTTCAGGAGCCACACCACGACGGCGGCCACGATGACCGTCCCGCAGAGGCAGAACCAGAACCTTCTCCAGAAGACCCGTTTGCGTTCGGCCGGATCCACGGCGGTGAGCTTCGGGAATTTGGCGAGCGAGGTGAGGGTCTTGCCGAACTTGACATTGACCAGCGAGGCGGCGTTGATGGCCCATCCGTTGGCGTTCAGCACCGGGCCGAGGTCGCGGCGGCGGAGTTTCCGCCAGGCGATGAACATCGACGGTCCCGAAATCAGCAGCATCACCACGGCGATAATCAGCAGCACCTGCCAGAAGGTGATGCCCTTCAGGGCGGCGATCACTCCGGCGAGGGCGGCCCCGATCAGGCCGACGGCCATGCCGATGGCGGCGAAGATGCCGGCGAATTTGCCGATGTCGAACGGGGCGGCGGGGGCCTTGCCGTCGGCGGCCGTATTGGTCGCGGCGGTCAGCCCGCTCATGGACGCTTCATTCTTTTCGGCGGCTTTCTTGTCCACGCGGTCGCTGATCATCCGGGCGACTTTCTTATAGGGGGTCCAGAAGGCCTGGCGCACGGAAATCGGGTTCTCGACGATGGCGGTCACCGTGGCGGTGTAGTCGTTGCCGTCGCGGTCATAGAAGACGGCGTTCTTGCCGGCTCTCAGGCCGTCCACGTCCCCGTCCGTCAGTACGGCGGCGATGGTGAAGGCCTTGCCGAGCTTGTCGCTTTTGCAGGCGCAGTATAGGATGTACATGCCGCTGAGCGAGGCGATTTCCGGGCTCGGGCCGGCGACTTTGACACACAGGTCGGTCGAACGCTGGTCGATGTACAGGCGGCCTGCCTGGAAGATGGCCTTATGGTCCTTGTCGTAGAAATCCGCGAGGACGACGTAGTTGTTGAGGAAGCGGTAGAAATTCTTGTTGAGGCGTACCACGCGGCCGACTTCCTCGATGGAAAGGGCTTCGGCTTCAAGGGCCTTGTCCTCGTCGACGAGTTTCAGAAGGTCTGCCTTGCGGTCTTCTTTCAGGATGGTCTTGACCGTGTCCAGCCCGAGCGCTTCGACTTCGCCGCCTTTCTTGGCGTCGAGCCAGGCCGTGTAGGGGGCAAAGCTGGCGAGAATGGTGTTCCACTCGGCTTCCGTCAGGCTGTCCTTGTCCGGGGCCACGAGAGCGGCCATCGCGTCCACGGCACCTTTCCAGGCGGGGTTGATGCCTTCCTTGAGGGGAAGGGCTGCCTCCTTGGACGGCTGGGCGAGGGGCTCCTCACCAATCTGGCCGGCGGCAAGGGCGAGGTTGCCCTCGATGGCGGCGATCTTGTCTACGGAAATGCCGACGGCCGGGGCGGTCGCTTCGTTGAAACTGATGAGTTTGCAACGCATGAAGTAGTCGGCGACTTTGTCCTTGAGCGCCTCGCAGGCGGCGAGGGCATCGGCGGTCTTGTCTGCGTAGGGGAAGACGTCCGGCGTACCGGCATCTTTCCAGGCTGCATAGTCCGCGAGGGCGGTGTAGAAGGCTTCGATATGGTCGGCGGTCACCCCGTCGGCGCCGCTGCGGTCCGTGGCTTTGCCGATGGCGAGGATCTGGCCGATCCGTTCGGCAAGGACGCTGTCATCCCCGGCGGAAGCGGGTGTGATGATTCCGTCGCCGTTGAACTTCGTGGCGGCGAAGATTTTCGTGTTGTCGGAGGTGTCTTCCAGCGAGATGCTGTCTTTTTCGAGCCCCAGGTTGCTGAGGATCTGACGGGCGGAGCCGGCAAGCCGCCCTCCGTCGGGATCATCGGTGTTGAAGGCATCCAGGGGGAGGGTGTCTTCGCCCTTGAGGAGCAGCTCGGGATCTTTGAGGATGCGGGTCAGCCACTGGGCAGTGGCGATCACCTCGTCCACGCGGATTTTCCCGTCGCCGTCGCGGTCGATGGCCTTGAGGGTGGCCTCATCGAATTCCAGTCCGTTGACGGGGCAGCTCAGCACGGTCCATAGTTTGCGGTCCAACTCTCCCAGATGGGCAATGTCTTTGCCGCTCTGGATGTTGACGCGTACGGTTCCGCCGACAGAGGCGAATTTCCAGGGATAGGAGTCTTTTTTCTTCTTTTTCATGGGACTAAGATCTTATGCTTACAAAATTACACATCTTTTTTGAAAAATAACAATTTAGTTATACATTTGTAAAACCAAGTTTTTCTGCCATGCTCAAAGAACTGTTACAACAAGTGATCCGGACGGTCGGCGGCTCCATCGGCGGCTCCATCGCCGGCAAGTCGATTTCCGATTATGTCAATCAAGCGGTCTCCGGCGTGAAGGCCCATGCCGGGGCGCGGAAGTTCTCGTTTTCCACCCTTCCTTCGACCCTCCAGGAACTGAAGGCGCTGCCGGAAGCGGCCCTGACGGATCCCTATGCCGTAGCGGCCCTTTCGCTCCTCGCCCTGACGCCTTTCGAGACGAAGCGGGAGGAGAGCATCGCGATGCTTAATTTCCTCAAGGGCCCCGAACCGCTGAACCCTTCCGAGATCCAGCAGATTTCCGATCGTTTCATGGACGGTAAATTCTATAAGGTAAACTCGTTCTTCGAGGGCGCGACGCCCCAGAACAACTACACCCCCTCCAAGCCCTACACGGTGGAGGTCTCCGTGACCCCTTACTCTTTCGAGAACCAGGGCTGGGCGGTGATGTATCTCCATTCCGGCGGTGCGGACAACCCCCGCCCGCTGAAACTCCGCCAGAAGCCCAGCACGGGGCAGTGGTTCCTCGTCGAGATCCAGTACCTCGGCGACATCCGCGTCCCCGTCGCCGCCGACAAGTGGGCCTAGCCGCCCCCCCCCGCCAAGTGGCTCCCCGGGGCGCCCCCTTCCCGTCGAGGTGGGTGACCCGGTTGCGCGTATAACGGTCACAGCGCCCGATTCCACCGTCCGATCCCACAAAGCCCACTCTGTTACCACGCCCGATCCCACCGGTCCACTCTGATGGCAGGGTGTACTCATGCTGTCCCTGCCGCCGAACGCTATCGGCTTTTTTCGTTCTCCCGCAGGTCCTGCTGTCCCCGCGCCGGTACGATATCGGCCCTTTTCGTTCTCCCGCAGGTCACGGCGGGGTGACGCCGGAGGGCATCGGGGCGGTAGGGCGCGCTCTCGCACATCGGGCGGGGGCGTCGCCTTCGTCCAGCGCCTCGACGGCTAACTCAGTCCTTTTACGAGCGCATCACTCCCGGCTTCGAGCGGTGCTCGCGCCGTCCGTTCCGCTCTCGTAACGTCCTTCAGACACACGCCGTCGTCCCTCCGTCCTCGCCGGTCTCTGCCGGGGCGCTGCCCGTCCTCGCCGGTCTCTGCTGGGGCGCTGCCCGGCTTCGCCCGCCTCGTCCTCCAGGCCCGGCGCTTCCCTCGGCTCCGCTTTCTCTCCGCCCTCCTATTGCTCGAGCGCATCCCTTCCGCCCCTGCCTCTCCGGCTCCCATGCCCTCCGTGCTGTCCATCGGTGTTTTCATAACGTTTTGAATTACAGTAACTTATAAAGCGCATCATGGAGACCCCTCCGTTTTTCGGCACCACTGTCCATCGACTACTTTGCATGGTGTTGAATAGCAGCAGTTTACAAAGATGCTTATGGACACCCATCAGCCCAGTAGCCCAGTAGCCCATTTCGCAGGTCCACACGAGGCGTGAAATGGAAACGCTTATCCATCAATGAGTTATGCAAACTAACCTCTGCATCATGCAGAGGTTGAAAGCCATAATTCACTGTTGCTCAATTGCTTCCATTTTACGACTTCGGTGACATTTGCGCCATTTCCTCCACCGCCGGCATCAATTACCTCGAAGTCCCCGTCATTTCGGCCCTGAGCTGCCCCATGCCGATCGAAATCTACGCCCTCATGGTATACCGTCAGCCATGAACTGGAGGGGGTGAAATAATCGGGGAGGGCCTCGATATATTCGGGGATGCAAGGCGAGGTGGATGAGGTCTCTGGAAGAGTGGGGAGGGGCTACTGAGGCACCAGGACGCGGTGGAAAGCGGCGGGAGCAGCAGGGTACCGCGGATAGCAGGGGCTGGGGAAGGTCCAGGCAGCGTTTGGGAAAGGTCCCGGGGGTAAATGGGGAAGGTGGTAGGGCTATTTGGGGAAGGTCGAATTTGAGGGTTGAGACCTTCCCCGGTCAATGGGCATCAGAGGATACTGTGGCGGCATTTTGATGGGGAAGGTCCCGACAACAAAAGTTGACCTTCCCCAAACGTAGACAAGACCTTTCCCAAACGATGCCGGGACCTTCCCCACTGATGGGAATGAGGGTCGTGCCCTGACTTGAAGCCGACGGATTTGCCAATCAAAGATGTCAACGATAATCTCTGCAAATATAAGAATATCAATTGATTACGCGGACTTTATCACCCAGGATGTCTAACCCGCCGAAATGTCGAAAAAAAACGGACGGGTTGTCAGCGACAATCCGTCCAATTGGGCTCCCCAGCTAGGACTTGAACCTAGGACCCTCTGATTAACAGTCAGATGCTCTAACCAACTGAGCTACTGAGGAAGGTTTTGGGATTGCAAAGGTACGAACTTTTTCTGATTCTCCAAATCTTTTTTTTGTTTTTTTGAAAATCCCGTAATCTTGGCTATCTTTGCGTCTGCAAAACGGATAATGTATGGATATCGACCTGCTCGCAAAGATGGTCAAGGAAGCGGTGATGGATCATGATTCTGTCACGCTCCCGGGTGTCGGGAGTTTCGTGGCGGAACTCGTGCCGGCCGTCTTTACCGACAGGGGATATACCATCAATCCGCCTTACCGGCGCCTTTTTTTCCTCCCGCGGGAAGGGGATGATACCTTGCTGGCGGATTTGTATGCCGGGGCCAACGGTATTTCGCAGGCGGATGCGCTGCGGGTGCTGCTGGACTACCTGGGGGAGATGAAGGAGGTGCTGAAGATCCGGAAGACCTTGGTGCTGCCCGGTCTGGGCCGGCTCCGGGCAACGCGGGAGAATCATTTTTTCTTTGTCGCGGACGAGGATCTGGACATTTATCCGGAAGGATTGGGTCTGGAGCCGATTTCTCTGAAGACGCATGTGGAAACGCCGGAGGAGGTCCATGCTGCCGTTGCATCGCTGGCCGAAGTGCTGGAACCAGAACATATAGTGGCTGAGCCCGCCCCGGAGGCCCCTGTCGCCGGGCCTGCCGCAGAACCCGAGACTGAGTCAGTCGAGCCGGAGCCCATCGTGGCAGAACCTGCCTCAGAACCTGTCGCCAAGCCCGCCCCCGCCCTCGAATCCGCCCCTGAAGCCCCCGCCGCAGAACCCGCTCCGGAGCCTTCCGTCGCAGCCCCCGCTCCGGAACCTCCGGCACGAAAAAAGCATGGCTTCTGGCGCTTTGCCCTGATTCTGCTGCTCGTGCTGGCCGTTGTCACGCTCTCCTGGATGATCGTCGGCCGGGTGGATCCGGACTGGGTCGATTCTTTCCTCTATTCGGAGGAAGAGCTTGAAATTCTGCGTTATTGATGATGATCCGGGAAGCATATAAATTCCGCCAGGACCTCGAACTTCCCTGTTACCAGACGGACCCGTCCTTCCGGATGAAGCCCGCCGGGTTCATGGACCTGGCACAGGAAGCGGCCCAGTATGCCGCCAATGCGCTGGGTTTCGGTTATGATACCTTGCACATCCACCACGTCGCCTGGGTTCTGTCCCGGATGCATATCCATTTCGACAACTATCCCCGGTGGCGGGATCCTGTCACGCTTTACACCTGGCACAAAGGACCGGACGGCCTGTTTTTCCTCCGTGATTTCCAGCTTCTGGACCATGAGGGGGCCTCGCTGGTCCGCTGTACGTCTTCCTGGGTGATCATCGATGAACAGACGCGGCGCCTGATCCGCCCGGACCGGCAGTCTGCGTCCCTGATGACGGATGGACCCGTGGACGATGCCATCGCGGAGCGCGCTCCCAAACTGGTGCTTCCGGACCAGGAGGGTATCCTGGCAGGGGAGCATACGGTCGTATACTCCGATGTGGACTTTATCGGCCATTCCAACAATGTCCGCTATGTGATCTGGGCCATGGACGCCCTGCCCTATGAAGAGGTGCTGGCGCGGCCGGTCAGGGACTTGTATATCAATTTTATCAAGGAAACGACCCTGGGACAGACGGTCTCCCTGTACCGGAGGGACATGGAGGATGGCTATTATGTGGAGGGCCGTGTGGACGGGAAAGCGGTGTTTACCACCCGTTTTGTCATGTAAGTTATGGAGAATCTCTTTTTCGGAACGGGCATTGCCCATACGATACTTCTGCTCGCTTTTGTCATCGGAATCGGCCTGTATCTCGGCCGCTTTAAACTGAAGGGTATTTCGCTCGGGTCCACCTGGATCCTTTTCGTGGGCATCCTGATGGGCCATATCGGCTTCCAGGCAGATCCGGAGGTGCTCCATTTCGTCAAAGAGTTCGGCCTGATCCTCTTCGTCTTTTCCATCGGCCTGCAGGTAGGCCCCGGCTTTTTCCACAGTTTCCTCCGGGGGGGCGTGAAGATGAACCTGCTGGCGGTGATGAACATCCTGCTCGCGGTCGGAGTGACCTGGGGTATTTCCCTTCTGAGCGGCGAAGACCTCAAGACCATGGTCGGCGTGATGTCCGGCGCCGTGACGAACACCCCGGGCCTCGGTGCCGCCCAGCAGACTTTCATCGATGTGGCCACCGCCGGCGGAGAAGCGGTCGAGACTGCGTCCCAGACAGCTTCCGGTCTGGCTTCGGGCTATGCCGTCGCCTATCCGGTCGGCGTCGTCGGGGTGATAGCCGTCATCCTGCTGTTCAAAGGGCTTTTCCGGATCGACCCGCGCAGGGAACTGGAGGAACTCAAGGCACAGGAGAGCGCGGAAGGGCATGCCCGGCGGATGCATGTCGCAGTGGAGAATCCCGCCATTTTCGGAAAGAACCTCTACGAACTGCTCCATCAGTTCGGCGGGGACTTTGTCGTCTCCCGCATCATGAAAGGAGAAACGATCCTCTGCCCCCATGCCGATACCATCCTGGAAGAAGGGGACAAACTGCTCCTGGTGACCTCCCAGCAGGAGGTGGACCGCCTGCGGATCCTTTTCGGGAAGGAAGTGCCCATGCACCAGCAGGACTGGATGGAAAAGGACCACCAGATGGTCACCAAGCGCATCACCGTTACCAAATCCTCCCTGACCGGCAAGAAACTCAAGGACCTGCATTTCCGCAGCGCCTATGGCGTCAGCGTTACGCGGGTCATCCGCGCAGGTGTGGAACTGGTTGCGTCCCCGGATCTGTATCTCCAGATGGGCGATGCGCTGCTGTGCGTCGGGGCGGAGAAGAACATCGACAACCTTGCCGTGCTGGTCGGCAATTCCAACAATGCCCTGAACAAGCCGAACCTGGTGCCCATTTTCCTCGGCATCGTCGTCGGTATCATCTTCGGTTCGCTGCCGATCCATTTCCCCGGCATCCCGCAGCCCATCAAACTCGGCCTCGCCGGAGGACCGCTCATTATCGCCATCCTCCTGGGCCATTTCGGACCGAAATACAAGATCACGACCTATACGACCACGAGCGCCAACCTGATGATCCGCGAAATCGGCATTTCGCTCTTCCTGGCGGCGGTCGGAATCGGCGCGGGCGGCAATTTCTGGAGTTCCATCACCGGCGGCGGTTACTGGTGGATTCTCTATGGCGCCGCGATCACCCTGATTCCCCTGAGCATTACCTTCCTCGTCGCCCGGGCGGTGTGCAAACTGAATTTCTACCAGATCTGCGGCCTGATTTCCGGCTCCTGCACCAATCCGCCGGTGCTCGCCTTTGCCCAGGGAATGTATGGAAGTGATTATACTTCCGTCAATTACGCGACAGTCTATCCGCTTTCGATGTTCATGCGGGTACTGGTGGCCCAGCTGATGATCCTCTTTGCCTTCGCCTAGCATGTTCGGTCTTGTGTATCCGCCCGATCCGGCGCCCCTTTATCCCCGTCCTTCTGTCCACCATCCCGGCGTTCCGCGCGTCAGCGGCGAGGAAATGCTTCCGCTGGTGGATGAATCCGGAGTGGTCTATGGGAGGGCCGCCCGCTCCTGGTGCCACAGTGGCGCCAAGCCCCTCCATCCGGTGGTCCATCTCCACCTGATGGACCGCATGCAGCGTCTCTATCTCCAGAAAAGATCCATGGAAAAAGACCTCCTGCCCGGTTATTGGGACACGGCGGTCGGGGGCCATGTCGGCTATGGCGAATCGGTCGAGGAGGCGCTCTATCGCGAGACGGCGGAGGAGCTGGGCCTCGTGGCATTTCATCCTATTCCGCTCGGCACCTATGTCTATGAAACGGCGCGTGACCGGGAACTGGTGATCCTTTTTGCCAGCATTGGCCATCCGGAGCTTCACCCTTCTCAGCTGGAGGTCAGCGAAGGAAGGTGGTGGACCCTGGAGGAGATCGATACCGCCATCGGAAAACACATCATCACCCCCAACTTCGAGCAGGAACTGCCCCGCATCCGGGAACAACTGCTCGCACTCCTGTAGGTTTTTCCTGAAAAATAGCGTAACTTTGAAGCCTATGGCAACAGACATCGACAAATTCGTACATGACCAGTTGTCGGTTTGGCCGGCCGTGGCTGCGAAATACCGGGCGTTGAAGGCGGCCCAGACCCGTCAGCTGCCCCTGGGCGGCCTTCTGGCGACCCTGCAGTGCAATCCCGGACGGGTGGAGCCCCCGGAGAGCGGCTGCCCGCTCTGTGAAGAGAACTATCTCCCGCACCAGCATACGCTTCCCTTCGAGGGACGCAAAGGACGCAAATATGCCATTCTGGTCAACCGGGCTCCGATTTTTCCGAACCACCTGGTCATTACGCGGGATGTCCATGCCCCCCAGACCATCTGGCACCGCTATCCGGACATGCTGGACCTGTCCCGGCAACTGGGGGACTACGTGGTCTTTTACAATTCCCCGAACAGCGGGACGTCCGTTCCGGAACATGCCCATTTCCAGGCCTGTCCGAAGGGTTATATGCCCCTGGAACGGACGGCGGAGCGGCTGCTTCGCGCCGTGCGCAGCGCCGGTGGCTCCATCCCCCCGTCCATCCGCGAAGACCTGGAATACGTCGCCGAAGTGCGGGACGCCCAGCTTTTCCATTACAGGCGTTTTACCCGCGGGGTGTTCTTTCTGCGTGCCGAGACGGCCAAGTCCATGGCCAAGATGTTCTACCGCCTGCTGGACTGCGCGGACCTTGTGGAAGGGGAGACCGAGCCGCGTTTCAATGCGCTGACTTTCTTCAGCGAAGGGGAGTGGCGTTCGGTCGTCGTCCTCCGGACGGGAACCACCGCCCTGGGCCTGAAGCCCGGCGCGGCAGATATGGCCGGCTTCTTTGTCATTCCGGACGAAGAGCTGTTCGCTTCCCTGGACGGAAACGGCCTCCGGGAGGTGCTGGAGACGGTTTCTCTCAGCGCAGAGGGGGAGAAGCAGCTGCTCTGGCGGCTGGTCCGCACCCAGCCGAAAATCGAAGTGGGCATCGTTTCGGCCTCGGAAATTTGCTTTGAAATCATTTCCGACGGGGCCGGCCCGCAGCATGTGGGCTACCGCGAAGGGAAAATCGACTACAACGGCGCCCTCTACGACGAACTGGTCTTTGAGGCCGCCACCATCTCCACGCTCTTCGCCGAGCCTTCTTTCATCCTTTACCAGGTGCCCATCGGCATCGGTTTCCACTGGGAGCGCCGGGAGGACCAGCGTTTCGCCGGGAGCCTGAAATTCATCGTGGAGGAGGGGAAGGTGCGCGCCGTCAATGTCATCGGCCTGGAAGACTATCTGTTGAGTGTCATCGCCTCCGAGATGGCCCCTACGGCCTCTGTGGAATTCCTCAAGGCCCATGCGGTCATTTCCCGTTCGTGGGTGATGGCCCAGATGGCCCGCCGGCGGGAGCGGAAAGCCGCCCCGCTGCCTTTTGCCTGCGACAATGTCCCTTCCCTCGTGACCTGGCTGGACGGGAAGCAGCACAGCAGCGGCTCAGAGGACGACGAGATCATCCGCTGGTTCGACCATGAGGACCATACCCGCTTCGATGTCTGTGCGGATGACCATTGCCAGCGCTACCAGGGCCTGACCCGGGTTATCGGCCACGGGGCGCAGGAAGCGATTGATGCGACCTGGGGCGAGGTCCTGACCTATGACGGGAAACTTGCCGACGCCCGTTTCTCCAAATGCTGCGGGGGACGGACGGAACGCTTTTCCACCGCCTGGGCGGACGAGGACTTCCCATACCTGACGGTCCAGGACGACCCCTGGTGCGACATCCACGACCCGGCGCTGCTCTCCAAGGTATTGAACGATTACGACTTGGAAACCAAGGACTTCCATGATTGGACGATCCGTTATTCCCGGGAGGGGCTGACGCGGCTTCTCGAGCGGCGCACCGGCCGGAACATCGGCGCGCTGGAGCGCCTGGAAGCGCTGGAGCGTGGCGGATCGGGCCGCATCAAACGGCTGAAAGTGACGGGGACCGAAGGCAGTTATGTCATCGGCAAGGAACTGATGATCCGGCGGGCCCTGTCGGAAACGCATTTGAAGAGTTCCTGTTTCGATATCCAGCTGACCCCGGACGAAGTCATTCTCCGCGGTCACGGCTGGGGCCATGGCGTCGGCCTGTGCCAGATCGGTGCGGCCGTGATGGCGGAGCATGGACACAGTTACCGCGAGATTCTCGCTTTCTATTACCCCGGAACCCGGCTATCCCGTGATGAAACGGCGTAATCCCTGGCTCTGGGTTCCCAGCCTTTATTTTACCGAGGGGGTTCCGTACTTTGTCGTGAACAGCATCTCGGTGATCCTGCTCAAGCGCCTGGGCATGGGCAACGCGTCCATGGCCGCGTGGACCAGCCTGCTGTATCTTCCCTGGCTGATCAAGCCTTTCTGGGGCCCCTTCGTGGACCGGGTGAAGACCAAGCGCTGGTGGGTGCTGTCCATGCAGGGAGCCATGGTCCTGCTTTTTTTGGCGCTCGCGCTTTCACTGCCGAAGGGGATCGGCGCCGAGGTGGGCCTGTTCCGTTGGACCCTCCTGGTTTTCTCCCTGACGGCCTTTGTGTCAGCGACCCATGACATCGCCATCGACGGCTTCTACATGCTGGGCCTGAGCGGAAAGGAACAATCGCTTTTTGTCGGCATCCGGACGGCCTTCTACCGGCTGTCGAACCTCTTTGTCCAGGGCGGCGTGGTCGTGGTGGCGGGCGTGCTGGAGTTGCGGATGGGAAGTGTGCCGGAAGCCTGGCGGATGACCCTCGGGGGCCTTGCGCTCGTATGGGCCCTTTTCACGCTGTATCATAGCTGGGCCCTGCCCCGTCCCGCTTCGGACCGGAGCGTTACCCTCCGGCAGAATTTCTCCTCCTTCTTCCGGCGCAAAGGTGTCTGGGCGGGTCTGCTCTTTATCCTCCTGTACCGGCTTCCGGAGGCCCTGGCGCTGAAAATCGTGCCGGCCTTTCTGGTGGACCCGCGGGAAGCGGGCGGCATGGGCCTCAGTACGGTAGACTTCGGTCTGGTCAACAACACGGTCGGCGTGGTCGGCATTGTCGCCGGTGGCATCCTCGGCGGGGTGGTTGTCTCGCGCTGGGGCCTTCGCAAGGTGCTCTGGCCCATGGCCTTGTCCCTGACCCTGCCCTGCGCCGTGTACCTGTGGATGGCGCTGGATCCCTCGCTGCCGCTGCCCCTCGTGGGCGCCTGTGTCGCGCTGGAACAGCTGGGCTACGGCTTCGGCTTCACCGCTGTCACGCTTTATATGATCCATCTTTCCGACGGACCCGGAAAAACGGCCCACTATGCCCTCTGCACGGCCTTTATGGCGGCGTCCATGATGCTGCCCGGACTGGTGGCGGGCTATCTGGAAGAGGCCCTCGGTTACCGGGGATACTTCGCGCTGGTGCTACTGAGCTGCAGCGTTACCTTCGCCTCGCTCCTGTTGATTTACCGCAGTATTCCCGACGGCTTTGGCCGGGAGTGATGGAATATCGGCAAAAAAATGTAAATTTGCATCCGTGAAACGATTTCTGACCATTCTGCTGCTTGGGATGACGCTCTCCCTCCCGGCCCGGGTTCTCCCCGGCATCGAGGTGCTGGAGCGCTATGGCTTCGAGGAACTCAAGGGAAAGCGCGTCGGCCTGGTCACCAACCCCAGCGGGGTGGACCATTGCCTCCGCTCGACCATCGACATTCTCTTTGAGGCGCCTGAGGTTCAGCTCGTCGCGCTTTTCGGCCCGGAGCATGGCGTGAGGGGCGACGCCTGGGCGGGGGACCATGTCGCCGCCGCCACCGACCCCAAGACCGGCCTTCCGGTCCATTCCCTCTACGGGGCCACCCGCCAGCCCACCCCCGAGATGCTCAAGGGCATCGATGTCATGGTCTATGACATCCAGGATGTCGGTACGCGGAGTTATACCTTTATTTCGACCCTGGGCCTGGTGATGCGAGCCTGTGCGGAGCAGGGGATTGAGGTGATGGTCCTGGACCGTCCGAATCCCCTGGGCGGCGAGAAGGTCGAAGGCCCGCTGGTGGAGGACGGTTTCCATTCCTTCGTCAGCGAATTCAAGATTCCCTATGTCTACGGCCTGACGGTCGGGGAGCTGGCCGCCCTGATCAACGAAGAGGGGCTCAACTGCGGCCAGACGGGGGACAAGGCGCCGCTTCGCTGCCGCCTGACGGTCATCGCGATGCGCGGATGGCACCGGAACATGCTCTACAAGGACACCGGCCTGCCCTGGGTCCTGCCTTCCCCGAACATTCCCTCGATGGAATCCGCCATCGGCTATCCTTCCGCCGGCATCGCCGGGGAATTCGGCCACCTGCATATCGGCGTCGGCTATACCATCCCTTTCCAGACCTTTGCGGCGGAATGGATCGATGCGGATGCCCTGAAAGACCGCCTGGAGAGTTACTGCATCCCCGGAACGGCCTTCCGGACCATCCACTACAAGCCCATCGCCGGCTCCCTCCAGGGGAAACTTATCCACGGGGTCCAGTTCTTCTATCCCGACTATGAGCGGGCGGTGCTGACCCTTACGCAATTCTATGTCATGCAGGCGGTGCAGGAGCTTTATCCGGAGCACAAGCCCTTCCCGATGAAGAAGACCCGGATGCTGGATATTGTCTGTGGTACGGATTATGTAAGAAAGGCTTTTGGGGAGCGGATGAAAGTGGAAGACATCGCGGCCTACTGGATGAAAGACGCCGCCGCTTTCAAGGAGCGCTCCGCCAAATATTATATGTATTAATTATCTAAAATCATTGCTGTCCACTAAAAGTTGTGGACGTAGTTAAAAGTTAAAAATCAAACAATGTGGGTTCATAGAACCCGTCAAGTTCTTTGTCAATATTGAGGTTAGATTTGTTGAAGAGGTCTTCAA
>JAEEHS010000064.1 GCA_016281015.1 Bacteroidales bacterium
GGGGCGGCAAACTGGAGTTCTACAACTGCGTCGTCGGCGGTTCCATCGACCTCGGCTTCATGCCCGCGATCCTGAAGGGTAGCAAGTCCAAGATGGAGGAAGGCCGGCTCACCGGTTCCTACGCCCGTGACATCCGCGTCTATGTCTATGACGGTAAGATGCACCCGGTCGATTCGAAGGAAATTGCCTTCATCATCGCCGGCCGCAACGCCTTCAAGGAGGCCTTCAAGAACGCCGGTCCGAAGATCCTCGAACCGATCTACAATGTCGACATGATCACCCCGAACGAGTACGTCGGTCCTTGCATGAGTGACCTCAACACCCGCCGCGGTATGATCATGAACCAGGATATGGACAAGGGTCTGACCGTCCTGCACGCCCGCGTGCCGCTCGCCGAACTCTATCGTTATTCCACCATCCTGAGTTCCCTGACCGGTGGCAGCGCGACCTTCCAGATGACCTTTGCCGAGTACCAGCAGGTTCCGGCCGACGTCCAGACGAAGCTCATCGCCGAGTACGCTGCCCAGGAAGAGGAAGAAGACTAAGCCTCGTAAGCGTCATGAAAGCGGCCGCAAGCTCTGCGGTCGCTTTTTTTGTACGATTTTTTAAAATATCGCTTGCGATATAAAATTTTATTCTTACCTTTGTGTCGTGAGCGATATAATTTATTCAAATACGGATACAACCATGGCAACGATTTATGATTTCAAAGCCCTCGACAACCGGGGCAACGAAGTAGACTTCAAACAGTACGAGGGGAAAGTCCTCCTCATTGTCAACACCGCTTCCAAATGCGGTTTTACCCCGCAGTATGACGGCCTGGAGGCCCTGTACAAGAAATATAAGGACCAGGGACTCGTCGTCGTCGGCTTCCCCTGCGACCAGTTCGCCCATCAGGAACCCGGCACCAACGAGGAAATCGCGGAATTCTGCCGCATCAACCATGGCGTCACTTTCCCGCTGATGGCGAAAATCGAGGTAAACGGTGAAAATGCCCACCCCATCTACCAGTACCTGAAGACGGCGGCCAAGGGCACCTTCGGCAGCGCCATCAAGTGGAATTTCACCAAGTTTCTGATCTCCCGTAACGGCTTGAAGGTCACGCGTTTCGCGCCGACGACAACGCCCGCTTCCCTGGAGAAAGACATCGAAGAACTCCTCTAAGATGAAGGAGCAGCTCCAACTGGACAAGCAGCTCTGTTTCCGGCTCTACACCGCCGCCAGGCTGATTACGCAGGCTTATTATCCCCTGCTCAAGGAAATCGGCCTGACGTATCCGCAGTATCTGGTGATGATGGTGCTCTGGGAGAGGGACAAGCAGCGGGTCAACGACATCGCGAAGCGCCTGTACCTGGAGACGAGTACCGTGACGCCGCTCCTCAAGCGGATGGAAACGGAGGGACTGATTACCCGCGGCAAAAGCGGGGAGGACGGCCGGGAAGTGATCGTCTCCCTGACTGCGAAAGGGCGCAGGATGGAAAGCAAAGCCGCTTGCATTCCCTCCCAGATGGGAGACATGGTCGTCTGCCGGAGTATCACCCCGGAGTCGGCGCCGGCGATTTTCGCCACGCTCGACGACTTGATCCGTACCCTGGCTTCTAAAACGAAACCGGATTGACGGCCTGGACGATAAAGCGGCCGTGATTGTGGGCGGAGCGTGCCTTGGCGGCGAGCTCCGCTATTTTTCCATCCCGGCCGCAGTCCATGATGAGCGAGCAGCGGGTGCCCCGGAAAGCTGTCAGCATGGCCACGTCGCCGTTGCTGTCCCCGGCCACCAGGACGGGACCGTCCCCGCAATGGGACGGTGCCATGAACTGTTCGATACACTGGACTTTTCCCTCCATGTAGGGCTCGGGATAGCCCTCCAAGGCGACGGGCCGGATGGTCTCAGCCTCCTCGAAACGGATGCCCCAGACCCGCTCCGGCGGCATGCCGAAGCCGATTTCCGGGTCGCAGGCGAGCGCCTCCACGATCATCTCCAGCGACGCCGAACAGAGATAGGTGTCGATACCATGCTCCACCAGCGCCCTGTGGAGGTTCTTCATGCTCTCCGGTACGGCCAGACCCCGGTCCGTGACACCTCCGAAACGGCCGTCGGGCGACACCCAACGGACCTGCGAAGGCCCTTCCGCGAGCCCTGCGCGGAGCGATGCGTCAATCAGCTGCTTGGCATCCGGCAGCGGCATGCCCGCGAGAAGACCCGGCTGCCACAGGCACATGGGCCCATAGCCCACCACCTCGCCGAGGGCGTCTTCAAAGGAAAGGAAACGTGCCCGGAAGTCCAGGTAAAGTTCCTGATTGTGAATTTCTTCCAGTGACATTCCCCCGTCCCGGAGCGCCTCCAGGGAGCGGTACTGCGCGGAGAGAAGGGCGCCGGCCTCGGCCGCCGTCATCTCCCAGGGAGCGCCCAGGCGGACGTACGGGTCCTCGATGGCGGGCAGGAAGTCTTTCGCGGCCCCCTCGCCGAAGCGAAGCTGCTCGATCTGGTAGAGGGTCAGGTTCTGCGATACATCGTGGATAATGGACGTGTTGTCGCAGTCAAATACGGCGTAGGGTGCACAGGAAGCGCTTCCGCCGTCCCGGATCAGGGTCGACAGGGCGTGATGGACATCCGGATCCCATCCGGCGGGGTCCAGCACCTCGCTTCCGCGGCAGGCGACGGCCGAGAGGGCCAAGAAAAGGACAAACTTCTTCATGCTGAGAGGTGTTCAACGAGGATTTTGATGCCGATGCCGATCAGGATGACTCCGCCCAGCAGTTCCGGCTTGATCCACCCGGGGAGGCGGGAGCTTGCGCGTGCGCCGAGAAAGCTGCCGGCGATGGACAGCAGGAAAGAAACCGCCCCGATGACCCCGAGCGGCATCCAGAGGGTCTCCATCCGGTCATAGCCTGTGCAGGAAAGGGAAATGCCGACGGCCAGGGCATCGATGCTCGTCGCGACGGCAAGCAGGCACTGGGTTTTGAGGCGGAGCGGATCGAACTGTTTCTCGTCTTCCGGCGAAAAGGCGTCCCGGATCATCTTGATCCCGATCAGAAGGAGCATGCCGAAGGCAATCCAGTGGTCCCATCGCTCCAGCGAACCCTGGAAATAATGGATGCCCAGCCAGCCCAGAAGGGGCATCAGCGCCTGGAAAAGGCCGAACAGAAGGGCCATGCGGAGCAGGCTTCCCCAGCGGAGCCGCCGCACGATCATCCCGCTCGCCAGCGAGACCGAAAAGCAGTCCATCGCCAGCGCGAGGGCAACCAGCAATACTTCCCACAGGCCCATCATGACAGCAGGAGGGTCAGGTCGATGAAATCTTCGACGGAGAGTTTTTCGGGACGCTCACTGAAAACTGCCTGTTCCAGGAAGGCGGCCGTCTCTTCCGCGGTCCATCCCTCCCGCTGCGCCTTGGCGGCGACGAGCGGTTTCAGGGGATTGCGGAGCATCTTGCGCCGCTGTCCGAAGGCGGTCTTGACGATGGTCTTGAACAGGGCCTCGTCACAGCCGAGCGATGTCCGGCCATTGCGCCTGAGGCGGATGACGGCCGATTCCACCTTCGGCGGGGGCGCAAAGCAGCCGCTTCCGACCGAGAAGAGGTATTCGATGTCGTACCAGGCCTGGAGCAGCACCGACAGGATGCCGTAGGTCTTCGACCCCGGCGCCTCGGCAATGCGCTCGGCCACTTCTTTCTGGATCATGCAGACGACCTCCGGAATCCGCTCCCGATGGTCCAGGATCTTGAAGAAAATCTGCGAGGAGATGTTGTAGGGGAAGTTCCCGATCACGGCAAAGCGCTCCGGGAAAAGTTTTTCGAGCCGCAGCGTCAGGAAATCCGCCTGCAGCAGCCGCCCCTGCATCCCCGGGAAATGCGCAAGCAGGTACTCCACCGACTCCCCGTCGATTTCCACCAGCTTCAGGTCCACATCCTCCCGCTGGAGCAGGTACTGGGTCAGCACCCCCATCCCCGGCCCGATTTCCAGCACCGGTCCCGGGCACTGCAGGGCGTCCACAATCGCACGGGCCACCTTCTGGTCCGTCAGAAAATGCTGCCCGAGGGCTTTTTTCGCGCGTACTTCCATCGGTACAAAGATAGCGGTTTTTATTCGTATACATGCAAGCGGATGAAATAAATAAGGCACGGTTTGCCCAATCGCGATAAAACCGCTATCTTTGCATCATCATGAAGAAATGCTCATTCATATCAGAGTTGTCGGCCTATCTTTTTTGTGCCTCGTCTCCGGAACTCTTAAAAGTGACTACAGATGCTCTGCTTCGACACCCTTGATTCCGGTACGTTAGCCTTGTTCCGCTCTTTGCAGGATATCGAACCGCTGCGGGACACACGTCTTGTCGGCGGAACGGCCCTGGCCCTTCAACATGGACAACCATAAAAAAGACGATATTGAATGCTGTGAAGCAGTATTCCGTTTAGAAGGATTTATAACAATATGTACAGAACACACACATGCGGGGAACTCCGCATTGAAAACAAAGGACAGAAGGTGACGCTCGCCGGGTGGGTCCAGAAGGCCCGGAAGCTCGGCGGCATGACATTTATCGACCTGAGGGACCGTTACGGGATCACCCAGCTGGTCGTGGAGGCCGACGCCCCGGCCGCGCTGGTGGAGAAGGCCACTTCCCTCGGCCGGGAATATGTGATTCAGGCGGTCGGCGAAGTGGTTGAGCGCCAGGCGAAAAACCCGAAAATGCCGACCGGCGAGATTGAAATCCGCCTGGAGGAAATCACGGTGCTGAACAAATCCGTGACCCCGCCCTTCACCATCGAGGAAGAGTCAGACGGCGGGGAAGACCTGCGGATGAAATTCCGTTACCTGGACCTTCGCCGCGCCCCGCTCCAGCGGGCCCTCAGGCTTCGCCACCGGGTGGCGCATGAGGTGCGGAACTACCTGGACGCCAAAGGTTTCATGGAGATCGAGACTCCGTATCTGATCAAATCCACGCCGGAAGGCGCCCGCGACTTCGTGGTCCCCTCCCGCATGAATCCGGGCCAGTTCTACGCCCTGCCGCAGAGCCCCCAGACCTTCAAGCAGCTGCTGATGGTCGCCGGTTATGACCGTTACTTCCAGATTGTCCGCTGTTTCCGGGACGAGGACCTCAGGGCCGACCGCCAGCCGGAATTCACCCAGATCGACTGCGAAATGTCCTTCGTGGAGCAGGAGGATGTCCTCGGCACCTTTGAAGGCATGATGCGGACCCTTTTCAAGAACGTGCTGGACGTGGACATTCCGGACCCCCTGCCGCGCATGAGCTGGTACGACGCCATGGACCGCTATGGCTCCGACAAGCCGGACGTGCGCTTCGGGATGGAAATCCATGAGCTGACGGAGGTGGTCAAGGGCAAGGGCTTCAGCGTCCTGGACGACGCGGCCTATGTCGGGGGCATCGCCGTCCCCGGCGCCGCAGAGTATTCCCGCAAGGAAATCGACGCCCTCACCGAGTGGGTCAAGCGCCCGCAGGTAGGTGCCAAGGGCCTGATTTATATCAAAGTCAACGCGGACGGCAGCTTCAAGTCGTCCATCGACAAGTTCTACACCCCGGAAGACCTCGCGCGTATCGCTGCGGCGGCCCAGGCGAAGCCCGGTGACCTCCTGCTGGTGATGTCCGGCCCCGCGAAGCGGAAGGTCCAGACGATGCTCGGAGTCCTTCGCCTGGAAATGGGCGGACGACTGGGGCTTCGCGACCCGAAGGTCTTCGCCCCGCTGTGGATCGTCGACTTCCCGCTGCTCGAGTGGGACGACGAGACCCAGCGCTTCTATGCGATGCACCACCCCTTCACGGCCCCGAAACCGGAGCACGAGAAGTGGTTCTATTCCAATAAGAAAGAGGACCTGGAGCGGGTCTGCGCCAATGCCTACGACTTCGTGCTGAACGGCAACGAACTCGGCGGCGGCTCCATCCGGATCCACAACGCGGACATGCAGAAGCGGATGTTCGAGGTGCTGGGCATCGGACCCGAAGAGGCCGAGTACAAGTTCGGCTTCATCATCCATGCCTTCCAGTACGGTGCCCCGCCGCACGGGGGGCTGGCCTTCGGTTTCGACCGGGTCTGCGCGCTGATGGGCGGTCAGGACACCATCCGGGACTACATCGCCTTCCCGAAGAACAACCAGGGCCGCGACGTGATGATCGACTCTCCTTCAGAGATTGACCAGGCCCAGCTCGACGAACTCCAGCTGGTCTCCACCGCCTCCGCAGACAATGGCGCTGATAATTAACCACTTACGCGATCTCCCTTCCCTGTTTTTGGGGAAGGGAAGTTGCGTAAGTAATTGAGAATCAATGATACGGAAAACAGAGCACATGGACCTCAGCGCCCGGAACACCTTCGGGATGAAGGTCCATTGCCGTCTGTATGTGGAAATCACCGCGGAGGCGGACCTGCCGGCGCTGGATTTCGCCGCTCTGCCCCAGCCTGTCTTCGTGATGGGCGGCGGGTCGAACCTGCTCTTCGCCGGTGACTGGCCCGGAACCATCCTCCACGTCGCCATAGGCGCCTCCGAGGCAGGCCTCGTCGGAACTCCGCTCACTTCATTCGCTCCGGCCCCTCCCAACCTGCGGTTGGGCCCCTCCCCCTGCCCGTGTCCGGGGGTGGACACGTCCTCCGAGGCTGGCCTCGGAGGCAGCGATGGCGACGTCGTAGTGACGCTTGGGGCGGGGACGGTCTTCGACGATTTCTGCGAGCGGGCCGCCGCAGAGGGGCTCTGGGGACCGGAAAACCTGTCCCTGATTCCCGGCGAGGTGGGGGCTTCGGCCGTCCAGAACATCGGTGCCTACGGGGTTGAGGCGAAGGACATCATTGTCTCGGTCCATGCCTGGGACCTCCAGGAGCGCTGTTTCGTGGACATTCCTGCTGCGGACTGCGCCTACGGCTACCGTACTTCGCGTTTCAAGACCGAGTGGAAAGGACGCTATATCATCACCGCCGTTACCTTCCGCCTGAGCCGCCGGCCCCAGCCGAAACTGGACTATGGCGGTGTCCGGAAAGCCCTGGAAGGCAGGGGCGTTTCCCCGGAGGCCCTGACGCCCGGGCTCATCCGGGAGACCATCATCGGCATCCGCCGGGAGAAACTGCCCGACCCCTCCGAACTCGGCAGCGCCGGCTCCTTTTTCAAGAACCCGGTCATCTCCCGGGAGCATTTCGCCCGGATCGTGGAGACGGCCCGTTCGGAAATGGGCCCGGAAGCCACGGTGCCGCATTTTGAAGTCGGAGACGAGATCAAGGTGCCGGCGGCCTGGATGATCGACCGCTGCGGCTTCAAGGGACAGCGTCTTGGCGGAGCGCAGGTGTACCCGCGGCAGCCGCTGGTACTTGTGAACGCCACGGGCAGCGCAACGCCCGGCGAGGTGCTCGCCCTCAGGGACCGCATCATCGCGGCGGTGGCGGCGAAGTTTGGCGTCACCCTCAGCTGCGAAGTGGAAACGGTCGGAGAAGCGTGATATAAAACAAGAGAAGCGATATGGCAAGATTCATCATTGAAGGCGGGCACCGCCTGTGTGGAGAAATCACCCCGCAGGGTGCGAAGAATGAAGCGCTGGAAGTCATCAGCGCGGTCCTTCTTACGGGCGAACCGGTGACCCTTTCCAATATTCCGGAGATCCTGGACGTCAAGAACCTCATCGAACTGCTGAAGGGGATGGGGGTCAAGGTCAAGCGTCTTTCCCGGGGCATGTACACCTTCCAGGCCGACGAGGTGGACACGGACTACATCGAGACCGAGGAGTTTGTCCAGAAATGTGCCAAGCTCCGGGGCAGCGTGATGGTCGTGGGTCCGCTGCTGGGGCGTTTCGGCCATGCCTGGTTTGCCAAGCCGGGGGGTGACAAGATTGGCCGCCGGCGGGTGGACACGCACCTGGACGGTATGGTCAATCTCGGTGCCCAGATGGATTACGACCCTTCCCGGCGGGCTTTTCACCTGACGAGTGAAGGACGGCTGACCGGCCGGTACATGCTGCTGGACGAAGCCTCCGTGACCGGTACGGCGAACATCGTGATGGCCGCGGTCCTGGCCAAGGGCACGACAACCATCTACAATGCCGCCTGCGAGCCCTATGTCCAGCAGCTTTGCCGCATGCTCAACAAGATGGGCGCGTTCATCGACGGCGTCGGGTCGAACCTCCTCCGGGTCCATGGGGTCGAAAAACTCCATGGCACGCTGCATAAGATTCTGCCGGACATGATCGAGGTCGGTTCTTTCATCGGGATGGCGGCGCTGAACCAGTCGGCGCTGACCATCAAGGATGTCAATTACCGCGAACTCGGGATTATTCCGGACCAGTTCCGCCGCCTCGGCGTGAGGCTCGAGCAGCGCGGAGACGACATCTTTGTCCCCGCCCAGGATACCTACGAGATCGATTCTTTCCTGGACGGGTCCATCATGACCATCGCGGACGCCCCCTGGCCGGGCCTGACGCCGGATTTGCTGAGCGTGATGCTCGTCGTGGCGACCCAGTGCAAGGGCAGCGTCCTGATCCATCAGAAGATGTTCGAGTCGCGGCTCTTCTTCGTCGATAAACTGATCGACATGGGCGCCCAGATCATTCTCTGCGACCCGCACCGGGCCGTGGTGATCGGCCATGACCACCGCATCACCCTGAAGGCCTCCCGGATGGTCTCGCCGGATATCCGTGCCGGTATCGCGATGCTGATTGCGGCGATGAGCGCCCGGGGCACTTCGACCATCGACAACATCGAACAGATCGACCGGGGCTATGAGAACATCGAAGCCCGCCTGAATGCCCTCGGGGCCCATATTACCCGCGAATAATGGATTACACGAAGTTCTTTTCGGCGGATGTGCCGTCGCTGATGCGCTCTCCCGTCCGCGAGATTTTCTCCCGGGTGGACCTCAGCGCCATCTGCTCTTTCGCAGGCGGCTATCCGGCGGCGGTAACCTTCCCGATGGCGGAGCTTCCCTCCCTGACGGCCCGCGTGCTGGAAAAATATGGCACCAAGGCGCTGCAGTACGGCGCGACCCAGGGGGTCCCGGAGCTTCGTGCGGCCATCGCCCGCCGCTACGGCGTCCCCGTCAGAGAGGTCCAGATTACGACCTCCTCCCAGCAGGGCATCGATGTCTGCAGCCGGGTCTTCCTGGACCCGGGGAATGTGGTCCTGGTCCATAACCCCGTGTATCTCGGCGCCCTCCAGTCTTTCCGCTCCTACCGCGCCGAGGTCGTGCCGATCGATGATTGGCGCCATAGCATAGCGGGGGATAGGGATGTCCAGGACTGTGGCCACCCCCGGCCGCATAAGGGGGAGGGGCCCGCAGCCGTAGGCTGTGGGAGGGGCCGGAGCGAAGCGGAGGCGTCCTGGACAGCCCTATCCCCCGCAGCGCGAAAGGATGCCAAGTTCATCTACGTCATCCCGGACTTCAACAATCCTTCGGGCGAAACCATGACCCTTGCTGAGCGGGAGGCCCTGGTGGCACTGGCCCGAGAGCGGGACCTGCTGATTGTGGAGGACAGCCCTTACCGGGAGCTGCGCTACAGCGGGACCCCCGTCCCGACGATCCGGGAACTGGCCCCCGAGCGGACCCTCCACCTCGGGAGTTTCTCAAAGATTTTCGCCCCGGGCTTCCGTCTGGGATGGATCATCGCCCCGGAGCCCCTGCTGGAGCAGATCTACATCTGCAAACAGGCCCTGGACCTCTGCCCGCCCGTGCTGGACCAGTACCTGGCGACGGAATTCCTGGAATCCGGCGCGCTGGACCGGAACCTCGTCCATACCCGGGAAGAATACCGCCGGCGCCGGGACAAAATGCTGTCTCTGCTGGAGCAGTATATGCCCGAAGGAACCTCATGGACCCGTCCCGAAGGCGGACTTTTCCTCTGGCTCACCCTGCCGGAGGGAATGGACACGGTCGCCCTGTACGACGAGGCGCTCTCGGCGGGCGTGGCCTATGTGGCCGGTTCGTTCTTTTACACGGACGGCAGCCACCGGAACACCATGCGGCTGAATTTTTCCTTCATCGCCGAAGAGAAGATGGAGCCCGGCATCCGGCTGCTCTCTGATATCGTTCGAAGGCGTGATTTGTAAATTATTGATAAATAAATGGTTATTGAAAATTGGTTATATCGAAATGCATAACCAATTTCACATAAAGAGCTGATAATGAACGAGATAAAAAACACGCCCATCTACCGGTTTACCGGTGCCGGGAACAATTTCGTGGTGCTGGACGGCCGGGGAAAGGACATGGCCCCCTGGCGGGAGGTCCCGCGGATCCAGATGCTCTGCCGCCGGTTCCGTACCGACGGGTTGATGATTCTGGAAACGGCTGAAGGCGTGGACTTTACGATGGATTTTTACAATCCCGACGGAAGCGGCGGGATGATGTGCGGCAACGGCGGACGCTGCATCGTGGCCTTCGCCGATTACCTGGGGTTGAAGCCCGCTGCGGCGGACGGGACCTGGCTTTTCCGGGCGCCGGACGGCCTGCATACCGCGGAGATTCTCTCCCGAAGGGACCGCTGCTGGAGCGTACGCCTGAAAATGGTGGACGTCCACGGCGTCCGGGAGTTGATGGACGGTTATTTCCTCAATACGGGAACGCGGCATTTCGTGAAATTTGTCGACGATGTGGATACCGTCGACGTGGATGCCGAAGGACGCGCGCTGCGGCACGACCCCGCTTTCGCGCCGGAAGGGACAAATGTCAACTTTGTCGAAAAACGCGGGGATGTCCTCTATGTCCGGACCTTCGAAAAAGGTGTCGAGGGAGAAACCCTGGCCTGTGGTACCGGCCTGACGGCCAGCGCGATAGCTGCCAGTTTCCGGGCCGGACGGAGCGAGGTTCCCGGGGAAACCCGCCTTGTCTGCCGCCGCGGGGACGAACTCGGCGTCCGCTTCCAGGTCCGGGGCGGCGAATACACCGACGTCTACCTGACGGGCCCGGCGGAATTATTATCCGTAGAATAATTCGTATCTTTGTGCATCATTATTTGAAGGCTATGAAGAAATTGTTTTCCATGATTGCGGTGCTGCTGATTTCTGGCAGCACGCTGATTTCTGCCCAGGAAACAGGGCAGTTCACGATGAATATGTATGGCGCCTATGCCCCCAATCTGGCCATGGTCGATGCCGGCAGGGGCCTTGCGACGGCTTTTGGTGAGGTTTTCGCCACGATTTTCACCTTCGGCCTGTACAAGCCCGGCTCCAACTCCTTTGCCCGCACCGAGAAGCAGCTGATGCCCCTCGTGGGTGTCCAGGCAGGTTACCAGATCCTGCCCTGGCTGCAGATAACGGGAGACCTGACCTATGATTATGCCCACCAGCGCTTCTATCGGAACGAAGAAGACATGGACCCGGAGAAAGTCTACACGGCCCACCGCCTTGCCCTGCTCCCCGGCTGCAAGTTCACCTACCTCAACAAGGGCTTCTTCCACATGTATTCCTCCGTTCACCTGGGAGTGGCTGTCCGCATGGACATCACCAATGGGGAGAAGGATCCCAAGGTCCTGTTTGCCCATGAACTGGGCCTGTTGGGCTTCCATTTCGGCAACAAAGTGTACGCGAACCTGGAAATCGGCGTCGGATCGGAATACTACGGCCTCAAGGGCGGTATCGGTTACTGGTTCTAAGCCCCGGAGTTCTACAGTTCGGTGACCCGCGTCCCGAAACTGAAGGGCGTTTCAATGACGCTTTCGGAGCCGTCCTTGGCCTTTATGACCGTCCTGGCGACGAAGGGAGAGTCCTGGTCGGGGACATTGTTGATCCGGAAGGTCTGGAGGATGGAGGCGCCATCGATAAAGCGCTCATAGTTGACGCTTTCCGCGACCAGGCGGTTGACCGTCCGACCGGGCTCGATGAAGCGGTTGAAAATGCGCGTCTGGATCTGTCCGACCTGGCCGCTGTTGTCACAGGAAAGGATGGCCGTGAGTTTTACCTCCCCGTAATAATTGGAGGTGCGTGTCGCCGTGATGGTAATTTCTTTCAGGCCCGGCTGGGCTGCCGCACTGAGGGCGGAAAGGACGAGGGCGAGGATGCAGAGAATTCTTTTCATAACAGCGCAAAGATAATTAAAAATATGCGGATTATGATATTGTGATAATAATTGTTACTTTTGTGACAGTTACCAGTCATGGATCATCCCTATGAAACGATTTCTTATTCCGCTTTTCGCCGTCCTTGTTTGGGCCATCGCGTGTAACCCCTCCGAAATAGACAGTCCGAACAGCAATAAACGCAGGTCTGTAAGAGGCTTTGTCCAAAAAGGACCGTTTGTGCAAGGATCCACCATTTCCATCCAGCCACTGGACTCGGTTAAACTTGCTCCAAACGGCCAGACTTTTTCAACGAGCACCCATGACGATTTGGGCGCGTTTTCTCTGGAAAGCCAGATTCCTTGCCGTTATGTGGAAACCACGGCGTCAGGATACTATTTCAATGAGGTTACAGGAAAGATTTCTTCTTCTCCCATCACGCTGAGGGCGATATCCGACCTGGACGAAAGCGGAAATTCCAACGTCAACATACTCACGACCCTTGAAGCGGGCCTGGTAAGGAAACTGATTCGCGAAGGGATGTCCATCACGGAGGCGAGAGCCAAGGCGGATTCAAGCATCCTCGCCGGTTTCGGCATTCTTGACAAACTGGATGAAAGCTTTGACAAAATGGACCTTCTGGGAAGCGGCAGCCGGGACGGTATCCTGCTGGCGATCTCGGTGATCCTGCAATCAAACCGTAGCGAAGGTGAATTCTCCGAGTATTATTCCATTCTTTCGCAGCGTATTTCAAATGGAGAAAAGTTCAAAATCGATCCTCAGTCTTATAACAAGGCAATCGACGTGGAGGCGATCCGTAGTAATATGCAAGCCCGTTATGGGACGGTTCCATCTTTTGAGCAGTATCTTGATATGGATGGCAACGGCCTGATAGACAAGTATTTCCTCTCCGTGTCTCCAGAAGAAACCGTTGCAGAATGGAACCAGGGGAGCGTTTCCTTTACCGTAAGCGCTTCCGTTCCCTACAAAGTGGGCACCGACGCCTCATGGCTGTCTCTGAATTATTTACCGGACGAATTGATTACGGCCGACAAGTTTGATGTTTCTATCCAGCCCAATGACAAAACGGCCAGTCGCAGCGCTACGCTGTGGATCAAAACCGAGGATGAGGCTTTTCACAGAACGGTTTCCGTCATCCAGCGTCCGTCCCTGGATCAAAAGTTGGTGATTACAAGGGATAACTTCGAGAGCGATGACGTGGATTTGGATTTTAAAGAAATGGCGATAGAGGGCCGGTTCTCGCATGAGGAAACAGCCGCTTTGTTGGCCCGGATTTCCGGCAACCCCCATCTCTCCCTGCTGGATTTATCCGCCCTTGATACCGGAGACGGCATAATCGGGGATGAAACGCTGTCCGATGTCCCCTCGCTCAAGACATTGATTCTTCCGGATGTGGCTACGGAAGTGCGTGGCAGACTGCTGGCTCCAAAAGCCTGTGTGCTGGAGAACCTGACTTTCGGCCCTGCGGTGAAATGCCTGGACGGTGGGAGCATGAAGGACAAATGGATGGGGGGATGCTGGCGCCCGAAAAGCCCTGTTCTGCCCGATACTATTGAGGAACTGAAAGGATACATCTTCGACGGGGAGTGGGAAATCAATTCTCTCAGCGTTCCCGCCCATGTCCATATCGGAACAGGTGTATTTGTCGGAGATATCGATGATCTGACCATCGGCGACGGCTGCACCGTTGAACATGGAGCATTTGTTTCCTGTTATCTAAAGGAACTTCGTTTTGGAAAAGGCGTCAGCTTTATCAAAGGAGAAGAAGGAAACACGGATCCAAGCAATGAATTCGCCTTGGTCTGGTGTTCAATTGACAACCTTATCCTTGAAGGAGATGAGATTCCGGATTCCTTTGGCTATGGTCTGTTTTTGAAGAAAGTGTCCATGAATGGCGTCAAAGACAGCCTCACGGTTGGAAGAAGGGCTTTATTCAACGTTGGCTTTGTGGGTGCATTTGAAGATATCGGCTTTTTGCAGTGCCTCCCGACGCTTAGCTCGCTTGTCATCAAAGAAGACGGGTTCGTGTTTGGATCTTTTCCGGAATATGAGGGAAACATCGAGCTGGACCTGTCGAAATTCGTTCGTTTCGAAGTTGATAAAAAGGCGTTCTCCTCCTTTAAGGAAGGAACGGTGCGGCTTCTGTATGCGGGTTTATACGCCAATGCTCCGGACCTGGACGGCGTAACATTGGACATGACCTGGAAACAAGCGGCGCTGAACATCACCGAAGCGAAGTGCTCCACCCTTATCCTGACTCTTTCAGATGAAGTGAGGCAGATTATTCGCGTTGCCCACAAGGGCCTGCTCCAGGTAAAGGGTGGCGCTAACGTGATGCCCTCGCTTGGAGAGTATGCATTCGCCGATTGCGAAAAACTGACTCGTGTCCGCCTGCCTGACGGAATCAACAAGATTCCTCTTGGATGTTTCAAAGGCTGCTGTTCGCTGACGGAAGTGACAAACATCCCCGCTGCCGGGATAGAGATAATCGGTCAATCCGCGTTTGAGAGTACGGCTTTGTCTGATATCAATCAACTTATCTCGAAAGCGACGGAAATACAACGTAGTGCTTTCAAAGGGTGCATCAATCTGACGAGTGTCACGATTCCGGAAGGGGTAACAGGCATTGTCGAAGGGACTTTCGAGAACTGCTCGAACTTGTCCAGCGTCTCGCTCTCCTCTACGGTAGAGGGGGTGGGCGGTTTGGCTTTCGCCTACTGCAACCTGTCGTCGACAGCGTTCCTCTCCGGCATTAAAGCGCTGGATCTGGGCGCCCTGATTGGATTCAAAGGAAGTGTGTTGGATATCCCGGAAGGGGTGGAAAGGATCAGTGGCTATATTAGGGAGACAAGCGCAGAGAAACTTATTATCCCTTCAACATGTGATTATGTAGACATCAAAAGTTATTCAAAGTCTGCGACAACTGATCCGGATGGCTGGTCAGGGGATGTGTCTCAATGGCCGAAAATCCGGGAAATCGAGATAAAGGAAGGCGGCAGTTGGAAAGATATCGGAAGCCGGATCAGCATCTGTTTCTGCTCCAACCTCAAGACCCTGCGACTCCCTTCCAAGGTCAAAGCAATCCGCTATCTCGTGGTCTCGGGTTTGAAAGACTTGTATATGCCGCTTGCAACCCCGCCATCATGGGATTACAGCGACTCGGTGTCCATGCCCTTCCCGCAAATCCATGTTCCGGCCGGTTCCAGCGCTGCGTATGAGGCAGATGTCCAATGGAGCCGTTTCGCGGGTTATTTCGTTGAGGACTAACTAAGGCACAGGAATCACTCTGCGAATTTCTTGCCGGCGTTCCAGGCGCTGCCCACAACCTCGCCGATGGACCTGTAGCACATACCGGCGGCATCGAAGACAATGGGCTGGAGCTTGGCAAGATCCACTTTCCCGTCGGTGAGGATGCGCTCATCGGCACTCTGGTTCACCACCTCCCCCACGAGGATGCCGCCTTCCCAGCTCACCACTTTGCATTCGAGCGTGAGCGGATACTCGTTGATGATGGGGGCGTCCACATTGGGGCTGGGCATGGTCGTGAAGCCAACGCGGGTCACTTTGTCCGGCACGTTGTTGCCGCTGACCATGCCGAGATAGTCGGACTCGGCCACTGTATGGATGTCGGCAAAGCTCACGGTAAAGGCGCCGGTGAGCTCCAGGTTTTCCGTGGTCTTGTGCTTGGAGAGCGATACCACAATCTGATGGGCATCGTACTGCCCGGCCCAGGCGGCCATCATGACGTCCGGGTTCCGGTCTTTATCCCAGGTGGCAATCATCACGCAGGGCTGCGGCGTGGTCACAAGGGCATGGTTGGGGCCGAAGTTCTTGCGCCCGGCAACCTCTTTCAGGGCTTCGTTGTTGTTCATAGTATCTGTGTTTTGTTGATTCTTGCAACCGACGGCCATCACAGTCAGGGCAATGGCCAGGAATAATGTCTTTTTCATGGCTGTCATCGTCGTTTTATCCTTCTTCAGAAAGCAAATATACTCATATTTTTGGAAAGAAATCCTCCATCCCCGCCCCCGCTACCACACCAACAAAACTTCATCATATATCCGAGACTGCCCTGCGATGCGGTTTTTTTTGTTATATAGGGGGGATGACCAAGATATTGACATTATCGGTGGCCTCAGCGTCAAATAACCGGCTTTTTCGTGCTTTTACCCTCCTTGGGGAGCCCAGGTAGCAGATAGATAAAGAAAGCTTTCAGTATCAATCTATAGACAACGTAGTGGAGACGCTCGTCTCGCCAAGATAGAAGAGGCGGGCGGTGACTCGTGACACGGTAGACGGAAGGGGTGTCGGCTCCTCCAGGGAAGGAGATGAGGCGGAGGGTGTCCTGTCTCCGAACTCATAA
>JAEEHS010000065.1 GCA_016281015.1 Bacteroidales bacterium
AGAGGGAAAGGAGTAGTAGAAAAAAAGATGGCCGACTGGATTGACTTTCTGAACGACGATTCAGCCTACCCCGTTGATCCGCTCCTCAAAATGGCAATGGCTCACTATCAGTTTGAAGCCATCCATCCATTCCGGGACGGCAATGGCAGGACAGGCCGAATCCTATGCATTATCTATTTGATCCAAAAGGGGCTTCTGGACCTACCCATCCTATACCTGAGCGCCTATATCCTCCAGAACAAAGATGCATACTACTACGCCCTTAACAGCGTGACGGGACTCAGGGACTGGAAGGCGTGGATTCTTTACATGCTCGAAGCCGTTTCACAAACATCGGAATATACTATTGATAAGATAAACCGTATCCGTTCTTTGATGGAAAAGACGGAAAGACTCATCCTGGAGAACAAACTCTCTCTGGCCAGACTCAACCTTTCCAAGCTGTTCGAACAGCCCTACATCCGTCCCAAGAATCTGCTTTCGAATACAATTAAGAGCGTAAATACGGCCAAAAAGTACCTCAGTCAGCTGGAGGGCCTGGGTCTTCTCACAAAAGAGCGAATCGGCAAGGAGTATATCTGGTTCAACACCGAACTGATGGCTATTTTGTCAGATTAATGATTAACCTGCAATCCCAACAAATACACAGCCCTCAGCTCTTCAAAATTGGTTCGATAATTGTCCCTTCGTCCGCACTTCACTCAAAGGCCGCCTTTTTAGGCGGCTCTTTTCGTCCATAAAACGGGCCAATTTCGTGGATGAGTTAACCCAAATACCTTTTTATCCATGAAAACAAATTGTTTATCAAAACAATCGACATTTCCAAGTGATTACAAGCTTGTAATTGCTTGATTATGCAAGTTTCTTCGATTATCTTTGTGGAAAACGTTGTCGTTATGTCCGATATAGAAAAAATTCAGTTGTTTGAGACCAAGAAGATTCGCACAGCCTGGGATGAAGAGAAGCAGGAGTGGTTCTTTTCAATTGTGGATGTTTGCGGAGTGCTTACCAATCAACCCACTAAAGAAAGGGCTCGGAATTATTGGAAAGTCCTGAAAAGCAGGATGATAAAGGAAGGAAGTGAACTGGTTACAAAATGTAACCGGTTGAAATTGGTTGCCGAAGATGGGAAGCGACGTGCTACTGATGTCGCAGATATGACATTGATGTTCCGTATTATTGAGTCTATCCCCTCCAAGAAGGCTGAACCTATCAAGGTTTGGATGGCCCAGGTCGCAGCGGAGCGCATCAACCAGGCAATCGACCCGGAGCGCAGCATTGACCAGGCCACAGCAGATTATCGCCGATTGGGATACTCGGAGGCTTGGATAAACCAACGAATCAAAACCATCGAAATCCGCAAAGGACTCACGGATGAGTGGAAACGTGGCGGCGTCACAAAAGAAGTAGATTTCGCTTTTCTGACCGATTTGATGTCCAAAACCTGGAGCGGAATGACTACACGCGAGTATAAGAGATACAAGGGGCTGACCAAGGAAAACCTCCGGGACAATATGACCAATATGGAGCTGCTGCTCAATGCTCTGGCTGAGGAAACCGCCACAGAAATCAGCAAGCAGCGTGATCCGGAAGGGCTTGCCGAAAATGCCGGCATCGCCAAAGAAGGTGCCGAGGTGGCTAAATCGGCCCGAAAAGAGGTAGAGAAACGGCTTGGTCGGAGTGTAGTTTCACCGGAGAAAGCCATTGACCATATTCAGTCTCCAGAAGAACTTCCATTTTCAAAACCAGACGAACAATAGAGCTGTAAACCAAACAGATACACCTTCATCAAATCCTCAAAAATGGTTCGATAATTTTCCCATTGCCTGCACTCCGCTCAAAGGCATAGCCGAAATCTCCGGGAAATGCTTATCTTTGCTATGGTAGTAAGTTTATATATATGGAATTCAAAGAAGGACCCGGATGGAAGTGTTGCTATGATCCTCAGAGAGGATTGTACACGGCTCAAACAGGCGGCGGGGTCAACTGCACCTTGTATGAGATTACGAAGGAAATCTATGACCATATCGACGACCCGGACGTGAAATGGCCTGCAAGACTGCTAGGCGACGGTCGCAAGTTGTTTATGTCCGTAAATGACCGCTGCGGCCCTCCTTATACGATTGTCTTTGATTCGGATTACAAAGAATTATGCCCGTGGTCGGATGCCGCTTTTTCGGGGAGGACGTGGTCTGACGAGATGACGGATGCCGTAGTGGAAGTGCTTGAGTCAGAGATGGCTAACCGCGAACAGCGAAGACGGAAACGGAAGCAGCGTGAGGAAGGGAAATAAGGGAGCCGGGTCAGATCAGTAGGCTTTCCGCTTGTAATTTAGGAACATAGTGGTTGCCGTCCTTGCGATAGTAAGAGAGGCTTTCGTCTGGACTGGAAACTGGCAGGAGGAAGATTCGCTCCGCGGGTTTTCCGATGGCTATGACTGCGAGCGGCGGCAGCGGAAGTTCCAGCGCCTCCTGCAGCGCCTCTTTCCTGAAATTGAGGATGAAGACACCGCCAAGGCCGCTTTCCACGGCCTTCAGGAGGATGCTCTGAGCCGCAAAACCCAGGTCTATGTCCACCACTTTATCCTCCGCGACGGCGCTGCAGACAATGATAAAGGCGCGGGGCTCCGTTCCGGCTTTGGGCAGATGCTCCTCCTCAAGCGCAGCGCCCAGGCTTATGTGGGGCCATACCAGAGGGGCCTTCTCTGCAGTGACGAGGCGGAAGCGCAGGGGTTGTCGGTTCATCCCGGAAGCCGTCAGCGGGATAACGGAAAGGAGTGACATCAGTTCCGCCTCGGTGACCTCTCGCGAGGGGTCGAAGCCACGGTAACTGCGATTGCGGTGAAGCAGCGTATCCAGGGAGGGATTGCTGCGATGGATTACTTTCTTTTTATAATGGGCAAGTTCTTCCTGCCGCTTTTCCAAGTAATTGTCTGCCATTGCAAGTGCGAAGTTACGCAATTTTTGCCGCGCCAAAACCGTATAAGCGGCTGACGCAAGTAACTCGTAGTCAGTCCAGTTCCACGACCTTATAGCTGGTGGAGCCCAGGCCGTTTTCTTCGGCGCGGTAGAGGATGCGGATGCCGTGGCGGTTTTGGATGCGCTCGATGAGTGCCTTGGTGTCGTTGTCCTTGTCGGCAGGGATGGCAAAGACCTTGTCTATGCAGAATTTGTCCAGGGCGACGGGGTCCAGCGAGGCGGCGATGCCGATGTCCTTGATGGTGGGGGCGTGCGGGTTGCCGTCGCAGTCGCAATCGATTGAGAGATTGTTCATTACGTCGATATAGACCACTTTTCCTTTGAAGTAGTCGTGGACAGCGTGCGCCGCGGCGGCCATAGACTCGATGAAGGGGGTGTTCTTTTCGGGGGAGAGGAACCATCCTGCCGGCGCGTGGAGGTCGCCGTTCGCTTCGGCCTGCTCGTGCGTTCCGGCCGAATGGATATTGACCTTGCCGTTGGAGGAGGCCACGCCGATGGAGGCATTTTTCAGCACTCCGCCGAAGCCGCCCATCGCGTGTCCTTTGAAATGGGCCAGATTGATCATACAGTCATAGTTCTGGATATGGGAGCCGACGATGTCGTACTGGATCCATTTTGTATCCTTGACGGGGATTTTTATCTCGCCTTCTTCGTCCATTATGTCCACGGTGGCGACTTCGTTGTAGCCGCGCTGGGCAATTTCAGCACGGTGCGAGGCGGTGTTCGAGCGGCTGCCGCCATAGGCCGTGTTGCATTCCACGAGGGTCCCGCCCACTTTTTTCACCAGGGGCGCGATAAGTTCCGGCGAGAGATTGTTGGACTTGGCCGATTCTCCCGTGGAAATCTTCACGGCAATGCGTCCCTCCTGTTTGACACCGAGGGCCTCATAGACCTTGACAAGGCTTTCCGGGCTGATTTCTTTGGTGAAATAGACTATGGACGAGGCGTCGTCGGATTCGGTCGAAACGACCTTGCTGTTTTTCGACGGGCTGCTGCAGGCGAGCGCCAGGGCGGCAAGAAGTATTGCGGGAATTGTGCGAGAGTATGTTTTCATAAGTGCAAATCTAATGATTTTTTTAATACCTTTGTCATATGAGAAGTTTTGCAATTGTTTTTCTGCTGCTTGTCACGGCGTGGACGGCGGCGGCCCAGAAGGTGGGCGGTAATGACGACACCCTGGTCCTGAAAAACGGGACTCTGGTCCTTAATGGAGTCAAATTGAAGACGAGTGAGTCCATAATCGCGGTCCTCGGCGAGGAAGTTTACCGGGAAAGATGGAAACCGGCGGTGTCGATGAGGTCGGCCGGCATTCCCCTGATGGCCGTGGGCTCGGGGCTGCTGGCTTGGGGGATGTATGGATACATTACTGCCTTGACTTCCGAGTGGCCGCAGGCTGAACTGGAACCGGAGAAGTGGGAGAAGATGAATACAGCGTACAACCTTACAAAGATAATGTCTGGGGCCGGAGTGTTGTGCCTGGGTGCCGGCATCCCCTTGTTCTGCATCGGCAATGGCCATATGAAGAGCATCCGGGACAATTACAACCAAGGCCTCGCTGTTTCTTTGGCCCCCGCCGGCCTGGGGCTGTGCTACAGGTTCTGAGGATTGAAGTTTGTGTTCTGAGTTTATATTGATATGGAGAAACTATTATTCGTTTTTATGGCCATTTTGGCTCTTGCCGCCTGCAGGAAGCCGCAGGATTCAGATGGCCCCTCGGCGGTTGACCTTTCTCCCGTCGCCAAGCAGTGGTATTATGTTCCGGAAGACCCCGAGTCTTCTCCGGAATACATCGATTTCTCGCTAAAGGGCGGGAAGATGACTTATGTCTCGAATAGCTGGGTTGATTATCCCGAAGCTACCTACCTGGTACATAGCGCTAATGTCGCTCCATATACTGGACGCAAGATTAACGGCGAATATCATCTTGAGGTGAAAGAATCCTGGGGCACAGTGAATTATGTCTTTTCCGAAGTTACGGACAAAAGCGCTAAAATCAGGATCAAGTCTGAGGATTATCCGGAATACGGCGGCAGTCTCACTATTCCTGAGAAGCCGGTTAAAGTCGCCGAATCCCCGCTTTTTTACATTGGTTTCGAAAAGGGTTTCCGGACCCAAGGCCTGTCGGCACCGCCGAGTTCCCTGGATGCCTTCACGAAACTCTCGGAAAAAGGATCTTTGCAAGTTTTTTTCCTGAATGCCGAAGGAAAGCCTGAGGATTATGAAGGCAAGAACGTCTCCGGCAAAATCGTGTCCGTCACGCATCCCTACTACCTGGACGGTCCCATAGACTACAGCATTTCGCAGAAAGTCGCGACCGCCGCCGCAAAGGGCGCCATCGCCATAGTCATCAATGTCAAAACGTCCTATCCTCTGTCCCTGGAAGAATACAGTGAATTCCCTGTCGGAAAGGAAGAAATCCCGATAGCCGTCTGGCACTACACCGGAGTCGGACTCTCCGCTCCCGTCGATGGCGGAAGTTATCAGTTGAGTTTGTAGGGACCCGGAATCGTGCCCGCGCGGGTGAATAGCACTAGCGGGGATGTCTAGTGGAGGACGTGGATTACTTTTGGAAAAGGTCTTCCATTGTTACGACTTTGTCGAAGCGTGAGGCATACTCGTTTCTCTTTAGGCCATACGTCGTGACCAGCACCGACATTACTGTCTTCTTATTCCCGATGATTTCTTGTACTTTATTCATTCGCTCCATAAGTGTCTGGTTATAGGCCTTTTGCACTTCAAACAATCCAAGCGAAAATTTCATTTCGCACAGGCATATGAAGCGGTCGTCGCGGTTTATGATCAAGTCTATCCTTGGTCCTTCATTTTTCTTTTCAGAAGCAATGTTCCAAGGAGATTCCCGGGTAATGACTCCGTCTATTCCCAAAGCCCGCTTTATCTGTCTTACGTGGTTCCAGCACAAATCTTCGAAAGCCAGCCCCATCCAGGATATGATAGAAGGGGCTTTTTCATTCGTTTGCCAGTAAGATGGATTATCTGTATTCCCCTTGACGTGCTTGAGATAGAACAAACAAAAAGGGTCGATCAGTTTATACTTTGCAACAGAGTCTCCAAAAGAAGTATACTGCCTGATAAGTTTGCTTTTCTCAAGTGCTGAAAGGTTCCCGGAAAGGGTACCGCCAGACGAAAAGCCGTATTTTGTTGTCAACTCTTCGCGAGTCAGGCCAATCCTTTTGCCAGCAAGGGCAACGACAATTCGTTTGAGTTCTTCCGGATTTGCAAACTGAGAGGTAAACAGCCTGTCGAACTCGTCTTTAAGGGGTGCATTCTCTTCATATAGGATGGCGTCTATATTTTGTGCGAGAGAAAGACCCTTTTGGAACTGATCCAGGTAAAAGGGAATACCGCCGAATGCAATGTATGCCCTGCAGATATCGTATTCGTCAAGGCTTATGCCGTCGGCCGTAAAGAATTCCTTACACTCATATAAGGTAAAGGGGGAAAGATAAAGCGGCATAGTCACCCTTCCATACAGCCCGCCTTTATTGTTGATCAGTTTGTCCAGAATCCACGAGGTCGCGCTTCCGCACACGATCAACTTGCAGTTCTTCCGTGCAAGGCACCAGTCGTTGCAAAAGTGCTCAAAAGCCGTAAGGAAGTTGGATTTCGAGCTGTCCATCCAAGGGAGTTCATCAATGAATATCACCATACGTTTCCCGTCATCCTTTTTCTCAAGAAGACGCTCCAGCATATGAAATGCCTCCTGCCAGCTTTCCGGCACACTCTCTCCGCTATCAAGCCCGTAGGAACGCATAGAGTAAAAGAACTCTTGAAGCTGGAGCTTCATCAGATTCTTTTTTCTCTTTTGAGTCTCATCCTCCACAGGAGATACCGCTGTGTGCTTAAAGGCGAACTTGCCCTCAAAGAACTCGTTGACTAGAAAAGTTTTACCCACTCTCCTTCTGCCATAGACGGCAACAATTTGCGCTCTGTCTTTATCCATAGCAGCCTGCAGCTTCTCAAATTCGGTTTTACGGCCAATCATAGCAGTTAGTGTTTATTTTCAGCCACAAAGATAGTAAAAAGACCTTCTTTGGCCAAATATAAATTTATAATCAGCCAATTTGCCCTGTTTTTAGGGTTGTTTGGCTGATTACTCTCCGTTTTCTTGGCCAGATAAATACACTTTTGTTGTGCGAATAAAAAAACTTTGCTATCTTTGTGGTAACACTACAGTGTGACTTGCATTATGATAGAATTGTTTCACGGTTCTCATAAGATAATCAGGCTCCCGAAATTCGGGGCAGGAAACCCGAAGAATGATTATGGCCTCGGACTGTATTGCACGGCGGATATTGACCTTGCAAAAGAATGGGCGTGCTCAGAAGAGGACAATGGTTTTGCCAACAGGTACCAGATTGAAACAGACGGCCTTTCACACCTGCACCTTAACGAGGGCGGATACAATATCCTGAATTGGCTCGCCATCCTGCTTGAAAACAGGACTTTTGACCTGTCGTTGCCGACAGCCACGCGGGCAAAAAAGTACATCCTTGACAATTTCTTGCCCGACTATCGGAAATACGACATCATCACTGGTTACAGGGCAGATGATTCCTACTTCTCATTCACCCGGGCTTTTCTTTCCAACGGAATAACGCTCGAACAGCTCAGGAGGGCAATGTCCCTTGGAAAACTCGGAGAGCAGACTGTCATCAAGAGCCCGGCGGCTTTTGAGCGTCTGGCATTTGTCGAAGCCATCCCTGCGGATGCCTCCGTTTATCATCCCCTGTGGGTGCAGAGAGACAGGAATGCCCGCTCGGCATTCCAGCAGATGCTTCAGGAAGACCTCGGCCCGAATGCTATATATGTTTCGGATATAATCAAAGAAGGATGGAAAGAAAATGATCCGCGCTTATGATATAGCCTATCTCGACGATGCGATGGCCAGTATCGGTGCAATGCTGGACTATGCTGTCAACGCTTGCGGGGAACCTCTGGAGTTGTTTTGGAACAGGTTCCTTGCCAGTGGCGTGGCGTCTTCACTGAGCAGGGCCAATCCCAAGTATCTCGCGGGAATGTCCGGGGTGGAACTGGCCCGTACAGTTGCACTCCGCTCCGGTGATTCCCTTCCTGATGCGGAACCTTTTATTAATATGGGAAGCCCCGAATACTGGACAGGTTGGGCTATGACATATATTGCCTGGTATCTGAATGCCGACTTCGGCTCGCTCGCTTCCGGGGGAGTGGGCGTAATGGACCTTTACTGTCGGTACCCGACATTGCACGAAGCGGATCTTTCCAAAGCTGTCCGCTTCGCTCAAGGCAGACTCTCAAAGGACAATCCGCTGAAAAGAATCCGCGAGAATTCCGGCCTGACCCAGCTGCAGTTGGCGACCCTGTCCGGGAATACACTCCGCTCCATAAGAGGATATGAACAGGGCCAGCGCGCTTTGAAGAATGCTTCCACGGCCAGCGTCCTCGCGTTATGCCGGGTCCTAGGCTGCCGAGCAGAAAATCTTCTTATTTAGTTACCTCTTGTAGCTATGCTTAAGAATGATTGATAGTTCCTCGTTCCTGCATCCGGACAGGAATTCGAGGTCTTTGTCGATAATGGTTTCCATAACACTTTGTTTTGGTTTCGGGGGCAAAAGTAACGGTCATATCGGCCAAATGCTGTCCGAGGAGGAGGGAATATGGAAAATTTTGTAGTAGGGTGCCTGACCGCGTTGACAGGTGGAGGACCGTGGGAGGAGGCCGTTTTTGTGTCAGCGTGGGCGGCGACACGAAAAGCCGGTGCCGAACGGCGACACGAAAAAACGGCAACCGGCAGGCGACACAAAAAGCGGCCGCCCTCCCGGCAGCCGCTTTTCGTGTGTGCTATCTGGAAATGCCGGAGGCTATTCCCAGGAGTAGTATTGGTATGAAACGGTGAATCCGGTCACTCTCAGGCTTTGGTTGTTCCTGGACAGAGCAAACGTAGTTTCGGTGGCGGTGTCCTCACCTGTCCAGCTTGTTGCGGTATTACTTGTCGTTGTGGCGGACGTTCCCTGGACAGTTAGGCTTGTCGAAGTGTAGTTGTTGCCGGTGAATGTCAGCGACAGGCCCGTAAGGGCTTTCCGGTTGGGGATAGAGGCCGTATTGATGGTGAGTGTAACACCTGTCCGGTTGAGTTGGGTGTAGTCCCGACCTCCAATCCCCCAAGTACCATCGGAAGCATATTGGTTGATAGCACTGAACGTAGCCGTAACATTACCGCTCGTCGCGCTGGTGCTGTTCATAAACTGGCCGCTTGATCCGTTTCCGGTATCAAAGGTCACGGAACCATTGTTCACCTTTGCCTTCCGGTGGGTAATTACAACGCTTTCATCGGCATAGCCGCTCCTGGAGGCCTTCACGGTGAAGTTCACGTCGCTGGTCGAGTAGTTGACGGGCATAGTGAGCGTGATGGTGGTACCGGAAGGAGTTGTGACCACTCCGCTGGTGCCGAGAGGCGTGGAAATGCTCGCGCCAGTGCCTTCTACCGTCAAGTCGCACGGCAGTTCGGAGATGAGCGTGAGCGTGGTAGTCGTTGCATTACCGATGACCGACGTTGCGCTTGCCGTGAGCGAGAAGGCTGGCGTTCCGGCCTGCGTGATATTGCCGGTTGCTACAACCCTTCCTTCCTCGTTGCAAAGGTCGACCCGGATGGTGCGGTTGGCACCCGTCGTGTTGGCCGGCACGGTGAGCGTTTCGCTATGGGCCGCGGCCGCTGCCACATTCTTTGTGAATACCGGGTTGCTGTCTCCGGGAACGTAAACCTTCAGGACGGTCGGGAAGCTGGCGGAGACGTTCACGTTTGCCGATGTTGCGGTCATCCAGATATTGCTGTCCACAACGCTCAGCGTCGCGGTACCCGCAGCCTGGGTTATGGTGACAGAACTCGTGTGGGAGCCGTTGTCACCCGTGACGGTGTAGGTCTGCGGCTGCAGCTGGTTGTTTACGGGAACGGTAAGGGTAACGGCATTCGTCGCACCGGCGGAGCCGCTTGCCGGGGACAGGCTGGCGCCGCTGAGTCCGCCGCTCACTGACACGGTCCAGGAGGCTTCGGAATCCACGTTGATGGTGGCAGAAGCGGCGCTGTTGCCGACAGTGCTGTCAGAAGTGGTGAGCTTGATGTCGGGCACGCCGAGCTGCGTCAAGGTCTTGGAGGCAAGGACCTCTCCGGTAGAAGTGTCGCACAGGTTCACGATGATGTGACGGGAGGCGCCTGTCGTGTTGGCAGGGATGCCGGTAATCGTTTCATCGTGGCCGGTCGTTGCGGCGATATCCGCCGTGTAAATCGGCGTGTCATTGCCCTGGACGTACGCCTTCAGCACGGTGGCGAAGCTACACGCGACATTGACCGTCGCACTTGTCGCCGTCATACGGACTTCATTGTTTGCAGAAGTAACTCTTACCTCACCGGCCTCCTGGGTGATGATGACATCCTCCCAGACCGTACTGAGCAGGTTGCGGGCCCGCACCGTGAACCGGCGTTCGTGGTTGGTCATGTTCTGCGGGATGTTCACCTGGCGATTCGTCGGTGTAGTCGTGGCCGGATACTCCTCGGAGGTATAGATGACCGTGCCGCTGGGATCGATGAGCTCGATCACATAAGTGGTACCGGACGCTACGGTGACGGTCACGGAGTTGGCTCCGTTGTCGACAGTCGTGACATTGGAAGACAGACTCATCATGATGCCTTCCTGGGTGATGTAGGCCGTACGGGTAAGGTTGGACGAAGTGTTCGTGAGCGTAAGCTTATAGCGTATCGAATTCTCGGTCACGTTCTCGGGAAGGGTGACGGCTACATCCTGTCCGGTGGTGGCGCTGCCGCTGGAAGGGCTCAGGGATGCACCGGCAGCGACGCCGCCATTGGCCATCGCAATATTCAACACCCAGTTTCCGGCGGATTTCACCCGAACGGTGGCGGCAGTGCCGGAGACGTTCTGGCGGTTCGGCGTGATGTTATTGTTCGCATCACCGTAAAGGGTCGTCTGGGCGGTGGTGACACCGGAAGCATCGGTGGCGAAATACTTGTTATAGACGTATACCTGTGATTCCGAGAACGCCTTGGTGGTCTCGAAATCGCAGGTAAGAATAATATCGTCACTGCCGGATAGCTCGGCGTTGTTCTTCAGGCGCTGGTATTCCGACCAGTTCAGGGTACGGACAAAGCAGTAGGAAGACGTGCCGTCTCCGGAAAGAGACTTGAAGGGCTCGTTGAGATTCTCGATTCCCGTGGATTTTACCGGCATATTTTCACTGGAAGCGGGGTTCAGCGTCTTTTTACTGTCCTCAATGAGGATTTCCATCGGGAACATGGAAGCCTGCAGGTCCCAGGGAAGGGGAATGCTCAAGGTTGTGAGCTGCCCTTCCTCATCCGCAACGGTCACAGGCGAAAGAGAAGGCGAAATCGTCTTGGCATTGAACACACGGATCGTAACCATACGGACGAGCCGATAGGTATCCGTGCCGTCGTTGTACGTTCCTACCAGTTGGAGGGTGGAAGAAAGGGTGGATGTTCCATTCGGCTGATTGAGCGTGTAGTTGACATAACGCTCGCCGTCGGCATTGTCCGCGTTGTCAACGGTAAGAGTATTGATGGCATTTCCTTCCTTCTCGGTCACCGTAACGTCCCCGTTAATTTTGGCCTGGGTTGCATTCAATTCAAACTTGTACCAGAATTTCTGCGTGCCGGTATTGTACACCCAGTCGAAGTTGGGCTGCTGTACATAAAGGCGCACGATGCCGTTGGAAACGTCGGGAAGGGTGCGGGTGTCCAGCGATACGGAGAAGTTGCTTCCGCTGTTGTGGCCCACCGCATCGGACAGATTCTCATATCCGTCCACCGACACGTCGGAGATATTGACGCGATAGGTGTAGTTCCTGTAAATCGGGAAATAGCCGCTTTCCAGCGCCAGGTCCAGGCGGTAATAGTGGATCGGCGTTGAGGAGTCAGGTTCGCCGCTTTGGACATAACGGGCGGCCATCAGGATGAAAGGAGGATTGTCTGTGGTGACAGCCCTTTCATAGACATAGATGGGCTCTCTCGGAGCGACGGATACGCCAGGGGCGTTGAAGGCATCGGCCGTCGTGGGGACATTGGTATCGATATCCGGATTGGCAGGGAAGCCCAGATAGGTTTTTCCGTCATAGCTGTATAAGTGATTGGACAGCGTGACGGAAGGATCGGCATAACCGGGCACCCAGTCGCCGTGGTTGCTGCTGTACATGGCGATGGCGCCGCTGCGGGGCATGTTGCAGAGGGTGTAGGCGACAATCTCGAAATTGGTGGCATTTTCGCTGACGGTCACGCTGGCGAAGTTGCGGATCAGGGTGAGGTTACTCAGGGCCGCCACGGTCTCGGGGGTCGGGATATACTCTCCGTCGGGTGTCTGCTCGGCGTTTCCGTCCGTTTCCACAATCTGGATGCCTGCGGGCAAAACAATGCGCTGCCAATAGGCGCCGTTGCCCTCGGAGACCGTCATATTCTGCATAATGTCGTTCTCATAGGCGTTGAACGGCAGGGAGGACGGGCCGTTGGCGATGATATGGAGTACGCGCTCCTTGGACGAAATGGGAAGACGTGCAAGGAAGTAGGCCGAGGTTGCATTCTGCGAGGCAAAGCCTCCGGGCAGGGGATTGCCCTGGGCGTCGCAAGGGTAGGCGCTCACATAGTCTTTCAGGTAGCGGTCCGTACCGAAAACGGCAACGTGGATGTTGCTGATAGCAGGCTGTACCCCCATTTCCATGCCGATGTCGGCTTTGGTACGGGCCTGCAGGACGACCGGCTCCTGGAAAGAGAGGACGACAGGGACGGTCGCGCCCTCTTTTTCAAACTCACCGACAGACAGCGGCTCCTCCCGTGTGCAGGACACGCAGGCGAGCACCAGCAAGACCGAAAATATAGCGTAAATCTTTTTCATATCTCATCAAAATGTATCAGAGAGGCTGGTCTTGTATCCAAGCCATTTGGAGTTTGTGTCGTCAGAATGATTCTCGCCCCAATACCAGGTATCGTAGACGCAGCGGATAAAACCTTGGTAGGTGGTGCCGTTCCGGGTCGTTCGGACAGCATCACCACTGACGCTGGTAGTAGCACTGCTCATGTCCAGGAAATAATCCTGATTGTTGTTTGTACCACCCTTGATATAAAGAAGGTTCCCAGCCGTCCAATAGCCTCGATCTGTGGTAGCGCCGAAAAGTGAAGGAATCTTAGCGTCGGTGTTCAGTTTCTGCAGGAAAAGAATTTCAGCCTGGGTGGGAAGGCGCCAGCGACCGGCGGGATATCCATACTCCTGATAGGCGGCACACCTCTTCTTTGCACCTTCGTAGGAAACAGCATAAGTTTTTCCGTAGGAGGAAGCCGAGATGAATTTGGGTGAAATGACGTTCTGTGTATTATCTGCCGTGGGACGGTAATTGGTACAATCATCGCCGGGGATGTTTCCAATCAGCACACCGCTGTATTCATTGGTTTCCGGTGCGCGGGGGTCTCCCAGCACCGTCGGGAATTCCACGCCGTTCGCCAAGGGGGTGAACTTGAGGATGGTCGTGGTAACCTGATAGAGGTTCGGATTCTGGTTGCTTCCAGTGGGAGTTGCAGGAACCGATGCTGTATTGGCACCGACCGAGCCCAGATAATGCGGAATGTGCGTCGTACTCATAGTACCGGTCGTTGACGTGCCGGAGTTATCCCAGACCCGGGTATTGCCGGAGGTCGAGGAAGTCGCGTTGACGTACACGTTAGGCTCACTGTTCGTATCGTGGCGCGTATCGGTACTCTCAATATAAAGCGGCGGATACTGCGTAACGATCAAGGTCTTGTCGTACTGCCCGGCATCGTCGTTCGCAAGCTGCAGGACGATGGTGAAGGTGTAGGGCGACACGTCATACTGGTCGGTCGTAAAATCGTATTTCAGCGTATTGCTGATATGGATATAATCACCGTCGGTTGCTTTCGCGACTTTGGGGGTATTGTTCTCGGTCTCAGTCGATCCGGAACTGTAATCCTTATACGTCATGACTTTGCTCCGGATGGCAACGGCGCCGCTGGCGAAGTAAGGAATATCCAGCGTGTTGCCATAGAACTTGATGTTCTTGGGATCCGGGACATTCACGTCCAGGTAGTAACCGGGAGACATCGTGGACGTGATATCGTTGCCGGTTCTCCAGTCGAGGACCTGATAGCCGCAGGGAACGTTCACGGCCTCGTCGTCCGCATCGCCGCCGAGCTGGGTGACGTCCAGGACGAGGTGGTACCAGTTGTTGCTCGCAAAGGCGTTGGTCGGGAGCATTACCTTATAATAATACTCCTTCTGGGACTCCTGCACGATGCCGGAAGTGCTGCGGGAAAGCTTCCAGGGCACGATGAGCTTGAGGTAAGGCTCGGTGGCCGAACCATAAGTCCAGCTTTCCGGATACGTATAGAACGACGCGCTGGAAAAAGCGGTGGAAAAACCGGTCTTTCCAGGTATGGTTGTGTTGTCGATGTTGGGGAAATAATCGAAGAAAGAATGGTTCTGGTCGATGCCGCCAACGAGGGTTTCCGTCGTACCGTTGCATAGATACACGCGGATATTGCTGCCTTCGGTGAGCGGGGTCCAGATCTCGGTGACATGGCCTTTGTCGTGCTGGACCTCGTCCTTCAGGTAGAAATCCATCGTAACCTTGGCGGGGAGACGCTTCAGTTCAATCGATGCTTCACCAACGAGATTTTGGCCCAGGACCGGGGCCACCGTGATGTTCTCCGCAAGGCCGGTCATCACCAGGCAAAGGTCTTTTTCTGCTGCCGGTATCGTGTTGCCGCCGGCTTCTGCGGTGAAAGTGCGGTGGGAAGACTCGCTGAGTGCAAGAGCATTCAAGAATGCCATAGTGGTTGCGTTGCCACTGTCATAGAAGTCGGTTTCCGGACCGGGATAGTTTGCTATGGAGAATACCTTATATGTATCGTCCTGGATAGCGGCAGCCTGGATGAAACAGGTGAAATTGGATTCAATCTCCGGAGTGAAGCGCCAATGGTGCCTGAAATCAGGGTACGTGCTGTTGAACAGGAAAACGTCTATTGTCTTGATGAGGTTTTCGTTGCCGACGCCCGGCTTGTCCGCCTTGGTGCTGATGTCCCCGCAGGTGAAAGTGAGGCGGATCCCGTCTTCTGTGGAGGGAACGGGGCGCTGCTCTGATATCCTTTCGCATGCGGAGATTGAAAGAAGCGCTGCAAAAACGGCAGTTATGAAGATGGATTTTTTCATATCACACTACATGCTAGGGATGATTACTGTATAGGCGCCGTCCCGCTGGAGTTCGGAATCCAGGGAGAATTCGCGGCCTCCGGTGGCCTGGACAGAGAAAGATAGGTCTGCCGTAATGGGCGGCTGACCCGCCGCCGGACGGTCGTCATCGTCGGCATAAATATAGAAGTCGATGGTAACGCCGGGACGGATATCGCCCTCGGACGTTCCGATGGTGCCCGACGCCGTGTTGACGACACCGTTTCCGAAATCGTGGTTGAAGGAGTAGAAACTCACATTCTGCGACAGGTTGATGTGGTAGGTACAGCGGGTCGGCGAGTAAATCTTGAACATGCCGTGGAGGGGCATCAGCCGGCCCTGCGGGTCTGTCTTGAACGTGACGTTCCGGCCGCTGATCGTGCAGGTGGAGGAATCCCAGCCGATCCAGCTGGCCATGGCAGACTGATCCTCTGCACCGGCAGTCAGTTCGGTATAGTTCCAGGGCATGACGGATTCTTCCACTTTGAAGATACCGCCCATGTAGGTGACCGTATAGGAATACTTGTGGCCGCCCTTCCAGGACGTGCCTTTCGGGAAAGAAAGTTTGGAAGTACGGATGTACGGGTTTCCTGTGACGGGATCCGTCTCTCCGTCTATCTGGTAAACAACTGTGATAACTTCAAACAGTTCGGCTTCATCCGCCGGCCAGAAATAGTAGAAATCCTTGGTGCTGGTCTGCTGCTGTGAGAGCATATCGATGGGAGTATCCCCCTTGCCGTAAGCCATACCGCCGAAATCAGTCCTGGCGGAGAAGGCTCCTGATTTAGTGGGATTGTTGAAGGCGACATCGGCCGTTCCGTCATCATTGAAAGTGATCACGGTTTGCTTGCTGTTGATGAAATCATCGTTCAGATACACGCCGTGAAGGTAGATGGGCTGCTCTCCGTTCGGGGTCTGGTTGGAAATCTGGAACGACATGGCCACCTGTGCAAAAAGGTGGTTGAAAACCAGGAGAACATCCGAATAGTCGTTGCCGGAGGTGTTGCGGCTGACCGGATTGGAGTACATGAAGTCGTACTGCTGGGCCGATGTGCTGAGTGCTTTCGCCGGAATGGTGAGCGTATTGCCGCTGGCGCTGAGGCCGGTGCCGAAGAAGGCAGCGGTGCTGTAGTTTTCGTTGTGCTCCAGCCAGCTGAAAAACAGGTGGTCTCCGCCCAGCCACTCATAATCGGCAGTAGTGCCGTAGACCCATTTGGAATCGCTTGCATTCCACCGGAGGGTGTTGTTGATGTGGTACTGGGTGCCATTGTACCAGTCGCGGACCTGGAAAACGCTGGTGGTGTTCACGGCGTCGGTCGCCTTGGTCTGGATGGGAGCGGCAAAGCGGATCCCTGAAGAAGCAGCCTCCGGAACCATTTCCTTCCGGTCGCAGGAAGGGACGAAAACCAGCGCCATCAGGGCCGTGATCAGTAGGGTATTGTGCTTGTTTGTCATTTTCATTTCCTCCTGTTACTCTACGCCGATTTCAATGTCCGGATGTTCAATCCACTGTTCCTTGCGGGGATAATCGAAATTGATGTACCAGACGGCTCCGGGAACCAGCAGTCCGGAAATCTGGATCTTTGCCGCTGCGGGGAAGGTGATCCAATTGCCATTCTGCTTGAGGCGGAGGGCTTTGGTGGTGCCGTCGCTCAGATGGAAGATGATCCTCACGCCGGTGATATCCAGCGGCAGGGCGAAGACTTTGAAATTCATTGACGCCGTGGTGGAGATGATGGGGTTGTAAGGAGCGTCCTTGTCGTCGTGGAAGACAGCACTGATGGTGTTGCTGGTGGTGCCGGTGCCCGTGAAGGCGAAGGACATATTGTTGCCCGGGTCGAACGTCGCCGTTGCTACGCCTGCGAGGGGAACCATCGTGGCCGTTTCCGTCTCATAGGTGCTGGTTTCCATCTCGAAACTCGTGATGGTGGTGTTGTCGTTGGCGCCCACGGTAAACTCGAAGGCGGTGAAGGCCGGATAGAAATCCAGGTTGATGCCGCTCTCGCTGGGAGCGCTCTGCTGACTGGCTACCATGAAGGCGTCCGACATGTCGGCTCTGAAAATGGACACATTGTTGGCCCGGTTGCTGAACCGGATGACCTGCGAGGAGGGGATGGTCGCCGACATCCTGTGGTTTCCGACCGTCACCTTGGAAGCGGGATAGGCGGCCCAGAAGTAGTGGGTGCCTTCGCCCCAGGTGAGGCCGTTCTCGGCGCCGTAGGGCTCCAGGTCCGTCTTGCTGTTGACGCCCGCGACGGAGATGGTGTTCACCGAATACTCCTGGGTGGCCATGGCCACGTCGTTGTTCTTCATGGCCAGGACGATGTGGTCCCCGTTGACCCAGTCGATGCGCTCATAGACCGTGCCGCCGGAAGAGAAATTGGCTCCGCTGTACGCCGTCTTGGTGGAAGGGGCCTTGGGACTGGTGCTGGCGCGGAAACGGATCTGTAAGCCGCTCAGGTTCTTGGTGCAGGCGGAAAGCCCCAGCAGACAGACTGCCGCGGCCGCGAGGGTGATGATTCTGCTTGTTCTCATGGCTTCTCGAAATTATCTGTCCCAATCCTGGTTGAATGAGGACTGTGAAAAGTCCATGGTAACAATCTCCTGCCCCGTCGTTTTCACTTCGGAGGAACGCTGCACCGTGGAGGCGCCAAGAAGATCGGTTTCCAGTTCGACGGAAACCTGCTTGATCACAGCTGGAGCAAGGTATCTCTTCCTAGATTCCATAATACACTATCTTTTACTAACAAATTATCATTCAAACATTTCCACCGGTCTGCCGGTCAAGCGTCCCCCCTTAAGGGTAGGCGAGGCCGGCTAAATCGGATAGAAAATACCCGCAAATTTATCAATAACCTGCCAAAAAACCAAGGCTACCGCAGCTCCAGATTGCGTTTTTGCAAATTCTGAAACTTACTTTTGTAAATTCTGAAAAAGGGGAAAGCTGGGAAAGCTACTCCTTGTTGTCACTTATCCACATCGTGACGGTCTTTCCCATCTTCTGTTTGAAGGCGGCACTGAACGTGCTGTAGCTGTGGAATCCGCTTTCGGCAGAGAGCTGATTGGCCGTAAAGACACGGTGGTCGGAGACGGCCTCGTGATACAGGCGGATGAAGTGTTCTACGCGCAAGCCATTGATGTAGGCATTATAGGTGAGCCCCTGCCGGGAAAAGTATTGGCTCAGATAGGACCGATTTGTACCGATGGCCTGGGCAAGCTGGGCAAGGGTGAGGTCGTATTGCAGGAAGAGGAGCGTGTCTTCACAGTACTTTTTCAACTGCAGGCCGATTCCGTCGGGGACGGCGCGGGTCGAAGGCGTCTCCTTGACCTCTTCCGAAGGCTCCTCCACCACAGTGACGCTGCTATCCAGGGTCCGGAGCGTTTCCACGCGCCACATCAGCACTCCCACAATCAGGATGTTGATTACCTGAATGGTATATTCGTAAGCTCTGTTGCTGTCGGTATTGCTATAAAACAAGAGGGTCAGCAAGAGTACGGCCAACACCAGGATGCTCTGCCAGAACTCCTTGTGCTCCAGGTCGGCATAATTGTCCCTGAGCCAGCGTCCATATTTACGCAGGGTCAATACCATATACGCTGAAAGCACGACAAGCAGAATCACGACATAAATGCGGACCGGGGTTAACAGGCTGACGTCTTCACGGATGATGCCAATGACGGCCAGTACGATCATCGGGACCATTGACAACAGGACCGGCCAGACGTGCCGTTTCCGGTCTTGCAACATACTCAGCATCGTCCCGGACACAGGGATGATAATAAACAGTATGTCCAGCAGGCACGCGGTGATATATATGGCGGGAGTAGGGTGGAATGCCGCATACATCCAATACAGGTGACCAAGGCCCATAGAGGCCAGGAAGACCGCAGTCCACCTGCGCAGGCGGACGGGAGGCTCTATGTCATAGACAAATGCATTGCTTTTGCGCAGCAGCAGATACAGGGCTGCCAGCACTTCCAATGCTATCACAGCTCCATAGAGGAGGTGGAAGAATATGTCCTGAGTTATCGCCGGGACTTCCATGCTGTCAAGTGGATTTCGTCACAAATTTACAAATTTCCGCAAAAAAGTTGCGATAAAAGAGGGAAGATTTCGCGAGGTGCATAGCGGAATGAGAACGGCAGGCGCTCCAAAAACTTTTTTGCGGTGTGAAACTTACGTTTCAGCGGCGACTTGTCATAAAGGGTTTCGAGACGTTTCGAATGGAAATGCCCGAAATTACCGCCGCTTTCCACGATGCGGTAAAGCGGTCCGGGATCCACAGGCTCCGTCACCGCCACGGCGGGGTCGATATACTGCTTCACAAAACTCAGCAGAAGCGCATTCCAGCGGGAGAGCCCGCATCGGCGGAACAGCTCGTGAAGCTCCTTATAATCACCGGGATAGGCCTTATAGGCAAGGGCAAAATCGATGATCTGCCGAAGGCCCACCCCGACCCCGCAGGCATGCTTTCGGATGTGGGCGGAAAGCATCACGAGTTCGGCCTCGGGGGTGCCCACCGGAGGGAGGAGCGCCTCGCGCACATGGAGGTCGAAGTAGCGGCGGTGGAGCTCCACTTCGCATCCCCGGAGGGTAGCGTCCATGCTCCCGTCCGGTTTGGGGGAGCACGCAATGCCGGAGGTCTTCAGCAGCTCCACCGCCCGGGGAAAATCCGCCTCCCGGATATAGATGTCGATGTCGCCGCCGGTGCGAAGCTCCGGCGAAGGGTAGCGGGCGGCGCAGGTGCTGCCTTTCATCACCACCGGCTCCAGACCTCCGGAGCGGAGAATCCCCAGCACCTCCCTTTCCACCTCGCCGAGTTTCAGGTTCCGGTTCACAATCTTGTTCACTTCGGTGAGAAGGGTGAAAAGGACGCGTTCGGAGACGGGAAAATCCTCCGGGAAGCGCTCTGCGGCCTGGTACAGCCCACCGACAACCGTCTGGCGGCCGGCCACTTGGATGAGCGAGAGCCAGGTGCTTTCGTCCAGGGGCCCGGGGGGCAGTTCCCCCCTCAGCAGCTGGAGCAGAAGCGAAAGGGTGGAATCCGGATTCATCGGCCGAAAAGCCTTTGGAGGAAGGAACGTTTGTGGTGATGTTTGTGGCGGGAGCGCCGCGCTCCGTTCACGATTTCGTAAATCTCTCCCCAGTCCGGGAGCCCCCCGAGGTTGCGGTCGTCGATGTACACATCGGCCACCAGTTTCGTGGAAGTGGTTTTGTCCGTGAAAGTGAGGCTCCCGGCCGGGGTGTCGCTGTTGATGGCGTAAAACGTGAAGCCGCGGTCCTTGCAGAAGCGGATCGCATCTTCCAGCAGCTCGCCTTCGCGGGAGGTCCAGAGGATGATCTTGTGTCCTTCGCCCGCGAGCCGGCGCAGGGTATCGATGGCAAAGGGTTTTTCCCTGCCGATTTTCGGGTACTTGTGTTCTACGATGGTCCCGTCAAAATCTACTGCGATAATCATTATTTTTCGTCTTTTTCTCCATATCCGTAACCATAGCCATAACCATATCCGTAGCCATAGCCATAACCGTAACCATAACCGTAGCCGTAGCCATATCCATAGCCGTAGGTGGTGCGGATGTCACCGCCGTTGAGGATGATGCTGGGGTGGTTCAGGCGGCCGCTCTGGTAGATGGCCTCCAGTTCGGGAAGCGCCCGGCGGTCCACCTTTCCGCTGCGGAGGATGAACAGGTTCATGTCCACCAGCCGCTGGATCACCATCATGTCGGCCACGGCATTGACCGGAACGCCGTCCAGCAGGATGAAGTCGTAGCTTCCCTTCAATTCCTCAATCAGTTTGTCGAAGCGGGCGCGGCTCAGCAGTTCGGCCGGATTCGGCGGGATGTGTCCGCCGGGAATGAAGTCCACCCCGGGCAGCACGTCCTTGTGCAGGATCTCCGCCAGCCGTACGGCGTCGTCGAAGATGTAGTTCGACAATCCGGGGACGCCGTGTTTGAGCGAGAAGAAATTCGACGCGGTCCGCTTTCTGAGGTCCATATCCACGAGGACCACTTTTTTCTTGGCATCCGCCAGGCAGGCCGCCATGTTCGTCGTCAGGAAGGTCTTACCGGCCGAGGAGGAGAAGGAGGTGGTGGCAATCACCGGATGAGAGCAGCCTTCGGGGCGCATGTAATCGAGGTTCGTACACATCAGGCGCATCGCCTCGGTGAACACCTTGGACTTGGAGTTCTTGTAGGCCGTCGTGAGGGTCGTGTCGCCTTTTTCGCGCTTCTTCTCCCGGGCGAAGGGGACATCGGCCAGGAAGGGCATGGTCGTGCCCTCCTCGATGTCCTTGCGGGAATGGACGCGGTTGTCGATGATGATGCGGATGATCAGGACCACCGCCGGAATGAGGAGGCCGATCAGGAAGGCCACCATCAGCATCTTGTTGCGGGACGGATAGACGGGCATCCAGCTGGAGGTGGCCGAATCGATCATGCGGGCATTGTTGTCGGCCATCGCCTGGGTGAGGGAGTTCTCCTCGCGCTTGTTCAACAGGAACATGTACAGCGTTTCCTTGATCTTCTGCTGCCGTTCGATGGACAGGAAGCGGCGGGCCTTGGTCGGCATGGAGGTGAACTTTCTGAGGGAATGCTGCTCCTGCTCGGCGAGCGCCTGGCGCTGGGAAATGAGCATGGAAATACGGCTGTCGATGAAGCTGTTGACATCGGCCTTGAGGTCCCTCAGGCTGTCCTCGACACCGCTCACGGCCAGGCTGTACTCACCGCCGCTCTTGAGGAGACTCTCCCTTTTTCGCACGGCGGCGTTGTACTTCTGGATGGCGCCTTCGATGTAATTGTCTTCCGTCACGAGGTTGGCCGGAATCACTTCATACCCCAGGAACGCCGACTTGACGTAGTCCTTGAGATAGCGCATGGTGCTGAGCTTCGTTTCCAGCTCCACGATCTGCTTGTTCAGGGCGTTGTTCTGATTCAGGTAGTCGGCGGCCGTCGCCTCGACGTCCAGGATCCGTTCGCTGGTCTTGAGCCGGGACAGGTCCTCTTCCACCGTGCCCAGTTCGTCCTGGATGATGGCGAGACGCTCATTGATGAAGGCGGCGGTATTCACCGCAATGCGGTTCTTTTCCCGCACGGCGTCTTCGTTGTATTTCTGGACCAGCATGTTCAGCACGTCATTGGCGCGCAGGTAGGAATAGTCCATCAGGGAGAGCTGCAGGATGGAGCCGTCGGTTTCGGCCTGGACGACCTTGAGGTTGGAGACAAAGAGCGAGGCCCGGGAGGGGACGGACATCTTGACCACCTTGATTTCCTTGCCCAGATAGGAGCTGAAGCTGGCATTCGGGGAGAAGACCACCCGGTGTCCGCTTACCCGGAGCGTATCGCCGAGCTGGACCTCCTGCCTTTCCACCCCGGAGCCTTCCACGGTAATCTGCGTCTCCCCGGAAGGGGTGACCTTCAGGAAACACTCGAAGTCCCCTTCACTGCGGACGACGAACATCCTCACCGGGGCGTTCCGGTAGAGTTCGACATTGCGCAGCCGGTCCTTTTCGACATAGTCGATATCGGCATCCAGGGTCGTGACGACCATCTGCATGAGCTCGCGGGACTGGAGCTGGAGGATTTCGTTGGACATGCTCACGTGGTTGATGAGGCTGCTGTATGCGCCCATCTGCACGGTGCTCTGGGTATTGGACGGGTCCTTGATGATGATGGTCGCGTCGCTCCGGAAAACGTGCTGCATCTTGGAATAGCGGTAATACGCGAATCCCACGCTGATCGCGACGCAGACCACGAACAGGTACCAGTGGCTGAGCAGGTAGAAGAACAGGTCTACCAGGTTGACGGTGCTGTTGTTGTTTTTCTCGTTCATGGCTTATCTCTTTGACCAAATAATGGCGTTGACGACAATGGACATCAGGGAAAGTCCCGCGGTGACAAAGGACATCGTGGTCTGGCCGCTGGCGCTGAGCCGCACACCCTTGGGCTTGATATACACGACGTCGTTCTGCTTCAGGTAGAAAACCGGCGAGTCGAAGAGGTCCTTGCTCTGGAGGTCCACCGAATAGGAGCGGCGGAAGCCGTTCTCGGTCCGGATGACCATGACGTCGCGGATGTCGGAGCGGTTGGAGACGTCTCCGCTCGTGGCCAGCACCTGGAGGATGTTGATGCTGCTGCCCTTGACAGGGACCACGGCATTGCCCGCACTGCCGATCACGGTGATGCTGAAATTCTCCAGCGTCACGTTCACGATGGGGTCCTTGATGAATCCGTTCGCCCGGATCCCGTCGGCGATGCCGTTGCGGATCTGGGTGAGGGTGGCGCCCCAGACGCTGATGGTGCCGAGGACCGGGAATTCGATGTTGCCGTTCCGGTCCACGACGTATTTCAGGCCGCCTTTCGCCTCGGAAAACAGGTTGAACGGTGCGGCGAGTTCGGGCGTGGAGCTGGTGACGGTGATGCCCAGGCAGTCGTCCGGCTGGATGACCAGTTCCGGGGCCGGCGTCACCGGATAATCCGTATTGTACGCCATGTCCATCAGGTAACTCATCTGCTTGGCCGTGGTACAGGACAGCATCCCGAGCAAGGCGATCCATGCCGGGATGGAATTAAACAAGCGCTTCATATAGCTGAAAAATTGATTGAATCATGGACTCTTCGCGGAAACAGGTCTCAAAACGCTTCCGCGCTCCCTCCGAGAAGGCCGGGTACTGGGCCATCACCTCTTCGATGGCCGATGCCAGCGCCCGGGAATCCCCCGGGGGAACATTTCTTCCGGAGACGCCGTCCTGGTTGACCCAGGAGACGCCGGAGCCGGGAATGGTCGTGGCCACGACGGGTTTCCCGCAGGAGAAAGCCTCGATCTGGACGATGCCGAACGCTTCGGTTTTCATCACGCTGGAAAGGACGAAAAGATCGCAGGCGCCGTAGTAGGAGGGGAGGAGGCCATCGTCCAGATAGCCTTCGAGAAAGACCCTTCCTTGCAGGTGCTCCTCCGCGATAAGCTGCTCCAGTTCTCCCCGAAGGGGACCGTCGCCGCCGATGACAAGCTGGTACGCCGCGGGAAGGTACTTCATGGCGCGGATGAGAACCGGATAGCCTTTGTAGGGGACCATCCGCCCGATGGAAAGAAGGAGGATCTTTCCCGGGAAACGCGCCCGAATCTCCGCTGCGCCCTGGGGGTCGGCCGCGATGGGCCGGATGCCGATGGGGACCGGGCAGCACTTTTCCTGCACGTCCTTCAGATAGGGCGAAGACTGGATATAGATTGGGCTCGTGCCGACGATCCGGTCGGCGCGGCGGATGAGCCAGCGCTGCAGCGGACGGTAGAGCGTGAGCAGAAAGCGCTGCGAAAGGATATCGCTGTGATAGTGGAGCACGACTTTCCCCTTGTAGCCGCTGAGGCGGAGGGCCAGGGCGGCCATCGGGTCGGGGTGATGGACATGGATGATGTCGTAGCCGGCCTGGTGGCGCCGGAGCCAGGAGATCATCGCGGGGGCGATCATCGTGGCGGCTTTTTTTGCAAGGGCCTTGACGCGGAACACGCGGCCATGCTCGTTGAGGCGAATCGTCTCGCCGGAGGTCAGGCAGGCGCAGAGCATGTCGCAGTCCACACCCAGTTCCGACAGGCCCCGGGTGAGGTCCCACATCACTTTCTCCACGCCGCCGCGGATGGGATAGAATTTACCGAGCTGGAGAATTCTCATAGGCTTTTGAACAGGTCGTCCCACTGTTTCATAATCGTTTCAAAATTGAAGCGGACGGCAAGGCGGGCGGCCTGCTCGCCGAGGCGCCGGCGGCGCTCCGGATCCCGGATCAGCGCAAGGAGGGCGCGGGCGAGCGCCGCGACGTCTCCTTCCGGAACGAGCAGGCCCGTTTTTCCGTCCACAATCACCTCCCGGGGGCCGCAGTGGCAGTCAAAACTGACCGCGGGAACCCCGTACGCCTGCGCTTCGATGAGGGCCATCGGAAGGCCTTCATAATGGGAAGAGAGGGCGATGAGGGCGGCCCGGCGGTACTCGGAAGGCATGTCTGCGACCGTGCCGCAGAGCACGGCGGAGCCGGAGAGTCCGAGCGCGTCGATCTGGCGCTGCAGCGCTTCCCGCAGCTCCCCTTCGCCGAGGAGGCGAAGCTGCCAGCCATGGCCGGGACCGAGGACGTCGGTGACGATTTTCCAGGCGTCGACGAGGCGGTCCAGCCCTTTCTGGTACATATAGCGTCCGACGGCGATGACCGTCTTGTCCGCATGTTCCCCGGGGGTGATGCCTTCGAGGGAGATGCCGTTCGGAATGGCGCAGATGCCGGGGATCCCGCCCCAGAGGGCGAGGTCTTCGCGGGTGAGGGTGACAAAGCGGTCGAAACGCCGCACCTGGCGCACCTCGTTCGCGCTCCGGAGGCGGTCCACCAGCCCCCAGAGCCCCTTCCGTCCATACTGGAGGCGCTTGAGGCGCGAAAAATGAAGCTCCAGTACCTTGCGGCTTCCGTCCGGGATGCGGGGGAGGAAACCCTGCTCGTTGCAGAAGGTGGACACGGTGATGTCGGGGCGGATGTCCATCAGCGCCTCCGTCAGCCGCCTGCGGTGGCGAAGCTGCTTCAGGGGATAATGGACCAGTTTGTTCCACAGGCTCCCGCCGTTGTTGTCTTCGTAGCCGATGGCAAGGTCCCGCCGCCCGATCCGGCCATCCAGCGGAAACGCGTCCGGGCGGCCTTTCTGCTCTGTCGTGAGGATGGTCACTTCATATCCATGGGCCGCGAGCCAGTTGGCCTTGTCGCTGAGGATTTTTTCCATCCCCGAAGGGCGGTACAAGCCGGCTATGTTGTAGACGATGCGCATGATGTAAGGAAGGTGCTGAGCCGATGGACGGCGAAGGCAAGAAGAAGGGTCAGGGCATACACCGCGAGGATAAACAGAGCAGGAGACTGGATCGGGAGCACGTCCCGGAACAGTTCCATCGGGATGCCGTGGCAGAGGTAAATCTCATAGGAAATGCCTGAAATAAACAGGAGGATGGGTCCATGGAGCCGTCCGAGGGGAAGGCGTGCGACCACGAGCGCAACGATCGAGGGAATCAGGATGTAACACAAAGTCCACAGGTAGGGGCTCCGCGGAAGATACAGCCCGACGAAAAGGAGGGACAGCGCGCCCAGCAGGGCGTAGTAGCGCCAGGGCCTCTCTTCGCAGAAGGCGTAGATCCGTTTTTCCTGACGGGCAAAGAAGGCGCCCGTCGGGAACGCGAGGCTGCAGATCCACCAGCACCAGTCGTAGCCGGCGGCGAGGGTGAGGGCCATCCAGGAGAGCGTCCCCGCCAGAAGACCGGCTCCTTTCCATTTCCCGGGAAGGAAGCGGAAAGAGACGTAATACACCAGATAGAAAAAGACGATGGCCTCCACAAACCAGGAAAAAGGCAGGATGGGGGTTCCGTACAGCACGAGGTTTTTCCAGTCTCCCCCATAGCTCCGTCCGCTTTTCCATACAAGGAGATAATAACAGCCGAGGGCAAGGAGGGCCGGCAGCACGATCCGGAGGAACTTCTTTTTCAGGAAGCCCTTCAGGTAGGCGGCGCCTTTTCCCTGGTAGCTGCGGACGAGTCCGAAGCCCGATATGAAGAAAAACATCGACACGATGGGGGCGCCGAGTTCCCGGAATGGCTTGAGCCACCGGAGGTCCAGGAAAAAGTTCAGGTGATCGGCCACGATCAGGAGCGCCATCAGCGCCTTCACGAGGATCAGCTTGTCTTTGTCAAACGACATCATAGCAGCGATTCATACAGTTGGATGTACTGTCCGAAGGCGAAGCTCTTTTCGAAATGACGGAGGGCATATTCCCGGCAGGCGCGGCGCCACGCCCCCCTGTCCTGCTGCCGGATTTCCTGCAAAGCCGCATACAGGCCTTTCACATCGCCCTGCTCGACGATGCGTCCGGTCTCGGGGACGATGGACTCGACGCTTCCGCCCGTGCGGTAGGTCACCACCGGCGTTCCGCAGGCGATGGCCTCCAGGTTGACGGTGGGGTAGTTGTCCTGCCAGGTGGGGTTCACGAGGGCCGTCGCCCCGCTGTAGAGCGTCACGAGGCTGTCCACATCCGCCGTCCGCTCGAGGGTGACGACGCCCTTCGGCAGCGAGCGCCGCTCGGATCGGCTCATTTTTCCGACGACGACCAGTTTCTCGTCGGGGGCGAGGAGAGCGGAGAGCGCCGCGAGGTCCCCGAGCCCTTTCTCCGGAAGCCAGATCGAGGCGACGGCGAGGTAATAGATGGAAGAGGCGCGGCCGCCTTTCGGGAAGAAAACCGTGGTGTCGATCCCGTTGTGAATCGTCCGGCAGTCCACCCCGGAAAGGAATGAGCGGGAAAGCTCGCGCTTCATCCAATCGGATACGACGACGAGTGTCAGCTGCGGAATCGCGCTGAACAGCTTCTTTTTCAGCTGGAAGTTCCGCCGGGAGCGGTCCAGGAGGTAGCTGGCCGGGAAATTCCGCTGGCAGGGGCAGTCGTGGCACGCGGTCTGCCAGCGGTCACAGCCCGCCGAAGCATAGTGGTAACAGTGGCCGGTGTACAGCCAGCAGTCATGGACGGTCCAGACCACGGGTTTTCCGCAGCGGGAGAGGTATTCGCAAAGGAGCGGATAGTTGAGGAAATAACCATGGATATTGTGGATCTGGATGATGTCCGGATCAATTTCCCGGATGCGGGCGATGAGTTTCCGGGTCGCCCGCCGGGAAGCGAGCCCATGGGCATCGAAAAGACGGGTGGCCAGGAAGTGGAAGAAAAGGTCCAGGCGGCTCCCCACCGGAACGAGTTTCGACGAGTGCGGCGGGACGCCGTCCCGGGCCCGGCTGTAGGCGATATAACTCTCCCATCCGGCCGAAATGGCCGTCTGGCCGATTTCGCGCATGATTTTTCCCGTTGAGGTGCTCTCCCGGATGACCGGGTTGATCTGCAGGAGTTTTTTCATTCTGCTCTCTCTTTTTCGTTGATACAGGCCAGGACGAAGAACGGCGCGAAGATCATGATGATGTCGCTGGACACCTTGACCCATCCTACCATGTTGACCACGAGGATCAGGATGAAGAGCCAGCGGTGCCTCTCGAACAGCCTCCAGCAGGTCGCCGTTATCCGGGCGAAGACGGCCGTCAGCAGCACGAGGCCGATGCTGCCGAAATAAAAGATATAGCGCAGGTAACCGATATCCGTGTCCATATAGAAGCCGGTTTCCAGCTGCCCGAAGCGGTCCGGCGTGCCCTCGGCATTGAAGAAGAGCCCGTCTCCGATGGCCCAGGTCTTGAGGGATTCCGGCCAGATGACCATGCCCTTCAGAATGTTCGTGGAGTTGGTCTCCCAGTAGCCTTTCTCCACCAGGGAGAAGAAGCCTTCGAAGCCGAAGCGGAGGTTGCTCCGGAAGGTATAATTGGTCTGGTACAGCAGCACGATGAGGCCCAGGCTGACCAGGATGCAAAGGGAAGCCGTCACCCAGAATCCGCTGAGATACCGTTCCCTTTTTTCCACAAAGAGCAGGATGATTCCATACAGGAGCGCAATGCCGATACCGATGATGGTCGTCCGGGAAATCATGTTGCCGATCACCCCGATGAGGATGAAGGCAAAGAGATAAAACGCTTCCAGGCCCCGGTCTGTGGCGGAATCCGTCTCGTGAATGAGATGGGCCAGGATCACCAGGACGGCGGCAAAACGCAGTCCGGCCGGGTCCAGGGCGGCCCCGAGCCCATAGATACGGCCCTCGGCCGGGCCCATGAAATCCGCGGCATTGCCCATCAGGCTGTCTACGAAGGATTTGAGGGCGGGGGACAGGGTCATCGCGTAAGCCAGGATGCACTGGGCGACACAGACCGCGACCAGATACTGCCCGATCCGTTCCACGGTGGCTTTTCCATGGACGGCGCGGATCAGCCACACCACCGCGAAGGCGCCTCCCATCCACACCCAGGCGGAGATGACGTACTGGGCGTAGGAGGTATCGGTCGTATTGTTCAGGGTGATGACCAGATAGGTCCATACGCTCACGAGGATACAGATGATGCTGAACATCAGGAAGTCCTTGGATATCACGACCTCCCGCTTCCGGAGCATGTCATAGCCGAACAGGACCAGTCCGACGGCGGCGATCACCATCTTCGTATTGACGTCTGCGAGAAACGGCAGGTTGAAGGGGAAAATGAACAGGCTCGTGATGATTCCTGTCAGGATGGCCAGAAGGAACTGTCTCATAAGCGCCTAGCGGAATAAACGGTGAAAGCCATAAAACAGCTTGTCCACGGCAAAGCAGTAAAGCCTCACGAGGAAGAAAAGCCGGTGGGCGGCGAAAAACTGGACCATCCGGGTCCGGAGCGGAAGGAGGTGATTGTCAAGGATATAGCGGTTCGCCTCCGGGAACCACTCCTCCCAAAGCCGGAACTGCTCCTTTCTGCCGGACAGGAGAAAAGGAAGCTTGATATTGAGCTTGAAAAAGGCGATGTCCTTTTCGGAAAACCCCTCGCCGGAAAGGAGCGCCAGCGTGCGGTCCACATTGAAGCGGACATCTTCCAGATGCCGCGTCGAGAAGGCATGGGAATAGGCCCCCGGATTGCTTTTATACCAATGGTACAAGGCTTCGGGGACATGGACCACCCTCCCGGCCCGGGCCGTGACGGGGATGAGGGTCATATCCTCTCCCATGGCGTGGCCTTCGGGGAAGCGGATGCCCTCGAACAGGCTGGCGCGGACGAGTTTGTTCCATACGTTGAATTTGGCCGTTCCGGCGAGATAGCCTTCCCGGACAAGGGCCTTCCCGTCGGAGAAGGAAGGGTTCCGAAGGCGCCGGCGGGAGCCGCCGAAATCCAGGTAAAAATCGCAGTAGGCGAGGTCGGCACCGTCCGAGACGGCCGCCTCGTAGAGCTTCTGGACCATCGTGGGCTCCAGGTAGTCGTCGGAATCGACATGGAGGATCCATTCGCCGCTTGCGGCCTGAAGGCCGGTGTTCCGGGCCGCGGGAAGGCCCTTGTTTTCGGGATGGACCAGAAAATGGACCTCGCGCCGGTACTCCCCGCAGACGCGCCGGATGATGTCCATACTCCCGTCCGGCGAGCCGTCGTCGACAAAGAGGAATTCGATGTCGGGGAAGGTCTGCTCCATCAGGGAGCGGGCGCAGCGCCCGGCATAGGCCTCGACCTGGTAGACGGGTATGATGATGGAAACCTTCATAAATTTTCTTTCAGATAGCAGGTGCTGTCCTGGATCCATGCCTGAAGGGCGTTCCGATCCCCTTTGAGGCGAAGGAGGGCGTCCCGGTCCAGGTTCGGCCTGTCCCGGTAGTCATAGAGGGCCTCCGTCGCCTTCACCGCCTCCAGGAGCGAGGAAAGGCGGCTGTCGGCCTGCGAACGGCTGTCCACGACCCCGATGAGGGGCTTGTCGTTGAGAAGGGCGAAGCTGACCCCATGGAAAGAGGTGGTGATGACAAAGGCGGCGTGCTGGAAAAGGGAAGCGAAATCCGCCGGACCCGCCGCCTTGATGAGCCGGGATCCCGCGCGGAACGCGTCCCGGGCCCGTCCCTGGAGGAAGACGACCTTCATGCCGAGGGTCTTCTGGACCTCTTCCACGATGCCGTAAATCTCCGGGAAGGGGTCGAACATATAGGAAAGCGCGTAGACGAGTATGTATGGTTCGCTGATCCTGTAGCGGGACTGGGCCGCAAGGGAATTCCACTCCTCCTTTCCGACGAGGAGCGTCGGGTCGCAGCAAAGCCGGGCCTCCCTCCCGGTGAGTTCCCGGATGAGCGCTACGGCGGAGCGTTCCCGGACGGAAAGGGCCTGGAAGCGGGAGAGGCAGCGGGCATAACGCGCTTTCAGCGCCCCGTCGAGGGCCGTGGCCGCGATGGAGGAGGCGTAGGAAATCCGCCGGGCGCCCTCGGGCGTGAAAGAGAGGAGGAAGTTCGTGTCGTCTCCGATGAAACGGGGGTTCCAGACCTGGTCGCTTCCGGCGATGTAGAGGTCGTACTGCGGGGGCTCTTTCGCGATGCGCTCCCGGTCGTAGGTTTGCGGGCTCAGGATGAGATGCTTCCGGTAGAAGTCCTTGAACTTCCGCTTCATTCGCGCCTCGGGGAAGCCGAAGAGGGCTTCCCGGAAAAAGGCGGCCAGACGCGCCTTCAGCGAAGGCCGGGGGCGGCTTTTGTCCTCGTAGCGGTAATCGATGATCTCACTGGGACAGCCCAGAGAGCCGAGCTTTCGCTGCAGGGCATAGGCCTGGAGCGCCGAACCGCAGTTCAGCACCTTGTGCATGGTGAGGATGCCGGCTTTCATCACTTTTTGCGGTCCAGGGGATAGCGAAGGAGCAGTTTGACGCGTTTGAGAAGCGGGAGCCTTTCCAGGGCGTCGCGCCGGGCGGTCCAGAAGTCCCGGGCAAAGCGTTCGTCAAAAAAGAGGGATCTCCGGTAGCAGGCCCACCAAAGGTCCATATTCGGACAGTCCTCTTTCCAGGGCTTGGCGCCGTTGTAATGGACAATTCCGCAGCTGAGGGCGCGGTCGATCTCTTCTTTTCCATAGATCTCTTCCATTTCCGCCCGCCGGTCCACGATGAGGTCGTAGAGCTGGACCGTCATACAGAAGGAAGGCCCGAGGGGGAGGAAACGGCCGTTGCAGGCGAGGTTGATGATGTCCATGTCCTGGTACAGGTAGGCGTTTTTTCCGAGGCTGCGGAACTCTTTGAGGAGGCCGCCAGTGCGAAGCAGGGCGGAGTGGATGACGAGGTTCCCCGAATAATAGTACCCTTTCTTCCAGTCCAGGCCCAGCGTGTCCGTGATGTATTTCCGGAAGCCGGGGCGGAGGCGGGAGCCGTTGTCGACGCCGGCGAAATAGTTCTCTCCGAGGTCCATTTCATAGTAGCGGGACAGGTCTTCCCGGATGATGACGTCGACATCCGAGTAGAGAATCTTGTCGTATTCCGGGATCAGCTCCGGAGAGAGCAGCCGGTAGTAGGCGGTCTCGGGAATGCCGCGGACCTCATAGCCCCCGACGAACTCGCCTTCGACCTTGCGGAAGCGAAGGCGGCAGTTTCCATAGCGCTCCGGAAGCGCGTTGAGCCGGCTCCCCGAGAAGTCGCAGAGGGGTCCATGGAGGACGAAGATGTCGTAGAAGGTGGATGCTTCGGCGCTTTCCAGCAGGGAAGTCAGGCAGACCCCGGCCGCCAGTTCCAGCGACTGATCGAAGGTAAAGAGGATGGGTACCGTTTTCATGCTTGGGTACGGATTTGTCTCAGGAGCCGGATCACTCCGCCCCCTCCGGCGTAGCGGAGGTGGCAGACCAGCTTTTGTTTCAGGGGAAGGGGGGAACGCTTCAGGCAGTCCCGGTAGCGGAAATAGATCAGACGGTAATCCGCCTGCTCTTTCCCGGATGCATAACTGGCATCATAGATCCTTCTGGCGGCATAAGTGTCGAAGGCTTTCTGATGGTCGGAGCTCGTCATATAAGGCTCCATCGCTTCGAGAAGCCGGAGCCACTCGCCGACCGGCCGGGCGTGCCAGCGGTTCGTGATGGAAGCCGCGTTGATGGACTTATCGTAGTGATAGTAAGCTTTTTCCACGTAAGCGACCTGCAGCGGATGGGACAGCAGGCGAAGCAGCAGGAGCTGGTCTTCGCAGCAGTTGACCCCGCCCAGGAAACTGAGCCCGAACTGCCGGTACAGGCTGTGCCGGATCAGTTTGTTGACCATCCCGGCGTGGAGCTCGTTCAACAGTTTCCACTGGAGGGTCTCCGGGTCCGCGGTCCCCGGGTCCTGCGGCTTTCGCACCCGGCGGTCTCCGAATTCCTCCACGAGATCGCAGATGACCATATCGGCATCCGTTTCCTCCTGCCGGCGGAGCATCCCTTCCAGCATGTCGGCTTCGATCCAGTCGTCCGCATCGACAAAGATCGAAAAGCGGCCTTGGGCCATTTCCAGGCCCCTCTGACGGGTAAGGGCCACGCCGCAGTTCTGCTGGACGACGCTCCGGAGGCGGGGATCGTCGTAGCGGTCGATGACCGCCTGGGTGGCGTCGGTGCTGCCGTCGTTGAGAACGATCAGTTCGAAATCCCGCAGTGACTGCCCCAGGATACTCTCCAGGCAGCGGGCGATGGAGCGCTCGGCGTTGTAGGCCGCGACGATGACCGATATTTCCGGACTTATTCCTCCCATTTTTTTAGATGCTCCTTAAAGGGACAGGCGTCCAGGATGGCCTCATAATCAATGTGTTCCGCGAGGGAGAAAAGCGAAGGATCCTGAAGCAGGGCATCCAGGTCTTCGCGGGTATCGATCTTCACCGGCTCCGGGACCTTCCGGCCCACGGAGGCGAAGTAATCCTGGTATTTAAAGGCGCCCCCGGCGATGTTGTTCGAAAAATGGACCCATGCATTGGGAATGCCATAACTGTCGGCCACAATCAGGCCGTGCAGCGAACTGGAAACAATCCTTTCGCAGGAGCAGACCGCGTCCGGAATATCGTGCCAGTGGCGGTAATCCGACATGCTGATCAGGCGGACATCCTCCCTGGACAGGAGGGCCTTGACGAGCGGATTATTCTCATCGACATAATGGGGGATAATCCCATAGCGGTACTTTTTTCCGGGCTGGGGACGGTAGTATTTCGACACCAGGAGCGCCGGGTCTCCATAGACTTCCGGACAGTCGAACCCCTGCTGGAGCAGTGCCTGCCGGGTCAGGGGACCGCGGACGGAATGGATTTTCGCCGGTGTCACATGGAGGCGGCTCCGCTCCGAACGGAATCCGCTTCCCCAGACTTCGAGGTTCTTCCCATAGCACTCCCCGAGAATCGAACCGATACAGCTGAAGGTCTTTCTTGCCAGGCGGGGGAAAACGCGGGAGCGGTTGAGAATCAGCACCTTCCGGTCGGAGATTTCTTCCAGGAAGTGGATATTGATATCGTCGCCCCAGTTCTGGTGGGCATAGCCCAGCCCCTCCCTGCGGACATAGGCATAGACAAAGAGTTTGTTGGGCCTGAAAAGGGACAGACTGTCATAGATCAGGTTTCGCAAGAAGGTCTTTTCGCTTTTTTCCAGCAGGAGCAGATAGACGCTCAGGGCGCTTGCGGCAAAGGAAAGTCCGCCCAGGAGGAAGAGCCTGAGCCACGCGGAACTGACGGGGATCTGCTGCAAAAGGTATGACAGCGTAGCTGGAAGGACCATCACGAGAAGCGGCAGTACGATGGCTTTTTTCAGCCATTCCCGGATGGGGAAATCATACCATTGCCGGCGCATCAGAAGGAGTCGCGCCCCGATCAGGACGAGGTCGACGGCGAGCCGGACGGCGATGACGAGATAGGGAACCATGTCCTTTGACAGGGCGATCCAGCAGAACAGCAGATTGGTCGAATAAATCAGTGAGACCGTGATCTGGTACTTCCGGATATCCTTGTCCGAGGTAATCAGGGTAATCAGCGGATTGCAGATACTCTCAAAATAGATGCAGAAAAGGGTCAGCAGGCAGAACTCCACGGCATAGCGGGGATAGTCCCCGAGCCAGATGCCGAGGAAGTCCTTGATTTCGAAGCAGATCGGCACCAGCAGGACCAGAATCAGATAGGCCGAAAGCCGCGAGGCGCGGATCGTCAGTTTCGACAGCTCGGCGCAGTCCTTGGTGACATAGTACTTGGTGATCTGCGGCCGGAAGGCGGCCTGGAAATTCGATACGAACTGGCTGACGACCGAGACGATCTGGTTGCTGACGCCCATCGCGGCATTGACGATGACCCCGTTGTAATAGTTCACGAGCATCGTCACGCCCTGGTTCGTGCCGACATAGGTGGCCGTTCCGAACAGGGCCCATCCCGTATAGGAGAACAGACCCTTGAAAGTCCTGCGGCTGCGGGGCCTTCGGAAGTGGCACATCGGGAAGGAGCGGTAGCAGTAGATCCGGTAGATCAGGATGTTGAGGACGCCGACAGAGAAGATCAGGAGGGCGTAGACGATCAGCTTGTCCCCGTTGATGGCCCGGATCAGGAAGGCTACCGCCAGCTTGAACAGCACGTCGAAGATGGAAAAGTAGGCGTAGACGGACATCCGCTCGTGAGCGATGATCGTCGCGTTGAACGGCGCCTGCAGGATCGAAAGGAAGGTGGAGAGGATGGAGAGCTGGTACACCACATTCGCCGCGCCCATCCTTTCCGGCGGGATATTCATGACCGCGTTGAGGAACCACAGGCCGATGGTTTCTCCGAGCAGGACAATCACGAGCCCGATCAGAAGGTGCGAAACCATCGCCGTGGAAAACACCTCCCGCTGCGACTCGGCGTCTCCCTCGGCAATCTCGGCGGTGATGTAGCGCTGCGTCGCGCCGGTGAGGCTCGTGTTGATGAAGGTGAAAAAGACGATGATCCCGCCGACGACGTTGTAGATGCCGTAGTCCTGTACCCCGAGCGCATGGAAGACAATCCGGGTGGTATAGAGCGAGACCACCAGGATGACAAACATCCTCAGGTACATGTACATCGTATTCTTTGCGATGCGTATGTTGCTTTCTGAGGGCATCTCAGCGCATGAAAAGAAGATAGGAAAGCCGAAGGGCCTTATGGGACAGATCAAACAGCGGCCTCAGAAGAGGGGGGCTTCCGGCCTTTTTTTCGAGAAGGAGGCGGGTGCGGGTATAGTGCCGGATTTTCCGCTCCAGTTTCCGTACCAGGGGCTGCGGGAGCGATGCCCGGACGGCCGTAAGGTCCTCCCTGTACTGGGTGGCAATCTGTCGGGTCTTGAAATTCCGGATGTCCTGGCTGATATTGCTGCCGTGGATCCGGTATTTGAGAAGGAGCTGGGCGCTTCGCAGCACCGGCCCGAGCAGGAGGGCGCGGAAGCGGAGCACGCTGTCTTCCGTCGGGCAGTCCTCCCGGAGCCGTCCGAAGCGGTCCAGGACCTCCTTCCGCAGGGCAAGGGCCACCCCGCCCGTCATGAAGGAATCAGAGCGGAGGTACTTCCTGTCCTTGAGGCGAAGGAGCGAATCTTCCCCGAGGCGGCCTTCTCCCCTCTGGCGGCCGTCCTGGTCGATGGTCAGGTAAGACCCGCTGACGGCCATGACGGCGGGGTCCGAGCGGAAATACGCCATCTGGACGGACACCCGCTCCGGCAGGGAGACGTCGTCGCCGCCGTTGAGGAAGAGGAAGTCTCCATGCGAGAGCTCGAAAAGGAGCTTGTTGACGTGCGGCACGAGGCCCATGTTCTTTTCGTTCCGGTTCAAAATGATCCGGTGAGGCCCCTTATAGCCCTCTACGGCCTGTTTCAGCACGTCGAAGGTGCCGTCGGGGGAGTGGTCGTCGGAAAAGATGATCTCGAGGTTCGGATAGGTCTGTGACAAGGCGCCCGCAACCGTGTCTTTCACAAACTTTTCGTGTTTGTAAAAGAGGACGATAAGCGTGGCGAGGGGATGGTCAGAGGATGCCATAATATTCCAAATACCGCAGGACAACCCCGTGGAGCATATAGATTTCAAAGCTGAAGGACCCAAGGTACACCAGCGGCTTCCAGGAAAACAGACTCCTTTTTCCGACGCTCTCCAGCGAGGTCAGGATCAGAAGCGCTGCGATCAGCGGTGCAAAGAGAAGGGAGCACATCAGATAGCGCGTGGGGAGCACGAGGGAAAGGAGGATGAGGAGCCCGAGACTCCCGTACATCAGGACCTTGAGCGCCGGGACGGGAAGGGCCGTTTCCTTCTTCCGGATGGACAGGAAAAGCTGCGCGGTGAAAATTCCGAGGACAAAGTCCATGAGGCGGACCAGGGGGAAAATATACAGCACATAATGCCGGGATTCCTCTTTCAGCGTGAAAAACAGGGTGAGATAGCCCGCTACAAGCGCGATGAGCAGCGCGGCGGTCCCCCGTTTTGACCGCAGGATGGCCGTTATCCCTTTCAGCAAAAGCGGAAACAGGGCTACGAAAAACAGCATGTCCGACAAGAACCACGACGGCGCGTTGAACGAGAAATAGACGCTCTTGACGGGCACCCAGCTCTGCAGGAGGGCTGCATTCACAAAGAGCGTCCCCACCCGGTCTTTCCCGATGGCGTGCGTATAGACCAGCAGCACCAGGACCGCCGCGAGGCAGATCCAGTGCAGCGGATAATACTTTCTGGCCCGCCTCAGGAGGAAGGCCCGGTAGGAAAAATCGCCCCCGAGGATGCGGTCCCTGTAGCCGAGGGTCATCACAAATCCGCCCAGCATAAAGAAAAAGGCAACGCCGAGATAACCCCCGCCGGTGTAGGAAACCGTGTGGTGGAGGACAATCAGGAGGATGAAGATGAAACGAAGGGAGGAAATCTCTTCGATGGCCTTCATGTTCAGTGATCGGTTTTCTTGACGAATTGGGCGGGAGAGCCGAACCAGACTTCTCCCGCAGGGATGTCTTTGGTCACCACCGAACCGGCGCCCACCATGGCGTTTTCCCCGATGGTGATCCCGGCCAGAATGGTGGCGTTGGCGCCGATGGACGCGCCCTTTTTCACCCGCGTGCGCTCCGGGGTTTTATGGACCTTGGAGCGGGGGAAAAGATCGTTGGTGAAGGACACGTTCGGGCCGATGAACACGTTGTCTTCGATCTCGACGCCGTCCCAGAGTTGGACGCCGGATTTCACGGTGACATGGTCGCCGATGCGGACGTCGTTTTCCACCAGCACGCCTGCGCAGATATTGCAGTCAGCGCCGATGACGGCATCCTTGAATATCACGCAGAACTGCCAGATATTCGTCCCCTCACCGATGGCGGAGGACTTGCAGTCTGCAAGGGGATGGATAAAAGCCATGGGGTGTTACCACTGCCGCACTTCGACCCGGCGGTTCCGCTGACGGCCTTCCGGCGTGCTGTTGGAGTCGACGGGACGGGAGTAGCCATAGCCGTCGATACTGATCAGCGAAGCGCGGGCGCCCTGGTTCACCAGGAAATTCTTCACGCTCTGGGCCCGGCGCAGCGACAGGTTCAGGTTGAATTCCCTGCCGCCGACGCTGTCGGTGTGGCCTTCCACGATGATGCCGGCTCCGGGGTGCTCCTTCATCCACTGGACCACTTCTTTGAGCTGCTCCTTGGCGTCGGAGCGGACGATGTCGCTGTTGGTGTCGAAGAGGGCTTCGGCGCTGATGGTCGTGATGACCGGATGGTCGATGTCATGGTTGCCGGTGCGGGAGGAACTGCCGTAGGAGGATCCATGGGCCACCTTCCCCACGACCACGGTGTCGCGGACAATCTGCGGCCGCACTTCGGGGACCACCACCGTCACGGGCACAGGCTGCACGTTGACGATCGGGGCCTTCCGGACCGGCTTGCCGAGGTTGACGCTGATTCCGATGGTCGCGCTCAGGGTCAGGGCCGGGAAGCTCTTGGAATTCTGATAGATACGGCTGCTGTAGGTGGTCGCCTTGATGTCCGGGACGATGGCCACCCGCTTGGTGATGTAGAGGGGGAAGGCGATACCGGCACCGCCGCCCAGCGCGCTGTTGTCGATCCGGGCCCAGCCGAGGTGGAGGTAGGGGATGATGTTGCGGTGGGCCCGGATGAGCATGTCGCCATGGATATACTCGTATCTCTTGTAGCCGAAGTCCGTGAATTTGTCGGAAATGGAAAGGCCCTGGAGACCGGCGCGGAAACCGCCCCAGTTGCTGAACCAGTAGCCGAAATAGATATCGTCGGCGATACCGGCGCCATTGTGGGAGGCGTCACGGTCTATATTGCGCTGACCGTCGAAGCCGAAGTTCATGCCGAGTCCGGCACCTACGAACCAGCGGCTCTGGTCTTCCGTATCTTCCTGTGCGCGGGCCGCGATGCAAAGCGAGAAAAGAGCGGCCGCGATGAGTGCAATCTTTTTCATTCCTTAAAACCGGTAAAGTACGCCAACAGAAAGTAATCCGCGAAGATCCAGCGGGAAACCGCCGTAGCCTTCATAGTCGCTGGCCTGTTCTTCTGCGCTCGGCATCAGGCCGTTGTATTTGTCCGTATAGGCTTCTCCGCAAAGGTCGCCATAGATGCCGAAGTGGTCGGTGAAATTGTATTCGACAATGCCGCCGAAACGGAAACCGAACACCGTATTGGGGTCCGTCACCTTCTGCCAGGGATGGTTGGACTCGGTCATGTGGAAAGAATGGCCGACGCCCATGCCGCCGTAGAGTTTGATCCGGAAGAACGTGCTGAGGTCGGAAAGGCCGTACAGGTCCAGGATGGCATCGGCAAAGGCATTGATGCTGCTGAAGTTGTAGGGATAAAAGCCATGGGCCGAGGTGTTCCGGGTGTTGCAGGCGCCGGCATTCTTGGCATAGGAGACGCTCAGCCGCAGCCCGAAGATGTCGTTGACATCGTAGCCTCCCACGAGACCGGCCTGGTAGGTAATCAGCCCCAGGGTCTTCCCGTTTTCCTTATAGGAGAAATGGTTCTCATACAGGTTGAGCATGGGTCCGAGTTGCGCTCCCACATAAAAGCGGCCTTCGTGGATGTGCTTGGGATGCTGGGCGGAAGCAAAAGTGCAGCCCAGCAGGATGGCAAGCGTTACGCCGACAAATCTTTTCATTCTCATTTGTTTTCGTTCGTCATTCAAAATACGGCTCCGCCGCTGGGCTTGTCAGTGTCATCCCAGGGCATGTGGTTATGGAAAGCATTTCCATTTGGCCTGCAAAATTACTTTTTCAGACCGAAAAATGCAAGAGAAACGCTGTAAAATGGCGAAAAAAATGCTATATTTGTAACTTCTAAGGAATATGAAACGGCTTAACTTTATATTTTTCTCACTGTTCCAGGATATAGTGCTGTCGCTGGCCGCCTCGCTGGTGTCCATACTCGTGCTCCGTTGGATCTCGGAACCCATTCCAGGCTATACCCCGATTGTGCTGAGATGGCTCGCCGCGGCGGCCCTCGGAACCGTCCCCGGGATCCTGATTTCCGGATGCAGCCGGGACGTGAAAAAATATGCGACGGTCCGGTCCATCGCCCGGGTGATGACGGCCATCCTCATCAAGGAAGCCGTCCTGGTGGCGGCGCTCTGTTTCGGCATCGTCCGTTTTCCCCAGACGCCGCAGTATGTGGTCATCATGCTCATGGACTTCATCCTCACCGTCAGTGCCCTGTCCTATACCCGGGTCGCGTCGCGGCTCTTGTCCGGACGCGGGCCCAAGCCCTCGGAGATGGCCTCGCGCAAGACGGCGCTCGTGGCCGGGACGGACTGGGACGCCCTGAATCTGGCCGCGGAGCTGGAAAGTGAAGGCTACGACGTCGTCGGCCTGCTTTCCCGGCGGCCCGAGATGAACGGGCGCGTCATCCGGGATTACGTGGTGTACAGCTGCCGGTCCGACGAAGACCTGGAGCGGCTGTCGTGGCGTTTCGGCGGCGTGGACGGCCTCTTCTTCCCTCGCACCGTCATCGAAAAGAAAGACATCCCTGAGGAAGGTGACGCCGGGGAAGGGCAGGAAAGCGTCCAGCAGCGCGACCGGATGTCCCTCGTGGGCCATGCCGTCAAGCGCGGATTCGATATCGCCCTCTCCAGCGTTCTGCTGCTGGTCTTTTCGCCCGTGATGGCGCTCTGTGCCTGGTTCATCAAACGGGAAGACGGCGGCCCGGTCCTTTACGCCCAGGAGCGGATCGGCCGGGGCGGAAAGCCTTTCCACATCTACAAATTCCGTTCGATGCGCACCGATGCCGAGGCTTCGGGGACTCCGGCCCTCTATTCCGGCGACGAGGACCCTCGTCTCACCCGGACGGGCCGTTTCCTCCGGGCGCATCATCTGGACGAACTGCCCCAGCTTTGGAACGTGCTTAGGGGAGACATGTCCTTTATCGGATACCGGCCGGAGCGGCAGTATTACATCGACCAGATCAAGCAGTACAACGCCCGCTACGATTATCTCTTCCAGATTCGTCCCGGCGTGACCAGCTATGCGACCCTTTATAACGGCTACACTGACACGATGGAAAAGATGCTCACGCGGCTGGACCTGGACCTTTACTATCTGAGGAACCATACCATCTGGTTCGACATGAAGGTGCTCGCCCTGACTTTCCTCAGCATCGTCAGCGGCAAGAAGTTTTAGAAGCGGCGGATGGCTGAGCAGCGCTCATATTGGTTTGTGGCAAAAACGCGCCACGGAGCGGAGCTCGGGGTGAGGAACCGCCTGACGGAGCTCGGCGTGGAGAACTTTGTCCCGACCCGGCGGCGGCGCGCCTCCCGCGGCAAAGGAATGGTGGAGGAGCCGCTCCTGACGAGCTTCGTATTCCTTCGCGCCTGTCGGCAGGAAGCGCTGAACCTCATCCACTGCTGCGGCGTGAAAGCCGACCTCGTGAACGACTGCGCGACGCACCAGCTCATGTTCGTCTCGGACAAATGCATGGAGGATTTCCGCCGTGTGCTGGAAGCTTCCGTTGAGGAAGGCGGTCTCATCGACAAGCCACTCGCCGTCGGTGAAAGAGTGCGCGTCATTGAGGGCGTCCTGAAGGGCGTGGAAGGAAACGTGCTGGAAATACAGGGCAGATTCTACGTCGTCGTCTCTCTGTTGAATTGCCTCTTTGCCCGCGCAAGGGTTCCGAGAGCGTGGCTTGAAAAGGTCTGATAATCAGACTGTTATTTAGGCGGGTATCAAAATCAAAGTATCGAAATTAAATCCCGGAACGGGTCAGATGGCGCTCGACGCGGGCGACCATTTCCGGCCCTGCCGCCTTCAGGAACTCCATGCCTTTGGGCGACAGAAGGTACTTCTGCCGGGGGTGACGGGGGGCTGCAGGGTACAGCTGGGCCACGATTCCGCGCTGAAGGGCCGGCGTCAGGTACAATTTCAGGAAATTATCGCGTCCTTTCAGCTTCAATTTGTCCATTATCTCCTTTACGGACAGAAAATCTTCGCCGATTGCGACGGCGAGGAAGAGAAGATTGGGATTTTCAGCCTCGTTTTCTCGGATTTCGCTTGTCCGTTGCTTATCGCTTTCCTTACTTTTTCTTGCCGTGTTCTTTACTTGTACTTGTCCTGTTGTTGTCTTATTGTTGGCCTTTGGTTGTACACTCCATTCGGCTGCCGGACGGACATGGACGTATCGATTCCGAAGATCCCACTGTTCTGAGAGCAGCATATTTCTGAAAAAGCGCTCCAGATAAATGGGTTCGTAATCGATTTTCTTCACTAAATCCCGGTAATTCGCCCTTACAAGGGCATTGTGGAAGTACCAGGAATCATTTACGAATGTATCAATTTTGATATTGATACCCAGATGGCGGAGGTACAGAAGGGTAAACACGGCCGTAAAGCGGGTGTTTCCGTCGCCGCCGAAGGGGCAGATGTGCCAGAGCTCCGCGACAAAGGAGGAAAGCTGGGTAATCAGCTTGTCTGAGGATGCCTTTTCGTAGGCGAAGTCCTTTTCCCGGGCGATGCTGTCTTCCAAGGCCCCTTGCAGGGCTTCCAGCCTCGTAAAACTGATGGAATCGCCCCCGAGTACCCATTCCCTTTTATACTCTTCGTAATCCCTTAAAACGCCTGCATTTTCGTAGACGCCGTCAAAGATCCGGTGATGGAGTGCGATGAGGCCTTCCGTACTGAAATGAAGGGTATCCGAGAGGAGGATTTTTACGGTGTTGACCGCAACCTTGTCTGCTTCTTCCCTTTCGGGATCGGCGAAGATCCGCTCCCGCAGCTCTTCGAGTGTCAGCTGGCCGCTGACGTGCTTTTTCGACGCTTCCCGGAGGGAATCCGACACGCTGAGACCGTCCGCCGCCTGGAGCCCGATGGCGCTTTGCCAGGCCGCAGCTTTTTCGCTGCGGCCTGGCTCGCCTGTGGGGGTATGATCAGCGGGATTACGCATTATTCGTAATACTCGTATTGGATGCTCAGGCTTGCGACTCTGTTGCGGTTGCTGTACTGGGTGCTGTTGGAACAAGCCATGGTAATCTCCACCGATGAAGCGGAGCCTGTCCAGCGGGTCTTGCTGTTGGAGGTTCCGGCAGGGCTGTACGTTACGCTCTGGCTGTTGAAACCGCTGCGGTAATTGATGGTAATGCCGGTAATCGTACGGGTAGTGCTGCTGACGGTGATGATACCGTCGTTATATGAATAACCAGTCCACCGGCTGCCGCTCCGGCTTCCCATTTCCTTGTATCCGTTGTTGGTGTTATTATTGCTGGTCGCATTTTCAAAGTCAACGGAGATGCCGCTATCGCTATACGAATTGCTGTTCGTATTGACATTGAACGTGGACGTACCGGTTCTCTTGACCATGTACCGTCCGCTGGCGCTGTTGGCGGCATAGAGGGTCGGATTGTCCGTCAGGTTGGAGGTATTGAGCGAAATGCCGTAGGCCCCGCTGGTGTTGTTTTCCGCGAGGACGAAAGTCAGGTCAATATAGCGCTTGTCGGGATCGACGGTGGTCTGCGGGTTACCGAGGATGACCAGATAGGTGTCATCTCCCGACGCGGGCGCGAGCTCTCCATCGACCAGGCTTCCGGTATTCGGATCCGATTTCGGGTCCAGACCGGTCAGCGCAATGGTGAAGGCATAGGGAAGAACCCGGTAACTGTCGGAGAGGCAGTTCGGGTAGTTTGCAGGATCCCACCAGTAGCTTGTTCCGTTGTGGGCGGCATCCAGGGTACAGGTGAAATGGATGTCCGTGCCGCTTTGGGTGAATTGAAGGGCAGAGAACTGCCGCTGGTAGTAGTTGTCGAAGTTGTCGTGGGCGTCGGCGTTGTCCTCGAAATAGGGATTGTGGACATAGACCTCGCTGGCATTGTTGGCCTTTGTGGTCTTGAAGCGGCAGTCGAAATATTTCCAATGAAGGTTGCCTTCCGTTACCGTTCCGAGGGCCTCGTAAGCTTCCCAGGTCAGCTCCTTGATGAAGTAGTAGGCCGGCCCCGAAGCACCCGGGACAATGGTCTCGCCCGAGGTGACGGGGAGAACGTCTCCGTTCGGGGTCAGGCTGTGGGCTGCCGGTTCGATCTGGAACTGGAGCGGGAAGATGGAACGGGACAGGTCGTCCGGGACGCGGATCCGGAGGGTCTCCTCCTGCTGGGACGCAGCCATCACGTATTTCTGCTGGCAGTTGACTTTCATCTTCCGTCGCGGGGAGAGCTTGATGATGACATCCCGGAAGATAGGCTTGTTCTCATAGGTCCCGATGACGCGGATGGTCTGGGTACGGGCCTGCGTGAAAAAGCCGTCACTGTCCATCAGCCCGTCCGAAGCGGTCCCGACGGTCGTGTACTTGACCTTGCCCCATTTGTCCACGCTGTCGTCTGCAATCTGGGCTGCTGTGGCCGCCACCCAGGCGTTGCCGCTCCGGACATAGGGAATGACCGCGCCTTGGGCCGTGGTGTCAATCCAGACCTTGTAATCGCCGCCGTCGATCAGGAAGGCGTTGGAGCCGTTTGCGGCCGATGCCGCGACCGGGGTGAAGGCGCCGTTTGATTCGTCCTTGCTGCCAATCTGCAGCGATACCAGATCCAGCCGCTCCTTGTTGGCGTATTCCCCTTCATTGGTAGCGATGTAGCGGAACATCACCTCGTAGGTGCCCGGCTTGACGTACATCATTTCGGTGTAGGAGGTACCGATGGAGGAGACACCGTTGGAAATCTCGGTCACGTGCTGGGTGTTGATATCACCATAGACGGTAGCCGATGAGGCCCCGGCGGCTGCGCTGAGCGACGACTCGCCGCTACCCGCCTCGATCTTGAGGAGCTTGATGGTGTAGGTGTTGTTGCGAAGGATCGGGATGTATTCGCCCTGGTCGTTGACAATGTCGAGGGCGTAGTACTTGTAGGCTTCCCCAGCCTTTTGGGCGTAGATGATGATACGGGTTGCGGGCTGTTCGCGTTTCGGCAGTTCCCGTTCGTAGACGTAGAGCGGTGTTTCTGCGGTCCAGGGGGTCATTTCTTCCAGGGTCGGGAGATTCGTATCCTTTGAAGGATTATTGGAATCCGGATAGGTCCCGAAGACCAGGTTGGCCGGCGTGTGGCCGGAATAGAAGTAGGGCTCGCTGGAGAGGGCTACCGGTTTTTGCTCTGTCGGGACGAGGGGATAGTCCTGGTAGTTGATAAAGAAACTCTCCAGGTAGGTTCTTCCCGGGAAGGTGTCCGGATTCGGAACATAGACGCCGGTGGAATCCGAGATATAGGGGTCCATCAGAATCGGTGCGATCGGCCCTTCTGCCGGGGCGTAGGCCAGGGCGAATTTGGAGATGGTCACGTCCTTGACGCCGCTGTCGTTGGTCGCGAGGTTCGACAGGTAAATCCTTGCGAAGTTCCTGACCAGCACGATCGGGTCCGGGAACTGTGCAAGGGTCTCGGGCGTCGGAAGGTAGTTGCCCTGCTGGTCGGTCGCGTAGATTTCCGTCACGCCGTCGGTATCCAGGGTGACCTGGGCCTTGATGCCCTTCGGAAGGATCACTTTCTGCCAGTAACCGTCGTTGTGGGGGTCGGTAATCTGGGAGCGGATCTTCGACAGGACGATTTCTTCCAGGTCCTGGGCGCTGATACCGGTAATCGGCGGGGCGCTCTTGAACTGCTCCGGGCAGTTTCCGATAAAGTGGAGCCTGAGGCGGCTCTCCGACATGGTCAGGGCGACGGTCAGGTCGTACTTGGTGGCGGCGGTCCCGTCGTAATGGACCTCGGTGACAGAATTGATCGTCGCCGGGACCCACTCGTTGAAAAAGCCGCTGGCGCTGAAGACGGCGACGTAGATGTTGTCGATGTCCGGATCCCCGTCGATGTCGGCCTTGGTTTTTACGCTGCCGGGAAGGACCACGCTGAAATCCAGAAGAACCTTTCCGCTGGCATCCTCCGGCGTCACCGGCTGGGAGGAGGGAAGGTTTTCCTTCTCCACGCAGGCGGCGGCAAGGAGTGCGGCGAGGGTGATATACAGTAATCTTTTCATCATTCGGGAGAGGTTACGGCGTTGCGGGGGATGTCTCCCCAGGTGAAGGTGCCAAGGTTTGTATCGGCGAGCCGGGCTTTGCTGCTGGCTCCCCAGTACCAGTCGTCATAGACGCAGCGGACATACTGCGTGGCGGTGTTGGTCGTCGGATTGGTAATCTGTGTATAGCTGGGTGTCCGACCCTGCTGGACCGTCATATAACCGCTGTTGCAGAAATAGTTGGTCGAACCGGAGTCGCTTCCCAGCAGGAGCTCAATCTTGTTGTCCGAGTTCAACTGGGCGATGTACTCGATTTCCGCCTTGGTGGGAAGGCGCCAGCGTCCGGCCGGATAGCCGTCCTCCTGGTAGGAGGCGCAGCGGCGCTGGGCATTGGCGAAAGTCACGGGCAGCGTGGCACCGAAGGAGGAGGCGATCCTTAGTTTCGGGGCAATGAAATTGTTGTAGGCGGCATCCGTACTGGCCGGATAATAATAGGTGATGCGCCGGGGAGTGGTGCCATGCCAGGAGGTCCTGGACTGGCTCCAGCTCTGGCCCAGATTGTCGATTTCGGTCGTCCGGGGATCTCCCAGCATGTAAGAAGCGATATTGCCATTGGTCGGCAGGACGGAGGTCTCGATCACATACATGCTGGCTGCCTTGTTGTTGCTGTTCGCGAGACCGGAAGGAGCAGAGCCCAGGTAATAATCCCAGTTGTCGTTCATGTCGCTGCTAGATGTCCAAGTGCCGTCGTTGCAAGTATAGGTATAGCCACCCCATGACCAGGATCTTGTATAGTTCGTTCCATTATTCTGTGCCCCGTTCACAAACGCATAGCCATAGTGCGCCGTACCGTTTGTAGATTGGTCAGTGTTCGGCTCGGGCTTGATGATGATGGCGGGGCGCTGCTCGATGGTGATATCCTCGTAGTACTTGTTCTGGTTGTCTTCGGAGTCGGTCTCGTGGCGGATGCGAAGGCGGAGGGTCCAGGGGGCGACATCATAGTTGTTGGAGCTCATGTCCCGGTTCAACTGGTGGGTGATGATGACCTTGTCACGCCCGTCCGCGCGCACGTACCAATTGTAATTGTTTGCGGGCAGCGGGGTCGGGGGCGCCGCGGAGGTAAAGCTGGACGTGGTCACCTGGACGGTAGACTGCGAATAATCCGGATGGGCCGCCCGGAGGCTTCCCGTCGAGCCGAGAAGGGTCGTCGTGAAGGGATTGTAGATCCGGGGGCTCTGGCCGACGTAATTGGCATCGTTACTGGTTTCCGTGGCCGTGAAGGCGCCGTTTTTGACCGAGAAGCCGATGACTTCCACATTGTGGCTGGAGGTAATCGGAATCGTCACCTCGTCGGTATTGTACATGATGTACTCCTTCGTCGGGATGGTCAGGTAGCGCGAAGCGATGATGGTGGCCGGGATAACGGACTGGTCGCCGGTCTGGGCTTCGGTCTGGTCCCGCTCACCGGACCAGTCGGCGATGGCGTATTTTACCGTGATGGGCGGCGGAACGGGCTCCTCGCCGCCGAGGGCCTGGACATCGATGGAAATCTTGTACCAGTTGTTCCGCTCCATGGTGGTCCCGAAGAAAGGAATCTTGTAGTAGTAGTATTTCGTGCGGCGGCCGTTGTTCCAGGGAATGATGAGCTTGAGGTAGGGCTCGTTCGAGGCGCCGGGATCCCATTGGGAGGGATAGGTGTAGAAGGGGATTTCCTGGTCCAGAATCTGGTCGTTGTTATCTTTGGTGGCGGTGATGTAGAGGGGAACCTGCCGGGTGGAGCCATCCCGGGTCCGGGCGACTTTCTTTCCGCTGTCAATCAGGCTGAGGGCCCTGTATTCGTAGAGGAGGTGGGTGTCGTCCGTGAGGTCGTTGGTGTAGTTGACCGGCTTTTCATTGAGGGAGAGCAGGGGCAGCCGGCGGGGGGCGCCACTGAGGGCGGCCTCGCGCATGGCATAGACCATATAGACGGTCATACCGGTAGTGATGGGCTCCCATAGGTTGTCGGTGGAGCCTTCGCTTTCGGCGGTGTCCGTGACCGTAAGTTCAAAACTGACCTTGACGGCGATGCGGTTCAGGTCCACATTGCCGCTCGCCGGGGTCACGGCGGTAGCGCTCTTCAGGAGGAGTTTCTGCGCGCCGGTCATGACGAATTTTTCCGGATTGCCGGTGGACCAGCGGGCGATGGGCAACAGCAGCGCGTCAATGTCTCCCCAGGTCTGGCAGCCATCATAGGAGCCGTCGTAATTGGCGACGACAAGCACATAACAGGGCGAATTTCCGACCGTACTGCCGAAAATGGTCTTTACCTCGAGCAGGGTCGTCGGGATGGTCACACGGCCGTTATAAACGTCCGCCTGGATTTTGCGTTTACGGATGGGAGCGGTGGCCGTGCTGTCGGTAAAGAAAAACACGTCCACTTTCGATCCGAAGTCGTTTTCGTTGCGCTCGTCTTCTCCATGGGGCGGATTCGGGGTCTTCGTCTCGATGGACAGGCGGGAAGAAGAAAGGGTCAGGACGATTCCTTCCTCCGAAGCGGGATTGCGGGTAGGCTCCTCCCCCAACTGCTTGGTACAGGAGAGGGGGAGGGCCGCCGCGACACACAACAAAAATATAGAATTACTAAGCTTCATAGTCTTTCTCAATTAGTTCGGGTTACGGACCAGTCGGAAATCTTTCCGGTTGAATTCGGAAATGGCATCATGCCAGTCGTTCCCGAAGTAAATGGACACATTGAAGTGCGCCGTCTGGACGGATGTCGGCGCGGCGACAGAGGGATTGGCGCGGATGGAGAACTCGACCAGGCCGTCGTGGTTTTCCACCAGGTCCCGGGTGATGTCGCCGGAATTGGGCTCGATGACGAAATACTGGGCCGCATCCATCGGGAAGATGGACACCTGCCAGCGTCCGATATAGGGCGAGGCGATGTAGAACCGGCCTTTGATGGTTTCCTGGGAGTTGAGCATGGTGATTTTCCGGTCTTCGTCCTTGGTGATGGTGGTTCCATCCTGATGGAAGAGCCAGAGGATGCCGTCATAGGGGGCATCCGACTTGGCGGCGATGGTCGTTTCCGAGAAGTCGATTTTCTGCTCAGAGTAGATCCAGTCGTTGACGCGGATATCGAGGTCGATGGCGCTGTTCTTGAACTGGAGAAGGAAACTGTACTTCTTGCCGGCTTCCAGGCCGGTGTCCCGCAGGTAGCTGCCTCCCACACGCACGTTTTTCAGCTCGATAACGGCCGTCTGGACATCGTCAGGGTCGTCCTGCAGGTAGAAGGTCACCAGGAGTTTCGCGCTCTGAATTTCCGAGGGGGTCTGGGGCCACATCAAGGTGTAATCGTTCCAGAGGGAGAAGGAACCGCCGGGGGCGGAATCGGTCTTCGCGGCGAGGGTCTTTTCGCTGAAGGAAGGGACGAAGTTGGCCTGGCCGGTGTTGGAATAGGACACGGTGCCGTTTGCGAAATCGATGGACGCCGACTTGGTGTTGTAGATAAAGGCGGATTGGACGCTCTGGACGACGTAGACGTTGTCGGAGGCGTTCTGGACCTCGATTTTCAAGGCGGAGAAAAGATGCTTGTACTGAAGGGGAACAGGGCTTGTTCCGGCCTCTGCGGCCTCGACTTCGCGCGTTTCGCTGTAGAGGAAGTCATACTGGCTTCCGCTCGGGGAGAGGGTGTAGGCGGGAAGGCTCAGTATGCGGGTGCTTTCGTCAAAGGAAGGGGTGCCGAAGCTGCCCTGGGTCGTCAGGCCGGAATCCCCGTCCTGGACCATCCAGCCGAAGAAAGTATGGGTGCCGGTCCGGGTCCAGCGGTAGCTGTTGCCGCTGGCATAGGTCCATGCGCCCGCCCCGCCGGGATAGGAAATCTCGTCGGAGAAGTATTTGAAGCTCTCCGATGCGGTATAGGTGTGCTCCTCGCTTCCGGGGACTTTGATGGTGCCCTCGAAGTTGGAAAGGTAGTCGTAGATGGTGGAGCGGGTGCCGTTATGGTCCATGGCCGCCGTGCCGTCGAGGATGGCCTTCGACGCCGGGGCTTCGGCCAGGACCTGGATCCGCTCCTGGGTGAAGGGATCGGGCCCGTCCGGGTTGTTGCGCTCGCAGGACAGGAGTCCTGTCAGGAGCAGCAGACTATATGGTAAGTGTCTTTTCATTGCACTTTTTGTTTTCCTTGGCACTCCGGAAGGGTATCACCCCCGCCGGAGCGAAATGTTACTGACCGAGGTTGATGGTCGTGGAGACGAGGTCGTTCTCCCAGTTCCCGACGGCCGGATCGAAGGCCAGGGGTTTCAGTTCGCTTCCACCGCCGGCGGGGAGGATGTTCAGTGTATAGACGACACTGTGGTTCATCTCCCACGCCGGAATGGTTGCGGAGAACAGGTTGACATGGACCTGGATATCCGGTTCGTTGAGGACTGTCACGCCGTTGCGCTTGGTCTTGACCGAGAAGCTCAGGCTGGCCGTCTGCCGGCCCGATTCGAGTTCCTGCGGTACGACGAGGGTCTCGGCGAGTGCGACAAAGGGTGTCGCGGCAGCGAGCTGCTGCGGGGCGGTGATGCATTCTATTGCGCTGATTTCATCCGCCTCTGTGTCCCAGATGGCTCGGCCCTGCGGCTTGACCCATGGAATGATGCCTTCCGTGGGGGTGGGGGAGAGCTCCAGCGAGAGGGAACCCGTCGTCTTGATGCCGGAGAGGGTCATGCTGTTGAGCGTTACCTCCCAGTCCGTGACAGTGCCGTCGCCCTCTTCCACATGGTCATAGCCCAGCAGTACCTGGACCTTGATCCGGGAAAGGGCATGATGGAAAATCGTCGGTACGCCGTCATCGGCATTGAGATAGTCCTGGCCCTGGTATCCGTCGGTGTAGCCCGCGGCTTTGTCGGCATACATGATATCCTGCTGAAGGTTCCATGCATTGATGCCCGTATAGGTAATCCGCGTGGGTTCCACGGTGATGCCGTTCATCCCATGGGGATAGTAGGCGATGAAATCGACGGTACCTCTCCTGGGCCAGTAATAACTCTTGGACGGTTTCCAAAGCGCGTCCTGCGTGTAGAAAGAAACAAGCTCGTTTTCCATGAAGTAGCCGCCGGGCACCAGGTCGGACCAGGCGTACACACCAAAGGTCTCGCTCTTCGGGAACTCAGTCCCGGAGAGCCCGGCCTTGGAGAGCAGGGAGGCGGTCTGGAAAGAAATGCTCTTTCCTTGCTCGCCGGTCTCGCTCTTGGTGCACGCCACCGTCAGGAGCAGGGCAACTGCGATGAAAAACGGAGAATGCTTCATGGAATTAGATATTCAGGGTCGCGTCCACGGTCACATCTTCCCAACCGGTAACGGCCGGGTCGAAGTAGATGATGGTCGGATCGAGGTCTTCGATGCCGTCACCGTCGCTGTCGGTACCCGTACCCGTGGCCTTGCTGGGGGCAAGGATGAAGGTGTAGATGATGTTCTTGTTCATGCCCCAGGCGGTCAGGTTGCCACCGGAAATGTCGGCGCTGACAGGGACGGAGGTCTCCGTCAGGACGAGCTTCTCGCCATTGCCGTCGTTGATATCCCGGTAGGTCTTGATGGTCAGGTTCATGTTGAGGACCTGGCCCTCGGAAAGGCTCTGGGGAAGGACGAGGATGTTGGCGTTGAGGTCGGCGACCGAGGTCGTCAGGGCACCGAGACCGGTCACATCAAGGTTGATGTCGGTCTTGTCCGTGGTGTGGTTCCAGACGTTCGTCGCGGGCTTGTCCCAGCTCTTGCCGTCGGCATTGAGGCTGAGGTCCAGGGAACCAGTCGAGAACACGTTGCTGACGCCGATGCTGTTGACCGTCACCTCCCAGCGGGTCTTGGTGCCCGTGTCGGGATCGGTCTTGTCGAGGTAGGCAGCGCGGATGCGGAAGCTCACACGTGCGAGTGCGTGGTGGAATAAGGTGGGTACGCCGTTGTAGTTGTAGGTCTGGACATTGTTGCTCAGCCCCGGGGCTTTGTCGGCATACATCACGTCCACGCCCTGGTTCGCGGCGACGTTCCAGTTGGCATAGGCGATGCTGTTTTCGGTGATCGCCGGTGCGGGAGCGCTGACTCCGTCTGCCGTGTACGGGGCATAGCAGATGAAGTCGATGGAACCGGTCTTCGGCCAGTAGTAGGTCGTTCCTTCCGGCTTCCAGATGTTCTGGGCGCTGGCATAGGAGACTTTCTGGTTGGTCATGAAGTCGGTATTGTCGGCTGCGCTTACGCCCTTGTACCAGGCATAGGCACCGAAGGGGACGTTCAGATACTCGTCCTTGTAGTCAGCCGGGGAAGCCTTGGTCTGGGCGTAGCGGGTGATCTGGAAGGAGATCTCAGGTCCGTTGCCGGTTTCGGTCTTGGCGCAGGCTGCCATCATGAGTGCGGCAGCCGCAAGCAGGATAATCTTTTTCATCTTTAGATCTGGATCGTAGCGGTGGTATTGACGGTCTCCCAGTCAGCAACAGCCGGGTCGAAGGTGATGATGACATCCTCCGGGTCGTCGTTGTGCGGGTTGTCCACATCGCTGGAGGTAGGCTTGAACTTGATCGTGTAGACGATGTTCTGGTTCATCTGCCAGGCTTTCAGCGAGGAGATGCCCTTGATGTCGATGTCCTTGTCGAAGTCCTCTTCGATCACCTTGCCGTTGGACAGGGTGGTCTTGATGTGGGCGGTGATGTGGACAATCTGGGCGTTGTCTTCGAGGATCTGCGGGATCACGAAACCGTCGGCCGGGGCGATGTCCTGGGGCGTGGTCGTGAGGACGAGGTCACTGGCGACGAGCTCCTGCTCGGCGGTGGCGCCGGAGAGGTTGGTCCATACATAGTAGTTGTCGCTGCCGACCGCGGTGACCGGCTTGTCCCAGCTCTTGCCGTCGGCGTTGAGGTTGAGCTCGCAGTTACCGGTGTTCTTGAAGCCGCTGATCTTGAAGTTCTTCAGGGTCACTTCCCACACGGTGTGGCTGCTGTTGGAGGCATCATCCCACTCGAGGAAGTTGGCCATCACTTTGAAGCTGACCTTGGCGAGGGCGTGGCGGAAAATGGTGGGGACACCGCTGAAGCCGGAGTCGGCGCTGTCGCTGTCCGTCACTTGGTTGACGTTGGCGGCGCAGGTGGCACGGTCGGCATACATGAGGTCGGTGGAACCGGCGGTAACGCCCGTGTAGGTAATCTTGTTCTTCGCAACGGTCGGAACGCTGCCGGCGGTGTTGGAAGTCCCCGCGAACGGAGAGTAGGAGATGAAGGAGATGGAACCGGTCTTGGGCCAGTAGAAGGTGTGGTCCACGGTCTTCCAGACGGAGGCGGTGTAGCCTACCTTCTCGTTGACCATGAAGTCATCGGTGTTGTTGAACCAGGCGTAGGTACCGAAAGGAACGGCGGTGTCATACACGCTGCCGTCGGCCTTGGTCTGGGCAAGGCCCTTGGATACCTGGAAGGCAATCTCCCGCTGGGGCTCAGCGGTTTCGCTCTTGGTGCAGGCGACGCTCGCTACGAGCGCGCAGGCTGCAAGGATCAAATACTTTTTCATCTTATTGTTTTTGTTGTGTGTGTTGCTTAGTAGGTGTATTCAGGCTCGTTGGTTTCGGCTACCCAAGTCTCCACGGCCGGGTCGAAGATAATCGGCTCGTTGGGTTTGATGATGATGTGGTAGAGGTACTTGGTGTTCATGGCCCAGGTGCTCACGCTCGGGGCGAATTCCTTGAGCTTGGTGGCGGTGATGGTCACATCTTCGGTGACAGGGGCTTCCGAGCCATACTTGTAGCTGAAGGTGTAGGTCATCGAGAAGGTGACGTCATCGCTGAGGGCGTGGGAGATGGCGGAGCTTTCGGTGATCAGTTCGACCGGGGTGCCGGTGGCGGTACCGTCGGTGGTGCTGCCGTCGGACTTGTTGCCGCCCTTGGCGGTCAGGACGACGTCGCCGGAGACTTTGTCAATCGCGGCGTAGCTTCCCAGGGAGCTCCAGCCCGTGGTGCTGAGGGCGACGACCTGCGGGGTTGTGGCGACGTTGGCGGGCTCGGTGAAGTTCACGGCGAGAGTACCGACCTGCGGGACGGAGATGCTCGCGGTCTTGATGGTGACCGTGTAGGCGTAGCTCGCATCCGTGATGGCGGAAGCGTCGAAGATGACGTCGAATTTCACGCGGGAGAGCATGTGGTGGAAGAGCGTGGGAACACCCTTCGTGACACTGTTCTGTTGGTAGGGCGGATTGGCGTTGGTCGTGTTCTCCTTGTAGCCGTAGGCGGCATCGGCGACCAGGATGTTCGCGTTGCGGTCCACGGTCACGCCGCTGTAGGTCACGCTGCCTTCGGCCTTGGCCGTCGGAAGCGGATAACCGGCATAGGAGAAGAAGTTCAGGTAACCGGTCTTGGGCCAGTAGTAGGTACGGCCGTCGGTGTTCCACTGGGTCGGGTTCGTGGCGTCGTTGGGGACGATGCTCTGGTCGGCCATCGTCTGCTGGGCGCTGTAGCCGGTCGTGTGGAACCAGGCGTTGGTGTAGAAGTTGGTCACGGCTGCGCCGTTGGCCGTTTCGTCAAGCAGGCTGTTGTAAGAGGCGGCCTTGGTGGCGGTGGCGTACTTGGCGACTTCGAAGCTGATGGCCTTCTCGGGGGCCTCGACGACTTCGCTCTTGGTGCAGGCGGCGGTAGCTACTACGGCAGCGGCTGCGAGGATGAAAAACTTTTTCATGTTTTGGTTCGTTTGTTTGTTTCTTGTTTTTGTTTGTTTTCTTGGCGACCCGGGGCAGGGTCGGCCGCCCCGGACCGATAAAAAGGATTAGCCGTTCAGACGCTCGCCGTCGGTGCCGGTGCCAATCTGGTACTCACCACCGTCCACTTCTTCCCATTCTTCGACAACCGGGTCAAGCAGGACCTTCTCGGTCTTCGGGTTGATGATGATCGTGTAGGTGATCTTCTTGTTCATCTCCCAGGCAGTCACAGGCGTAGAAGCCGTGAAGTCGTTGAGGTCAAAGACGTGCTTGATGCGCTCCTTGGAATAGTAGCCGTTGGCGTTCTTCCGGTAGATGGAGAACACGACGGTAACCTGCTGCTGGCCATCCACGAGGGCCTGCGGCAGCACGTTGTGACCGGCGAGAAGGACCGTCGGATTGACCGTAAGGCTATCCACGACGCTCAGGTCGCTCTCGCGCTCGATCAGAGCGGTTTCCACTGCGTTACTCGGGCTGGACCAGACTTTGCCGTCGGCATTGGCCCAAGCCTTTTCCTGGGTAGAGGAAGGATCGGAGTTCGTCAGGGCAAGGGTGCCGGTGTTGTAGACACCGCTGATCTTGACCGTGTCAAGGACAACCCGCCAGTAGTTGGTGGCGCCATCGTTGAGGTCAACGCCTTTGGCCTTGAGGCTCAGCTGGGCGAGGGCGTGATGGAAGAGCATGGGAACGCCCTTGGACGCCTCGATACCGTAGGTGGCGGGATCGTTGTTCTTGTTGTAACGCCAGGCTTCGTTGGCGAAGAGGATGGTGTCGCCGGGGGCAACGACGCGGTTGCTCCATTCGAGCGCCGTCTCGGTCGCCGTCGTCGGAGCACCGTTCTTGTCATACCAGGCTACGAAATTGATGTAGCTCTGATTGGATTTCGGCCAGTAGTAGTCATGGCTCGGAGCCCACTGTGTCGGATTCGGAAGGGCATCGGGGACGATGGTCTCGCCGTCGGCGCCGAAGAAATCCTGGGTAATGGACTCATAACCATCTGCGTGCAGGAAAGCCTTGCACTTGAAGGATTTGAATTCCGTAGAGGCTCCGACATTGGCCTTGGTCTGGGCCTTGTAATCGGCGACCTGGAACGCGATCTTCACGTCCGGTCCATCGGCCTTTTCGCTCTTGGTGCAGGCGACGCTCGCTACGAGCGCGCAGGCTGCAAGGATGAAATACTTTTTCATGATTTTTTATTTGTTGTGTGTGTTTTTAGATACTCTGTTCGTTGGTGGTTTCTTCTACCCAGTCGCTCTCGACAGCCGGATCGTAGAGGACCTCGTTCTGGGTCGGGTCGATCTTGATGTAGTAGGTGTACTGGGTGTTCTTGGCCCATGCGGAGGTGCCGAAAGCATCCAGGGTGAGTTCGACGGGGATGATCTCGTGCTGGGTGTTGCCGCTGGTCGTTTTGACGATATCCAGGTTGAAGTTCATCTTGACCGTGTTGGCGATGGTCTGGGGCAGGACGCTGCGGAGGGCGACCACATCGGTGGCAGAAGCCTTGGCAACGGAGGAAATGACGGCGTCGGAGGCCGAGATGTTACCGCTGGCGGGGCTTGTGACGGTGGCGGTCCATTCCTGGATTCCCTTTCTGCCGGGATCGGCGTTCGTCAGCACCAGGTTTCCGCTCGTGGTCACGCTGCCGAGGGTGAAGTTCTTGATGGTAATGACCCAGCTGGCATTCGCGTCGGAGGGACCGGCGGCGATGTTACCGGCGGCGTTCTGGACATAAGCCTTGACGGCGATCCGGGACAGGCCGTGGCGGAAGAGGGTGGGCACACCCACGACACCGGCGTCATCCTTGTGGTAGGTGCTCTCGTTGGCTTTGTAGCGCCAGGCCATGTCGGCGTAGAGGATGTCGGAGGAATTGCTGATGTCCGCGGCGGCGAAGGTCATCGTGGCCGTCCACTTGGAGGAAGTGTAGGCGTAGCTGACGGTCGGGGTGGCGCCGTACCAGGACACGAAGTTCACAAAGCTCTGGCTACCCTTCGGCCAGTAGTAGGTGTTGCTGGGAGCCCATTTCTTGTTGGTCCCGTCCCAGGTGATGGTCTCGCTCCAGGGAGAGGCGCTGCCGAAGAACTGCTGGAAGGTGCTGTTGTTGACGTTGCCGTTCTCATCGAGGTCGACACCCTGGGCGTGGAGGAACGCCTGGCTGGAGAAGTGGTTGTCCACCCGGAGGAAGGAGCCTTCCGGAGCGTTGGGGTCAGCGGCCTTGGTCTGGCTGCGATAGGAAGCGACTTCGAAGGACACGGGGACGTTGGGCGCCTCGGTGACTTCGTTCTTGGTGCAGGCGGCGGTAGCTGCTACGGCGGCGACTGCGAGGATGAAAAACTGTTTCATAATGCTTGTGTTTATTTAATTGTTATCTTATTCAATGTTAATCGTTTGCGTAGGCTGGACGGACCAGTCGGAGGCCGTAGGATCGATCTCGATGACCCGGGCCTCGGGGTCAATCGTGATGGTGTAGGTAATCTTCCGGTTCATGCCCCACTCGGTCACGCTGGAGGTGAAGCTGTTGAGGCGGATGTCGCCGGAAGAAGCGGTTTCTTCTATGTAGTTGTCCGCGCTGTAGGAGGTGCGGATCGTGTAGTCAAAGTTGATGGCCATGGTCCCGAGTCCCTGGGGGAGGAAGGAGCGCATGGGAAGGACCGTAGCGGGGGTGAGGCTCGTCAGGGCCACGGCGCTTTCGCCGCTGACGGTCTGGGTGGCGGAGCTGGCGCTCCAGGCGGGAGCCGTGCCGTCGGTGGCGGTCCAGGCAGAGGTGCCGGTGGCGTCGGGGTCGGCGTTGATGAGCGCCAGGGTACCCTGGTAACGGACATTCTTCAGCGTGAAGTTCTTCACGGTGATGGTCCAGGAAGTGCCGGCGTTGCTGAGTTTGGCGGGCTTGGCCACGAAAGCGACGCGCGTGAGCATGTGGCGGAAGAGCGTGGGCACACCCACGACCGACGCGTCGTCGATGTGGTAGGTGGCAGCGTTGGCGTGGCAGCGCCAGGCTTCGTCCGCGACCATGATGTTCTCGTCCGCCGCGATGGAACGGGTCCACTGCAGGGAGGTCTCGCTGAGGGTGGCCAGATCCGGCGTACCGTTCTTGTCGTACCAGGAAACGAAGTTCACATAGCTCTGGGCACCCTTCGGCCAGTAGTAGGTGTGGCTCGGGGCCCAGCGGTCGGAACCGTTCCAGCTGATGGTCTCATAGCTGCCGGCGTAGAACGCCTGGGTATCGCTGACACCCTGTCCATGCAGGAAGCCCACGGAAGAGAAGGCCGCGTCGGACGGATCGGCGAACTCCCCGAGGAAGGAGACCTCTCCAGCCTTGGTCTGGGCCTTCAGGTCTGCCACCCGGTAGAGGACAGTCCTATCCGGAACCTGAGCGACCTCGCTCTTGATGCAGGCGGTCATGCCCATCAGGAGAGAGAGTGTCAGTATGTTTCTAAATATCTTCATTATATCCTCATTGTCAAGCACTTACAGTATAATTTCGCCATGTTCTTCTTCCCAGTCGTCCACGATGGGCTGGAAGCCTCCGTTTCCGCCGGGCTGCGGGTTCACGTTCGGATCTTCGATTTCCCAGATGACCTGGTCGATGATCAGCCAGTGATTCTCAATGGCCTCTTTCTTCTTGAACACGTCGTCCAGGTTGACGTCCAGGGTCTGCAGGTTGCCGCCCGTGTCCACGACGGAGAAGGTCGCGTGGAGGTTGGAGGTCACATCCGGAATCTTTCCGAAGGTGTTGAACACCGCGCACATCACGTCGTTCGGTTCGTCGGTGATGGTCGTGTCCTTGGAGGCGATCAGCGGGAAGCAGACGGCCCCGGACGGATCCTCGGTCCTGAGGTTCAGGGCGAAGCGGTTGGACGGCGACAGACCGGAAATGACGGCGTTGGCGTTGGTCGTGGCATGCTGGATGCCCTTGACGCGGATCTGGAGGTAGTACGTGTCGATGACGGTCTGGGCCTCGGTGTCGATGACGATGACCGTGTCACGCGGGGCGACCATCACGTCCTTATGGGCCACGAACAGGTGTTCAGGCTCTTCGTAGATGCCGATGCCGTCGAATGCGTCGGCCTTGGTGCCGAGGTAGCGGACGCGGGTCGAAGACGGGATTTCATCGGTGTAGGCAATCATGGTGCTTTCACTGTTGAAACCGGTCTTCTGGATGGACTGGGTATCCCAGTTGTAGATGACGATGTCCCACTCGCCGAAGTCGACGGCCAGGTCGCCGCTGAGCACTTGCTCGCCGTTTTCCAAGGTCTTGGCGCGGAGCCAGGTCTGGGTGTAAAGGTTCCGGGTGTCGGGATAGTACACCAGCACGTGCATTTCGTCGGTGTTCATCGACAGGGTGCGCTTGTCGTAGAGCCGGGGATCCGTGTTCCGCTTCGTGCCTTCGGTGATGTTGCAGATGGTCTTGACATTGACCTTCACGCGCACTTTCACGCTGGTCTCCGGGTCGTAGAGCGGACGACGGTGGCAGGCAGCGGCCGAAAGGACGACCACCACGAGGATGGCGAGCATTCTGAGGATACGCTTAGTCATGGCGCACCTCCTTTTTCCCGGTCGGGACACAGATCGGCACCACCAGCGAAACCTTCGCCTTGGTGGGGCCGAAATACCACTGGCCTGTCTTGTAGTCGATACCGGCATTGTAGGGGTCCCGGATCAGCTTGTCGTAAGACTGGGTCGGCTGATAGTGGCGGAAAACCGTATGCATGGGACCGACGGCAAGGCTGAATTCGAGGTTCACCCGCTTGCGGCGCCCGATGGGCATGGCATAACCGGCAGAAACGCCTGCAGACCAATATTCGCCCTGCAGGTTGATGTCGCGGTCCCACTGGAAGTCGTACTTCGAGCTCATCGCATAGACGCCGGCAAACAGGCCGCGGAGTTTTTCCCGGCCATCGGGGTCCCAGCCTTTGAACCAGTAACGGCCTTCCAGGCCCATCTCCCACATCTGGAAGCAATATTTGTTCTTTGTCTCCCACCAGGGGAAGACGTCCTCCACCATGACGGAGAAATGCCGTCCGATGGGGACTTCCACTTCGACGTTGAGGGCCGTGACGGCGTCGTACAGGAGGTTGGTCTTGACGGCGGCGATCATCTTTTTCGGCCGGATATAAGTGCTGTCTGCCTTGGCCAGGTTGTCGAGGCTGTCAGCGGGGCTTGCCGCGAGGGTATCGACGGGGCTTGCAGCGAGGGTATCGACGGGGCTGATTTCCAAAGTGTCAGCCGGCATAACAGACAGGCTGTCAGCGCGTTTGGCCATGGCGAGGCTGTCGGAGTGGGCGGCGTTCCGGAGGCTGTCGGCGCGGGCGGCCTGGGCAGCGGCTGCTGCTGCGGCGGCAGTGGCGGCGGCAAGCGCTGCGGCATGGCGGAGACTGTCGGCCTTCGCCGCGTTCCGGAGGCTGTCAGCGAGCGCAGCGTTCCGGAGGCTGTCGGCCTTCGCCGCATCGGCGTCGGAGATTTCCGTATTCCCGGCCGGGACGGCATCCGCGCCCGAATCCGCGATTCTCACGCGGATAAATGCGTAGCGGAGGCGGCGGAAGTAGTTGGCGTACAGCTGCTTGTAGGATGAAATGGCCTTCAGGCGGGCTTCCTTCTCATCAGGACGGGCAGAACTGTCGATGATCTGGAGCATTTTCTCACGGCTCTGCTCGCTCATCCGCGTGTCGTGAAGGACCGCTTCGCGAAGGTCTGCCCAGGATTCTCCGTCCGGATTCGTCGTAAGACGAGAGGCGAGAGAAGGATATTTCGCAGCGATATAGCGGCGGAGCGATTCAGCACGGCGCTTGGACAGATTGACGTTGTAAGCGTACTGGCCTTCCGGAGAGGAGTAGGACACAATCTCGAGCGTTTCCTGTCCGTCGAAGGCGCCGGAGAGGTATAGGCTGTCCAGCTGGCGGAGCGCTTCCTGGTTGGAGAGATAATCTTCCCGGACCACCGCGTTGTCAAACGGGTAGTAGACGCGGATTTCCGCATCGCGGGTGGGAGTCTGCGCGCGTAAAGAAAAAGCAGCCGCGAGGAATAAGATACAGCTCACCACCGCCAGCCGGAAAGCGGCTGTCGCGTGCGTGCGGGTGTGTGCTAAAATCTTATACATGTGCGTATGCTGGCGCAAAAACCGTGCAAAGATAATGCAAAAAAATTTATCTTCCAACAAAAGTTTTAACTTTTTTCAAAAAGAATTGCTAATTCATAAAAATTTCAGAAGCATTAAGAAGTGCCTCTGCGGGTGTTTCTTTGTGGTTTTTATAAATTAGGGCCTGCTTTTTAAAAACTTTTAATTGTCTTAAATCTAAAAATGTGCCATAGAGAGGCTTCTGGGTACGATATTTCTGAATTAAAAATTTTTTGATTTTTTAAAAATAATTTTGGATTCTAAGATTTTTTGCCTATCTTTGCCCCAGAGTTGGTTTTGAACCCATTTGTTTATACCTATTATATTATATGAACCGGTATTTTTTCACTCCTTTGCTCCTTTCCGCCCTCGCCGTGGCGGCCTGTTCCGAGGTAGAAGATCTTCCCTCGCTGAACCAGGGCCCTGCCCCCTCCACCCGGAAACTTGATTTCGACGTGTCGGTCAGCCGGGACGGGAAAATGCTGACTTCCGCCCAGACGAAAGGCGAACTGGTGGATGCGGCAGATTTGTATGCCACCATGGACAAGCGCATCCCCTTCGGCCTGGTCGGTGTGGACCTGGAGAGTGACAAGCTGGTCGTCGACAACGCTTCTGTATATAATAATGGTAAGGGATACAGCGGATATTTCGAGCATTTCCTCTGGGATATGCCGAGCCTGATTACTTTCAGCGCCTATTATCCCCATGTCACGGACATTTCTTACGGGGAAGGCTATGATTCCTATTCCATTCCCTTCGGAGAGACGGAGACGGATGCCGGTCCGCTGGTGTCGAAGACGGTCCAGCACGCCATCGATCAGATGAATATGATTCCGCTTGAGTTTCAGCACATTACCAATGATATCGGCTACAAGATCTGCGACGTGACGCCGAAGACCGAACTGCAGGGGCTGATCCGCCTCAGGAAGGTGAAGGCAACCTATGTCGCTTCGGCGGGTGTCTATCTGAACGACCTCCAGCAGGGCCACGGCATTTGGCACAAGCAGGGTTATTACCGGGATGTCATTGTGTTTGAGGGAGATGCGCCGGTTGGCGTGGGCAGCGAGAATGAAAAGTTCATCGGGAGTGACGCCCTCGTGGACCGGATGGACCAGAGTCACCGCTATTATTCCATTCCGGACGAAATCCGGGTCGGCAAGCAGTGTGTCGAAGTACTTTTTGACGTAGAAGGCTTTACGCTGAACAATTTCTACTACGAACCGCTGAAAAACCAGAAGGTGAAATACATGCTCTACGGACTGCTGCCGGACAATGTGTTCGTCTATGGAAAGCAGTATACCTTCCATCTTGGGCTCGACCTCAGCCGGATCTACCATGAAATCACCTTCGCTCCGTCAGTCGGAGAGTGGGAAACCAAAATCTACGAAAACAACGACGATTTCTGATGATACAGACATTCCTTTTGCTGATCCCCGTTTTCACGGCGCTCTACGGGATTCTGATCCATCTTTTATTTGCACCGAAATCACGGACGTTCCTGACGGCCGTGATGTTTCTTTTTGTCATGACGCTGTATCTGTTTACCGGGAGCACCTATTCTTCGCCGATGGCGTCGATGCGTACACAGGTACAGATGTTCCTGCTGACCCAGCTGGTCGCCCCTTCGCTGATTCCGCTCTTCATGGTATATGCGTCCAAGTTGAGAGGGAAACACGAGCATACCTGGGCCGGCCTCATGTTCTGGGTGCTGGTTCCGGCGGCCCTGTTTACCTCTGCCGTCGTCCAGCATCACATGATTGGCGAGGAGCAGATCGAACTCTTTCTGAAAGACTACTTCACGCGGGGCATCGAAGCGGTGGGAAGCTACGCTGGCGGGCCCCTACACTATTTCTATACCTGGAATATTGTCGCTTTCAACTACGTGATGCTGGTTGAGGTTTTGATACTTCTCGTGTATCTAATTCGAATCCATATCGCCGAAGGTTTCCGCCTTCGCCATATCTGGTCTTTCCTTTTTCAGGGCGGTCGGGTTTCCCCGCTGGAACTCACTTGTCAGACGGTTGTTCCCCTGCTGCTGATTTTCTCTCTCCGCATCTTTGTCCGGAAGTCCTATGTTGACTCCCATCTGTGGCTGACCTTCATTCTCGCGTTCCTGGTTACGGCGCTGGTTTTCCTCTTTTCCTATTATGCGCTTTTCGGAGCCGTCCGCCTGATTTCGCTTTCAGATATGCGCGCAGCTTTCCGTTACAATATACATGGAGATAAGGAGTTAGCTCAGTCAATTGAAGAAGAGGTTGAGGACGCGGGGGCTTCCTCCCAGGCAGCCAGTCCCTCCCTTGCCGCGCAGCTTTTCTCGCCTGAGAAGATTTTCCCCGAGGATGATTCCCTCCGGGCCCGTTTCCAGCATCTGATGGTGGACGAGCAGCTTTTCCTGCAGCCCAGTCTGACACTGACAGAGGTGTCTGAGCGCCTCCATTCGAACAAGACCTATGTTTCAAAAATGGTGAATAACACCTATAACATCGGCCTTCCGGAGCTGCTGAACACCCTTCGGGTGGATTATGCCGAGCAGTATATCCTTACCCATCGCAGCGCCCGGCAGGATGAGATTGCCAAAGCCTGTGGTTTCCTGAGTGCATCCTCTTTCAACAACATTTTCAAGCGGGTGACAGGAATGACGCCGAAAGTATGGGAAGCCTCTTTCAGAGAGAGTGTTTAACAGAAAAGTTAAGCTAATAATCTTCCTGTTAGCTGCGCTTTCTCGTTTTTCTTTTCTTACTGTATCAATTTTTGACTATCTTTGCAGAGTATGAATCGTTTCCTATCATTTCTGCTCTGCCTTTTGTGCTTTTGCGCGGCCTCTGTTTTTGATGCACGCGCCGCTGTTACGTCTACCGCCACCACGCCCGACGGCTCCCTCTGGATGGGGACGGACGGGGAGGGGCTGCTCCGGATCGGGAGGAACGGACGCCGCCTGGCGTATCGTTCTTCCGATGTTTCCTTTCCTTCCAATGTGATCCGGGACCTTCTCTGTGATGCGTCCGGGACGCTTTGGATTTTGACAGAAGGCGGGGCGTTGACAACGTATCTTTCGACGAAGGGTTTCGCGGCTTTTTCGGGCCTTTCCTCGCCCGTTTCGGCCATTGCCCTCCACGCTGGGGCGCTGATCGCTTCGACAGAGTCCTTGCAGCTGGTCCGTTGTAGCGCCGGTACCCCTCCGGTTCTGCTTTCCGCGCTTCCGTGCCGTGTTGCAGCGTTTCAACCCGCCTCTGACGGGGCGCTTTGGCTCCTCGGAGAAAGCGCAGCCCTCCGCCTTTCGCCGGAAGGAGGGCTCTCCACCTGGGAGAGCGTCTCCGCGGCCGCGGCACCTGCGCTTCTTGATTTAAAATTTGAAACAGAAGAGAAGGTATCGAGTTCAAAAGAGCCAAGGCAGAAATCCAGGTTTTCCTGGCTTTCTCTTTTGATCGGTATCCTTGTCGGAGCGCTTCTTTTCCGGCTTCTTTTTGCGCTTTTCCACCGCGCTGACCCCGCTCGTGTTCCGGCCCCGGCTCCTGCCGTTGTGACCCCTCCGGCCCCGCGCGTTTCCGAGACTTCCGTCCCGTCGTCGCCGGCTGTGAAGCCCTTGTCGCCGGCACCGAAACCGCTTGTCCCTGAGCCCGTTCCGGCTCCTGCACCGGCTCCTGCACCGGCTCCTTCGCCGGCCCCTGTTCCCGCTCCGAAGCCCGTGGCCCCCGCTTCGTCCTCTTTCTATCAGGAGGTGCTCCGTCTGATTGAACGGAATTACATCCATCCGGAATATGGAGTAGAAGAAATGGCTGCTACTCTGGGACTTAGTCGTATCCACCTGAACCGGAAGTTAAAGGCTGAGGCCAATACCTCTCCTTCTACGATGTTGAAGGAGGTCCGCATGAAACACGCCCGCGCCTTGTTGGACGAAGGGAAACTGAGCGTTGCCGAGATTTCCCTTGCCTGCGGGTTCTCCACCCCGTCATACTTCTCGACCGCTTTCCGTGAGTATTACGGAAAAACGCCGTCAGAATATCTGGCGGCGCTGTAAAAGCGTAGTATTTTCCCTATCGGCTTCCGCCGCCGTGGCCGCCGCCATAGCCGCCGCCACCGCCTCCGAAGGAGATGGACCCGCCACCTCCGCTGGAACGGCGCTGTGCCGCTGCCCTGGCCGCTTCCCGCTGGTTCTGGTGATTGATGGCTGAGGCCATCATCGACTCGGAATTATAGTTGAGGCTTCTGAGAATGTAATAGGTTGTCACACTGTCGATTGTATTGGTTTGTCTATTGTATTGCTCCAACAGTTTAGGGAAGAGTTTCTCGAAGTTCTTCATGACTTGTTCGGCCACCCCGAGTACGGATGCCAGGATCAGGTATTGTTTCCATACGCCGACCTCCGGGGCTTCCCGTTCGTCCGCCAGGGTGAAGTCTTCCAGGAAGTTCTTGAATTCGACGGCGTGGCAGCGCTCTTCCGCTGACGCCACTTCCCATCCCTTCCGGCCTTCTTTCAAAGCGGAAGTGGGCCAGGATGTGACAGTTGTATCGTGTTGATAAGACCATTTCTTGAACTCGTTTGCCTCCAGCAGATCGTCCCCGGCCGCCTCCCGCGCGCTGTTGTACACCTTGTTTTCGATCGGGTCTTCGATCAGGGGGAACTGGTTCCCCGTATGGACAAAGCGAAGGTTGACCCGCTGCTCGTGTTTGGGGTCTTTCTCCACCTTGACCCATCCCTCCTGGATCCACTTCAGGAAGTAGGCGCTGACCAGGTTGGGGAACACTTTCTTATGGTCCTTATGGAGCCGGTCTCCCTCCTGCAGCAGGCTGTAAAAAGCCGTCGGATTCCCCCCGAGCGGCACATCCCGGCTCCACTCGGTAATCTTGTCCTTCCCGAACACCTTGGGGTCGAAGCGTTTGCCGCTCACGCGCCAGTAAAGACGTCGCAGCAGCAGGAAGATGATCAGTAGGGCGAGCAGCGCGGGAATGACGAGGAACAGGATCGCCAGGATGACAAGGACAATCTTATCGATGATATCATCTTCGTCCTTGTTGTAATCCGATCCCTTCATCGCCTGCTCCCGGAGTTCTTCCCAACTCTCCCGTCCCTTCGTCTTGGGCTCGAAAATGCCCTTGTCGAATTCGCAGAGCAGGGAGAAGAAGCTGCGGTACTGGAAAGGCTCAGAGGATTCGAAAACCAGTTTCCCGTCCTCGATCCATGATTCGCCGACCATGCCGAAGGCCCAGAAGCGGACATTGGAACTGTCCGCGGATTCCCAGTACCAGGGCGTGTCGGTCTTGTTGACCACGTAGATTTTGGCATGCTCGGGCTTGGAGCTCCATTCGTCGTTGAGGAAATGCCAGTGGAAGCCGTCCCGGTCGCCGTAATCCTGGACCAGGTTGTCAATCAGGTAGGAGATGTAGTAGACATGGTGTCCATATTCCCCCTGTCCCCAGCACAGTTCGATATCCCCGCCGCCTTTTTCGATGATGCCGCTGCGGTGGGTCTTTTCTTTGAGCGAGCGGTCGGAATCCCACTTCCGGCCGTCGCTTTCGAAGACGAGGTCGTCTTCTTCGACCTTGAAGTCATGGATATAACTGTTGCCGGGATTGGAGATGGGAATGTACATTTCCGTACCGCTGGAGACGGTCATGTCCCATTTCTGCATCACATAGGCATCGCCGTCCTTCATCAGGAAGCAGACGGTTTCGATGTTGTGGTACTCCTGTCCATAGGAGAAGGCCGCGGCGGCCAGAAAGGCCACAGCGGCAAGAAGCGCCCGTTTCATGGTTTTAGCGCTTGAAAACCTCTTCCGGAATCTCGGCCTTGCCGGGGGCGTCGGCCAGGTAGTCGCGCACCGGGAAGTGGAGCAGTCCGGCGATGATCGAGGCAGGGAAGGAGCGGACCTCGCGGTTGTACTTGGTAATCGTGTCGTTGCAGGTCATCCTGGACAGGCGCACGTTCTCTTCGTACTCCTTGTAGCTCTTGATGGCCTCCTGGTACTGGGTCGTGCCCTGGAGCTGGGGATACTGCTCGGCGACGGCGATCAGGCGGGTCGCCATCTGGCTCAGGGCCGCTTCGTTTTCGTTGATTTCCTTCGCCGTCGGGGCGGGCGAAGTGGTGATCTTGCGGGCGTTGATGATCTTTTCGAAATTCTCGCCTTCCACCTGGGCGGATTCGCGGGCGAGCGAGACGATGGTCTTCAGCGCATCGTAACGGCTCATCTGCTGGACCTGGATCTGCTTGAGGGAATTGTTGCAGAGCTCGTCGATTTTCACGAGACGGTTCTGGACGGAAATCACCCAGAGCACCAGCACGGCCGCGAGGGCGAGGACGACAATCAGCGTAATGGACATAGGTCAAAATATTTTGGTTCTGTCCACAAATATATTAAAAAATGCTTAAATTTGTCCATCTGTCCATAGATTTACGTATGAAAACGAACACTGAATTCAAATCGACCGCCCTCTCCGCCCTCAAAGGCAACTGGGCTCCCGCCGTCCTCGCGACTGCCGTCCTCCTGCTCATCGCCGCCCTCTGCCAGGGACCGACCATGGGCTTCCAGCTGAGCCATCCGGATTTCAACCAGCAGCTGACCGCCATGGCGGCCTACAATGACATGCCCGGCCTGATGGGCCTGTACGGGCAGATTTCCCGCTGGTCGTCGCTGTCTATGCTGCTGACGGTTTTTGTGATGAATGTGCTGATGCTGGGCTTTGCCAACAGCTTCCGCCGCCTGGTCACGGAAGGAGATAACCGCCTGACGGAGAATACCTTCTCCATCGCTTTCTCCCACTACTGGCACAAAGTCTGGGGCGTCCTGCTGTCAAGAATTTTCATCGCCCTTTGGACCTGCCTTTTCATTCTCCCCGGCATCGTCAAAGTCTTTTCCTATGCGATGACTCCCTACATCCTCGAGGAGCGTCCGGAACTGTCGGCCAATGATGCGATTGACCTCAGCCGCGCCATGATGAAAGGCCATAAATTCGACCTTTTCTATCTGTACCTGAGTTTTATCGGCTGGGGGATCCTTTCCGTCCTGAGCTGCGGAATCGGCCTGCTGTGGCTGATTCCCTATATGCAGGCCGCCGACGCCGCCTTCTATGAGGAGGTCAAGGCAGAGTACGCCGAGCGCGCCCTCTGAGCCGTCTCCTGTTCAAAGCAGACCGTCGGGAATCCGGAGCCGGATCTCGGCGGTTTTTTCGTTCATCTCCACAATGAGATCTTCGTGGAGGGGGAGGAGCACTTCGCCCCGTCCGGGCCGATCCACCCAGACGCAAAGATTTCCCGGAATATCCTCGTAGTCAGCGACTTTTCCGACCATTTCACCCTTTTCGTCCAGGACGGTCCATCCCACCAGGCTGTCCTCTTCCTGCTCTTCGAAATAGTCGGCGAGGACATCCTTTCCGGCAAGTTCGTCGGCGTCTTCCAGGCTGCGGACCCCCGTCAGGTGGACCAGCAGGCGGCTGTTTCCCCGGCGGGTGCAGGATTCAATAAAATAAGGAACCGGTAGTCCATCCATTTCGATGAATACCGGTTCCTGGAGGTCGATATCCTCCGGCGCGATGTCGACAAGGCTCAACACGAGTTCGCCTTCGCAGCCGTTGGATTTCAAAACCTGCGCGATCTTCTGCATTACTCAGCAGGAGTCTCGGCAGTCTCCTCGCTCTGGGCAGCAGCCTCTTCGGCGGCCTTCTCGGCAGCAGCGGCCTCGGCCTCAGCCTTCTTCTTGGCAATCGCCTCGGCACGGGCCTCGTTGACCTTCACCTCAGCGGCCTTGGCCTCTTTCGCCTTGGCAATCGCCTCGTTCTTCAGGCCGGTCACCTTGGCGGCGACCTTCGCGTCCTTCTGGGACTTCCAGGCAGCGAATTTCTCGTCGGCCTGGGCCTGGGTCAGCGCGCCCTTGGCAACGCCTTCCTGGAGGTGCTTGCGCAGCAGGACACCCTCGTAGGAGAGGATGCGGCGGGCGGTGAGGGTCGGCTGGGCACCGACATTCAGCCACTTGAGGGCCTGCTCGAAGTTGAGGATGATGGTGGCAGGGTTCGTGTTCGGGTTGTAGGAACCGAGCTGCTCGATGAAGCGACCGTCACGCGGTGCGCGGGAGTCGGCCACGACAATGTGGAAGAATGCGAAATTCTTCTTTCCGTGGCGCTGGAGTCTGATTTTAACAGCCATTGTGAATC
>JAEEHS010000066.1 GCA_016281015.1 Bacteroidales bacterium
CAACCCGCTGCCCCTCGACTTGCATGTGTTAAGCCTGCCGCTAGCGTTCATCCTGAGCCAGGATCAAACTCTTCATTGTATATTCTTTATAATTCTAAGCTCGATCCCCGGCACTTCGTTTCCATAAAAGAAACTGACGCTCGTTTAAAAGTAAATTGTGTTACACAATTTCTCGGTACTTGCTTGTACTTTTAGTCTTTCAGTATTTTCAAAGAGCTGGCCGAAAGGCCGTAAAAAATCCCGTTCTTTTCAAACGGGACTGCAAAGGTACAAACTTTTTCCGAACTGACAAATTTTTTTTCACTTTTTTCCTTATCTTTGTCCTGAACAAGATTCATCGCATATGAAACGCAGAGATTTCATCAAAGGAGCGGCCGTTCTCGTCGCCGCAGCAGGCTCCGGCGAAACCCTTCGCGCAGCCGTCAGGATGGACACAAACGAAGCGAAGGACGAAGGAGGACCCCTTGTCGCCTCCGCCCCGATGCTCCAGAACTTTGCCGAGACGTCCATCGGCATCGCCTTCGCCGTCAGCGCCCTCGCCAACGGCTACGTCATCTACGGCGAGCGCCCCGACCTCTCCGACGGCAAGAAAGTCAAATGCGGCGGCTTCCGCGTGACCGAAGTCACCGACAAAGTGAGCCAGGTACGGCTCCAGGGCCTGAAACCCGCCACGACCTATTACTACCGGATCGGGGCGGACCGGATCCAGTACGGCGGCGGGTACAAGATGAAAAACCTGGGCAGCGAGGAGGATCCGGCCATCTATTCCTTTACGACGGCGGGCGCGAAGGCCAAGGCCCATTTCTGCGTCATCAACGACACCCATGTCAAATGGCCGACCATCGAAAGGCTCCAGGAGAAGATCCTCTCCATCGCCCCGTCCTGCGTCATCTGGAACGGCGACGCCAGCAATACCGAGGAGACCATCGAGGCCCAGATGCGGATTTTCATCCGCCCCGAAGGCGGTCCCAAGGACTATGCCGCCCGGATTCCCTACCTCCTCTGCCCCGGCAACCACGACTTCCGCGGCTGGGCCAACCGCCACCTCGAACGCGTCTGGATGTTCCGCCAGGGCGATGAGCGCCCCTCACGCGACTGGGACCTCGGACGGAATTTCGCCGTCCGGCTCGGGGACGTGGCCCTCATCGGGCTGGACACCGGGGAAGACAAACTGGACACGAATCCCCTCTTCGCCGGCATCTTCAACATGGCCGCCTACCGCGAAGCGCAGGCCCTCTGGCTCAAGGATGCCCTCCGGCGAAAGGACATCGCTTCCGCCCCTTTCAAGGTCGCCTTCTGCCACATTCCGCTCTTCGATCCGCGTCCGGACGCCAATCCCGGCGACATCGCCCCGGCCGACAAGGACCCGCGCTACAAGACCGACTACGCCGCCTGGCAGCGCACCTGTGCGAAGCTATGGACCCCGCTCCTACAGAAGGCCGGCTGCCGGCTCATTATCACCGGCCACCAGCACAATTACCGCCGGGACGACCCCTCCGACGGGCGGAAATGGACCCAGCTCGTCGGCGGCGGCCCGAAGCTCTCGGAAAAAGCTTTCCCGACCGTCATCGAAGGCAAGGTCGAAGGCCGCGAGCTCCGGATCACCGTCCATAACATGACGACCGGCGCCATCCAGGACAGCTTCTCCATCAAACGATGAATCAGCAGGTTCCGCTCTGGAAAATCTTTCTGGTCTTTGCCAAGATCGGGGCCTTCACCATCGGCGGCGGCTATGCGATGATTCCCATCATCCAGGCCGAATTGTCCCGCCGGGGATGGATTCCGGACGAAGACCTTCCCGACATCGTCGCCCTCTCGCAGAGCGCGCCGGGAGTCATGGCCGTCAACATTTCCATCTTCGCCGGCCATCGCCTGCGCGGGGTCAAAGGCTCCATCGCCGCCACCCTGGGGTCCATCACGCCTTCCTTCCTGATCATCCTGGCGATCGCCATGTTCTTCACGGCTTTCCGGGACAATCCCTTCGTGGAGCGCGCCTTCCAGGGCATCCGGCCCGTGGTGATCGCCCTCATTCTCGTGCCCATGGTCAATATGGCCAGGAAATGCTGCCTCCGATGGTGGCATTGGGTCCTCGCGGGAGGGAGTCTTGTCGCCGTCGCCCTTCTCAACGTCTCACCGGTGTACATCATCCTGTCGGTCCTCGCCATCGGCTTTGCCGTCACCTATTTCAAGGAGGTGCGTCCATGAGTATCGCCGCCCTCCTCCTCCAGCTCGCCTGGACCTTCCTCGTCATCGGCGCCCTGACTTTCGGCGGCGGCTACGCCATGCTCTCGCTGATCCAGAACGAGGTGGTGGTCCATCATGCCTGGCTGAGCGAAAGCGCCTTTACGGACATCGTCGCCATCTCGCAGATGACCCCGGGGCCCATCGGCATCAACAGCGCCACCTACGTCGGCTACGATGTGCTCTACGGCGCGACGGGAAGCCATCTCGCCGGGGTTTTCGGCTCCATGACCGCGACCCTCGCCCTGATGCTGCCCTCGTTCGTGATCATGCTCCTCGTGGTCCGCTTCTACACGCGTTTCCGCACGAGCCGGCTCTACGGCGGGACCATGGCCTGGCTCAAACCCGCGGTCGTCGGCCTGATCGGCGCCGCCGCCGTCATCCTCATGGTCAAGGTCCATTGGGACGGCTGGGTCCCCGAGGTGAGCCTCGTTCGCGACAACTTCCCCGACTGGAAGAGCTGGGGACTTCTCGCCGCCGCCTTCGCTGCCTCCAAATGGGGCCGCGTCAATCCGATTCTACTGATTCTTCTCGCCGCAGCAGCGGGACTGATCCTTTATTGATTTATGGAAGACAGAAGACACTTTTTGAAACAGCTGGCTGGCATGGGCGCCCTCATCGCGACCTCGCAGCTACCCCTGAGGGCCGAAGACATGCCGCAGGTATTTTCCAAAAGAGGCCGGAAAGAGCGCCTCTCGCTCAGCTATGCCGTGGTCAACATCGGTCTCGCCGAACCCTTCTCCGTCCTGCATCTGTCCGATTCCCACCTGACCGCCATCCGGCCCGATGAGACCGACAAGCTCGCCGTCCAGGAGCGCCGAACCCGCACCTTCGGCGGCCGGCAGGAAGAAGCCCTCGCCGACGCCCTCGCCTGGGCCAAGGAGCATGTAGAGTACCTGGTCCATACGGGAGACCTGATCGACTGGCAGAGTGAAGGCAATTTCGAAAAGGTCCGTGCGTACTTCGGCGACTCGCTCCTTGGCTGCCTCGGCAACCACGAATACACCGTCCAGTTCGGGAAAGCCGGCCGCGACGAAGCCTACAAAGATCTCTCCCGGGAGCGCCTCCGGAAGGTCTATCCCTTCGACATCAGCCTCCATTCCCAGGTCGTCCACGGTGTCAACTTCGTCACCCTCGACGACGTCTACGGCACCGTCACCCCCGCCCAGGTCGAGCGCTTCAAGGCCGAAGTCCAGAAGGGCCTTCCCATCGTCCTCTGCATGCACGTCCCCCTCTACACCGAGACCATCTGGCGGGCCCACCAGCGCTTCTGGAAAGGACGGGAGCCCCTGCACGACAGCCTCTTCCCCACCCCCGCCGGCGACTACAAAGCCCAGCTGGAAGACCCCGTGACCCGGGAGTTCATCGCCTACCTCAAGACCCTTCCCTCACTGAAGTGCATCCTCGCCGGCCACCTCCACATCACCGTCGAGGACCAGTTCTCCCCCTCTTGCCGCGAGTACGTCGTCGCCGGCGGCTTCCTCTTCCACGGCCGCGAGGTGCTGTTTATCTGAGGCGCCGGTAGTACTCCTGCAAGACGGCAAAGGCCATTTTGCGACGGCCCTGCTCGTCGACGAGGCCCTTGCGGTTGAAATCGTCCTGGATCCCCGTGAGCGGCCGCTTGGGAGAGCGGAAGTCCTTCAGGCACCAGGGACTCAGGCCGGAAAGGCCCGGAATCTTCGACAGCATCTCAAGGTTCTTCCGGTACAGCAGCTCCAGATACTCTTCCGTAAACATTTCGGATGCGCTGCCATGGTTTCCGTAGAGGGCCCCGCCGCCGAACTCGCTGATAATAACCGGCTTCCCGCGCGGGACGCTCCATTGGACCGCGTCGCAGTCGGCGGGGACGCCGTCGTACCAACCGACATACTGGTTGAAACTGACGAGGTCGGTGAGTTCGACGAGGTCGTCTTCAATGACGGGATGATACAGATCCGGTTTGTTTTTCTGGATGGCGGCGCTGACGAGCCGCGTCGGATCCTCCGCCCGGGCTTTTTCAATCAGCTTTTTCAGGAAAGCGAACCTTTCGGGGGTATGCGGCGTTTCATTGGCCACGGACCAGATGATGGTGGCGGCGCGGTTAGCGTCCCGCCGGATCATTTCCAGCAGCTGCTGCTCGGCCAGCGCATAGGTCTCCTCTGACTTCCAGTCGATATTCCAGTAGCACGGGATCTCTTCCCAGAGCAGAAAGCCCATTTCCTCGGCGAGGCGGACCATCTGCTCGCTGTGGGGATAGTGGGCCAGGCGGAGGAAGTTGCAGCCGAGATCTTTCGCGACCTCCAGCAGTGCCCTCACGTCCTCCTCGCCCCTGCAGCGGCCGGGATTCACCCCGATGCTTTCGTCATGGACGGCCACGCCTTTCAGGAAGACCGGCTTTCCGTTCAGCAGAATCTGTTCCCCGGCGGTCTGAATGGTCCTGAAACCAATACGCTCATCCAGCCTGTCCGCCCCGGCAGTTATGGAAATGTCATAAAGCCGGGGATGCTCAGGGGACCAGCGTTCCGGGCGGATTTTCGCCTTGAAACTGGCGACACCCTCCTTGACCGCGCAAGTCTTCTTCACTCTCAGTTCCGGAATCTCGACTTGAACCTCGGCAGAGCCTCCGTCAAGGAATACATCAAACGTAACTTCCTTCCCGTCAAAACGATAACGCCAGTCTTTGATATAGACCTCCGGGACGGCAACCAAAGAAACATCCCGGGTGATTCCCCCGTAGTTCCACCAGTCGAAATTGAGCGTCGGGACCTCGGAGACGCCACGGGTGTTGTTGACCCAGACCACCAGGCTGTTCTCCCCCTCCTTCAGCACTTCCGTCACCTCAAAGCGAAAAGGCGTGAAACCGCCCTTGTGCTCGCCCAGGATCTCATTGTTGAGCCCGACCATACACTTGTAGTTGACCGCGTCGAACTGAAGGAAATACCTTTGGCCAGGAAGCTTATGGACATGAAAAAGCCGCCGGTACCAGACGGAGCCCTCGTAATAGTAGAGCCGCTCGGACTGGGTGTTCCAGTCCCCCGGGACAGCGAGTGCCGGCGCCTTGTCAAAGTCGTACTCGATCAGTTTGCTCTTGTCCTGATAGAAATGCCGGTCCGCAAAATAACGCTTTGAAGGCCGCTGGAGCTGCATCTGGTACTTGTAAATCCCCGTATCCATGGGATCGACGATGTAGTTCCACCGCCCGTTCAAAGAAAGCGTCTCCCTGCCGGCAAGAGGAAGGAGGGCGAAGATGAAAGAGAGGACGAGAAGTAACCGTTTCATGCCTTACAGTTCCAGAATGGCAACCGAATTGTTCCAGAGGTCGATGCTGACCTGACCGTCCTCCGAAGGGAAGAGCGGAATCTCCGTGTAAAGATGTTCGAAATCCGTCAGATGGCAGAAAACCTTTCCAAGGCTCCGGCCGCTCAGAGAGACCCTGACCTTGGCCAAATTGCAGGCATTGTTATCCCCGTCGTAACGGGTCAGAAGCAGCGTAGTTTTGCCATCCTGCACGGAGGCCACGGCATAGATATCCCCCGCCCCGCCTTCCACGGAACAGGCGCACTGGCTGCCCTGGAGCTTACTCCAGGCATAAAAGGCATAATAGACGGGCTGGTGCGCCTGGGTCTGATAATCATAGAAGCCGCAGTAATTGGTGTTCGCGCGAAAATCGTAATACATCAGCATGTCCACCGGAGCATCCTGGAGGGCCGACATCGTGGCGGCGACAAAGGCCGCGCCCTTCATCGAGCGGCGGTTCAGGCGGTTGTAGCGCTCATTGGAACTGCCGGAACCCTCCTTGAAGCGGCGGTAGTTCCATTCATTGAGGATGAGTTCGGCATCGGCATAGCCATACTCCTTCATCCAGCCCCGGATGAGATCCGCTTCCATCAGATAGACCGACGGTTCCGCCCCATATTTGTGCCAGGAGACAAAGTCGATCGGGACCTCGTTGTCCCGCATATACTGGAAGAACTGCGGAAAATAGGTCTTCGTCCCCTGGATCCGGCAGTAGGAAGGACCGCCGATCTTAAGATCCGGGAAGCACGCTTTCATATGCTTGGCGGCAATGGCGTACATCTTATGGAACTCCTCGATGGGCCCGCCCCAGGTGCGGGGCTCTCTCTCCCAGCGGCCGGAGCTCTGGTCCAGGTCGGCCTCGTTCCAGATTTCCCAATACTGGATGTTATAATGGAAGCCGTCCGCCCAGCCTTCGTTGTAGTGGCGGATAATATGCTCGCAAATCTTGGCCCATTTCTTATAATCCTTCGGCGGGAAGATGTTGTACTTCGCCGCCGTCTGGTTTTCGATGGTCTGTCCCAGGCGGTAGAAAGGCTCGCTCCCCGCCTCAATCAAAGTTTTGATATAGAGGTCCGTCTCCCGGAAGTCATAGGAGGATTCTTTGTCGGGATTCTTGCTCCAGTCGGGGAAAATGTCACTGATGTCCACCAGGTGCTCCCCATAATAGCCATGGGCATCATGGGTGCGGCTGTAAGGGATGTTGAGAATCCTGAAGTCCGCCTTCTGCATCTCGCTGTCATAGGACGGGCCGTTGTTGACGGCGTTCATGGGCTTGACCGGCCCTTTGATGACGGACGGATCTACGGTCACGCTGACCGGGACGGAGGTAATGTCCGGCTGGACTTCCTGGGCCGGCAGAAAGGCCGGCGCCAGCAAAGCAAAGAACAATATGCTTCTTTTCATCTTATTTCCATTTTACATCTCTCAGATAAACCTGCCGGCTGCCTTCATGGACAGAATTGAAGGCCATCTGCTTCCCGTCCGGACGCCAGCGGGCATGCAGGTCACAGCGGGAATACTGCTCCTTATACTTTTCCGGAACCAGGAAACTTCCGAGGGAAACAAGGGCCTCGTCCTCCAGGCGCAGAAGCACCCAACTGCGGTAGCCATCCTTGTTCCAATACCCTTCACTGCTGAGAAACTGCCCGTTCGGGGAGAAGACGCAATGCCCGTCCCAGTCCATAATGCCCGGAGCGAGATGGCGTACCTTGTCCTCCTCTCCGACCTTGAAGACTGTATGCGCCCAGCTTTGGCCACCGCCCCAGCGCGCCGTAACGGCAAGGGTTTCGCTGTCCTTCCAATTGAAATGGGAACCCTTCCAGCCGTCCGGGAAACAACGCCTGAGATCCGTTCCGTCCGTATGGATGGTGAAAGAGACGGTATCCCACTGATAGACAAACCCTTTCGCCGCCATTTGAGCACGGAAGTTCTGGACCGTCCGCGCCAGGAAAAACACCTTCGATGCATCCGGACTGATAATTGTATGGCAGAAATAGGCCAGCCCGTCTTCGGAAGTAATCTCCGGCATCATGTCACGGGTCTGGGCGACGGAAAGAATCAGCCGTTCCTCGCCGCTCTTGAGGTTCAGCAGCCAAAGGCCGTCATCCTCCGGCCATACTTCACCGAGCAGCGCATCCTGTCCGTCCCCGGCATAGCCATAGTCCGGACGGCAAAGGCGGAGCCGCGCGTAATTGATGCTGAGGGCCCATTCGCCCGAGGGGTCCACGGCGCTCACCGGCCTCGGGAGGATGCGCTCCTCCCCGCTTTTCCAGTTCAGCAGCACGCTGACGAACTTCCCTTCCCGCATATCGTTGAATACGCAAAGCCCGTCTTCCCAGGGAAGCCAGTGGAACATCGCCGCCTCCTGGAAATTCCAGCTGACCGTCTTTGAGATCGGGATGAAGCGGCAACTGTCGGAAAGGTCCACCAGGGCCACTACGGCCGTATCCGTCACCTCGGGAAGCCGGCCCGTGAAATCCGTTTCCAGCACCGCCATGTAGCGCCCGTCCGGACTCCAGGCATTGATCCCGAAGTAACTCGCCAGCAGATGGTCCTGCGGCCCCCGGGTGATGGCATAGGGCTCCCCCACCTCCGGGAAAGGAGGCAGGCCCTCGCCGCAGCAGGAGAGCAGTAGCGACAGGGCTGCGATAAGAAAACAAGCTTTTTTCATTTCCTAATACAGACCTTCACTGTTGTAGTTTTCGTGCGACGAGCCGCCAAAGTCGTAGTTTTCCACGCTGTACGCTACGGTAAGGAGTTTGGTCGCGACCGCAATGTTCCCATTGTTGTCCACCACCCTCAGCCTGACGGGAACGTTTTTCCTGGAGGTTCGGAAAGTCACCTGAGGATGCTGCGCATTGGAGCGCACCCCGTCAATGTCCCATTCCCAGTAAGCGATTCCTGCAGGAGACGACGAGCGGTCGGTAAAGGTCAGTGCGCGCTTTGTCGTAGGATTGTCCGGAAGGTCAAAATCGGCCACGGGCAGGGAAGACGTCGTGCTGCTCAGGTTGAAAACGGCAAACACCGGATAGTGGTCGGAGATATACTTGTCGTTCCACTTGCGATTATCGGTACGGAACATGTAGCAGTCGCCGATTCCTTTATAATAGATATGGTCGATCAGCTTGCTTTCGGTTCCCCACCAGTGGTAGGTCCCGTAAGAATCGCTTATCTGAGCCGTATGGCGGGCATTGGAATAAGCAGCCTCGATGGGATCCAGCCACGAGTCGCCTTCCACCAGGTTCCAGTCACCTGTCATAATCACCGGAAGATTATTCGTGTTATTACTGGCGATTGTGTTCAAAATGAGACTTATCTCCTTCGGCCGGGAGTCGTACAGGCTCAGATGGGTATTCATCATAAAGAACTGCTTGTTCGTGGGCTTGTAGGTCATGATGGCCCAGGTAGAGGTCTGCGGATTCCCATCCCCTCCATCCCCTTCATCCATCTCGGAGAAGAGACTGCCGATGCTTAATGGATGATCGGAATGCCAGATGGTACCGTGGCTGCCCAGGGTAATCAGGTCGGTGCGGTAAAAAATGGTACTGGATTCCTCCTTTGCGTAGGTATTGTTGCCTCCCCAGATGCCACTTTCATCTGCGGTGATATCATATCCTCTTTCACGTCCCAGACCGTAGTATGAATACCCGTTGCAGTTATTCTTGATGTCCTTCACTTGCTCCTTCTGGGCCTCCTGCAGACCGAGAACGGCCGGACGGTAGGCATTGACCATAGCAAAGTAAGCGCTCTTACGGTTGGTCCAGTCGCGGTCGCCGGTGTCCGGATTGCTGGCCTTGTCGCGGGCCGTAGCGAAACGGACATTGGAGGACATAACCATCAGCCCCTCCGGAATCACCTCAGGCTGAGGAGTATAGCTCTGAGAAGTCAGGGGATAGACCTTCCCGGCCTGGGCGGCGAAGGAAGAAGAGGTCGAAAAGACCATCTGGGTCCCGTCGGTCGCGCTGATGGTAAAGCGCATGCCGCTCGCATAGGTCTGGGCGGGAATCAGCAGATGGACCGCATTGCCGAATGCCAAACCCTCCCCTGGAGCATAGACGACAACGCGCGGCGAGGCGCCGGAGGCGGGGCTGATCCCACTGAAATCAGTGGTAAAGGGCCCGCTGACCTTCTCCGTCCCGAGAGACTCGAACATCACGGAGGAAATCTTAGCCTTGTACGTGCCCGGCACAGTCAGCTTGATGGAGCACATCAAGGGCGAGAAATTGATTTTCACCGAGTTGGCGCTGCCCGTCATGATGAATGCCGCCGGATCGTAAGTCGTAGAAGAACAGGTCTGCGTCGCCGGCAGGGAGAGCGTGGCCGAGCCATTGCCGTAGTTCGACACGATCGACGCGGGATAGGCAAAATAGTAAGGCGCCTCCGAGGTCAGGGTAACGGAGAACTCCGCCTTGTTCGTTCCCACATAAGGCGAATCGGCCGCCAAGGATTCAGACGCCGTGCCATTGACGGAGATGGCATCCCCCGCCGACCAGTAGTTCGGATAAGCGTTTCCCTGTTTTTCGCCAAGATGCGTCTTCGTCTGCGGGAGGCTGGCCTCGAAAAGAAGCGTCTGGGGAACCGCCTCCATCTCAAGCTGTTTCTCTTGGGTGCAAGAGAATACAAGGGGCAGGAGGAGTAATATGGAATTAATCTTTTTCATAGCCTCAATCAATTATAATTCCAGTCAAATCCTCCAAGGTCATCCTTTTCCTCAAGGGAATCCAGTTGAGAGCCGTTGCAAAACGCCCGCTCCATGCAAGTAATGTTGAACACTGCCGTGTCCGGTAATAAGTATTCTTTTTTCATAGGAACAGTCTATTTTGCGGGAGGATTACAGGTCTTCTGAGGATTGCCGCCCAACTGCGACCAGTTGGATCCGGGAGCCGTCGTCTTGGGGCAAGTGATCTTGTAAAGGACAGCGCCCGACGAGGAAGAACCGGTCACATAGATGTTTCCGTCCTTGTCGATGGTGGGGCTGGTACGGGTTCCGTCAAGATTGATCGAC
>JAEEHS010000067.1 GCA_016281015.1 Bacteroidales bacterium
GGTGAGAACCGCCCCGACGGCCAGTGGTATCCGGCAAGGGCTTATGACTCCACCGGCGGCTCCGATGTCCTCCTGCCTCAGGCAGATCCTGTCAGTTGGTGGCCTCGGCTCACACTAGAAAGCTATTCGTCTCCGCGTTCCCTCTACCAGTCCCAACTGGAAGACAGGCATGCCCGCGGAATATACCTGAACAACTTGTTGTAAGTTAAGCGGGAAGTCGTGATGCGGAGGTCTCATTTCGTCAGCGGATATCTGGTCCTGGCTTTCTGGCTGCTGGTGGCAGTGGGCTGTGCCCCCCGGGAGAGCGTCTTGGTTCACAGGACGCTCTCCGAGGTACATAACGACCTGATCCTCGGCTGTGAGACGCTCGACCGGGACTATGCCGATTACGACGCCTACAAGGAGTATCTTGCACCGCTCGGGATGCGGTATGTCCGCCTCCAGGCCGGATGGGCCAAATGCGAGCGGCAGCGGGGTGTCTATAACTTCGCCTGGCTCGACCATATCGTGGACGATGCCGTCTCGCGCGGTCTGGAGCCCTGGCTGGAGCTCTCATACGGCAACCCTGTCTATCCCGGGGGAGGGACGCCCTTCCTGACCGGCGGCTGGCCCCGGGGCGAGGAGGCCGTCGAGGGCTGGAAGGCCTGGGTCCGGGAGACGGCCCTCCGATACAAGGGGAAGGTCCATCAGTGGGAAATCTGGAACGAACCCGAGAACGGACTTCGCCGGGACGGTCGCGATCCCGAAGAGATGGTGGAACTGGCCTATGCTACGGCAAAGATTCTCAAGGAGGTGGATCCGGAGGCCCTTGTTGCCGCCTATGGAATCGGGCGTGCCCGGCGGGAGAACGGGGCCGAAGCGCTCCTTACCGGTCTGGCCCGGAAACTCAGGGCCTCGGGAGAGGAGCATCTCATCGATGCCGTTTCCTATCACGGCTATCATTATGTCCCGGAAGAGGAGTATTTCGTGGAGGCGGATTCGCTGCTGCGTATCCTGAAAAAATGCGGCTGGGACGTACCCATCTGGCAGGGGGAGTGTGGTGCTCCATCTGTGGGATTTATGGGCGGCGCCATCTCCGAGTATCCCTGGAGCGAGACCTCCCAGGCCAAGTGGGCCTTGCGTAAAATGCTCTGCGACCACGCCCATGGTATCCGTACCGGCATTTTCAGCATCGCGGATATGAATTACGCCGCGAGCGACGAAATCAAGAAAAAAAACTGCAAGGGGCTTCTCGCTACGGACGGGGAGAACCGGGTGATCCGTCCCAAACTGGCCTATGATGCCGTGAGGAATCTGGTGTCGGTCTACGATAACTTCGATGCGGCGCTGGATTCCACAGCGGTGACCGTCGACGGCGCGATGGCATATCTGTTCGAAGATGCGGAAACCCGCCTGCAAAGTGCGGTATTATGGCTGGGCGGCGCCGTTCCGAACGACGGCCGTGACAAAACGGCTGTCCCTGTCCGGATCCGGGGTTTCCGCTGCCGCCGTCCGGTGTGTATTGATCTTCTGGATGGGCGCATCACCCCAATCCGGATGGAGCGGAAGGGGACGGAAGCCTGCTTTTCGGAAGTCCCGGTCTATGATTCTCCCATCGTGATCTGCGATGATAAACTGATATCCCGATGAAACGTAGTCTTTCACTGATTCTGCTTTTTCTTGCGACGCTTTCCCTGGATGCGAAAGTGACGCTTCCCACCATCTTCAGTGACAATATGGTCCTTCAGCAGAAGGCCGATGTGGCGTTCTGGGGGAAGGCGAGCGGGAAGCGGGTGGCCATCACGACATCCTGGGCAAAGGGAAAGACAGTGGTGACGCCGGATGCCGACGGAAAATGGTTCGTCCGCATCCCGACGCCGTCCGCCGGCGGCCCTTTCGAGTTGACCTTCAACGACGGGGAAAAGACGGTCCTGCACAATGTTCTTGTCGGCGAAGTCTGGTTCTGCAGCGGTCAGTCCAATATGGTGATGTCGATGCGCGGCTTTATCGGTCAGCCGGTAGAGAATGCAGCAGAATACATTCTGTCGGCGCGTGAGGAGGTTCCCATCCGCCTTTGCGACATTCCCAACAGGCAGTCTTCCGTGCCGCTTCCCTCCGACAGCCTTCAGACAGAGTGGAAACTGAATACACCGGACGTGGTCCTTCGCTACAGCGCAACCGCATATTTCTTCGCGCGGAGCCTGCAGGAGCAACTTCGGGTGCCCGTCGGCGTTATCACGGCCGATTGGGGCGGTGTCACGATAGAGACCTGGATGTCGAAAGAGGTGATTGATAGGGAGTTCCCAGGAGAATTCGACCACGTTGTGCCGGAAGTCGCCTATCCCAAGACGCCCGCTGTTCTTTACAACGCGATGGTTGCGCCGATTGTTCCTTTTACCTTCAAAGGAATCATTTGGTACCAGGGGGAGGAGAACCGGCTCCGGCCGGAGCAGTATTCCCGCCTTCAGCCAGCCTATGTCCGGATGATGCGTGAATTGTTCCAGAACCCGGATGCGCCGTTTTATTTCGTGCAGATTGCACCGTATGCCTACGATGGCAATCCCCGTCCTTTTGCGTCCGGCTATTTCTTTGAGGCCCAGCAAAAGACACTGGCTAAGATTCCCCATAGCGGGATGGTGGCGACGCTCGATCTAGGCAGTTATTCGTCGATCCATCCGCCTAAAAAACTGGAGGTGGGGCGGAGGCTGGCTTCTTTGGCCTTGTACAACGATTACGGCTACAAAGTGTTAAACCCCAATGCCCCTTCCTACAAGAGCGTGGCCTTTGAGGGGCCGGAAGCCGTGATTACCGTGGAGAATGTGGAGTGGATGGGCCTGTTCCCCGGCGATGTGGCCGTGGGGGGATTCGAGGTGGCCGGTGCGGACCGGGTATTTCATCCGGCGGAGGCCGTTGCTCACAAATATACAATTACGGTCCGGTCCGAGGAAGTCCCCACTCCCGTGGCCGTCCGCTATGGATTCCGGAATTACAGCGAAGCGACCCTTTTCAGCGCCTGGGGCATACCGCTTCTCCCTTTCCGCACCGACAACTGGGATGATTTGATAGAATAACGAGATATGAAAAGATTGTTTTTATGGCTTTTGGCCGCATTGCTGCTGCTCTCTTGCAACTCGCGGCCGCAAGAGTGGGCAACCACAGTAAAACCGCTTGAAGGAGAATATTGGTGGGGCGCCGTGGTCAATAAAGGATATATCCAGCCTTACACCGACTTCAGTGCCGGCGACAATTATTTCCTCGACGATTCCGTGCCAGCGCCGAAGCCGGGGGACGACGCCCCTTTCGACCTCGGGACGATGAGCGTCAAGGGCGTGACGGCTCCGCTGCTCCTTTCCAGCAAGGGACGCTACGTATGGAGCGACCACCCTTTCGGCTTCAGATTCTCGGGCGGCAGGCTGTACCTTAGCTCGTGCTATGAGAAACTCTCACCCGTGACGGCGGGGACAACGTTGAAGGAAGCCTATCAGGCGGCCTGTAAGGCTCATTTCCCCTTCGACGGCCGGGAGCCGGCGGAGCTGATGTTCACCAAACCCCAGTTCAACAACTGGATCGAGACGGTGGTCCTCGGCATCAACCAGGAGAACGCCGAGAAATTTGTGGATGCCCTCCACGAAAGCGGCTTTCCCTGTGGGGTGGTGATGATAGACGGCGGCTGGCAGCGCTACCACGGCTGCCGCGACTTCAATCCCGACACCTTCCCGGACGGAGGACGGATTTTCCAGAAGATCCACGACTATGGCTATAAGGGCGTCATCTGGTGCGCCTACTTCCTCTCTGCAGACAGCCGTCCTGAATTCACATCCTACAAACCGGGGATGCAGGACATCCTCGTCCACAGCAAGCACGACCCCGCCGACCCCGCCCTTGTCTGGTGGTGGAACGGCGTCAGCGCCACGCTGGACCTCACCTGCGACGACATCCGGCAGAAATTCACCGACGAACTCAAGGCCTTCGCCGACAAGTTCCATATCGACGGATTCAAGTTCGACGGCGGCGATCCGGAGTATTTCCGTAATGACGCCATCTTCAGCGAGCCCTGGATGACGCCGGCCGACTTCGGTCACGCCTACGCCCGGGTGGGCGAATCCTTCCCTTATAACGAGTACCGCTCCGCCTTCAAGACTGGCGGCCTGCCGATCGTGATCCGGCACTACGACGTGGGCCATTCCTGGGAAGAGTTCCGGGCCATTATCCCGAACCTGCTGACCGCCGGGCTGCTGGGCAATCCGTACGTTTTCGCCGATATGATCGGCGGCGGGCTATCCGGCAGTTATATGCCGGGCAAGA
>JAEEHS010000068.1 GCA_016281015.1 Bacteroidales bacterium
ACTGCAGCGGCCAAAGCAAAATATTTAAATAAATTTTTCATGATTCGCGTGTTTTAAAAGTTAATCACTCCATCCTCTTCGAAATCTTCGGAGGAAACACTTCCGGAATCGAATGATACCTGAGATGCCGTAAAGACATTCTCTGTCCCGACCCATTGTATCCGTGCGTCGGGTTTTTTGTACTTGGGTTTTTGTTTTAACATGATTTTAATGGTTATTTGTTTGTATATATTATCAAGATAAGCAAAGTTACCCGGTCCCCTACAGATGCCCTAACCCAAAACAATCAATTTTCAACAGAATGCGACCACCGTTCTGGATAACGCTCATACCGGACTTCCCCGCCGGGAACGAAACGGATACCCTTGGTGAACTCCATTTTGAAATCGGCATCCTGCGGGCCTGTCAGCAATTTTCCGGCTACGCGGCAGTTCACAAAAGTAACATCTTCCACATTGCCGCCCCGGGGATGGCCGACAATCAGGAACGGGCGGTCCGGATTCTCCCAGTTGATGTCTTTGAGAAGCACGCCCTTGATGGAGCCCATCTCTCCGTTTCCATAGCGCTGTGCTTCCGTGAGAATGATTTCCAGGTTTTTGTATTCAATATCCGACTCGACTCGGATATCTTCGAAGCAGATATTCCGTACGTCGGAAGCGCCGTCACAGACAATGCTGAAAGCGGAGTGTCCGCCGGTGCGGCCGGAGCCGCGAGCGCGGAGGATATCGCAATCCTGCACGAGGATGTTTTCTACCGCTCCGCCGTTCAGCTCGAATCCGAGCGTGACGCCGTCGGCATGGTCCCAACCGACCAGCAGGCAGCCGCGTACGGTGATGTCACGGCTCGACGGATCATCAAAGCCCTCCAGGACCTTGGACTTGATGGAGATACAATCATCACGGGTCCGGATGAAACAGTCCTCAATCAAGAAGTCCCGGCACGAGACGGGGTCGATGCCGTCAAGCCCCCAGACAGCCGTGTGGGAAAAAACCTTGACGTTACGGAAAACCGTGTGTTCTGAACCGATGACGCGGTTGACCCAGTGACGGGTATCGCGGATGAAGATATCCTCTACACAGAGACCCTCGCAGCGCTCCACACGGATACGCCCGTCCACGCTCCCCGGTCCAAAGATATGCACGTTCCGGGCGGAACCGACGAAATCGGCGACAAGGTGCGCGCCGGGAGCCAGATAGATGGCCTGGTTGTCGTGCAGGGAGATTTCCCCGACCCGGTGCAGGCCCGGGGCGTAGAAGTCTACGGCCTTGTTCTTGGGGGAGGGAGCATTCACTGCGGGAGCATCGGCAAGCAGGGCCAGAAACGGCCGGCTGCCAATCTGTACATAGTATTTTCCGGGGCCGTCAAAACTGAAACGGAGAACATTCCCCTCGGCTCGCGCGCGTATGCCGGCACTTTTGGGCTGTACGGACCAGGAAGTCACCGGGCTGTCCACGGAAATACTGACCTCCTGCAGACCTTCAGCCGCCCAGCGGACGACATGAAGATCTTCCATGCCCCCGCTCCCCACGGCTTCCACCCACATCGGTTTTCCTGATACCGATACACTATAGATTTCACTGCTGCGCAGACCGGGAACGGCGGGATAGGGTATGGTCTCCGCGTGAAGAATCAGGTTGCCCAGAAGGGCGATAAAGACGAGTTTGGCTTTCATAATCATGGTGCAACAGGCGTAAGCGTGAAATGATAGGCATGACTGCCGGCATGGATACGATAGGGCTCCAGTGGTCTTTCTCCCCAGGTATTGATTCCCCCGACACCCATCTGGCGGGCGTCCAGGTGTATCCAGGAATTCCCCCGGGAACGATCCTCCAGAGAGGCCAGGGGTACCAGTTCGTACGAATGGTAATGTTTCTGCCAGGTCAGCGGGACGGGGTAGTGCACATTGCCCGGCTCGTGGATGCTCATGTCCAGCTCTACGCGCGAAAGCGGCAGGGCCGAGCCGGAGAAGAGCGAATCGGAGCAGGCAACCAGGCCGTAACCCTGCGCATCGGTCAGCCGCATCCAGCGCAAGTCCTCGTGATTCCCGGATTCCTGGGGACGGACATACCCCCAATGGTACTGGTCCGCCACTTTCTGCGCATAATATCCCAGACGGGCGGCTGCCTTGCGGTCCGCATAGTTTTCAAAGGGACCGAGGCCGTAATATTCCAGATTGTCGAAGCGGCCGTTCATCGCAAAGGAAAGGCCTAGGCGGAAAAGGTCGGGCGCCGTCTCCGGGGCGTCCAGCTGCGTTTCGATATCCAGCGTTCCCGCTTCCGAAATCCGGTATTCCATCCGTACCCGGACATCGCTACCCAGGTCATATTCCGCCTCCAGCTGCGCAGGACCGCTACAGACCAGGTCCTCCCCGCTTTCGTGCAGGTTTCCGTCATGATTCAGGGCGACGAGCCGGAACTGCGGATAGAGCCAAAAGGCCATGGTCCGCTCGAGCTGCGCCCCGAAATCGTTTTCCGTAATCGCGCGGCCGAAACAGGGCATGAGTGGCGCTGAAATAAGATCCTTTCCAGCGATGGACCAAGAGCCGAGGAACCCGTCCGCCTTGCGGAAGCGCAATTCCCAGGGAGCCTTCGCTTCTTGCCGCCGATCATCCCACTCCGGACGGGCCTCCCGCAGGATCACCTGCCCCCAGGACAGTTCCGTCCCTTTGTCCAGCAACCCCTCGGGGCGCTTCAGCGTCAGAGAAAGATTTAGGCAGATTTCGCCCGGCATTTGTTCCCAATCCGAAGGGTTGAACCCGCGCAGGCGGATGGAGCGGGTCTCGCCGGGACCGATATTCAGCCGGTTCACGTGGCCCCTGAATGACGTGGGGACCCCGTTGCAAAGAATTACCCAATCCAGACGGAAATTCTCCAATCCCCTGAAAAAATATTCATTATGAAGCCGGATGATGCCCTGTCCCGCCTCCTGCGGCGAAGTCTCCACCAGAATGTTACGGTATACGAAAGCCGCTTCCCAGGCGTGAGGATGCCACTGGCGGTCGGAGGTCAGAAGGCCGTTGCAATGCATGGAGCCCGACCAGGCATCGTAATCGTTATAGTCTCCGCCGATGGTCCAGCCCTCGCCGCAGCGCAGCGCCTGGTCGGCAAAATCCCAGATGAATCCGCCCTGAAAGCCGTCATATTTGCGGACAAGGTCCCAATACTCCCTGAAATTACCCAGCGAATTGCCCATGGCGTGGGCATACTCCTGCAGCAGGAAGGGTTTAACCTGGCGGCCGTCGGTAAGGTACTGTTCGCAAAATTCCGGCGTACGGTAGTGATAGAATTCGATATCGGTCCAGTCCAGTTCGTCGCGCCGCCCCTGGAGTTTCTGGTAAATCACCGGACGGGTGGGGTCTTCCCGCTTGCCCCAGCGATAGTTGGCCGCGTGATTTTCCCCGTTCCCGGCTTCATTCCCCAGGCTCCAGAGAATGATGCAGGGATGATTCCTGTCCCGGCGGAGCATACGCTCAAAACGCTCGTGATGGGCCAGTTTCCATTCGGGCTTGTCCGCCAGGGTTTTGTCCGGGTCGTATCCCATGCCGTGGGATTCAATGTCCGCCTCATCCATGACATAAATGCCATAACGGTCACACAGCGTGTACCAGTAGGGGTCATCCGGATAATGGGCGGTCCGGACGGCGTTGATGTTGAGCTGTTTAAGCAGGCGTACGTCTTCTTCCATCTGCCCCCTTGTCACGCAATAGCCTCCGTCAGGGCTCATTTCGTGTCGGTTCACGCCCTTGATAAGCACGGGTTTCCCGTTGACGAGCAGCTGTTTCCCTCGCACTTCCACATCCCTGAACCCGAGTTCCGTGCGGATGGTTTCACTGCGGCGTCCATCGGCATCCAGGACATCGATTTCCAAGACATACAGATGAGGTGTCTCGGCACTCCACAACTTGGGATGACGCAACTGCCGCTCCAGGGAGAGCGTATCTCCCGATGCGCGTATTTTCCACCTCCTGACCCAGCCGGAGGGAGATTTCAACCTTAGGCGAAGCGCCTTTACCCCAGGCGTAACCTGCATCTCTAGGCGCAGTTTTCCGGAAGCGTGCGCATCGATGCGCAGGTCTTCGAGCCGCTGACCCGGCCGCCGGATCAACTCCACGCTGCGGGAAATGCCGCTCATCCGCCAGCAATCCTGGTCCTCGAGGTAGGTGCCGTCACACCAGCGGAAAACCTCCAGGGCCAGCAGGTTCTCTCCTTGCCGCAACAGAGCGGTCACGTCAAAATCCGCGGCCAGGCGGCTGTCCTCGCTATATCCCACATAAGTACCGTTCAGCCATACCCGCACATTGGAAGTGACCGCACCGATGCGAAGCGTCACCCGCTCGCCAGCCTCCGTTCCACTCCAGTAAAAAGTACGCCGATATTGCCCGACATGGTTGTTCTTCTCTGGGACAAGGGGAGGATTGTTCTCATAATGCCACTTCCACGGATATTTGCTCGTAACATAAAGCGGGTCGCCAAAGCCATTGAGTTCCCACATACCGGGAACAGGCATCGTGCCCCAGGACGAATCATCTACAGAATCACGATAAAAGAGGGTGTCCCGGCCGGAGGGCTCCTCCCAGCCCCTGAATTTCCACGTCCCATCCAGAACCAGGACGGGACGGTCCGTCTCGAAGGAGGCATGCATTGCCAGACGATTCTCTTGATTTCTCTCCGGATTCTGCCAGAGCGCCAGAAGGGACAAGATAAGACATATCATTTTCATGGCCGCAAGTTACCAAACGCCCGGGGAAAACATTGACTCAATCCAATCAAAAAATGTTTCCTTATGAATCCAGAGAATGAAGCTTGAACGAGAAATACCCTTTGTTGTCCAGATATGCAAGGGCCTCGGCAAGGAGGGACGTCTTTACGGACTCCGCAAGGTCTGAATGGAAAAGAATGTCTATGAATGTCTCCAGGGCCTGTTCCGTCATCTTTTCCTTCTCGACAAGATACCAGACGGGGTTTTCCTGCTGCAGGATGGCATCCAGGTCAAGGGGCACATAATTCTTTTCGAATTCCTCCTTCACGTCCGACAAAGAATAATCCGGCGTGTCCGGTTCTATGAGCCCTAATCTCTTGGCAATCAGCAACAGCATATCGCCCAGACGGTCTATTTCTCTGATTAAATAATCTTCCATATTTTCTTCTCAATTATATCATCAGCCGGACCCGAGGGTACTCTTTGTAGTCTCGCTCATCCAGTCAACATTCTGGATGCGATTCCTCAGGGATGCCTTGATTTCCCTGGTAATGCCAAGGTACTTCTCCTTGAACTCCTGGGAGAGGAAAGTATTGGCAAAGTGATATGACAGGGTATAGGCATTGGCAAAGGCAGCAGTATTCCGGGCCTCTCTGTCATGACTTATCGAATTCATACAGATTCAGGCCGGTTTCCGCATCCGGGCGACGGCCTGTGTACGTACCCGGGAAGGACTCCACAAACAGTTCGCAGGCTCCGTTAATCCGGGCGGAGAGGAGGTGGCCGCCGATGCAGGTATAATCCCTGCGGCTTGCCGTAAGGTGCAGATGCAGGTACACTTCCCCATTCTTCTGAGAGATGTTTCCCGTAAGGTTCGTCACCTCCATCTGCTCCCGGAAGGTTCTGTCCACATACTGTTTAATGGCTGGATCCAGAAAGCGGAAAGTGGCTTCCGAAATGGCCCCGATACCGCTTACGGTTCCGGAGAGAATCCCCTTCTCTTTGCAGAAGGCCGTAAGCGCTTCCGCTACTTCGACGTGATTGTCCAGACTCAGGACAAACGAGTTTCCCTTTACTTCTGTATACTTATACATATCTTTCACAAGCCCGCTCTCTTGCCTTTCCTGACACTGCGGGATATACCGCGAAGATAGTGAAAATTCCCGAGCCACAACAACTGGATTGATAAAACGGCTACATGATCCGTCCCGTCCGGGAAGAATAAAATTGCCGGCATCACTTGACATCCGGCGCGGTGCGGCTTTAGGGACGACCGGCTTTCAGCGCGGCCTGTATGAAGGCGGTGAAGATGGGCTGAGGCTGCTCAGGCGTGCTTTTGAACTCCGGGTGGAATTGTGTGCCGATGAAAAAAGGATGGGAGGGCAGCTCGATGATTTCCACAAGTCCGGTATCCGGATTGATGCCGGAAACAAGCAGTCCCGCGTTCTCCATGGCGGAACGGTAAGAG
>JAEEHS010000069.1 GCA_016281015.1 Bacteroidales bacterium
ATGTGGGAAGCGTGCTTGCCGCACTTGAAGCGGAAGATGTGGACCTTCCCGCTTCCATCGAGAAGCGCACGCCGATCGGCTGCAAGCTGGTATTCGAAACCTTCACCGGAAAAGACGGATCCAAGTATGCCGACATCCTCCTGGTCTATGCAACCGCGTCCCAGCTTCGCTCCGAGGCCTCTCTCTCTTATTCCAACCCTCCTGCAGGAGTGAGAATCCCGCTTAAGGGGCTCAAGGCTAATGCCGACGGGCTGTACAGCCTCTCCGACGTATACGGGCGCCTGTCACGGGCTATCGACGCATACGACACGCTCTAAGGTTTTAGCAACGGGGCCTGGCTCCGCAAGACGCCCATTCCCACCCGATCCCTATATCGGCAGGTCGCGGACACAGCGGATGTACAGGGAGGTACTGCCGAGGGTAATGTTCCCGTCGGAGCCCAAGACGCCCCAGGAATTCTTGTTGGCCTCGGTGTTGCCGACGGAGGCGACGTCTTTCCCGTTTCCGCCCACGGCGGCGTTTCCCGTACTGGGGCCACAATAGATCCAGTTGCAGACATTGGTGCTGGCACAGGAGTTTTTCCACCAGGCCTGCTCCGTAAACATCATCATCACGGCCGCTTCACGGATATTCGGGACCCGGTAGCCTTCCGGACAAGGGGAGTCGCCCCGCAGCAGCCAGGCTTGAATGTTCTTATAATTCGTTCCGGCCGCGCTTGTGCCAAAAACGTCCTGCATGGAGATCCAAGGGCCGGTCTCGAATTTTTTCCACAGCCGTGCACTCTGCCCGAATTCGCTTTCCGGCTCGAGTTCGACGGAAGAGAAGTAGCGAAGCGATTTTTCGTTAATATTCTGGCAGTCAAAGACATACTGCGTTTCCCTATCAAACGTACTCTTGGACGGAGTGGCCAGCACCATGGGCGTAGGGATGGACGAAACGTCGGCAATGACGGTGGCGGCCGTCGAGGGATTGAGCTGCTCGGCGTCCAGGCCGAGATTCCGCACGCAGCGCATGGTAAAACGGCCCTGCTTATGGGCATTATCCCAGTACGCGTCCATGTGATAGTAACCATTTCCGATGTTCGGTCCTTCTTCGGCGCGGATCATGTCCGGAAGCTGTTTACCACCTATCCTTGAGTTCTTGTTGATCGTACTGGAAATGTAATGCAGCCGCCAGCGGTCGGCGCCGGCGAACTCGTCGCCGGCGGGATAGACCCCCTCGCGGTCCGCCCAGGACTGGGAATAGGTCATGGCCTCGTCGGAGAGGCCCTGTCCGCCGAGGAAAAGGTCGATGATCTGCTCGCTGGAGGCCATGTACCAGCGGATCTCTTCCGGATCGATCGTGCCGTCTCCGTCGTTGTCGCGGTTGCGCATCAGGCAGGCCCAGCGCATGGTCGCGTCGTCATAGACGTCCGGGTCGTCTTTCAGGAACACGTAGTTGGCATCGTTTTCTGCATGAAAGTCGAGATGGTCGGACCATAAATGACCTCCTGTCCAGGTCGACCCCGAGAGCATCAGCCAGTTGGAGGCCGTGTTGTACCGGCCGTTGGAGCGGCTGTTGACCGGCAGCTGGACATACGGGTTGATTTCATTCGCAAAATTCGTCGCATTTCTCCCCCGCGGATACACATGCTCTTTCTGGCTGTAGAACCAGACCAGGCCCTCGGTCTCGTCCACGACCTCGGTTCCCCAGGCACTCAGGAGCGCATCGCGCTTGAGGTTGTAAGGGGTCTGGATGGATCGCTGGCGGATGGTAATCACAGAGCCGGTGGCCGAACTGGCCTTGTCCAGGCTGAAATAGCTGTCACACAGGAGGAACATCATCCGGTTGGGCTGGTTGACAAAGGTCTTCCAGAAGTCCTGGGGGCTTTCGTGGGTAATGGGATGCTCCTCATAGTAAAACTCGTCAATATAGGCCGTCACATAGATCCGGTGGCGTTTGGCGACCGCGGCGATATCGTCCGGGTCGCTGAGCCCTCCGCCGCTGACCCCGCTCGCCATATCCGGGGTCCTCGTCGCCCAATCGGCCCATTCCTGGTCATATTCCGCGAGAAAATCGTTGGGCTCTCCGGCGGAATAGGCGACTTTCTGCTCCCGCAGGTAGGCTGTCAGCTGCACGACATCCATGAGCCTCGGACTGTCGTCTCCCGGATAGGGCTGGTTCACATGCTGGTAAGGGAAGCTGCCGTATCGGGTATAGGTCTCGGACGACGTGTCGTCATCGACGGGATTCACCATAAAATGGACCCACTTGTAGTCGAAGCCGGAAGGGACGTCGGAATCGCCGACCCTGGGCGGAATGCCTTCCTTGCCGTAGGGGGTCTTGACATACCAGAAGCAGTGCGTCGGATCGATGTGGTCGGCGTCGAAGCAGAAAACCCGCTGGCCATAATGGCAGTCGAAGGTGTAGGTGCTTTCCTTGGCGATATTCACGCTGCCCATGGCCCCGGAATGCGCCTCCGTGAAGGGAGTGGGGCTGCTGATCTGGGAGGTGGTGACTTCCAGGACGATCTTGTCCACGCCGAGGATATGGACCGTATAAGTATAATAAGTATTCCTCAGGACGTCGTAATCATCCGCACTGGTGGCGAAATCGCCGAGATGGACGACGTAGGTCACGTCAGCACAGAGGTTTTGGTCCTTGGCCTCGCTGGAGACGATCACTTCCATGTTGAGGGTGCCCTTGATGATGACATAGGTCCCCCGCTCCGGGGCATATTCCCACATGTCCCCGCTTTCCAGGAGGTAGGCTCCGGCCGCATCTTTTTTCCGAAGGTCCCGCTTGTGGTAGCGCTCTGCGGCCGTACCGCCGCTGACGGACCCGTTCTTGCGGGCGCTTTCGCGGTTCTCCATCATGTAGAAGGTAAAGCCGTAGGCGGGATGGTCCGTTTCCTCATCCGTCACGGTCTCCGTGGGCATGGGCTCCGAATCGAAATAGCCTTCCGTCTCGGCGCCGGCGGTGTCTCCGGAGGAGGCGGCCGTCTCAAAGACGCTGCATCCCTTGGGGACATTCACGACCTGCCAGCTTTCCGGTTTGAAACTCATCAGTTCCTTGTATTCCGCCTCCGTACCGGTTCCCGGATAAGAGGAGGAGCCGATCCCGACCTGGATGTTGAAGCGGACCTTCGCGTCCATGCGCTGGAGTTCCAGGTACCACGCATCGGTATAGCCGGACCCGCCGCTGTACTGCATCTTGCTGTTGGCACCCACAATCTTGATGGGGCTTTTGTGCCCGGTCATGGGGAAGTAGCCGTTCCGCTGGAGGGTCTGGTTCCGCGGCTGGAGATGGGCCGTCAGCGCAAGGAGGTCGGCTTCCGTACGGATCAGGTTCAGGCTTTCCGGCGAAATGTTGATCATGTCGCCGTCGATATTGGCGATGGCATAGACCTTCCCGCCCGTGTACTGCGGCGCCCGGACGCGGATGCCGCCGTTGGTCCATTTGCTGTCGTCCGGGGAATCGAGCGTATAGGCCCCATAGGGATCGGTCTTGTCGGTGGTGTTCGTCACCCACCATCCGTCGGCGCGGCCGGCCATGATGTCGGTCCGGCTGCCCAGGTTTCCGCTGTCGAAAAAATGGGCATAGAGGCGCGTCCCGTCCGACTTGAAGATGAACAGGAAAATATTCTTGACACGGGATTCGGCGATGATGCCGATGTCGCTGCGCGTAGCGATCTGGACCGGTTCGAAGCCCGAACAGGCAAAGGGAATGGTAACCCAGGTCTCAGGACCGACTTCCCCGCCCGCGGAAGGCTGGACTTCACGCGTGCAGCCTCCCAGCAGCACGGCGAGGCAAACAAGTGATAGGATGGGCAATCTTTTCATGGGCTACTCAAATGTAATTTCTCCTTCTTTCTTGTTCCAGGGAATGACCTTGAACTCCAGGAAACCGCCGTCCGGATGGATGCTGACGGAGATATTGACCGTGACGAAGTCGTTCCGCCGCAGCTCCTCCAGGTCGTAGGGCTGGTGGGTCTGCTGGTCCAGGATCTGGAGCGTCACCGTCTTCTCGGCACCGGCGGCGACCTCGCTGACCAGCGGATAGAGTATCCACATGTTGTCGAGAATGTTTTTCGACGAATGGCCATAGCCGTCCCGGTTCAGATACACGGTGCTTCCCGTCGGATAGGCGCTGCGAAAGCCCAGTCCGTTGGTCCCGTCCTTGGAAAAATTCTCCAGGGCATAATGGAAATAATCCACCGCGACGGTCCGGAGCCGGATACTGTTGTTGCTTGAGACGATATTCTTGTCCCAGTACTGGCCCGTGAAGTCATTCATGATATCGAAGTTCCAGTCCCCGGTCTTTTCGAAAGTCCAGACAAAGGGCCGGAGCGCATCCGACTGCAATTCGAGATCCGTGATGGTCCCGCCGTCGACCCGGGAAAGGTTCCCGTTACTGGCCACAATCACGATCGTGTTCCGGCTGCCATTCGTGACGGTATTCGCCATCGCATTGGCGTCCAGATACTTCTTGCCGCCACTGACCGACTCCGTGTAGTTCTCGATCATGACCCGCTGCTTGTCGGAGGAGGCTGCCGTATTCAGGGTGTTGTCAAAGAGGAAACCGCGCGAATCCCCCGCCGCTTTGATCAAATACTTGTAATTGCCGGCATTGTAGGCCGTTTTCAGGTCATTCAGCCGGCGAATCGGATTTGCCTGCTTCAACTTGATCTGATTCCCGCTTACCCCGGCATACTCCACATCGATCTTGTACTGGTAGCGGTCGCTTCCCCGCTTGCTTTCCAACACGTAGGCATCGAAAATGACGCTGCTTTGCTGCGGTGCGATCTGGATGGTCGAGCCGTCATACGGATGGATGGCATGGGGGGAGTCCAGGACCGGAGCCCCGAGCCATTCGCTGTTGTATTTTTCGTCCGTCCCGAAGTCGAAAAGCAGCGCCTGCTTCTGGGCGAAAGGCGTGATGAACGACAGGCCCTTGACACTCAGCGTCGGTGCAGGGGCATCCGGCGCGGGCGGGTTGACATTGTCGTTGTGCACGACAAAGCGGATCCGGGAATAGGTCCGTACCAACTGCGCCTCAATCTCGTTGGTACCGGAAAGGACCAGGAAGTCGGCAATGAAGCTCAGGGGCTGGGGGCACTGCTCCACGACATACTGCTCCACGCCGCCCACCTGGGCCGCCTTTACTTTATAATTGAAAAACGCCGGATATCCGCTCGCATCAAAGCCGGCAAGGCCGTCGGTCGAGGCCTCGTAGGATGTCTTGATGTTGTCGATGAGCGAGGTGAGCGCCGTTCCGTTCCCGTCGTCGGGCACTCCGCCGTAAGAGCGCGTCGTGCCGCCCTCGGCGCTGACCCCGGAGATGGGCGAATAATTGGCCACGGCATAGAGCCGGTAATTGCCGGAGCCCAGTTTCTCATGGGCGCCGTGCATCGGGTTGAGGTAGCTGAAATAGGCCTTGGCCGCGGTGGCGAACTCCGTGGAGGCAGGCAGCATCGTTCCGTCGGACGCGCAGAATCCATTGGGACCGTAGCTGTCGCTGCCACCATAATAGTTCGGACTGTTCTTGTAGAAATCGCGGAATCCGACGAGCTGCTGATCCGCCCGGCGAACCAGGAAAAGGGTGAGCCGGTAGATGCTCTGGCCGTCCACCAGGCGGTCCCAGTCGCTCCAGAGGCTCCCTGCGGCATCGGAGGGAGACACCTGCCCGTCGGCATAGCCCGGGGACTTGGTCTCGATCCGGGGAAGACGGAGGGTGAGGCTGAGATCGGCGGGAAGACCCGTCTCTCCCCCTTCCGGAAGCGTCTTCCGGCAGCCTCCCAGGCAAAGCCCCATCAGCAGTATCGCAAATATCTTTCTCATGGACCTAAAAATCAATGGAATAGGATGAATCCAGCAGGTTCCACTCCCGGATGGTGATAAAAACTTCGATATCCAGGCGGCTGATCACCACATTGAAGGTGTAGCGGTAGCCCGGTTCGAGGGAAGTGAATTCGTTGTTGGAACTGTCATAGAGTTTGTCCGGCAGGTTCACCCGGAACACATTGCCGGCGCTGTTCTCAGTGGTGAAGCAGATCTGCGTACCGGGATGCAGATCCTGCGGGATCATGTACACATAATTGTGGAGGCGGCCGGAACCATCTGTCCAGCTGCTTCCGGCAAACAGCGCACCCTGGGTCGTACCGGCGGGGTCGGAATAGGCCGTGGCGGGGACATTCTCCGTGGTGTTCCGGTGGAAATCCACCCCGCTTCCATGTTCCCAGTAATACATCCGGACACCCGGCGCCGGTGAGTCCATGATGTACCAGTCGATGACGGTCGGACTCGCGGGGGTATATCCGGGGTCACCCTCCTGCTTTCCGTCGCCGAAGACCAGGAGGCCGTAATTGCCAAACTGCCCCCCGGCGGTATTCTCCAGCCACATGCTCATGAGCTTATCCGTCTTCTCAAAGCCGGTTTCGTCCTTGAATTTGAAACGGAATTCCACGGCGGAGAGCATGTGGAGCAGGTTCAGCTGGACATGCTGCTCGAGCGAGGCTTTGTCCGTCAGCACCACCTTCTGGTAGGCGGCCATCAGGTCGTCCTGCCGCTGTTCGCTGTTGTATTCGGCGATGAAGGTATAGGCGCTGGTGTTGCTGGCGAGTTCCACGCCGGCCGGATAATAGGCACGGAAGTAATAGGTCTCGCCGGGATGCCAGTACACTTCGGCGTGCTTGTCCACCCCGCCTACGGTGGCCATCGTGTTCCAATACAGTTCGTTTCCGCTCTCTTCATCCAGGTCAGGATTGTTCTCATGGCCTTTTTCCCCCACGGCCACCCACTGGAGCTTCACGCCCTGGAAAACGTCGTTGGTGGTCTCCCCGGCCTTTACCATGGCCGCCCAGAGCCCGATGGACTTGCCACCGCCTGAAGGGTCGGCGGAGACGGGCGTGCAGGCGGTCCTGAGCTCGGCTTCGGAGGTAATCATCGCCTTGGAAAGGGCGGCGGTCTGGCTCACTTCAAAGCGGATGGGCTGCGGGGCGTCGGGATCCCTCTCCAGGGACTGTCTCCGGCACGAAGAGAGGGCCGGAAGGAGCAGTAGCAGCGACATTCCTATGTGAAAACAAGTACGCATGGGCATTACAATTCATTGTCCTGTTCGGGGGTGAAGTCGTTCCAGGCGCCTACGCTGGGATCGACGAGCACCTTGTACAGATTCAGGGTCAGCCGGAAGGTATAGCGGTGTCCCTGGTCAAAGGAGGTGATCGGCTGGGCGGGGCCGGAGCCGATGGCCGCCTCGTAATAACTGCCGTTGTTGCCATTCACCAGGTCGGCCGTCTCCGTGGCGGTGACCCGCTTGCCGGTAGCGACAATCGTACGGGTGTAGGTAATTTCCAGGGTAACGTGGTTGCCGCTCGTATGCAGCAGGGACTGCGGCACGATCATCAGGGCGTTCTCCACCGTCACGAAGCCCTTCCCTTCATGAAGGAGCTCCCCTTCCGAAGCCGCTCCGCTGCCCGGGTACACCACGTAATCGGTCTCGACGGCGTCGGGATCCAGGGTCCAGGACTCCGTCCCGCCGAGATTCTGCGAGAACGAGCCCTTGTTCCATACATTCTTCAGGGTCAGTTTCTGGAGGTGGATCTGCTGGATGGCATCCTCCGGCACCTTGGCCATCACCTGGAACACGATGGAGGTCAGGGCATGGTGGAAGTGGATGTCGATGCCGTTCCGCGCACCGCCCAGATCGCCGCTGTCCTCATCGTAGGGAGCGCCGCCGTTGGGGTTGTAGTCCGGGCGCTGCTTGTCGAGGTGGCGGTCCGAGTAGAGCAGGTCGTACTGCTCTCCCGGGGTGCGCGGAACAAAGCCGTTGAACTGAAAGCCGCTGTCCCAGTCATGGACCAGGGTGCAGTCTTCCCCGGCGACCGCGGGCGAATAGGCCTGGAAATTCAGATAGAAGGTACCGGCCACGGAAGGAAGCCAGTAGAACGGGGTTTCCGGCGCCCAGGCGTCATACTGGGCCACATAGGCGCAGGGCTCGTCGTTCATGTAGTAGCGGCTCTTTCCGGCGGCGTCCAGGGAGGCGAAGGGCACGGTCGCATCCGTCGCAAAGACCGAGAAGCGCTCGGCGGTGTTGTAGCTTGTCGGCATCTCGTGGTTCGGATAGCCGGCGGAGGTCTTGGTCGCCGAGGAAACGGCCGGTGCCTGGAAAAGGATGGGCAGCGTGCCGCCCCCCTGGACGACGGGCTTGTCCACCGTGCAGGAGGCCGCGAAGACCCCGCAGCCAAGGATGAGCGATATGATAAAGGTCCTTCTCGTCATAGTTCTTTTAAGAAGGAATCGTCCAGGAGCAGCTGCCCTTCCCGCGGCAGGTAGGACAGGGTCAGGGTATACTGCCGTCCCGGTTCCAATAATTTGTCCATCAAATTGGTCTCCACTGTCTCGTGGAGGGTGATGCCGTTGCTGTCGGTATAGTCCAGTTCCACGCGGATAAGGCTGCCCACGACCTGCGGGAGGGTCCATCGCCCGCCGCCGAGCGGCTGATTGACGGCACTGAGAGAGACTTCCCCGGAGAAAAACTCCACTTCATGCCGCTCGCCGCGGGATCTCCAGTGCGGCTCGGGCAGGGAGCGGAAGTCTCCGCGCGTATAGATGGCCGCCATGCTGACCCGCCGGATGGTAATGGTCTCCGACTCCATGGCGTTCGTGCGCATGGCAAAGTCCACATAACAAAGCGCATGGCGCAGCGGGAGGCTCACCACGGCGCCGGGGGCCTTCGACAGGTCGCGGAACTGTTCGGTGTAGAGAAGATCCGTCTGCTCACGCTCCAGGTCCACGTCGTCGAAGCCGATGCCTTCGGAAATGCTGCGAACGACGCTGTGTCCATAAGGGGCCCAGGCCTGGACGGCCAGGCGATGGGTCACCGATGGCCAGCGCAGGGGCTCCTGCGGCCTCCACTTCTCCCCGTCGAAGGAAATCTTCTCATTGGAAAGGAAGGAGGTCCACTGCTCCGTCCCGGCCGGATAGGACCACATATCCACCCCGAAGCTCTCCCCCGCCGGGTACGCACCCGCGGGCGCTTCCGCCTTGGTGAGCGCGGAGACGAACGGTTCGAAGACAAGCTCCACGTCCACCTCCCCGTGGTCCGTTTCCTGATGGACACAGGCGAGAAGAAGGAGCGATAGGAGCATCATTCCCAGGCGATATGCACTTTTTCCTGTCATTATTCTACATAGGGCAAACTGATGCCTACCGGTGACACCTCCACCCAGTCGGCGCTGAGATACGGTTCAAACAGCAGCGGGTCCAGATGGAAGCTGATCGTGTAGGTGTATTTGTGGTTGATCAGCCACTGGTTGATCGGGGTCGAGGTCCCGCTGATTTTCAATCCCGCGAGCGGAATGACACAGACCAGGTTGTCGTACGTCTTTTCCGCCTCACCTTCCACCTGGTAGGAGAAAGAATAGGTGATTTTGAAGGAGACCGTGTGCCCCGTGCCGGCATGGACCAGGTTCTGCGGCATCACGAGCATCGTACTGCCGACCTGCTTGGCACTGGCCGTAAGGGTCGTTACCTGCCCGGACACTTTGATGTCTTTCGTGTATTCGTCCGCTGCGGGGATCCAGTAAGGGGTCGCCGTCAGCGCGTTGTCATCGTTGAAGGTGATGGCTCCGGCGGGGGCATTGCCGTAGTTGTTGTTGGCCCCGGACACCCGGTTCTCATGGAATTCGCCCTTGTAATTGAGGTACAGAAGATCCAGCCGTTTCGTCTTGAAGGTATACTTCACCCGTCCGGCGGAATAGTCGGCATCGGTCTTGAAACGGAACTGGGCGGCGGCGAGGGCATGGTGGAAACGCAGGTTGACCCCCTTGTGGGCGTAGCCTGCGGCCTCGGAAGCCTCGTCATACGGGACGCCGCTCTCCGGGGTATAATCGCTTCTCTGCTTTTTGAATTCAAAGTCGCTGTAGAGGATGTCCACGAGCCGGTTGCGGTAATTGTCATGCCAATCCCCGGCTTTGAAATTGGTAATGGTGATGCCGGTGTTCCAGTCGTGTGTCACCGTACCGCTGAACGGAGACAAGTCCGCCGGAGAGAAGCCGTGGAAAGTGAGATAACCGTTCTTCGGCCAGTAATAGGTCGGGTCGGGGGCCCAGTAGTCGTTGGCACCCGTGCCGCCATGGACGCAATTGACGCCCGAGGACGGGAAGAACTCGACGCCGCCGGTCTTGGGGTTGGTGCCCGGGGCGTCCGTGTAGCGGGCATAGGCTTTGAACGTCTCGTAGGTCGAGCCCTTCCCCGTGTACGTGGCGTTCTGCTCGCCCAGGTAGACGGCCTTTGTCGCCGCATCCGTCAGGGGCGAAAAGCCCACGGGGACATCGCCGCCGGAGGCGATTTTCACGTCCTTCGTGCAGCCCGCCAGCGCGAGACAAGTCAGTATGATGGCAACTTTTTTCACTTTCCGTTACTTGGCACCCCTGCGGGCGGTCAGGCCCGCAGAGGCGAAACAGAGGATTAGATGTCAGACTCCTTGATCTCGTACTCATCCATGGTCACATCCGTCCAGTCGGCAACGGCCGGATCGAAGTAGATTTCTTCGAGGCCGAAGACGATCGTGTAGGTGTAGCGCTTGCTGATCTCCCAGGCGGTGATGGCGGTGCTGCTGGCAGTCAGGTCCTTCAGCTTGATCACAGCCGTCTGCGGCAGGGCGGAGCCACCGTTCTGGGCAACGGTATAGGTAACGGTAACCGTCACATTGTCCGTTGCGGAAGTGTGCTCGAGGGCCTGCGGGAGCAGGATGATGTTGCTGGCGTCGCCGACAAGCGGAGAAACGGCCTGGGCCGTGCCACTGTTGTAGGTAACGACCTGGCTTCCGGAGAAGATGCTGTAGTCCACCGCAGCCGTCTGGTTGCTCCATGCAGGAGTAACGGCCCAGGTCGAGGCATTGCCGTCGTTGCCGCCTTCTGCGAAGTCACCGGTGGAATACGCATTGTTGATGGTGATTCCGGTCAGGGTGATGGTCGCATTGGTGTAGTCGGCCTTGGTCTTTACCTTGAAAACGATGGAAGAGAGGGCATGACGGAAGAAAAGGTCCACACCTTTGTAGCTACCGGCATCACCCGAGGTCTCATCGTAAGGATCGGAAGGATCCGCATCCGCAGCGGGCGTGTAGAGGCTCCTGACCTTGTTGAAGGAACGGTCGCTGTACAGGAGGTCATACTGGTCCTTGATACCGCCGCGGACGGCGAAATCATCCAGGGAGAAACCCGTATCCCAGCTGTGGGAAATCGTGGTGTGATAGCGGGCGTCCGCCGGAGAAATGGCCTCGAAGGTCAGCTTGCCGCTCTTCGGCCAGTAGTAGGACACTGCCGGTTTCCAGCAAGTCCAGGTCGTCGCATCATAATAACTGCAGATGGCCGTCGTGAAGTTGTTCACGAAGAACTCGGTGACGCGGGCAGCGTTTACATAGTCAGCCTCCGTCCAGCCGGCGTAGGCGATGAAGCTCTCCCTTGTGTCGTACGCAGCAGGAAGTTCACCGGCCACCGCCTTGGTGTTGGGCGTGGTGAGGGGAGAGAAGGAGACAGGAACATTGGCCGATGCTCCGGACTCGATCTTCTCGTTCTTGGTGCAGCCCGCGAGCGCTACGCAAGCGATGGCTGCCAGGAAAATTGTTTTTTTCATAACTTTTAAAAGTTGATTGTTGATAAATAGTTGTTTGTTAATGATTTAAATTTCAATGTCACTGTTCACGTCGGTGTAGTCACCCACCGTCGGATTCAGTCCTCCGCCGCCGGGTTCCGGCGTGGGAGGAGTCGGGATGTTAATCGTCTTGTCAATGATAATCCATTGATGGAGAATGGCATTCTCCCGCAGGAATTCCTCCCTTATGGGAATGGTTTCCTCCAATCTCGTGCCATAAGTCGTAACCATCTCGACGGAGACGGTGAGCTGGTTGTCCGCGTCGGGGAGGCGGCCGAACGTGCCGAAGGTGCCGTAGATGCAGTCATGATCTGTTCCATACTCACTGAATTTACCTTTATTCGTTTCAAAAAAGAGCGTAGCTTCGCCGCCGTCGGTATAGTTACCGCTGCTGAGGCGAACTTCCCGGCCCATGCCGGTCAGAAGCACCGATGAGGATGACAGGTACTGGGCACCGGTCAGCCCGATCTGGAGGTAGTACGACTTGACGACGCTGCTGGCACGGAACCAGGCTTCGCCGCCGGTATTGCGCAGGGTATCCAGACCCTGATGGTATTTCACTTTCAAGCCTTCCGCCCTGGCGACGAAGAGGTGGTCCGCATCGTAGCGAATACTCTCCCCGGCCTTGGTGGACAGGTCCCCGTCGTCGGCCCGGCTCAGCAGCCGGCTCCGCATCGAAGGGGAAATTTCATTCGTAAAGGCGGTAATGCCCTTATAGTCATATTCTTCCCGGAGGACCGTCGCTTCCGTGCCGAAATTGTAGGCCAGCAGGTCGTAGGTTCCGGGTTCGGCCAGGATATAACCGAAGTAATAGTGGCCGCGCTCGTCGTCACCCTGGCCGCGGAGGTAGCGCTCACTGACCATTTCGCCCGTCGACGAATCGAAAAGGGCGACCCGCATGATGTCGGGACGGCGGTATTCCGGGTGGTTGAAATCCGGGTTGTAGAAGCCTGTGGTGACGTTCAGAAGGTCCTCGTCCAGATACACGCGCACATAACTCATATTGCCGGTCTCGGTCATGGGACGGAAGTCGCAGCCCGCGAGGGTCATCACGAGCAGCAGCAGCCATATGAGCCTCTTGTGCAGCATCATTTGACGCGGTACTTGACGAGAATGGGCCGGATCAGCGACACCTTCAGCTGGGTCGGGCCGAAATAATGGAGCACACCCTGGTCCTCCCGGTCTCTCCAGAGAATCTGCCAGTCTTCCGAGGGGATGTAGTGCTGGTACGGAATCCGGGCATAGCCCACGGTCGCCGACAGTTCCATATTCCAGTGCTTGGTCAGCGGGAAAGCGTAGCCATAACTGAGGCCGGCGGAGAAAATCGGATTGCACTGGTACATGCCGACCTTGCGTTCCCACTGGATGTCGGTCTTGCAGTAGAGGGCATAGACGCCCATGAAATGCCCCACGAGGACATCCCGGAGCATGCGGTCGGAAGTCTCAGGCTTGGGCTGGGGGGCGAACCACCAGCGGAACTCCCCGCCGAGGCTGAGGTACTGCATACAGTACTTCAGGTCCCGTTTGGTGGACCACCAGGGGCAGTAATGCTCGAATACGGCCGAGAACTGTTTCCCGATCGGGACTTCCACGGCATAGTTGGTGATGGTCGCGAGGTCATACAGCGCGTTGGTCTTGACCGCAACGACCGTCCGCTTGTCCCAGGCCGCCGGAGCCTCAGGCTCAAACACTTTTGTTTCCCGGTGTGACTGTGTGGCGATTGAGATACGCTCACCCCCTTCGACCCGGCCTTCCGGCTGGACGGCGGTAAGCGGCGAAGCAACCGGCTTCGCGAACACGACGACCCTCGCACAGCGCAGCGGATCCATCAGTTCATCCAGCCCCTTCAGGGCCTGCTTCCGCTGTTCGTCCGTCCGGGAGCCGTCTTCCAGGATTGAAAGAATCTCCTGCCGGTCGTCCCCCTGATAGACATCCCGGACCGCATCCTGGAGTCCGGGCCAGTTTTCTTCGTTGCTATGGATTCTGATCTGATCCTCCCCGAGCGGAAGCATTTCGCCCAGGAGTTTCGCGGCGCTCCCGGCCCGGTCCTTCGACAGACGCGCATTCAGAAGCGCGCCCCCTTCCGGGGAGGACCAGGAATAGATGGCGACGGAATCCACGCCGGGACGGGCCTGGAGCAGGGAACAAAGTGCCTCCTGTGTGGCGCGGTTCCCCATATAATCCGGGTCGAGACCGCTCCTGCCCCGGCGGAAATAGAAATTGAACTCGCTGCCCGGATGCTCGCGGGCGGCCGTATCGGCCACGACAGCAGCCGCCGGCCTCTCCGCCTGATCGCCTCCCTCCGCCCGATGGTGAAGGATGACAAAGACGCAGCGGAGATAGATGAAATGCTGCCGGAACAGGTATTCCCAGACATCGCCAACCCCCTCTTCCGTACCCAGGCGGTTCACGAGGCGCCACTTTTTGGTCGCATTACCGACGGAGGGGTCGTCGAGGATGGCGATGATCTGCGAGCGCTTGGCCTCGGAAAGCTGTTCATCCTCCCGGATGCGGCGCCGGAGAAGGTCCCAGGACTCAAATCCAGGCCGGACATCGACTAATGCGTTCGCCCACTGAGGAATACACCCTCTCACCTGAAAGGAGACTTCACCACTTCGACTGCGGCTGAGGTAGTCATTGCGCCCAGAGGCACCCTCCGGCGAAGCATAACCGACGATCTCGATGCTTTCCAGATGCTCCGGCCCCAACGCCTCGACCGAGGCAGCGATGCGCCTCATCGTCTCGTCGTTGCCGAGATAAGGGGCGTCATAATAAATTTTATCCTGGTGGAAGTGAATCAGGAGGGTGTCCGCTTCGTGACCCATCAGATCAGGAGCGTGAAAAAGGAGTGAAAACAGTATGATGAGCAGGGCTCGCACTTACAGTTCGTTCATTTCTTTTCACTCACACACGCGCTTACGCACATGTACGCACATGTTTGAGTCTACAAATATATGTCATTTTTGTTAAATCGCTTACATTTTTTTTCACTATTTTCGGCATTGCAAGCGCCCAGAAGCCATTATTTGCCATAGAATTGAAACATCCGCCTGCAAATTATTATGTATCAAAATCAAAAGTATGTTTTTCCAACGTTTTGACTATCAAAAGAATTTACTATCTTTGTCCTCCATGAACCTTTTCCAACTCTTTCGCCATCTCCGGCCTTTTGTCAAGCCTTACAAATGGCTGGTTGCCATCACCCTGATCCTGACCCTGGTGGGCTCGCTCATGGCCCAGGTCAACGCCATTGTCCTCGACCGGACCGTCGATGCAATCAACGCGCTCATCGGGACCGATTTCCAATGGGCCCGGGCCGCCCGTATCATGACCATCATCACGATTGTCCTCCTCTCCAAGGAGATTCTCTCGGCCCTGATTACTTTCGCCCAGAATTACTTCGGCGAACGGATGCGCATCTTCGTGAGCCGGGACCTGGCCCAGAGCGTCATCGAAAAGGTCATGACCTTCCGGATGGCTTTTTTCAATGCGGGCGAAAATGCCACCGGCAAGCTCCAGGCCCGGATCGACCAGGGCGTGAGCAGTCTTTCCCGCACGGTCCAGAACTTCTTCATCGACCTGCTGCCGCTGTTCACGAGCGCCCTGCTGGCTCTGGTCCTGATGTTCGCGGCCAATGTGTGGGTGGGCCTCGTGGCCCTGTCCATCGTCCCGGTCTATTTCTGGATCACCATCCGCCAGGCGCGGCGGCTCAAAGGCTGGCGCCGGGAAATGCGCGGCCACATCGGCCTCGTCCTCCAGAAGAACCATATTTTCGACGGCACCATCGAAGAAAACATCCGCTACGGCAAGCCGGACGCCACCCACGAGGAGGTGGTGGAAGCCGCCCGGAAGTCTTATCTCCTGGACCAGGTCATGGCCCTTCCGAAACAGTTCGAGAACAAAGCTTCCGACCTGTCCGGCGGCCAGCAGCAGCGCATCGCCATCGCCCGGATGTTCCTCAAGAACCCGCCCATCATCTTCCTGGACGAACCGACGGCCAGCCTGGACGCCGTGGCCACCGAACAGATCAAGAACAGCCTGGACGCCATCAAACAGGGCCGCACGGTCATCATCATCTCCCACAGCATCTCGCAGATCATCGACAGCGACATGGTCTATGCCCTGCAGAAAGGCCGTGTGGAAGAATCCGGCGATCCGGAGGGCATCTACCGCAAGGGCGGTATCTACAAGGAAATCATCGACGCGTCCGCCCGTAGCCTCAACATCGGCAAGATTGCCCGGACCATCGAAGAAGGAAAGGAATAACCATTTACCAAACAATTCAAAAGATTTGCGAAGGTCGCCGGGATTGGTTATTTTTGTAAGATTAAAAATAGCATCATCGATCATGACACAAGTTTTTAAAGACTATCATCACATTTTGATACAGTTGTCATAAAAACCGTGGGTTGGACAAATTGCCCCCCTCATGGTTTTGTTTTTTCGCCGGGTGTTTTTACCTTTGTAGAGAACTGACGCCAGACCCTATTATGAACGTAGACACATTACTTCATCAGTACTTTCCCACAGCCGGTAATGTCTGCATTGAGATGTTCGACGAAAAGAACATCCAGCAAGTGTATCGCAGGTTGGTGGAAGTGCTCATCCATCAGCCTGAAGTTGAGACCTCTCTTCTTCAGGGGATGAGCTATTGTTTCTATGAGGTAATGGACAACGTCATGATTCATTCCGGCAAAACGGTCGGGATTGTCATCACAAACTATTCTGAGCCAGAACATCTGATTCAGATATTAGTGGCTGATGATGGGATGGGAATTCGGGAATCCCTGGCCCAAAATGGCGAGTACGCGAATATCTCAGAACAACAAGCTCTTGCGTACTGCATCAAGGACAAGGTGTCCGATGGCAAAGGAATGGGCTTCGGTTTGTATTCCACCTCTCGCTTGATTAACACAGCCGGCCACAAGTTGGTTATCCGTTCGGGTAATCATACGCTCTCTGCCAATGGAGATACTGTTGTGACAGAATCTGCCCCCTGGCAAGGAACCATCGTTTACTTTGAGCTACGTTCCAATATGGATATCGATCCGGCGTCCGTTGTGGATCACAGGACAGACCCGGCCGATGAGTTTGATGATTTGTTTCTGGATGATAATCCCGAATTGAATGAGTTATGGTAGAATTCATATTTAGCAAATACGGAGACAGTATGGGAACACGTCTTCTGGGGGCCAGAATCAGAGCCGATCTCCGTCCGCTTCTGGATGGAGACGAGAAGGTTGTGCTCGATTTCTCCGGAATAGACACTGTTACCAACTCCTTTGCCGATGAGTGCATAGCCAAACTCTTGCTGGAGATGCCCCTGGCAGACTTGAAAGCGAAGACAACTTTCAAGGGCCTTACTCCCATGACGGAACGAAGCATCTTATCGGCCTTGAAACGCCGTCAAATGCAAATAAAGTCAAAATAGTTATAACCAAATGCCTGATTTCAAATACGCCCCGATGTTCCAACTGGGGCCCGACACGACTGAGTATTACAAGATTCCGGGATCGGAGAAACTGGTCAAGACCGTCAAGGCCGGGGACAAGACCCTGCTGGAAGTATCCCCTGAAGCCCTTACGCTGGTCGCCCGGCAGTCGTTCCATGACTGCCAGTTCATGCTGCGGCGCGCCCACAACGAGCAAGTGGCGGCGATCCTCCGCGACCCCGAGGCCTCGGACAACGACAAATATGTGGCCCTGCAGTTCCTGCGCAATGCGGAAACTTCCGTCAAAGGCGTGCTTCCGTTCTGCCAGGACACCGGCACCGCCATCATCCATGGCGAGAAAGGCCAGCAGGTTTGGACGGACAGCGAGGACGAAGAGGCCCTGAGCCTCGGCGTGTTCAACTGTTACACCCAGGAGAACCTCCGTTACAGCCAGAACGCGCCGCTGGACATGTACAATGAGGTGAACACCAAGTGCAACCTGCCCGCGCAGATCGACATCGACGCGGAAGAAGGCATGGAAT
>JAEEHS010000006.1 GCA_016281015.1 Bacteroidales bacterium
GGACGGTCCAGGGCAAGGGTGAAGTGGAAGTTCGGGAACTCCTTCTCGATTTCGGCGAAGTCTTCCAGGTAGAAGGCCTCGACCCGGGCGCGGGCGCCATAGAAGAAGCGGACCTGGCGGCCGGTCTTGGGGGTCTTGAACAGGTGCATGATGTGGCTGCGGAGCGGGGCCATGCCGGCGCCGCCGCCGACGAAGATGTATTCCATGTCCTGGGGATCGTCCTTCGGCAGGAGGAACTCTCCGTAGGGGCCGCTGATCATGACCTTGTCACCCGGCTTGCGGGAGAAGACGTAGGTTGAGGCGATGCCCGGAGGAACGCCCGGGACGAACTTGAACACGCCCTTCGGCTGGGTCCGGTCAAACGGAGGCGTCGCGATACGCACGTTCAGTTTGATCAGGTCTTTTTCCGCCGGATACGAAGCCATGGAGTAGGCACGGATGGTCGGTACGGTGTTGCGGTACTTCAGCGAAGTGATGCCGTACTTCTTCCAGTCGCCCATGTAGATGTCATCCACATCCATGTCGGAGAAATCCGCTTCGTATTCGGGGATGTCAATCTGGATGTACTCACCGGACTTGAAGTCGATGTGCTCGCCTTCGGGAAGACGGACGGTGAACTCCTTGATGAAGGTCGCGACATTCTTGTTGGAGATAACTTCGCACTCGAGTTTCTTCACGCTGAGCGCACTCTCGGGCACGGCGATTTCCAGATTGTCCTTGACCTTGACCTGGCAGCCCAGCCGCCAGCCGTCCTTGATCTGTTTGCGGGAGAAGAAGCCGGTCTCCGTGGGGAGGATGGTTCCGCCTCCCTCCAGCACCTGGAGCTTGCACTGGCCGCAGTTGGCCTTGCCGCCGCAGGCGGAGGGAAGGAAGATGCCGTGGTCGGCGAGGGTATGCATCAGGTCACCGCCCGGGGCGGCTTCCAGCGTCTTGGAACCGCCGTTGATGGAGATCTTGACGGAGCCGGAAGGGGTCAGGGCGGTCTTGATCCAAAGCAGGAGTGCGACCAGAATCAGCGTCACAACTGTGATGACGATGACAGAGAAAAGAATGGTATTTCCCATAGCGCGACCTCCTTACAGTGAAATGCCCATGAAGGTCATGAAGGCGATGCCCATCAGACCGACGGTGATAAAGGTGATGCCGAGTCCCTTGAGAGCAGCCGGCACATTGGAATAGGCCATCTTCTCCCGGATGGCGGCGAGCGAAACGATGGCAAGGAACCAACCGAGGCCGCTCCCCAGCGCATACACCGTCGCCTCACCGAGGTTGACGAAGTCTTTCTGCTGCATGAAGAGGCTGCCGCCCAGGATGGCGCAGTTCACCGCGATCAGCGGCAGGAAGATACCGAGGGAAGAATAGAGTTCGGGAGAGAACTTCTCCACCACCATTTCCACGATCTGCACGATGGCCGCGATGACGGCGATGAACACGATGAAGCTCAGGAAGCTCAGGTCCACGCCCGGGACGAGGGCGTCCGGAGCAAGCACGTAGCGGTTCAGCAGATAGTTGATGGGGAGGGTAACCAGAAGGACGAAAATCACCGCCACGCCGAGGCCGGCGGCCGTCTTGACATTCTTCGATACCGCCAGGAATGAGCACATTCCCAGGAAGTATGCGAAGATCATATTGTCCACAAAGATGGACTTTACGAATAAGCTGAGATATTCCATAGGGCTTTACTTTTCCTGAAGGTCTTTCTGAATGCTCCGCTGCACCCAGACGATGCATCCCAGCAGGATGAGGGCGAAAGGCGGAAGGATGACAAGGTTGTTCGGAACATAGCCGAAACGGTTGAGAATGTCGATTCCGAAGAGCGTGCCGCTTCCGAGCAGTTCCCGGAAGAAGGCGACGATAAGGAGAATCATTCCATAGCCGGCGCCATTGGAGACGCCGTCCAGCAGACTGGGCCAGGGCTTGTTCCCGAGGGCGAATGCCTCGATGCGGCCCATCACGATGCAGTTCGTGATGATGAGTCCGATATAGACCGACAACTGTTTGTCAATGGCATAGGTGGCCTCGAAGGATTTGAGGATCTGGTCCACGAGGATCACCATCATGGCGACGACCACCAGCTGGACAATGATACGGACCCGGCCCGGAATCGTGTTGCGGAGCAGGGACAGGATCAGGCTGGAAATGCCGCAGACGACAATTACCGAGAGGGTCATCACCAGCGCACCCTTCAGGGTGACGGTCACCGCGAGGGAAGAGCAGATACCCAGTACCAGGACGGTGATCGGGTTGCCCTTGAAAATCGGGTTCAGAATGGTTTCTTTGAGTTTTGCATCCATAGCTTATTCCTCCACGGTTTGGGTTTCACAGCAGCTTTCGGCCGAAGCGAAGTGCCGGGAATAGGCGCCGAGCCAGGTATCGATGGCGGCATCAAGCCCCATCGAGGTCATGGTCGCACCGGTAATCGCATCGATCTTGTTGTCATAGATTTCGGTGCCGTCCGCATTCTTCGGGGAACCGCCCTTGACAATTTCGAAGACGTTGGCCTCGCTCCAGTGGGCTTTCTCGCCGGAGAACTCGGCCTGGAAGTCGGGATCGTCCTTGATCTTGGCACCGAGGCCGGCCGTTTCCGACTCATGGTCGAAATAGGCGCCCTTGATGGTTACATGATCCTGTTCGAAGGCGAGGTAGCCCCAGACCGGGCCCCAGAGGCCGGCGCCGTAGACCGGAACGACGGTGATGCCGTTGCGGAAGACGAAGACGGGAAGCTCCGGCTGTCCGGCGCCTTTGATGTTGTAGTTCTGCTTCTTCAGGCGGGAAGGGGAATACACCTCGGAAAGGTCCATGTCCGCTATTTTCTCGCCGTCAGTGTTGACGGTGTAGGCTTCGGCGATTTCCTCGGCATAGCGTGCGAGGACGGCGGCGTTCCCCATTTTCTGGAACTCGGCCTTGGTGCCGAATCCGGCGGCCGTCATCATCTGGGAGATGGTGTCCGCCTTCTCGTTGGCCTCCTGCTTGGATTTCAGGCTCTGGGATACGAAAGCCAGGAGCGCGGCCACGACAATCACGATGAGGCTCGTGTAGATAACGGTATACAGGTTGTTGTTGGTATTCATCTCACGTCCTCCTTATGCTTTTGCGATTTTTTTCGCCCGGCGGTTGATGCTGGCCGTGACGACACAGTGGTCAATCAGCGGGGCGAAGGTGTTCATCAGCAGGATGGCGAGCATCATGCCTTCCATGTAACCCGGATTCCACAGGCGAACCACGACGGCGAGGGCGCCGACCAGTACACCGTAGATCCATTTGCCGGTTTCGGTCTGGGCGGCGGTCACCGGGTCGGTGGCCATGAAGACGCTGCCGAACAGGAAGCCGCCCATCACGATCTGGTAGTAGCAGGGAAGGGTCGTTGCGCCGCCGATCTGGCCCAGCCAGCCGACCAACAGGCCGCCGGCGATGGACCCGACCATGATCTTCCAGGAAGCGACGCCTGTCCAGACCAGGAGGATGGCACCCAGGAGGATGGCGACCACGCTGGTCTCACCGGTCGAACCCGGAATGAAACCGTAGAACATGTCCATGAAAGAGTACTGGGCGCTGAGCGCATCCATTCCGCCGTCATGGGCGATGGCAAGCGGGGTTGCCGCGGAAACGGCATCCACGCCTTTCAGGGTCGGCACCCAGGTCTTGGAGACCCAGACGGAAGAGCCCGACATCGAGGACGGATAGGAGAAGAAGAGGAAAGCGCGGGCGACGAGCGCCGGGTTCCAGATATTCATGCCCGTGCCGCCGAACACTTCCTTGACGAAGAGCACCGAAAAGGCCACCGCCAGGGCGAGCATCCACAGCGGAACGTCCACCGGAACAATCAGCGGGATGAGGAAACCGGTGACGAGGTAGCCCTCGTTGACTTCCTCACCGCGGATCTGGGCAGAGGCGAATTCGATCGCGAGACCGACCAGATAAGAGACGACGAACAGCGGAAGCATCCGCACGAGGCCGTACAGGAACATCTGCCAGAACCCCCATTCCAGTCCATAGGTCAGGGATGTCTGCAGACCGACATTATACATACCGAAGAGGGCGCAGGGGACCAGGGCGACGACGACCATGATCATGACTCTCTTCAGATCGATACCGTCCCGCACATGGGCTCCTTTCGCCGTGACCGTTCCGGGTACACGGAGGAAAGTATCGAAAGCATCAACGGTGGAATGCCACCAGGGAGTTTTCTTCTGATCTGCCATAACTTAAGCCATTTCTTTGATCATCAGGTCGATACCCTTCCGGATAATGGCCTGGATTTCATTCTTGGACGGATCGACGTAGTCGCAGAGCGCCAGGTCTTCGGGCAGAACCTCGTAGATGCCGAATTTCTCCATCTTCTCGATATCTCCCGCGAGGCAGGCCTTGATGAGGTAGATGGGGAAAATGTCCATCGGGGTCACATCCTCGAAGCACTGGGTCTCGACAAAGGCGCGGGGACCGCCGTGCAGATTGGTGTCCATCTCGTATTTCTTTCCCGGGGTGAGCCAGGAGAAATAGCACCAGGACGAGCTGTGGACCTTCGGGCGGAAGGGTTTGGCCCATCCGAACCATTCCCGCTCCGTCCCTTCCTTCAGGAGGGTGAGCTGGTCATGGAAGAAGCCTAGGTAAGCGTCGGGACCGAGCGTTTCGCCGCAGAGGACATCTCCGCCGATGATCCGTACGCCCTCTTCAGCCTGGACCAGGTCTTTCACCGGGGCGCCGGGAATGGTCTCGACGTAGGATGGATGCGGGGCTTTCGGGCCGGTGACGGCCACTTTGCGCGTCAGGTCCAGCTTGCCGGTGGAAACGAGCCGGCCGATAGCGGCAACGAGCATCGGGGACACCGTCCAGACCGTCTCTCCCTTCTGGATCGGGGAGATGTGGCTGATTTGCACACCGACATTGCCGGCGGGGTGTTTCCCGCTGACGACGTGCAGGATGGCATTCTCCGTCTTGTGGAACGGGGTCTTGGAATAGACCGCCTTCGACACCGCGACATGGACCCCGCCGTCCGTCAGGCGGCCGAGGGCATCGATACCGGCCTGGAAGTCGGCGAAACGATCCCCGAGGGTGAAATCCGTGTCAGGGGCGAGCGGCGCGGTTGAGAAGGTGGATACAAAAATGGATTTGGGCTTGACGGCCGGGTCGGCGATAACGCCGTAAGGCCTTTGGACGAGGGACAGCCACAGACCGCTGCGAAGAAGGACATCCTTGATGGTGTCCGTATCCGCGTTTTTCGTGATCCCGAAATCGACTCCCTCCCCGGCAGCATCGGTTTTCACCAGGACGGCGAGGAGCTTTCTCTTTTCACCGCGGACAATCTCGGCCACCGTCCCGCTGACGGGCGAAGTGACCAGGAGCGCCGGGTTCGTCTTGTCAGAGATCACGGGGCTGCCGGCCAGAACGCGGTCGCCCTCCTTCACGAGCAGTCTCGGAAGGAGCCCAGGAAAATCGGTGGGTTTGACGGCTACGGTCTCTGGAAGCACCTTGGCAGTGACCTCACAGGCCGCGGCACCCTTCAGAGGAATGTCGAGGCCCTTTTTCAGATCGAGCGTATTTGACATTATAATAACAGTTTTTATGTATTTCCTAAAATACCGCGCGAAGATACGAATTTTTTTGCTATTTTCGCGGAAAATATGACGGATATGAGCGGTATTCTTGATGCGTTGAACCCCGAACAGCAAAAAGCTGTACAATGTGTGGATGGACCGGTGCTGATTGTCGCCGGCGCCGGATCGGGAAAAACCCGGGTATTGACCTCCCGGATTGCCTATATGATAGAAAAAGGAGTGGATCCGGACCGGATTCTGGCCCTGACCTTCACCAAGAAGGCGGCAGGGGAGATGAAGGAGCGGATCGCGGGAATGGTGGGCGAGCGGAAGGCACGCCGCATCTGGATGGGAACCTTCCATTCGGTCTTTATCCGTTTCCTGAGAGAATATGCCGGTGTCATCGGCTTTCCGTCCTCCTTCACCATCTACGACCGGGGCGACAGCGAAAGCGCCGTCAAGACCTGCGTGAAGAACCTGGAACTGGATGACAAGGTCTATAAGCCCCGGGAGGTGCTTTCGCGCATTTCCAAGGCAAAGAACGACCTCGTGACGCCGACGCCCTATGCCAGCGGGGCCGGCGGCTATCTGGAGGAAGACCGGCTCCACAAGAAGCCGGACATCTGCCGGATCTATGCGGCCTATGCCCAGGTGTGCAAGCAGAGCGGGGTGATGGACTTCGATGACATACTGCTCTATCTGTACCTCCTGCTGAAGTCGGACCCGGAGGCCCTGGAATCGATTTCCGGCCGTTTCGATTATATCCTGGTGGATGAGTACCAGGATACCAACAAGGCCCAGTATGTCATCCTCAAGTACCTGTCCGCCCGGAAGCAGCATATCTGTGTGGTCGGAGATGATTCCCAGTCCATCTATGGCTTCCGCGGGGCGCAGATTGCCAATATCCTGAACTTCCGGCGGGATTTCCCTGCGACGAAGATCTTCCGCCTGGAGCGGAATTACCGCTCGACCCAAATGATTGTCAATGCGGCTAACTCATTGATTTCCAGGAACGAAGACCGGATTCCCAAGGAGTGTGTGTCCATGGGAGAGGAAGGGGAGAAGATCCGGATCCTGCGCGCCTATACCGAAGGGGAGGAGGCCGCCCTTGTGACCTCCGGCATCATCCGACGGATGCAGGAAGAAAAGGCCCAGTACGAGGATTTCGCCATCCTCTACCGGACGAATTCCCAGTCCCGCGCCCTGGAGGAAGCCCTCCGCCGGCGGAACATCCCTTATATGATCTATTCGGGCAATTCCTTCTTCGAGCGCGCGGAGGTGAAGGACATGATGGCCTACCTGAAACTCGCGGTCAATCTCCAGGATGACGAATCCTTCCGCCGGGTGGTGAACAAGCCGGCCCGGGGGATTGGAAACACCTCCCTGGATGCGCTCTCTCTCTCGGCGAGGGACATGCAGTGCTCGCTTTTCAAGGCGGCCCATGCGCCCAATCTGGAGCAGTACGGCCTCAAGAGCGCCGCGCTTACCAAGATCCGGAGTTTCTGCGACATGATGGAGCGCTATGCCGCGCGGGCCGCATCGGAAGATGCCTACGTCGTCGCTTCTTCCCTGGCGGACGAATCCACGCTCTACCCGTTCTACAAGATGGATACCTCCATCGAGGGACAGTCCCGTGCGGCGAACGTGGAAGAGCTGATCAATTCCGTAAAAGGCTTTGTCGAGGAGCGGCAGAATGAGTCGGAGGAAGGGGGCGAACCGCTCGTGACCCTGCCGGAATTCCTGGAAGAGATTTCGCTCCTGTCCAATGCGGATGTCGCGGACGATGAGACCTCCAACAAGGTGGCCCTGATGACGGTCCATACGGCCAAGGGGCTGGAATTCCCTTATGTCTACGTGACCGGCATGGAGGAGAATCTCTTCCCGTCCGGCGGCTGGTCCCTGACCGAAAAGGAACTGCAGGAGGAGCGGCGCCTCTGCTATGTAGCCCTGACGCGGGCGAAAAAGGCGGTGGTGCTGAGTTATGCCGAGACGCGGATGCGAAACGGCAAGCATGAATCCAATTCCCCGAGCCGCTTCCTCAAGGAAATCGCTCCCCAGTATCTCCAGAATCCGCTCCGGAAGGAGAACCCTTTCCAGGAACGCCCATCTGTCCCTCGTCCTTCGGCTCCGCGCCCTGTCACGCCGGTGCGTGCCCTCGGCGTCGTGAAACCGGACCCCATCCCGGATTTTGTGCCGGACCCCATGGACTCTTTCTCCAAAGGAGACCGCATTGAGCACAACCGTTTCGGGAAAGGAACCGTCCTGGACCTCAGCGGAGAGGGTGAGGACCTTCGTGCCGTCGTTGCTTTCGACAAGTATGGTCAGAAGATTCTGATTCTCCGGCACGCCAAGATGCGGCATTTGTGAAAAAAATTCGTATCTTGCGATACTTAATCGCCATTGTATGAAAAGACTATTCACCGCCATCCTGCTCGCAGCCCTCTTCATTCTCTCCGGCTGCAAGAAAGAACAGCAAATTGCAGAACCGCCGCGCACGGATATCGACCCGGAAAACGCCAAATACGACCAGGAAAGCCTGGAGTATACCTATGACTGGGGCGAGCACTCCGTTCCGGTGGAACAAGGGACAGCCGACCAGATCAAAATTGTCAACGCAAAGTGCTTCTCCCTTCCGTATACCAACATCTCGGACAAGGCCTACAATAAAGATGATGTCATGGTCATCCCGAACTGCGAATCTTTCCCGGGCGGTATGACGGCGCGGATTACCCAAGTCAGCAATGTGGGCGGCACCCGGCAGTACAAATACGAACAGGTCGCCCTTGACGAAGTTTTCCAGAACCTGCACTTTTCCCAGACGGGTCTCGACCTGAGCCCCTATGCCGACCGCATCATCACCCCGGACGGAAAGGAGATTCCCCTGACCAAGGTACAGGGCGGACTTGAGCTGTCCATTCCCGAAGTGTTCGGCGGCCTCAACAGTCTCGGCATTGATTTCGGCGAGAACCTTTCCATCTCCCCCTCGATGAAAATCGCTTTCAAGATGGCCCTTGACGTGGATATCGTCGACTACGCCTGCACCTACGCCCGCGTCCGCGTCGATGCCACGGCCAAACTCGGTTGCGATTTTACCATCAAAGGCGGCAAGAGCAAGACCTGGACGACAGCCTTCTTCGAGATTCCTTTCGCCCCCATTCCCGTGGGGCCGCTGGTGCTCACCCCGTCGGTGTTCGTCGCCTTCGTATTCAAGATCAATGGCGAGGTCAACATGACCATCTCCTTCAATTATGAGAAGTCCTACTACGCCATGGCCCTCTACGACGGGCAGGAACTCCACACCAAGGCGGGCGAAGTGGGGACATCCAGTAGCGAGAATCCCTTCTCGGTGTCCCTGAATCTTTCCGGTTCCGTGGAGGCGGGGCCCAATGTCGGTGTCACCCTCTCCATCTACAAAGGCGCCCTGGGCGTCGGCATCGACTTCGACCCGCATTTCGAAATCGCATCGACAATCTCCGTTCCGCTCAGTCCGGAATACCTGATGAATTTCGGTAGTTCTGGCTATCAATTAAGCAATATGTACTACGAGCCGGCCCTGAGTTTCAAGTTTGGCGGCTATGTCGAATTGTTATACAAGTGGCGAAAGGAGTTAAAAGTGCCGGACAATGTGGGGCTGAAGTATTCCTTCGGCAAAACCTATATCTTCCCCCAGAATTGCAAGAAGGTTGAGGTGAGTACGGCAGGCGGTGTGCTTTCAATGAAGACCTGGCTGAAAAACAAGGCCCTCTTCGCCGACAACCTCCACATCAACCTCCGCAACAAGGAGGATGAGAAGGATGTGGTCAAAATTCCCTTTACCCTCGAAGGCAGTCTCAAGGACAAGGAGCCGGGCGACTCCGTCCTCTGCAGTTTGAATTACGACTTCACCAAACTCCCCGGTTACAAATACAAGATCGATGGTCCCTTCATCGACATGAACATCTTCGGAAACGTCTATGAACTCGCCCCCGGCCCGTCCCTTCCTTCATTCAATAGGGATGTCTACGTGGTGGATACCAAGGTCGAGGCTGCCGTCCGCGGCATCCTGGAAGACCTGTACGCCTCCCGCGACGGCGAGTGGGAAGGTTGTAACTGGAACGACCCGAAGGCCGGCTTCTTCGATTGGAAGAACGTTTCCGTCGCCTACTACAGCGACAAGGAAATCGCAAATGGTGATTCCGAATACCATTATGCCGTCGCCATCGAGCCGCAGAGCGGGTGGAAATTCGCCAACGAAGTCCGGATCGGCAACCATTCGGAAGGCATGTCGGATGACAGTTTCCGCTGGTCTCTCGGGAGAGTCGAAGCTGAGAGCCTGATCATTAACGATGTCCACTTCTGGTACTTCCGTCGTGGCCCGCACCTGAGCAAACTCCTGGAGGTCCATTCCCCTTATCTGACAGAGTATCCGGAAGTGTTTGTCGAGCCGGGACATTACGATGTGTCCATCAATCTCGCCAATACGGGTGTGACGACCCTGATGGCTCAGGGCACCATCATGATAGAAACCGGCCCGTCATCCGCTACGTTCATTCCGGTTCCGCTCACCGGCGAATTCAACTACGACAACTGCCCGCTCAAGACCTGCAAGATCCTCGGAAAGGGCTCCAGTTCCACCCATGGAATCAATGTTTCCGGCATCCCGAGGAAACTTTCCTTCAAGAATTGTCCCGGGCTGAAAGATGCCACGATGAGCATTTCCGATGTGGAAGACATTTCTCCGCTGTCGGAATATGAGGGCAGCAGTTTCCAAAAACTCTCGATTTCCACGTATGTCACCAGCACGAACTACGTCAACACCTCGTCCATCAATCTGAACGGGAGCAAGATGTCGTTCAAGGAGTTGGATTTGAGACCGCGTTTTAAGGACAGCACAGAAGGACTTGACGTGACGATTTCGAACAATGCCCTGCTGGAGAGGGTCGAGACATCCCGTACCATTAACCGCTTCCAGGTCAGCGGCTGTGCGAAACTCTCTTCCATCTACCTGGGTGCTCCGACGGAGATTTCCGTCTCCTCCTGCCCGGCTCTGACCTCGCTGAGCGCTGTCAGCAGTTCCTCTCCCTGGACCGGTCGTCTTGCAGCCTTCTCCGTATCCGGAACGCCTGCGCTCAAGAATCTGTCCATCACCTCTTCCCTCTTGAACGGGACGGCTCCCGACTGCATCGATATCTGCTACCAGAATGGCGGCAGCGCGAGCTATCCTTACAAATACGCCTACACCAAGGACGGAAGCGAATACAAGATTCTCAAGACCAACAGTAACGGCTATACGTACCCCGGCGAGCCCGACAGGCCCTACAGCCATGGCGCCCACAAATATCTGACAGACTGATAGACAGGGCGATGAAAAAAAGAGGGTGACCGCAATGTGACATGAACCCCGAAAGTTAGACAAAAAACTTTCGGGGTTTTGTTATGAAACACAAGTATGAACAGTTGCTGCATTACATGCATTTAATGGAGGCAGGGTATAGTGCATGGAGTATTCACCGCCGGTACGGTATTAATAA
>JAEEHS010000070.1 GCA_016281015.1 Bacteroidales bacterium
ATAATCACTTTTTTTAATACCAACAAGTAATTATGAATTATTAGGTATTATCGTCTCAGGAACCATTTCCAGGCAGGAACGATGTGAATGATTCCCCGTGCATCCTGGACATCTTCTTCCATGTCGCGCGTGACAATGGTCAAGTCCCCGCAGCCAGTTAACTTTGTCTTTCATTTCCCAGCACACCTGAATCAGTTGATTTACGGCAGTTTCGGTCTGGATAACGAAGTCACACTCCTTCTCCCCGAGGTAATAGCAGAATGGTCATGGCATCAGTTTTTGCAAAAAAAGAAACCTTCCGTTAAATAAGGAAAGAATGCGTAAAATTTTCCTGAAATTCAGGAAAGACTACATTCCATCTTCTTCCCAGGATGCGGCGATCTTGGTCATTGGCGCCGGCATCGGCTCAGTATCTTACTCGGGCATAGGAGCCGGATGGGCAGGGGGCCGAGGATGGCATGGCCACCCTCGGCCGTGTCAGAGGGAGGGGCCCACGAGCGAAGCGAAGTGGGAGGGATAGCCCCGAAGGGGCGTACCAGCCGAGGTCCCCTGCCCGCAGGCGACGGCCCGACGTGCAGCCGCCTCGGCAGGACCTGTGGGAGAACGGAAATGGCCGATATCGTTCCTCGGGAGGGACGGCATGACCTGGCAGTCCTGGCAGGGGCGGACAATTTGGCATAACAAGTGCCAATTTGTCCACTTTTCCGCCCTGGCCCCGAGTTTGCATTTTCACCTGTCGACTCCCCCACAGGAGCCCCGGAAATAGGGATACACCCAAAACCGGAACGATTAAAGTTTTTGAGCTATGTTACCGATTATCAGAAGGAATAGTGACAGCTGGATGCCGGACATTTTCAATGACTTTTTCGACAACAGCTGGATGGAAAGACCCACTTACACGGCCCCGGCCATCAATGTACTGGAAACCGAGAAGGAATACAACGTGGAACTCGCCGCTCCTGGTTTAGACAAAGACGACTTCAAAGTCCATGTCGATGAGGACAACAACCTCCATATCGAGATGGAAAAGAAGACCGAGAACAAGGAAGGCAAGCGCCATGGACGCTATCTCCGCCGCGAGTTCTCCTACGAGAAATTCCAGCAGACGCTGCTGCTGCCCGACGACGTGGACGCCGAAAAGATCGAAGCCAAAGTGGAGAAGGGCGTGCTGAATGTCCATCTCCCGAAGAAGGAAACGGTCCAGAAGACAACCCCCGTCAAGCAGATTGCCATCCAATAGCAGATTGCCATCCAATAAGATTAAACTTTCGCCTTGGTCCGCCATCTAAACAGTGGACCAAGGCTTAAGTTTTATGAAACCACATCTCCTCCTTCCTCTTCTTTTCACACTCAACCTTACACTATTCGGATGGGAACTAAACGCCCAGCGCATCGTCTGTGACGATACCTGCCACCCGGCCGATTCCGCCCCGGAGGCGGGTTATGCCGTTGTCAGCCCCGTCGGACGCTCCTCCGTGGAAATGATTCCCCAGGCGCCCCGCCTGGAGACCCTCGAGGGAAAGACCATCGCCGTGGTGGGCGTCAGTTTCATGACCGGCGTCACCCATCCGGAAATCAAACGCCTGATCCTTGCGAACTATCCGTCGGCGAAGGTGATTCTCCTCGATGAAATCGGCTTTGCCGGTCCCTACCCGGCCCCCGGCATCCAGCGGAAAGCCAAGGAAGAGTTCCAGGCAAAATTGAAGGCGATGGGTGTCGATGCCGTCATCTCCGGCAACGGCGGCTGCGGACTCTGCACGCCGAAAGAGACGGGCTCCTGCATCGCCGCAGAATATCTCGGCATTCCCTCCGTCATCATCGCCGGTCCCGGCTTCGCCGACCAGGCCCAGTACACCGCACGCAACAATGGCGTACCCGTGATGCGGGTCGCCCAGTATCCCGGCGCCTTCGCCACCCATAGCGCGGAGCAGCTGATCCAGAATACGCGGGAGATCCTTTGGCCGCAGATTGTCCAGGCCCTGACCACGCCCATCAGCCCCGAGGAACGCGCCGCCGCACTTTCCGCCAGCCAAGGCGACATCCGCGACGATGTTTTCTACGGCAGCGTGGATGAAATCAATGCCTATTTCACCGAAATGAACTGGTCGGACGGCCTTCCCATCGTGCCGCCCACCTTCGAGAAAGTCGAGTCTTTCCTCAAGTATACCGACCTGAAGTGGGATGACACCGTGGCCATCCTCCCGATCGCCCATCGCAACACCACCGCCTGGCATGTCGCCGTCAACGCGGTCATGGCCGGCTGCAAGCCGGAATACATGCCCATCCTGATCGCCCTCACCAAAGGGCTGGGAGACGGACAATTCCGCCGGACGCTCTCGAGCACCCATGCCTGGATTCCTTACAGCTGGCTCAACGGCCCTGTCGCCCGGCAACTGGGCATCGACAGCGGCCAGGGACAGATCAACGAGGAAGCCAACATCCGGATCGGCCGCTTCATGAACCTGGCGCTCATGAACCTCTGCGGCTATTATGTGAAGCAGGACAGGATGGGCACTTTCGGCTATCCCCTGTCCTGGTGCCTGGTGGAAGACGATGCGGCCTGCCTCAGGGTCGGCTGGAATCCTTACCATGTCCGCAAAGGATATGCGCTGAATGAAAGCACCGTCACCCTCGGCTCCACGCTCCTCTGGGGCAACAACATGGCCCCCTCCACCACCAATCCCGAAAAAGTGATGGAACTGCTGGCCTGGGACATCAGCGAGCGCTGTCAGTTCGCCCTGGGCAGCGGCCGCCAGTTCACCTTCCGGACCATCCTGATGACCGAACCCGTGGCGGAAATCCTCGCGGGAGCCTACAAGAGCCCGGAGGCCCTGGAAAGGGAGCTGATCGAGGAATCCCGCCGTCCGGTCAAGGAACGCGCCTTCGCCAACTACTACGCCAATCCGGGCGGGGCGAAAGACGGCGGGGCCCATACCCTCCGTCAGTACCAGGGCCATATCCGCAAGGATGAAGGCGGGAAAATGACCCCGACCCCGGCCTGGTACGACTCCCCCGAGAGCGAGCAGCTGACCATCCCCACCATGCAGCGCGGCATGACGGCCTTCCTCATCACCGGAGACGCAGCCCGCAACAAGGTCCAGACCATGCCCGGCGGAGGGTATGCGACCGTCCCGATCGAACTGCCGCGGAACTGGGACGCGCTGATGGCCGAACTCGGATACCGCCCCTTGAAGGAATTCTATCTGGAAAAGTAAAAGATTCTTCCTATCTTTGAGGGTTCAAACGGACTGACTCCATGAAAGAAGTGGTCTCCCCTACGGTCTTTTCCAGGAAATGGTAAAAATCCGCTTCCGGTCCCACTCCAGCCAGTAGCGAAGGGCCAGACTCCGGACATAGTCCCAATACGGGGCGCTGTGCCCGTACAGTTCCACGCCCCGCCGGATGTCTTCCTGGATCCGCTCTTCATATTCTCTCTTCAGAGAGAGTTCGAGCACCTTTTCTCCGCCCATGAAACAGGCTCTGACGGCGATTCCCTCTTCAGAAGGGGCCAGCGCAAAGCGCCCATGCCCCATGGAAGCGCCGCTCCCCACCTGCAGCCCGTCATTGAGGCAACTCACGGGAGGAACGCTCCCGGCATAGGAAAGGACGGACAGGTCCTCCTCCACCCCCGCTTCCCGGAACAGTTCCCGGGAGAGCAGGCCCATCTTGGCGCCCAGGGTGGAGTAGATGCCCAGATGGCCATGGATCTCATTGGTCAGGACCACGGCCTTCCACTCCTCCACCCCATGGCGCTGAACGCAATTGCCGACCATGTCTGCGACATCGTCGGCATAAAAATCCGGGGGCAGGAGAAAAGATTTCAGAACGCCCTTCATCGGCGCTGCAGGGCCTTGATGACGAAGTATCCGCCGACGATCTGGATCAGGATGCCGGGCCAGCCGATGCGGATGTCCTGGAGGGCATGCACGAGGTTGAAATCCATGAAAAATTCCACCGTCATGCCCACAAGCTGATACGCCAGGACCGCGATGGCGACGGAAAAGATGGAAAAGTCCATTCTCCGGGAGACCACTTCCACGGCCAGGACCAGGGCCAGGGACTTGACCAGGATGGCCGGCAGGGAGGCCACAGGAGGCATGCCGAACAGCAGGCAGTTGACCACCGGGGAAAGGACGGCCGTCAGCAGGCCTACTTTCCAGCCACAGCGGAACGCCGCGACGAGCGTGAAGAAATAGATGGGCAGGAAAATCAATCCGCCGCGCGGAATCAGGTGGCAGAGCTGGGGCACCAGAATGTTGCCGCACACGAAGGCCAGGACGGCCAGATAGGTGCGAAGGGCGCCGAAGCTGTATTTTTCAGATGCGAGTGTTGCTGTGGACATGGTTATTCGCTTTATTCAATTGATGGTCTCAAGTAAACTTGCTGCTAAGATACGAATTATTTTGAATATGGGCAACGGACCGCTGGCTTTACCATTCGATAGGCACCTCAATCAAGCCAGGATGCTGTGACATCTGCTGCGGATTGGTTCCCGGCAAGCCCTGCGGCACCGCCATTCCTAGCTTCCCAAAATGCTTTTCCCAATAGGGCGGCATGCTCCCGTCCGCCGCCTTGAAATTCATGGGAACACTTTCAAAGACGGGCTTCCCGGAAGGGTACAGATAACATTTCTGAACCAGTTCCGAGCAGTAAAGGTCTTCATTGTCCGGGAGGAAACGAAGATCGTATGCACGGCCGCAAAACCCCTTCGCCAATAGGACTGCGGCGTCGGCGTCGACTCCTTGTACGCGTTTTACGACATACGCCGGAGCGCTTCCGTCGGGGAGCCGGGACGCTTCCAGAAAACGCTCCAGCGGGCGACGCGTCACCCCATGTGTGGTGCTGGCATCGATGATCCACACGCTGTCGGCTTTCACCTCGGCGATGGCCACATGAATCACATTCAACGCCCCCTCCTTCCCTGTCGCGAAGGAGATCGCTTCGTCCATGGACCCCCGCTCCGCAGCACGCTCCGCAGGAATTCCCACGAAGACCAAATCCCCATTGCGAAGGCCTTCTTTACCCCCTCCACAGCCGAAAAGCAGGAGCAATACCCCCATCGCCACCGTCAATTTTCTCATCGTAACAAGATCTACGTTTTGTGATAAGGCGTCATTAGTGTCCACTAAAAATATGGCCGGGATTGTTGTGATATAAAAAGAGTTTATATCGCAGCGTTGAGTTAGCCGCAAAAGCCTATATGGTTACCGTGAAGCCGTAGATTTTACCATTTTCAAGCCAGAGCTTGCTCGTGATCGTCTTCCGCATGTCGCAGCCCGGGAACACGGTGACCGAATTCCGGCGTTCTTCCTCGTCGTCGTAATAGTTGCCGCCGAATTGGAAGCATAGTTCGTACCCTGCCTCGAGGTCCTTGTCGAAGCGGACTGGCACGAAGAAAGTCTTTTCGACAACATCTTCATCCATCAACGTGAGATCGCTATTATTGCCGGAATCTAGCAGATAATAGTCCTGCGGTCCTCTCTCGATTGTGAAGGGAGTCCCCGTATAGCTTTCGGTGGTCACATCAATGCCGGAGAACCGGACGAAGACCGGGTCACCGTTCACACCCCACTCTTCCTCTTCGTCCGAGTCGGGATCCACACACTTGATGCGTATGGAATTGATCCGCGCCTGGTCGAAAGGAGAACCGGGAGGCGCCTCGTACGGGAAGTTCCTGAGGGTCACCTCAATGCGGAACACGGCGAACATATGCCTCATATGCACATAGATCTCGTCGCCATCCCCTAACTCCACCTCACCTATCATCAGGTCGA
>JAEEHS010000071.1 GCA_016281015.1 Bacteroidales bacterium
CGAGGCGACATCACCAGAGGAGCGTAAAAGAGCTGGTCAATGGTGGAGGTGAAGTAACCGATGCCTTCTGCGTAGGAGCCGTCGGACTCTATCGTTGCGTCGGCATAGTATTTTAACGCATTGAGCGCGCGCATACGGCCCATGACATCACCGAAATAGTTGGATGAATACAGTGCGCCGCAGCCGATCTGGGCGGTCCAGTTGTTTGCGCGCAAGTTTTCCAGCCAGTTGAGCGAAGGAACATGGGCCCTTTCCCTCCACGCATCCTTAATGGCCGCGAGTTCATCTTCACTCATATCCTTTTGTACGGCAGGAACGGCATAACTGAGGGTAATATTGAGCGACGCTGTCTCAAGACCGCCTTTGGGATGGGCCTCATTATATCCACGCAGTTCACTGTGAAGCCAGAAAGTCATGGGAAGCGAAACCATCTTGGAAAGATTGGCCCGAATGAACTCCCCTACCAGCTTATTACCGGTAAAGATGTAGACCAGAGAAATGTTCTTGAGATTGCCGATGCCATAGATATAACGGGATGCACCGAAGCCACTTGTACTCTTGATATTCCAGGCCGAAACGGTACGGGCCGCCAGCGAGGCCATGCCGTTCCATTCTTTCTGGCCTTCCGGATTGTCCCGATAAAAGCGGCATATCTGATGCAGCTGCTCATTCGTAGCTACGGGAATACCGTCCGGATACTGGTCCAGAAATTCCTCCGTCGGCTGGAGACTGTTGCGGCTAACGAGATGGGGCTTCCCAGGATCAGGAAGGGAAAAGTCGTCATAGATCGGCCACTGCGTCTGAGCGGAAACGCCGAAACACAGAGCCATCGCACCCAGTATGGTCAATATCTTTCTCATCCTAGAAGTTTCTTTCTTTCAGACAGGCTTCAAGCTGGTCCTTTGTCATGGGCAACGTACCCTTGTAGTTGCGGACCCAATGGACAAAACGCTTGTTCATCTCGTCGGACCATGCGCTGTCAATCTGGCCGGCGGTATAGATTTTTTTCGAGATCATCTCCTCACCGAACTCGTCGCTGAGTTTGGTAAACTCGCTCGTCAGGACAATGTGCTCGACCAGGTGCGGCGGAATAAACAGGACAGCACCCGGCTTCGCCAGGACGGCATCCCCCGGAAGCACCGTGGCATGACCGATACGGATGGGAACATTGTAATTGGTCAGGATGGTCTGACGCATGTAGGACGGGTCATAGCCCTTGCACCAGGCGTTGAAACCCGGAATCCTGCGAAGACGTTCAATGTCGCGGATATGGCCATAGGTAATCACGCCATTGCCGGTCTGCTCGAAGACTCCCTTGCCGAGATTGGATCCGATTACCGTTCCGAGAAATTCCTTGTTGTAGGTATCTGCGACATAGACATCCCGCGGAACAAGGGTGTTGATGACCCAGGAAACCGTACGCTTCTGTTCCCACATCCGGCCTTCCTTCTTGCCTTGCTCGATGATTTCGTTCTCAAGGTCGGGCCGCATGGGCATGAACTGGGCGGTCACGGCACGACCGACCATCACCGCGTCCTCGGTTTCATGGACAAGCATCCAGTCACCCTCATACTGGTTCTGGTAGCCAAGTTTCATGAGTTCGGCCCAGCACTCTTCTATGGTTACGTTCTTCAGGCGGTCCAGAAGATTATCCGGAACCTTTGGGCGTCCATCATCAAAACGCTCACCTTTCCACTCGGCCGTCAGGGCCTTGATGTACTCCGGCGAGCCGGCAATACCCTGTGCCGTCACTTTCAGCGCTGAACCACAAAGCAGCACACACAACGCGATCAATAATTTTCTACCCATCATTCTATTGTATTCGATTTAATTCATTATACGTAGCGGTCGTAACGATCCGATGCCAGTTTCCGGACCGGTTCGTCAAAGAAGAAAATGCCGAAAAAAAATACCGGACGGTTTGTCCACTGTGTATATCCATCAACAGCAGTTTGTCAGGGCCCGCATCCGCCCGGCGTGCCTCAAGGGCCGGATCCGTTATCAGAATAGAGTGCAGTCCTGTTTTCTCTTCTGGCAGGTACTCATATAAGCGAAGCACGCCGCCTATCTCTTGCTTCGTCTCTCCGCGGCCAAAAGTCGTAAGGCCGACAGCAAGCGTCAAGTCATTGCCGCTTTCGGAAGTCAACGTCGTCTCCACACGGGTAAAAGGAGAGCCCAGGGCGCAGGAATAGGTCGTCGTCTGGCGAACCGTCTCTTCCCCTGCCCGGAAAGGAGGGTAGGTAACAGTGAACGAAATGCGCTCCGGCCCCTCTTCTGTTATTTCCCACTGTTCGTAGGGAAGACTTACATAGAGACTATCTCCCGACCAGACACCGTTTCCGCCCACGCCACGACGCTTTCCGACCGCATAAAAATCGTATCCCTCGCCTTGATCCTTATGATAGCTTCCTCCACCGGCATTGGCGGCATACCACTTGTCAAGGATGGGATAATCGACCTTCTTTGCCCAATAGTCGATGCCGCTGCTGATTTTGTTCAAAGGAGATTTCTGCGAATAAATCCGATAGGCGGACCAGTCGTTCTCCCAGGCCAGGTCATCCTTGCGCTCTTCAACGTGGCGGACGACACAAGCGGGCCGGAAGGAATTCACTTTGCTGCCAAGCGTTGTATCAACGGTGCGGATTCCCAGCCTGGCCGCCGCGGAAAGCGCCAGCATCACGGGACCGAAAGCGTGCCGCTCGTTCCAATAAGGCACCTGGATGGCGTAGGTTTCCTTGCTGCTGTCTCCGACGGCAAGGCAGCCGCCGCAGGTGCAAGCGACATTTCCCTCGGTATCGATAAAAGCCAGAAGTCCTTCAAGACCTCTCACAAAAGCAGTCTTGGCACTCTTCGGGAGGATGCCGCAATCAATCGCTGTTCCAATGCCATAGAGAAGAAGGGCCGATCCGGAAGTTTCCTGCCAGTTATCCGGGAATGTCATTTCCTGATGCCAAAGCCCGTCCGCATCCTGATAGCGCAGTACAGCCGCGAAAAAGTCGGCTGCGAGGTCATGGACCTGCTGATAATAAGGATTGCTGGCCGGGAGGTCCCGTATCAGGGCGGCGAGGGCAATACTCCCCCATCCGTTTCCACGGCTCCAGCAGTCCCGGCTGATCTCCCCCTCTGCCAGACGCAACACACCGCGCGCCTGATGGACGAGTCCGGATGCTTCATCGCGGAGAACGTCAAAAGTCTTCAGCGTCATCCAGGCCGCATAATCGACCCATTCCTGCCTTCCGGAGAGCAGACCCGCATAGAGAAGGTAAGGCGTCGCAGCAAAGACCATATCGACGAACATCCCGTCGGGACGGATCTTATCACTGTTCCAGGCGGGAATCATCACGTCCTCGTTATTACGGGGCTGGACCCGGAACACACTGTCAGCCACTTCAATGACTTTGGCAGCATACGCATCGTGTCCCCAAAGGGCCATCTGAGCCATCGCCGTGCCACCGATGCTGTATGAAATAAGAGAGCCTTTACCCAATAAATGACCACTGAGAAACTTGTCCAGCGTGTCAACCAGACGTGCTTCCAATGTCTTGTCTCCTGCAGCCTGTGCATACTCGGAGACGCCTTGCATAAAGCAGCTTCCGGGATACTGGTCAATATCCGATAGCTCAAAGCCGGCAGATGCAACGTTTGAAGCGACATCAGACAGGTCAATACCTTTGCTGCATGATAGCAAAGAGAGTAAGAGCGTTAGTGTTATAATCGCGTGTCGCATAAAAACCTAATAATACGTTACAAAATTAGTCACCCTTGCATATTCAAAATACGAACAAAAACGAAAAGAATTATTCGTTTTGCGAAGATTTTATTAACTTTGCTCCATGTTCAAACTGGTTTTATGCTGCGACTATACGCGGGAGCCCGAACGCCGGCTGCTGCGCGGATTGTCTGACTTTGCCGCCACAGAGGGCGGCTGGAGTTTTTTCCGGATTCCACCTGATGTTTACAAGAACGCAGGACGCCGGATGGAAGTAGCCGAGAGAGCACGTACAATCGGGGCGGACGCGATTTTCGGGAGATGGGACGGTGTGGACCGCGCCTTGTCGGATCCGCTCGGAATCCCAGTCGTGCTCAGGACCGTACATACGGATTATCCGGACTACCCCATGCTGAGCGGTGAGTACCGGGAGATCGGAAGAATGGCGGCCCGATTCTATGTTAAGCAGCATTATGATCATTATGCCTTCTTCGGGTATGAGGGACTGATCTGGTCAGACGAGCGGCTCGAAGGATTCGAGCAGGTTCTCTCCGACAAGCATCTTACCCCGTTCCGTTTCAAGGCCAACATCAACAATCCGGACGAAGAAGCCATCAAAAACTGGCTCCGGCGGCTACCGAAGCCGGTCGCCCTCTTTGCCACCAACGATGTACTCGCATCGATGGCAGGCCAGTTATGCTTGGAGACCGGTATCCGGATTCCGGACGAAGTCGCCATCCTTGGTGCCGACAACGACACATTTCTCTGCAACATCACCACACCCGCCATATCTTCGATCCACCTGGACTTCGAGAAACAGGGCTACGAGTTAGGGGAAGCCCTGTCCCGGATGCGGAAGGAAGGCATCATGCCGCCGATC